>NZ_DAOTZQ010000001.1:0-99705 GCF_034434295.1 Chloroflexus sp.
TGAAGAGTATCACCAGTAAACAGATTGCCAGGGAGTGAACTCATGCAATGGTTGCGCAGACTCTTTGGGGGGCGGAGCGAAGAGGCACCGTTTATGCTGCTCCATGTGCGCTGTCAGCGCTGCGGCGCAGCGGTACAGGTGCGGATTAATCTCTACAACGATCTGTCGGCAGAGTACGATGACCGCGAGGAGATTAGTGGCTACTGGATACGTAAAGAGATGATGGACGACCGCTGTTTTCGTCTGATGACGGCGGAGTTGCGCTTCGACCGCCAACGCCGCCTGTTGAGTCAGGATATTGTTGGCGGTCAGGTAATTACGGCAGAGGAGTATGCCGCAGCTCGCCAGGCCAGTAACGAGCGCATGCAAAACTCTTCATCATGATCCGGCTTCAGCCTGTCGCTGCAAAAAGTCGGCTCGTATCGGATGGAAGAGATCGAAGAAGACGGAATCTTCTTCCATAATCGCTTCGTGTTCGACCCCACCGGGAATGTGGACAATCTCGAGCGGACCGAGTTCACGCCATTCCTCACCTACTCGAAACCGTAAACGACCACTGATGACAAGCGTCATCTGTTCGTGGGGATGACTGTGGGCTGGAGCAACTGCGCCCTTTGGCGCATCAACCCGCACTGCCATTAATTCCTGACCGGCAAATGGGCGGAGATTCATCAAGCCGATGGCAAAACTTTTGATGTCTGCGCTCTGAATGGCGTGCATAGCGACTCCTTCAGGTGATGAAATGCTATCGTTTGGGGATGACCGGGACTGCGTGTTTGTTGAATCATCTTATCGCTACCTGCACGGAAACGCAAGGGAGTGATTGTTAGTGCCTCACACAGCACGTTTCCGAGCCAAAGCCCGTCTATAGCACCATGCAGATGAGTGTTATACTGTGTGCGCAATAACAATCGGCGCTGATAGGCTCATTGTGCTCACATGCAAGTAACGGCACTGCTTCGCTTCTGCGTTTGCAGAAGTTGCGTACACACCGATTAGTGAAGGAGTTGAGTATGCGCTATGAGGATACCGCGTGGCGGGAGAAGCAACGCATTCGGCTCGATGTAAATAATGTGTTTGGAACGCATGGTTTGACCCCGGCTGAACTTGAAGCAGAAGCTCCACGCGCCGCAGCAGCGATTGCTGCCGTCCAGGAACGACGGGCCGATCTTGGCTGGCCGTTACTGCCCGATCAAGACGTAACGCCGTTTGAGCAGTTTGCTGTTGCCCACCGTGATCGGATTGACACCTTCGTCGTGCTGGGCATTGGTGGTTCGGCGCTGGGGAACATCGCAGTACAGACGGCAATCAACGGACCGTTTTATAACCTGTTACCACGCGAGCAACGTGGCTGGCCGCGGCTGCTGGTACTCGATAATTCGGACCCGGAATTGAATGCAGGTGCGCTACGGATGCTCGATCTCCGGCGGACGATGTTCAACGTCATTAGCAAGAGCGGCACTACCGCCGAGACGATGGCATCGTTTCTCTACTTTCGCCAGGCGCTGGTTGAGGCAGTCGGCGAAGACCGGCTCGGTGATCATATCGTGTTGACGACCGATCCCAGCAGTGGGTTTCTGCGCCAGATTGGGCAGCGTGAGGGATGGACAATGTTCGATCTCCCGCCAAAAGTCGGTGGCCGCTTCTCGGTATTGACCTCTGTCGGGTTATTGTCGGCGGCGATGACAGGGGTGAATATTCGTGAGCTACTGGCCGGTGCCGCCTACGGTGGCGAACTGGCCGCCAACCCCGATCCGTTGCGGAACCCGGCAGCCCTTGGCGCACTCATCAACTACCTCTGCTTCCGCAAGGGCAAGCCAATTGTGGTGATGATGCCGTATGCGAACCGGCTCCGTGATGTCGCCGACTGGTTTGCGCAATTGTGGGCTGAGAGCCTGGGTAAGGCGGTAGATCGTCAGGGTAGGCCGGCACGGGTCGGGCAGACACCGGTCAAGGCTTTGGGCGCAACCGATCAGCATTCGCAGGTTCAACTCTATATGGAAGGGCCGTATGACAAGCTGATCAATTTCGTCGCCGTTGAACAGTACGCCGAGACAGCCCCCATTCCAACGGCATACGCCGATCTGGAAGGCGTGAGCTATCTGGGTGGTCATACAATGGCCGAGCTGATCCAGGCCGAACAACAGGCTACTGCGATTGCACTGAGTGAGGCCGGTCAACCAAACATCACGCATATCTTCCCGGAGATCAATGCCTTTACGCTCGGTCAGTTCTTTATGCTGATGGAGATGCAGACGGCGATAGCCGGTGAGCTGTACGATATCAACGCATTCGATCAACCCGGAGTTGAGGCCGGGAAGATTAACACATACGCACTGTTGGGTCGGCGTGGTTTTGAGGAGCGGCGAGCGGCGATTGCTGCCCGTGCGCAGGCGCTTGATTCGCGGTGGGTCGTGTAAACATTGTGGGTACAGGCACTAACCGGTGAGGCGTCGTTGTCGATGTCTCACCGGCAACAGGGTGGCAACGATGGCAAAGTTCTTTCCGGCGCCACTGTGGGTATCGTCAGCGGTTTGTGTGGTGATCGGGTTGATCGGCGGGAGCGCATTTTGGTGGGCTTCACGAGCGTGGAGTATTTTCATTGCCGCATTTCTGTGGGCACTGATCGGCACGGTTGGAACGGTGATCGGGCGCAGCATCGGCGAGCGGCTGCGCTACGGTGACTGGCGGCACGCCGGTCGGCTGGTACCAATCCAGACGATCGCGCCGATGGGTGGATTTCTGGCAACTGCCCTCTTCGTCGGCGCACCACTGACGGGCGAGCAGATCGGTCTGTTGGTATGTGCGGTATTGGTTGTGATGGTCTTGTGCTGGCTGGGTTTACCGCTTACGTCACCGTTTCGTGAACGACGATGAACATCTACCCGCTACATGAACTGATCGCATTACGTGCTACCTGGCGGGCCGGTGGCTTGAAAGTAGTGTTCACGAACGGCGTCTTTGATCTGCTCCATATAGGACACGTTCACTATCTGACAGCAGCCCGTGCGCTTGGTGATCGGCTGATCGTTGCCATCAACAGCGACGAGTCAACCCGTCAATTGAAGGGTTCGCTGCGCCCTATCGTCCCGGAGGCAGAGCGGGCAACGATTGTGGCCGCGCTGCGCTGCGTTGATGCAGTGACCATCTTCAACGAGCGCACGGCGGAGGCCGTGGTAGCCGCGTTAGCGCCCGATCTGTACGTGAAGGGGGGCGATTACGGGCAGGGAACTACCTTTGACGCCACCCGCCTACCTGAAGCGCGGGTTGTGCAGGCGCTGGGAGGCGAGGTGCAGATTCTGCCGTTTAGCGAGGGGTACGCAACCACGCGGCTGATTGAGCGGATCGTTGAGCGCTACGGGGAAGGAGGGAACACGGATGGACGCGGGGCTGGCGGATGAACGCGGATGTAGCGTCCAGGTTGCCACCTTATACCACCACAGCGGTGCGGATCGGTGAGCGCTACAGGGGGAGGGGGGGACACGGATGGACGCGGGGCTGGCGGATGAACGCGGATTACCTTTACCCAAGTTATATCACCACAGAGGCACGGAGAACACTGGTACAGATGCTGCTGTTGATCATGGTACACCATAACCATCCCGGCGTGCAATACCAACCCGTGCTGGTGCAGTACGTCAGCAGCGTGACAGGGAGAGTTGTGGGAACCCTGCGATGGAGCATACGCGGAGCGCTCGTAACGCCAGTAGTAGAGAGCTTCAATCGATCTGGCAGTGGTCAGCAATCACGCGATCCGGTAAGCCTCTACTTCGCTGTGTACCGTGTTGCAAATAAAGCTGGCCGGCGGGTCGATCTTCTCCCGATTGGCAGTGGCAGTGCAGGCTGGTCTGGCCGGCGCGAAGGCGTAGGACAACGGGGGAAGGTTAGGAACCCGCCCCTACTCTCCTGCGCCCACGGGGGTTGCCGGGTGTGCTCGTTATCTGTTGGGCTGACTGTCTGAATACCGTTACCCATCTGCGACGGAAACGGTTTGCAAGCCGCACGCTACCGTTTACCAGCTATATGGACAGACATCCACCTCACCACAACCTCTACGGCTTGCCGGGACAGGTGGCGTGATACGGTATATCTGGCCCCAGGTACTGCACCCATTCCTCGGTCAGGTTGCGCGGCACGCGATTGCAGGCTTCAGCAAGCAGATCTTCGGGGTGCCAGGGCCAGACAAGAACGGTACCACTGTCATCATCGCCATCGCCGCTCACTACCCAGCGCCCGTCCGGGCTGAAGGCTGCAACCCATACCGGACTGGTAGACGTGATACGAGCAACTTCGCGCCCGGTGGTAATCTCCCACACATGCACGATGAAACCATCCACACTAAGTGTGTAGTTACCGTCCATATTTACAGCAACGTTGGTCACAACATTTTCATTGGTCAACTTCAGTAGCTCATCTCCGGTGGCAACATCCCAAACCCGCACAGTTTTATCATAACTACTACTGACGATGCGACGCCCATCTGGGCTAAACGCAACGTTAGTTACGCTGTGGTCATGGGACATTCTGGCAATCATTTCATCGGTGGCCGCGTCCCATACCCTCACCACGCCATCCCAGCCACCACTGACTACATAACGCCCGTCAGGGCTGAAGGCGATATGATTGACATCAGGCTCATGAGACATGCGAGTTATTTCACGGCCGGTGGCCGCATCCCACACCCGCACTTCACCATAATCATTCGCACTGGCTACCCAACGCCCGTCGGGACTGAACAGAGCGGCTTCTATCGAATGCTCGTGGTTCATTTGAGCAATGGTATGTCCGGTCGTCACTTCCCACACCCGCATTATGCCATCGAAAGCCCCACTGACGACCCACCGTCCGTCTGGGCTGAAGGCAACGGTAGACACCCAGCTATCATGGAGCAGACGGGAGATCTCCTGCCCTGTTGTCACATCCCACACCTGGACAGCACCTTCCTCACTCCCACTGACGACATACCGTCCATCTGGGCTGAAGGAAAGCGTAGTCACCTTGATTTCGTTGGGCATGCGCATAACTCGTCCGGTCTGTAGCTCCGATACCTGGGCAATTTGATCACTGCGACGGGCAATGTATTGCCCGTCTGGGCTGAAAGCAACGGTTGTTACCCTGCTCTGGTGGGAGACTCTGGCAATCGCAGAAGTACCTGACATATCCCATACCTGGACGGTACCATCCAGGCCGCCGATAACCAGCCGGCGTCCGTCTGAACTGAATGCAGCAGCATTCACCAAAGTATTGCTCATTGTGCTCAATACTATGTCTCCGGTCAAGGCATCCCAAACCTGAATGACCTCTCTGCCAGCGCTGACCACATATTGCCCATCCGGGCTGAAGGCAGCTATCGTCACCTTGTTAGCAAAATCCACACGAGTAACTTCGCGACCGGTCGCTGCTTCCCACACCCGCGCAGAGCCTTGTATGCAGAAGGTAGGAACTACCACTCGCTCTGTCCGCGTCCAATGATCGCAGCCTGCACTAACCACGTAAGTACCGTCGGGACTGAAGGCAACGGTATAGACATCGTGGGTTACGCGAGCGATCTCTTGTCCGGTCTCCGCATCCCAGACCAGAGCTGAAGCCCGACCCAGTAAACCAGAACTCCCACTCACCACCCAGCTCCGGTCGGGATGGAAGATAACAGAATTCACGCTATAATTGACAGTTGTCCTGGAAACCTCACGCCCGGTAGCCGTATCCCATACACGCGCTGTACCATCAAGACTTCCACTGATCACCCAGCGCGCATCCGAACTGAACATGACATCGCTTACCGTAGAGTCGTGGCTCATACGAACCAACTCACGACGCCTTGCCACGTCCCACACGCGAACGGTGTGATCATTACTCACGCTCACTACCCAGCGTCCATCCGGGCTGAATACCACGGTTGTCACCTCGTCATTGTGCGACATCCGTGCTATTTCTCGTCCCGTCGCTGCATCCCACACCCGGATAGTAGTATCTTTACTTCCTGTCGCTATCAGGCGCCCGTCTGCACTGAAGTCAATAGCAGTCACCCGGTCTTCGTGCTGCATGCGCACTACTTCTTGCCCTGTGGTCACATCCCAGAGATGGGCAGTGCCATCCCAACTCCCGCTCACAACCTGGTGTCCGTCGGGGCAGAAGGCGACAGCGATGAGGCTGTCATCGTGCTGCATGCGAGCTATCTCAGCAGGCAGAAAGCTCAATCCTCCTCGCACCATTTGATCGGCTTCTTGGCACGATCCCAGGTTTGTCACCAGCGAAAGGCTGGTGGGTTGTTGCAGACACGCCCCCACCCCAGCCCGCCCCCGCTGGGGGCGGGTGTGGACGGTTCAGGGAGGGTCAGTAGTGTGTAGTGTACAGGTGGGGAATGCGCCGGAAATGTTTATGTCCCCTACGCACGCATCGCCCTTATACGATTTGTATCTGGAGATTGGCGACCCGTTCGCTGAGGCGAGCGATGTCGAAGAGGGTTGCCTGTCCAGGACCTTGATTGCCAAGGTAGGTGGCCACATCGGCGAGACACCAGCCGAGGGGGGCAATAGCTGAACCGACGGCAGTGGTTGGGGGTGTGCGAGTGCGCGGGGCAGCCATGGCAGTGAAAGTATTGGCTTGCATGATCAGGTTGCGGCTGAGGGTGATGTTGAATACTCCTTCGATGATATTGCTATCGAGTAAGAGGCGAGCATAGATGTTTTCGGGTAGCACGGGGTTGTTTTGATCGGTCAATGGCTGCAATGTGTTAAGCAGGGCAGCACCGATGGTGAGGGCGACCAGATGATTGCTGCGCAGGTGGACTGTGCCCATGAAGGAGGTGTTGATTTGCAGACGTGATCCGCCCGGTTCGTTGGGCTGGCGATCAAACGCACGTAGCCGTCCGGCGAGTTCGGCGATCTGTTCGCGTGACGCCGGCATGCCGTAGAGGCTGATGACTCCGGCAATGCGGTTGTGTTCAAGCAGGATCATGTCGTCTTCGCCGAGAAGGTCGGCGACGAGGCCGAGATTTTCGCCGCTGAATAGCCGACGCTGGTGGAGCATGAGCGCGGTGCCGGGGCGGGATTTCACCGCCGATAGGCGCAGATCGAGCAGAATGTCGAAGAGTGTGGCCGTATCCGCCCGGAGCGCCTGTAACGCCGTGGTCAGTTTCGTGAACTGCACTATTTCGCCAAACGACAGGAAGTTCATGCGTTCAGAGACTTGGGCCGCTATGATACGGGCGTTTTGCTGACGCCGTTCGGGATCGAGGCGGGCCAGCTCTTCGGCAATGTTGCGGGCCGGTTCACGCCACTCCGGGAGCATAAGCCGATTTTCATCAGCGAAGAGATCGGCGAGTAGCGCCAGTTCCGCTTTCGCAAACAGATCGCGGAGTGGCGGGAAGGTTCGCTCAGGCATCGCTGCGACGAAGGTGTTGCCGCTCAGGCGAACTGTATCGCTATCAACAATGCTTAACAGTGCGCTACCACCGGGTTCATTATCTTGTCCGCTCACAGTCACGGTCATGCCGCTGAACTGGTTGTCGGTGATGATCAGGTAGGGGCAGCGGGTAAACGAGAGCGCAGCCGTTCCCGGTTCGGGGATGAAGGTAACGGTGATGGCAAGGTTGTGGAGGACGATGGAGTCAATCCCGATAAACTCCAGCGGTGCGGTCAGGCGCAGATCGGTGGCGAAGCTGCAACCTTTTAGCTCAAGCTGTAGGGGACGATCATTGAGCGAGGGATCGAGACGGAATCCACCAACTTCGTGCACGCCAGGACGCAGGCAGAAGGCGAGACGGCGTTCGTCGCGGGCCAGCAGTTCTTTGAGGGCGGTGTTAAGGTCGGGAAAGTCGCCGTCAACGCCAATGGTGACGCAACACCCGCCCCGGCTCTGCCGTTCGAGGCTGGCATTGAAGAAGATGCGGGGGAGTATCGGCTCGCCGGTATTATCGACAAACGGCTTGCCGTCGATCTCGACCAGAAATGCTTCGACCCGTTGACTCTGGGCGGTCGGGCCGAGTCGCCATCGGCACGAGTAGATGCCGTTTTCGCCGGTGGTAACGTCAATGCTGGTGCCGGTCACGCTCCCGGCTGTGAGCTGGCCAGCTGCGGTTGGTGGTACCAGTTGAAAGCGTACTCGGGCATTGTTTACCGGTTGCTGCCCGTTGGTGACGGCAACCTGTAACGGTTGTGGGAGTAGTTCGCCCGGTAGAGCGGATTGACCGTCACCGCCTGCACCGTAGTAGTGGATCGATTCGGTGAGCGGGGGAAAGAGCCGCCGACAATCTCCGCGCTTTGTCCAGGTTGTGCCGCTGAATGCGAGCAGTGCCAGTCGGCAATAGGCGTGGTGGACGCCGTGCGGTCGTTGGGGGATCGGCTGTTGAGCGGTGTCACGTGGCCATTCGATGTCGCCGGTGGCAACCCGCGCCGGAATAAGCCAGTAATCACCGGGACGAAAGGTGCCCGCTTTGAGCCGAATCTGCACACCTTGTTCAAGTTCAGTCCAGGCGGCAGCATTGGTGGTCACAATCACTTCGCCGTCGGGCATGTCCCAGCGCCGCACTTTGGGATTGTGCGTGAAAGCAGTGTAGGCAACAGTCTGACCGGCAGGATCGATGGTGATGACCTGACCTTCGACCTGGACGATTTTCACCAGTAGCCCTGACTCCCCCCGCCGCTCGCGATCGTCGTCGGTGAGTTCGACCCATTGGTTGGGCGCCAGCCCTAACACTTCATCGCGACCGGTACTGCTTACGGTAAGGCGGTTGGGATTGAGTGTATCCTGTCCGCTCCAACCAACCACGACAGAACCATTTTCGCGCGACCATTTGAGAGCAATGCGGGTCGTAGAGACAATGCGATGAACTTCAACCCGGTAGAGCTGGTTTTCTAAACCGCGATAACCGGCTGTGGCCGGCACGATGCAGGGGTCGGTCACCGTTGGATCGGGTTCGGCACGGGCTGCGAGCTGACCGGTACTACCGGCCAGCAAGGCTTCCCAGGCGGACGTGGTGGATGCACACGAAAGTGACGTTCCCAGGTCACCAAGGCGCAGGAGTTTGACCTGCGCCATGACGCGCAGGCGGGTGGTGGTATCGGGGCCGCCCAGGGCCACTTCGCGCAACGCAGGGTCTTCAAGCGCGGTGATGTGTCGCTCCCAGACATCGAGGTAGGCAAGGTAGGTGCCGGCAGGTAGCGCGGTGTCGGCAGGCAGGCCGGCCAGTTCGGACAGGCCGGCAACCGGTAAGTCGGGTTGTTCGGTGATCGGAACGGTCTGTTCGTTTTCAACCCGGATGCCGGCAACGTAGTAACGACCGGCGGTCACGGCGAGTGTACCGCCTGTTATCACTATATCAAAGCCGGCCTGCCCCTGGGGGCCGCCGCACAGACCTATCAGATCGCGCCGGACAGTGCGGTCATCATCAAGATCGATGGCAATCTGTTCATTCCAATCGGCATCGAGCGCGACCCGCCCCTGCTGATTGAGTACACCACTGTAGTGTTTGGTGCGGTTGAACGTCCAACGGGTAAAATCACCGCGCATAGGAGACTCCTTGTCGAAAAGAGAAGACAGTGCCGTTACACCGTATCTGCTATGTTGCTAACCAGACACCGGCAGCGAGACCAACGCGCAGGTATTCGTGCAACGCCTGGCGGAGATTTGCGAGGCGGAAGGCTTGCTGGATGAGGTAAAACGCCCCCATTTCGTTGCCGTCTTCAGCCCCACGGGTAATGGCGTCGGAGCAGGTGCGAGCGAGTTGCATGTAGGCCGGATGGCCAAAGCGTGTACTGGTGAATGATGGTGTGACTGAGAGAATGATCGTCTGGCGCTGGGCTGCAGATAGGGCTGAGACGGGGAGGCCCCGATCAGCCGCGGCGGCGGCGAGGGCCAGATCGGGCTGGCAGCGAAAACGGCGGGGGGCGCGCGATCCCGGCGCCAGGAAGCTGAACCGGCTGCAACCGATCTGGCGACGGGCGGCGATGACGCGACCCAGCATGATGCTTTCGGAAATGAGGTCGATCTGGCGCACCCGCACTTCGCCGTGTACCGTGCAGCGAATAAAGCTGGCCGGCGGGCCGATCTTCTCCCCATTGGCACCGGCAGCGCAGGCTGGGCTGGCCGGCGCGAAGGCGTCGAGGATTGTATCGTGGGCAAGCAGTCCATCAGAATCTTCCGCCAGATATACCGCACCGCTGATGCTGCGGTTGAGTTCGATCCGCAGATCGGGGTTGGGAGCGGCAGCCTGAATGGCGGGTCGGGTGGGGAATTGGGGGGCGCCGGTGCTATCGAGGTGCCAGCCGGGAACGAGGGTGCAATGGAGTATTTCCAGGCGTTCGAGGGCGCCGGCGGCGATGTCGATCCCGCCTGCGATCCAGCAGCCGTTGATTCTGAGGGTGGCTTTGTTGCCGTTGCCGATGATGCGGAGCGGGTTGGTGAGGTGGATGAGTGGGCGCTGGCCGTCGGCGGCCTGAATGACGAGGGTGCGACCGGGCGTCGTGGCGATGGTGAGGTCTTCGCGATAGGTGGCGCTGTCGAGGATGGTGATGACGCCAAGCGATGCCGATGAGGAACTCCAGGCGGTGAGTGCTGCGGTGAGGGTAGTGGCGTCGGCACTGCGCCGTTGGGCGACGGTGGCGGCAAAATCGCTGGGGGTTGGATTGATGAGGGTGGTGCGACGGGTGTAGGGGCCGCCGCCGATGTCGGCAACGAAGCCGTAGGTGTAGTTGACCAGCAGGTCGGTCGGTACGGTGCCACCGGGGAAGGTGAGCCGACCGAGTTGCGGGTCGACGGCGACTTGAAACGGGGCAGATGGCCGACGCCAGTCGCTGAGGTCGCAGATGAGGATTTGGGAGGGTGGGACGGGCACGAGGCTGCCGGTGCCGTCGGGTACCAGTATTTGAAAAGCGGGCCGGGCGGCGGGCAGGTAGGCACTTTCGCTGATGCTGCCCTGACGGAGCGCGGCGAGGTCGTCGTGGAGGGCGCGGCGAGGCAGGGGCACCGGTAGATCGGGTTCTTCGGCGAGGTGGGTGATTTCGATTTCGGTACGGGGCCGGTTGAAGAGGGGAATGTCGTTACCGAGGGGACTAAACCAGTAGCGACCATCGGGTGGGTCGGTGACCGGTCGCGGTGTGACGCCCTGGATGACGTAGGGTTGGATGCGCCATACGAAGAGGCCGAGGTTGGGGATGTTGTAGCGACCGCGACCGTTTTCGATCCGGCGGACTTCGGCGGTACGGTTGAGGGTTTCGAGCGGGCCACCGTTCAATTCAAGTCGGTTGGCGTCGCGTAAGGACGCCGTCGCCGGGCTATCCAGCCGGATATGGTTGAGATGCTGGGTGGTTGCCAGGTGGGTGAAGTATTCGACGACCCGACACGGCCAGCCGGTGACATCACGAGCGAGTTGTTCGAGGACGGGTGCTGTCCCTTTGCGGCGGCGGTAGCGCAGGGTATTGGCGACATAGGCACGCAGGCTGACATCGGTGACGGCGGTTAATTCACGGAGTGAGCGCACACCGAGGAGGTCGCCGATGTAGGGAATGACCCACGCGGCACAGGTTTCGATGAACCAATCGTCGTAGAGAGCGCCGATGTCGGTTTCGATCCGGGCCAGTTCGTCGCCGATGATGGTCAACAGCGCACGCAACGGTTCACCCTGTGCGGCATCACGAATGCGGTAGACAGCCGGCAACAGCTCGTATACGCGATCACGCGGATGGGTGGACATAGCAAGCCTTTCCCAACTACGGCAGAGCTGCCTCGATCAGTGTCAGGTTGATCCCGTTTGGATCGAGCACGAGCAGTTCGGCAGGCGCAATGGTGGCCCCGATCTGACGGGCAGGTCGGGCAACGAGGAGTGACGGATGGGGACCGGTGCGCCCGCTGGCATACGCCAGTTCGTCGAGGTCAACGGCGATAACGCCCGCAATTGACTGTATGCACGCAATGACTTCAGCGGCGGTCACCGGCTGAGCGAACTCGCGTGCGGCGAAGGAGAAGGTGGTGGTGAGCGCAGTTTCAATTGCCAGCCGGACATCATCGGCGCGATAGCGCCGGTCGTAGCGGACAGTGGCCGTGAGTCGGAAGGTGAGAGAGCTGAAACCGGCCAGTTCCATCAGTACCGCCGGATCACGAACGGCATCGATAGCGAGACGCAGGTTGGTCAAGAGTGGATCGGTCGCCGCCGGTGAATCGCCGCCGGCAGTCGCCACCGTCAGGTGGATGATCATCTGTTCACCGTGACGAAACGCGGTGGCCTGTGCTTTGCCGATTCCGGCGAAGGCATTGGCGAAATCGGTAACATCTTGCAGCGAGACGATGCGGTCGAGGGTCAGGACGGTCTGCGGGGCATTCTGGCGCGCACCGTCAAGGGTCTCCGGGTCTTCAGCACCGGTCGCCGCAAGGGGATTGGTGACGCTCCGTACACCGGGCGGGCGGGTCTTGAACAGGGTGAGTGCGCCTGCGTCTACTTCACCGGCCAGGCCGATCCCAAACCGATAGGTGGCGACAATGTTTTCCTGGCCGGTAGGTAAGCGAGCGCCGTGTACGCCGTCGCCGAACAGAACAGTTGCAGTACCGCTGTCGTCGATGCGCACGACATAGGATTGTTCATCAGGATCGGCAAGGTAGAGTGAAGGTACTTCTGTCCACAGTACGCCATTGACGCGCACCGTCAGGGTGGAAGCCGTACCGGTAGGAGTCGTCGCCGACACATAGGTCAAGGGTGACTTCTTGAGCCGGAACTGTTGATGGGAGCGGCTGCCGTCACCGCTGCCGATTGGCGCAGCAGTGGTTTCGCCGTGGGTGGCAGCGACCACGTTGGCGTAGATGACGGTGGTTGAGCGGATCAGGCTGATCGCATCCAGCCCTTTATCCTGTAACACGATGGTGGTGAAGTCGGCAGCGGGATGGACTGCTTCGACGAATACTACAGCAACGGTGGAATGTTCGTCGGTGAGGCTGCGCTTGCCACTGACGATGAGTGGTTGGCCGGGTTTGAGATCGCTAACGATACCGGCCACGTCGAGGTACTTGCCGGTCACCGGGGTCACGATTGGCTCGGCGGCGACGGCCAGTAACTCGCTTTCGGCCAGTACCAGTGTGGAGCGCCGGGTGAAGCGGTTGAGGTTTTCGGTCGTATCAACGGTTAGGCGCGTGACCTGACCGGAGAGGGCAAAATTGGCGACCCCAACCGATTCATTGCGGGTCACGCGGTAGAGTTCAGCGTAGCCGGGAGTGAGCAGGGTGATCCAGCTTCCCGGTACGATTTTTGGGTATGCGGCATCGAGTTCGAGCTGAGGGTTGCGGCTGTCGATGGCAAACCCCGGCCATTCGGTGGGCAGCGAGCTGGCCGAGCCGGCGTATTGGGCTTTAACATCCGCCGGCATTAGGCGCCAGTCAGGCGCGTTAAACCCGAAGAGGTGGGCCACACGGCGCAGGGCAAAGACCTGCGGTTGCGCAGCCGGGCGCATGGGCGGTCGATCCGAACCCAGGCCGGGTTCCCAGGTTACTACGGTGTAGCCGCCGTTGGGGTCGGGGTAGGGGGTTACCGACAGCACACGCCGGAGATCCCAACGCTCGTTGCCGGGATCACGCTCGCGTTCGCTGCCCACCAGGAGTAGATAGTCACCCGGTTGCAGGCGCGTATCAATACCGGCCAGATAGAGCGTTCGTGAACCTTTATCGAGCTGCTGCGGTTGGGTAGGTCGCGGACGCAGCAGATTCCAGGCTTTCCGAGCAACAAAGTCGCCAGTCGTCTCGAAGGTCTGAGGTAGCTCGCCCTGCTTTACCGGAATACTCTGCACCTGGGTTCCGGCAGGGATGAGGGTCTGGGCCGGTGCCGCAGGCGAGTCGTCGAGAGTGAAGGCGAGATAGGTCGAGGCAGCGACGCCGGGTTTGAGTTCATACCCGATAGCACGGGCCAGATATAAGACCGACTGGCGTTCGGTGGCCGTGCGGAGAAAGCCCTCGTTTGCAATCCGTTCCTGGTAGAAGGTGAGGACATCGGCCAGCATGGCGGCGGCATCGAGCAGTGCCAGTGTGGGATCGGCAGAATCGCGGGTGGTCAACATTGCGAGCGGACGGCGTCCGTCGGCAAGCGGTTGTTGGGCGAGACGGGCGATCATGCGACGGAGAAAGGATTGGTGGGTTCCCAACCGATAGTGGAGGGCAGGCTGCGCAGGCGGATTGGTATGCGGTGATGGGAACACGAGCCGTTCGTCACAACCGCACGGTGCGTTGGATGCGAGATGATCACTGCTCATTGGCCACCCTCCATAATGAACTCGATACGTCCGTGCTCAGGCCGGTTTGGATCGGTATCGCAACGAATAATCTCGCGGCGACCGACATCGATCTGGCCTTTAGTCAGTTCGCCACGGGAAGCCTGTCCCCAACGCTGAAAGCGGGTCGGTTTGCCAGGGCCGCCAGCGGTGTCGATCCAGCGCACACCCGGAATAGCCATCGCTGCGGCCACGATCTGGCTCAGATAGAGCGGTTGACCGAAGGTGAAGTTATCGGGATGGAAAAAGTTGCGCGGACTGAAGCGCTCAAGCAGGGCGGCTTTGACATTCGCTGCGAAGTAGCCGGGTTCCACACAGACGATGAAGGCCAGATCGAGGGCGACATAGATCGGTCCATCAATCTCGATATCCTGTCCGGCCATGCGGTAGCGTTCGAGAAATGCGCACAGGTCGGTTTCAAAACCGGCATCCACCGGCAAGCCACCACGCCGATCAACGGTGATAAAGATCGTATACCAGCTTCCCGTCCAGCGCCGGGTAGCAACTGCCCGCTGCACGTCGGGGTGGCGTTCGGCCATTACTGCATAGTCAGCAGGGATGACGGCCCGCTCCTGGCGACGAAAGGCTTGCGGTGCGTACTGACGAATCGCCGCACTGGACTCGGGTTCGCTCCCACCGCGAGCAGGCAGCGGATTACGCACCTGCTGAATCCCGCTTTCAGCGGTTACGATATGGGCCAGCGCGTCAGCGCCAATATTGCCGATAGTGCCACAACCGACGCGGTAGTGCGCAACAAGCGATTCAGCCGATGCCGGTGCCCGGCCATTGCGATCATCACCAAAGCGCAGGTACAAACGCCCATCCTGCTCTAATTCGGCGATAAATTCGGTTTGGAAGCGATTGCTGCCGAGCAGATCGGGCACCGGTCGCCAGAGACCGGCAGGGCTGGTGAGGTTGATTGCCGGCAACGTCGCGGGCGGTTGGGTATCGCTCACCAGACAGGTTGCCGGGATTGTGTGATCGGCTGGATCGAAGGGAGCGGTGAAGGTAATGCCGGTACGGCTCAACACGGGACGGTAGCGTAATGGATCACGCACTGCCGGTAACTGCTCGGCGGGCAACGTTTCACCGTGATCGGCGAGAACGATATTGCCCAACACGACACTGGCCGGCTGGTAAGGTTCACCGCTCTCATCTCGATCATCAGTGGGTACCGCCACATCACGCAGATCGAGGACAAACGGCAGCGCATCGGCTGCCAGCCATTCAATGTCGGTGAGCGCAACCGGATCGGCGGTCGGCGGATCGGCAAACTGGCCGCCGAGTGGATCGCTGGCAGCGGTGACGCGGGTCAGGCGAACAGCATGGCGGCGCTGCGGGTCGGCATCGGCCCGATAGCCGGTCAGCGGATGGCGCTGTTCGATGAAGACCAGCACATCGCCAGGGCGCAGGGTTGCACTCAGATCACCACGCAGCGTTGCCTGGGTACTGCCAACCGGTAAACAACAACCTTCGTCCCCCCAGGTGTATATCGTCATCTGGTTGTGCGCAGGAAAGAGCCGTGCATTATGCATCGTCTCGAAGACCAATGGTCGTTGCTGGCGGGCGAGAGCAAGTTCGGGCGAGTCGGGCAAGATGCGCACCGGAGCACCACCAACTCTGGTCAGCAGCGGTGTGTTCGCCGGCAAGGTCAATGGCGCTGTAACCTGCACCTGCACCCAGGTACGGGCATTGGCGCCATCGTGTGGCACATAGTCGAGTAGCCGGGCATGGCGACGCAGCGACACCCGCCGTCGGGCCGTATCGAGGTAGGCCTCGGTTGCCACTGCATCCTGGTAGTAGCTGAGGTAATCGCCGATGTAGGCCAATCCCTCGACAATCGCCACGCCAAGATCGGCAGGGTTGCGTTTACGCCAATCGGGTGCGACAACGGCCAGACGATCAAACAGCATCTGGCGCAGGCTGGCATAATCACGAGCCAGATAGTCGATGGGCGGATTCGTTGTTGGCTGGGGCGGGCACGGTTGATCAGGATCGCAATCGAACTCCGCCGGGCAATCGACCTTGAACGAAAACTCGACCATACTCAGCACCGGATCGAAGCCGGTGGGAGGAGAGGGGTCGGTCGGTGAACGAACCAGACGGAAGGTATAGGGGGAAAAGTCACCGGCCTGATTCACCCGTACCACCAGCGTGCGGTCGGCAGCCGGCAGTCCGTTGTAGAAAGATCGTTCGGCAGGGGTGATAAGGCCGGCAGCGACATCGGCAGGACTCGCATCAGCGGCACGGAGAACCCACACCACCTTGATCCCGGTAACGCGCACGCCGCCGTCAATCCGCACATTCAGCGCACTCACTCCCCAGGGTGCCGGCTTGATCATCTGCACGAGCAGCGTACGCTGACGTGGCACGCCAGGCGGCGCGTCCTGATCGAGCACTTCCAGAAAATCAATCCCGTTCAGCGGTATCGCGCTCGTGCCAAGCACTTGTGCCCGGCGCTCATTCGCACAGCGAAACTGTATGCCCATACTTAACTCGCAATCTCAACCACACGGCGCTGCTGGGTGCGTTGCACGACATACTGCACCGTCACCCGCAACCGCTCGTCTTCAGCCGCTATGGCCACCGTCTCGACCCGGATCAACTCACCCAGATACTCTTGCAACGCTCCCTGTACCATAAATTCCAGTGCCGTCGCCAGTTCGGTGCTGTTCGGTGCGAAGATTAAGCGGTGCAAACCGGCACCAAAGCCCGGTCGATTGACTCGTTCGCCGGGAGCGGTGAAGAGGAGTTGTTCGATCAAGTCGCGGATATGCTCATCATCGCCAGCCTGGGCAGTACGCCCGCTGCCGTCAATCGTGTACGGAAAGGCGATCTGCATCAGTTCCCCCTCACCCGTATCTGCGTCATCACAATATTGACCGGTGTGCCATTAGGGACGCACGTGGCCTGACTGTCCTGCAACAGGACCGGTACACCGCCGGCCCGTACCCGACTCGCGCCGGTTGTCCATTGGGCAGTGACGCACGGCATTGGCCCACTGGCCGTTGAAAAAGGACATCCAGCGACGGCATGCGGTGCGCTGATGGTAACAATCGGCTGCCCGCCCACCCGTACCCTGGGGTTGGGAGCAGTGGCCTGCGCCTGACCACCATGAGCACAGAGCACTGTCGCCCCGACGTGGAGAAGAAATCCCGGCATTATGTCACCTCCAATGCTCCATCATTGAGCGAAATCTGTGGCCCGGTTAGCTTGATCGATGCCCCCTGACCATTCACGATCTCGATCCCGGTGGCCGAGATTGCAATCCTGGCCCCGGTTGTTGTTTCAATCGTGATCCCGCCTGCTCCCGGCACATCGTTGATAGTGATGGTGGCCGTGGCCGTCTTCCAGACCTTCATCTCGGCCAGCGCAGGTGAGGCCGGCACTTCACCTGGCGCCCAAAAACAGCCGCTCCAGATCGGGTAATCGGGATCGCCCCCCTCGAATTCCACCCACACATTGGCGCCGGTCGGCGGGACGAGGAACAGACCGACACTATTGCCGGCAAAGGGCACACACGGCATCGCCCAGCTCAGGCGACCATCGCCGAGCACTGCCGGTACGCTCACCTGCACCCGCCCCTGTTGCAACGGATCGATATTGTTTTCAACTTTGCCACGGTATTTGCCGAAAAACTGATTCATGGCAGCACCACCGGTACCGTCGAACCAAGACCTTCGCGGGTCAACGTAAAGCTCTGCTTATACCCTTCACGGCTGATCTGGTGTTTGACCTGCTTGACGTAGTAGAGGCCATCGTAACTAAAGCCGGCACCGCGCAGACCTACCAGCCCACGCGCCTGCAACAAACTGCCGTACCGTCCGGTATCAAGGTCACCTTCGACCGTCAACACATCGCTCGACGCATCGGTAGCAGCCTGCGCCTGGGCCATGGCCTGTACCGCACCCAGACCGGCACCACGAAAGATGGTGCTGCGGGCAAACGAGGCGAGTGCCGGCAGGCTGGCAAGGGGTGGACGCAGGCTGGCGAACGAGCGCACCGGGATGCGCTGACCGGTTGACCGATCCTGCACCTGGCCGGTAAGTGTCGTTGCAGTCAGCGGGTCGTGTTGAAAATTGATCGAGGTGACATTCGTTGCCGAACCCATATTGACCGTTAGCGCCCGTTGGGGAACGCCGATCCGTACCGGTGGCCCCCAGTAGGCGGTGTTGGTCAGCGGTGCCGGGCCGGGCATCACGTAAAAGACGTAGGCAAACCGTTCGGCCATCTGACGCAGGTATGCCAGATCGGTTGCCTGTTGCACCGGAATCCGTTCGGTCGGCAACGGTGTATCAATCGTTGGCGGCGGAATGACCACCGGGATCAACCCGTACTGGGCATAAACGGCGATGATCTTGAGGGCAATCACCGCTTCAGGTTGGGCCGGATGCTCAACCGACTTTTCTTCCCGATCCATCGCCACACTCACATCTTCGCCGGTGATGGTGAGCGTTGCCGATCCGGGCTGATCGCCGGGTTGGAGCTGTTGATTGGTGATGAGACCGTCCATCAGCACCTGGGGCAATGCACCGAACCAGACGATCAGCACCAGGCGGTTGCCGGTGCGGAGCACCGGGCCGGCGAGCAACGCATAATCGAGCACATCACCCGCTTCCCGTCCGATCTGGAAGACGACCTGAAACCCCGACCGGCCTTCGTCGCGATGGGTCACTTCAACGCTGGTTAGTGCTGCCAGCAGTGGCGGTGGCGCAGGCACCGGAATCGTCGGGCCGATCAGCATCGTCAGGCGGGTACTACGTAAACTCATTGCGATTACCCCTCAAAGGTCGGCACTGCAACCCGCAATAGCCGCCCGATCTCAGCCGTCAGATCAAAGGGATTCATGGCATCGTTGGCATCACAGATTCGCCAGAACTGTTCGGGGTCACCGAAGGCGTTGGTAGCGATTAGATCGAGACGGTCGGCAACGGTTACTTCAATCTCGGCCAGGAGTGGCATTGCAGCACCCTGCGGTAAGAAGCGACGACGCAGATAGACAATTTCCCGGCCATCGGTATCGGTGTAGATTGCGGTTGCGATCCGATAGTAGCGGCTGTTGGAATTAAACAAGGTATTCCTCCTTACAACGACAGTGATCCGGCACCGGTCGCATCAAGCGAGCTACTCCGCGCCGTCGCTGCCATCGTCTCTTTGACAATCTGATGAGCGAGAAAGAGGTGGTAGCCGGGATTCGTCAGTGGCAGGTCGTTGTAACTCAGCACCCGCAAACCAAGCGAGACTTTTGCCCGAATGGGGTTGAGCTGCGGATCATGCGCCTCTTCACTAATGCTAAACTCGGTTAATCGAACCGGCAGCACGCGCTTCGGTCCCCAGATGAAGAGCGTGAAGGGCGCCTGTGGTGGCAGAATTTCAATCGTGCCGGCATTGAGCAGGGCCGTGTTTGCAATCACCAGACTGCTCTTTGGATAGATGAGTACTTCCAGGGCTGCCAGTTGTGGGTGTAAACCAACTGCCGCTCCACCCTGTTCGAGCTGGTCGGTTGCATCGAGTTCAACATCCAGCTTGATCGTTTCAACCGGTGCGCCCTTAATTCGCAGCGCATCACTGCCCTCACTGCCGGTTTGGGCTTCAAGGGTGCGCGACAGTGTGTCAGGGTTGTACTGAAAGATGATGACAGCCGGCTGCGGATTGGGTAGATCGAAACTGACCAGAGCACCTTTCAACAGACGTGGTGAACGAGGAAACGTTGTCATAGAGCATCCTTGCTTCAGGGGCAGCGCAATACTGCCCCACGGAATGGATCAATCGCGTTCTGGGCAGCCTGGGCATCAGCCTGCCACTGTTGTTGCAGAGCGGTCAACCGATCCTGTGCCTGTTGCATCGCATCCGCAGCATCACTGCCGGTAACCGTGAAACTGACGGCTCGAAAGCGTCCTTCCAGAATAGCCCGCCAGCGCTGGCCGATCCGGCGATGTTCGGCTTCGTGGGCGTCGAGGGTTGCTCGCATCGCCTGCCAGGCGGCAACCTCGGCGTCACGGTTGGGCCGATCCGTAGGTTCCCATTCAGGTCGGTCAATCGGACAGTCAACACCAACCGTAGCCGAAGGCGTTCCCCGTGCAGTCACCCGCACTCGTCCGTCACGTAAGGTCTCACTGCGAGTCTGCACACCACCGTTGAAATCGTAGGTACAACGGGTTTCGGCCCATTCCGGCGCGTAGGGTGAGTTGGCGTTCAGCCAGTCAACCACGTCGTGGCAGCGTAACGAACCGGGCACACGGTAGCACTGAAGCAGTGGCTGAGCCGGCTCCGGCAGCGGACGCAGGCGACGGATCGGTGTCAGCGTTGTTGCGGTGTTGGCATGCTGTTCAGCCTCCGCCTCGAGTGCGTGCAGACTCTGTCCGTGCCTCCCTTCAGCCTGCTGTACGACATGCGTCAACTCGTGGGCCAGCAAGCGTTGTCCGGCAGGTGTATGCGGAGCGTGTTGACCCGGAGCAAAAAAGACATCGCGCCCGATGGTGTACGCTGCGGCACCGAGACTCCGGGCAGTAGCCGCTGCCGAGCAGTCGTGATGAATACGTACCGAGCTGAGGTCGTACCCAAAGCGCGGCGCGAAGCGAGTGCGGGTGGCCGGGTCGAGGGGATGGGAATACTGCCTCACACCAGAATGGGGCACATATTGAGATTGCGATTGCAATTGACGGATGGCCGAGCGCATAATAATTCCTTACTTCATTCTTCATCACGTTGCTGAAAAACATCTCGTGCCCGAGAAACTGTCTCCTGACCAACCAATCCTTCACGAGACTGTCCAATTGTGAGTGAAAGACGAAGACGCGGATCAAAGGTTAAGTTAAAGAGAGGTTGATCACGACCATTATCAGAACGACGACCAACAGACACGACAATCGCTTGTGGAATGCACTCAAAAGCCGTGGCAGCAGCAACCTGTTGCGCAGCCGTCAACTGCGTTATTTCCGTCTCACCGAGCAAGCGGGCAAAAGGATTGCCTCTATACTGTGCTTCAACATCCGCATAAACGGCTTCGTCGGCATCGACGTGTGTTTGTACTCTCGCCTCAAAAGCACTAAACCAGCTCCTATTCATTCTCGCTTCCATCGGCACTAAATTGTGCCAGCGACCATCTCCACCGTAGCGACTGGCAATCAGGTGACCGGCATCAAACTGGGTGTTAATCGAGACTCCTTGATCTGCCAGATGTCGGATCGCGTCGTTGACCGGTCTTGATACACGTGCCTGGTCTTCAGCATCACGTGGTTGTTTCTTGCCCAGCCAACCGTGCGCCCGTTTGGCCCGATCCCCTTGTGGGTTGTATTGGATGACGCCAGGTGTGAAGTCGGGCGGCACATTGCTTGCCCGCACCATAACTGCTGACAGCGCTGCAATAAGCTGATCAAGTTGACTCTGAATATTGCCGCCGCGCTCCTGAGCGGCACGGGTTGCTGCCTGTGTTTGCCGTGTCTCAACTGTGGTTGATAGTTGCCGGGCATGGGCAAGTTGTTGAAGCAGGCGATTTTTGTCAGGACCTTCGGGTAGCACCTGGATGCGTTGCTCAAGCCCGGCAGCAAATTGATCAAAATCTTGCTCTTGACTGGCAATTGTCATCACGGCCCGCCCGTTGATGATGCGCACATAGAGGTGATGCTGACCATCAGCGGTAAAGGGAATTGCCAGCTCACCAGAGGGACGAGCCGCAGTTGACGCAGCATCCCCACCACCCCGGAACATACCCCGTACCCGCTCGATCAAGCGGTCGAGGGCGCGATCAACGACAGCCCGCACCTGTTCAATAATCTCGCGGACTCTCCTGCCGACATTACCCAAACCGAGCAGGCGCGCCAGCAGATCGATTGCCAGTGGTAACAACCGAGCCAGAACCTCTTCCACCCGCTGCGCTGCCGGCTGAATGACGCCACGGGCAATATCGCCAATGGCATTGACTACCGTCTGCACGACTTCGATAATGCGCGCTAACTGGTCACGCAAGAAGGTGAAAAGGTTGTAGGCGGCAATGATCAGATTGACAATCGCTCCCACCGGATTAAACATCGTCGCCAGTCGGGTAATCGCCGCCATGACAATCCGTTCGAGCAAGAAGTTTTTGATGCTATCGAACACCATATCGCGCAGACCGGCCAGATCGTCGCGTATCCGCTGCCAGAGCGCATCCCATCCGCCTTCGATCAACGTTTGCAGGTAACCGGCAACAAATTCAATCATGGCAACGGCCTGGGGGCCGATCAAGCGCACCGCCCGCTCGCGTAGCCGTTCCCAGGTTAAACCCAGGATTTGCTGGATCAGGCTCAGGACTCCCATGAGGTCAAACCGTTCGGGCAACGTAATTCCGGCCCCACCGAGCGCACCAGTTAGCCAGCCGATAATGCCGGCTTGCAGGTGGCTCAAGAAATTGTCGGCAAATTGCCGCACGCCGTTCAAAAATGCGTCGACCAGATTGCTGACAAAACCACCGGGATTGTCCAGAATCATCTGGAAGGTCTCCTGAGCGCGACCGATAAACTGGTAGAACGTCTCTGGATCAACCCCGGCCACCTTCAGCACCGCTTCCAATGCCATGCGTGCCAGCGCCGCCCAATCACCGGTAAGCACAGCCTGAACAACGCTGAGCGCAGCGGTGAGTGCAGCCTGATAGGCGTTGATGATCGCGTTCAAACCGGCGCGTAAGCCTTCGACAATCGCGGCAATTCCGGCTTTGAGGGTCGCTGCTACCGTGTTGACAACGTTCTGCGCAAAGGCAACTGCGTTGTCGATGGCAGCATTGAGTCGGGCTGCCAGTTCGGGGAAGATACTGCCGATCAGGGTGTCGATCAGCCCCTTCAGGAATGCCCCAAATGCGGCAATCAAGCCATTAATAAACGATACGGCAGCGTCGATCAGCCGCATTGCAAATGCTTTTGCTGCATCCAGAATGGCATTCACTGCCCGCCGCACCGCATCGAAGATCGCGCCGATTGCCCTGGTCAATGCCGCGAAGGCATCACGTATCGCATTGACTGCCCGATCCCACCAGCTCTGTTCTTCGGCTTCACGGGTAGCACGATCCCGTTCGGCTGCGGCCTGTCGCTCACCGTCTGCTACTTCAGCCTGGGCATCACGTTCAGCCGTAGCGTACTGCTGCGTGATCTGCTCTTCATCAGCCCGAACTCGCTCGTCAACCTGGCGGCGCTGAGCGGTACGCTCAACCGTTGCCTGTTGCTCGACGTCGGCCACTGCCGCCTGTTGCGCGGCCAGGGTCTCCTGACGAGCGCTCTGTATCTGGTTGCGCGCATCCATGACCCCGTCTCGTTGGCGGGCATCGGCCTGGGCCGACTGTTCCTGAGCCTGGGTTTGCGCCTCGCTGATCGCTGCGGCCTGTTGTTGATCGCGCTCGGCACTAGCGTCAACTACCTGCTGGTGGGCAGCGGCCATATTCGCCACCATTGCCGCTTGCTGCTGCTGATCGAAGGCTACCTGTACGTCCGGCGGTAGACCCAGCTCAAGGTATGCCTGCGGTCCTTCCGGCATGGTCGGTGCGGCAATAGTCGGTTGTATCAGCTCACCTACAGCGTAGGCTTCATCGAGGGCCACCGGTTGCGCCTGTTCAGGTCCTGGGCCATTGATCACAGCCTGCGCAGCCTCATCACGAAGCTGGCGCGATTGGCTGACACCTTCGTGCAGGTGATTGTCGATCTGCTCTGGATCGGCGCCGTCGGTCAGTGGTATCTGTGGTGGCACCCCAGGTGAGGTAACGACTAGGTCATCCTGAACCTGCACCGAGCGCAACTGTTCAGCAATCTGGGTCGCCCGATCTTCGGCTGTACCGCTCATCAGACGCGAGACATCGGCAGTGAGGCGGTCGTTGGCAGTATAACGACCGGGATCGGGCGTTGATGGTACTTCGCCACGCGGCAACGTTCCTTCAACGGTCAGTTCAGGGGGGCGGATGTCCGGTGATACCACCGTCAATGGTGGTGGCTCTTCGACTACTGAGGTGAGGGTGGCGTGGATGTCCGGCACGTCAGCATTGAATTGAGCGACTTCTGCCTTCGCCAGCCGATCCGTGTCGGCGCCCAGGGTCGCCGCAGATTGGGCTTTGAGAGTTGGTGGCGCGTCGGCAAACGCCGCCATCAATGCCTCCGGATCGGAAGCTGTACTCAGAGCGGCACTGGCTTCAACCATGGCCGCCTGCTGAGCCGCCACCTCGGCCTCACTGATCCCCGGTACCGGGGCTGGTGGCAATGCCAGTGGCGGCTGATCCGGCTCAAGCGCCGGCACCGGTAGCGTTTCAGCCTGGGGGGCAGATGCCTGGCTCTCTGCTGTCTGGCTCGGTGGTGATGGTTGCGGCATGCGGTCAACGGTGCGCTGAAATGCCGTTGTCGCCGGCTCAGTAGTCGGTGATGGTGGTGTGGTTCGCCGTAATGCCAGGACAGTAGCGGGGAGCGTGGTGGTAACTGTCAGATGGGGTGGTACCAGCGCTGTCGTTGCCGTGCGTTCGACCTGATCGGCCAGCGTTGCCGCCTCGTGTTCAGCCGGATCGTTCGCTGCCACCACTTGCTGGTTGGGCATGGGCGCAGCCGCCGATTGCATCTGAAGCGCGTGTACAACTTCGTGGGTGATCAGGACAAGTGATGGATGAGGATCGGCGAGAAAGATCGCTCCCTGATAGGTAAGCGCTTCAGCGTGCGCCAGCGCCAGAGCCTGCGCGGCAACCGGATTGGCATAGACCGGAATCTGCGCGAGGGGTTGGGCGAAGTGCGCCTCTAGCTCAGCAAGATGCGGCAATGGCACTGGCGGGAAGGTCATCGCCTGCGCCAACAGCCCCGTCAGCCCAACCGGTTCGTGATTGGAGGGTGACCGTGCCGCCTCAGCACCATCTTTATCGGTCTCGTTGACACGCCGGGACAGAGGCCGGGCAGGGGTGACCGGCCCCGGTTTCCGCCGGGCCACCTCACCGGTCTGGGCAGATTGACGCACAACCACCCTGATCATTGTATACTCCGCAATATGGTCAGCGCCATCTGCCGACCGATAGCCTCTGGCGTCATCCCCGTCAGGCGCAGGGTACCACCATCAACCAGATCGATCTCGCGATAGTGCCACGTTGACGCCACCCCCTCAGACTCCAGCAACAGTCGGGTCAATTCATCAACCAGCGCAGCTCTGACTCGTTCCCGGTCAATCCCAGGACAACCAACGAAGAGCACTTCCTCGATGTGCAGATCAATCTCAACAGCCATCAGGTGTTCCTCTCCCGGACGAGCCGGCTACCGGCGACTCTGAACTGAACGGGTGCGATCAATGGTCGAAAACCCGCGCAACTCTGTCTCCGTCAGCGGCTTTTCGAGTCTGGCGTATTCACTACGTGCAGCGCTCAAAATATGCGCCATCTGCACCGGTTCACCGGCCTCGGCAGCCAGAAACGCGGCGTTGAGCGCGATGCTGCGAATGTTTCCCCCGGCAAGATTCAACTGGGCCAGCTTGCCCCAATCCAGCCCGGCGAGGGGTGTGTGTGGAGGAAAGACGCGCTGCCAGATACGCTGGCGCTGAGCTGCATCGGGGAACGGAAAATTGACGATAAAGCGAATTCGTCGCAGAAAAGCGGTATCAATCGCCTGCTTCATATTGGTGGTGAGAATGGCTAACCCCTGGTACGCCTCCATCCGCTGCAAGAGATAGCTCACTTCCAGGTTGGCGTAGCGGTCGTGGCTGTCTTTGACCTCGCTGCGCCGCCCGAAGAGGGCATCGGCCTCGTCGAAGAGGAGGATCGCGCTGCCCCCCTCCGCAGCATCGAAAATGCGCCGCAGATTCTTCTCGGTTTCGCCGATATACTTGCTGACCACCGCACTCAGATCAATCCGATAGAGATCGAGACGCAATTCGTTCGCCAGTACCTCAGCCGCCAGCGTCTTACCGGTACCGCTCGGCCCGGCGAAGAGAGCGCTGATACCAAGCCCCCGCTTGTCGCGCAAACCAAAGCCCCACTCTTCGTACACGCGCACCCGTTGCCGTACCTGAGCCACCATCTGGCGGAGTGTCATCAGATGTTCTTCCGGCAGCACCAGATCATCCCAACCGACCCTGGTCTCGATTCGCTGCGCCAGACCATCAAGGCGGGGGCGCACCTGAAGCCGACAGGCTTCCCACCAATCGGCTTCACCATCACCTGTGGTCGTCATGGTGACGGCCCGAATCGCGTGTGCGCCGAGCGTAAACTGTTGTAATAACCGATCCAGATGGCCGTTCAGATTCCGTCCGTGCTCGTTCAGTATCTGTTGCCAGAGCGCCTGCTGCTCGCGCCGATCTGGCTGCGGCACCTCAAAGCGCACAACCAATCGTTCGCTCATCGACAACGGATCGGCACTGGATAGGATGACCATCCCCTGTACCCGTTCCAGCCAGTGCGCCAACGCCCGTGTCGGTTCGGCATCCCCCACACTGATCAAGAGCAACCCACCGCTCAACGCCGCTTCTCGCTCCCAAATCCGGGCCAGCGTCTCCTGTTCGATCATGTCCGGTGGTACATCCTCGGCCCGCAGCAGATACACGATGCGCCCCACATGCTCGCCAACCGCAACCGCAATCGCCTGCCGTTGCGTCGGATCGGCACCACACATCTGCACCGGCGAAGGTTCAGCTTCGCGTTCCCACAGCGCAACAATCCGCTTGACCAGATCGGCATGCGCCTGCGGCAGCGGGGTAGAAGGTCGCAGCAGACGCAGCAATGGTTGCAGGCGGCGATCCAGGGTTGCCACTCCCAACAGATAGAACAATACCCGCTCATCGATGCGGAGCGGGGTCGTCACCAGCGGTTCACCCTCAGCCATCTCGATCAACCGCCAATGTCGCAACGGTGCCGTTGGCGTGAACGCGCTCCAATGCGCACCCGGCAACAGCGATAACGCCAACCCAACCGTTGGCCGGAAGCGATGCGGATCGCCCTGCACTGCGGCACAGCTCGCCGCCAGCTTGCTATCAAGTTCGATACCGGCGCAAAGCAAGATCAAGCCAGTCTCAAAGTCAGATAGACCAAAGATGATCTGAAGTCGGTCCAGCGCCGATAATACCGGCATGTTAGCCCGCGCTGTCTCTAATGCCTGCAAGGCATGGGCGAGAGATTGATCAGCGCTGGCGCCGGCTACACGACAACGAAGCACCGCCAGCGCCGCCATCAGGTACCGGTGATTCGCTGCCAACCAATCAACTGTTGTTCCGGTCGTCATAGCACTGTCACCGTTGGCCCACTAAAGACGCCACCACTCATCTCAAGCTGGCTTTCAGCTCCATCAACCTGCACCCGTACCAGATAGGTTCCCGCCGGCACACTGGCCGTCGTAAAGGTCAAAACGTCATCGCTATCGTTAGGCGGCGGGGCCGCCTGCCGTGCCGGTAACGCGAACGCAAACGACAACGGTAATCGGTTGACCGGCGGTGGCGTTTCGTCAAGCAACAGTACGACTCGTTGTTGTTTGCCTACCGGCGGCATCAGGGTGATAGTAAAAGTGACATTCCCATCACCATCCCGTGGGCCGGCTGTAGCTGTGACAATTGGGTGTAAGACAAACGCCGCCACATTTGACTCAATGCCACGGTGCGGGGTGGGGGGCGTTCCAATCTGTAACCGATGCACAACCTGCACTGCCTGGATGCCGGCACGGAGCGTGGGCGGCAACGGCGCGATAAGCTGCGTGTCGGTCATCTGGTCGGGCACCACTTCAGTCTCGCCAAGCCGCAAGACAACGTCATCGCCGCGCAATTGCTGGCCACGCACCACCAGTCGATAACCGGGAAGGATCGGCTGCTGCACGCTAATCGGTTCGGTACTGTTGCGCTGTGAACCGATCTGCGTAATCCGTGGTTGCCGGAATGGCAACACGTAGAAGTTGCGCTGTCGCACCGGCAATGCCTGACGGGTGGGTCGCCGACTCTCGATCAAGACCACTGATGCCTGATAGGCCACACTGGGCCGGTACGGTGATTGCAGACTCGACCAAATCTGCGAAATCTCTTCAAGCGTCAACGGTTGCGGCGTGATTTTGACTTGCTCAATCTGGTCGGCCAGATCGGCAGCTACCAGGCTGGCCCGCGTCGTCCCCGGCAAGCCCACCCCACTGACCGGTGCCGGTGGGGCCAGCGCAGTCCGAATGGCATCACGGGCCAGGACAGGTGTTTCGTGCAGGAGTTGCATCGCATAGCCAAGCAATAGCTCGGCCAGGTAATCCTGATCGGTATACACGGTGAGCAGATAGTGCAGATCGAGCGCTAATGGCGGATCGCTTACCAGATCGCCACCGGCAGATCGGGAAGGAAGACCATAATTCCGCCAGCCGGCGTTGAGCGTTGTCCGGTAGAGAAAGAGATTGATCTGACCACTGCCCGGCGTGAACGAGGCCAATGCCTGCGCTGGCGACAGTACGCTCACCGTGACATCACCAAGCGTACCGGTGATGTCGTGGTCGATCAGACCATCTTGCAACAGATCGCGCAGCACGGCGGTTACCGCAGCGATTGCCAGCGCGTTACTCATCGCTTTCCTCCATCACGTCGCCGGAGATACTCATCAAGCGTGAGCGACGGTCGCGGTAGACGCGACCGTGGTTGCGCCGGTGGGATTGTCACCGGTGGCACTGCCCGTACCTCAATCCGCCCGATGGTGATCGAGATGCGCGGAGGACGCGGTGCCGGCGATGGCCCGGTTTCCGCCAACACAGCCGGAATGCGCGGCATCACCGGTTCCAATCGCTCAGGTCGCGCCTCTGCTTGCGGTCGTAGCGTGTCCGACTGCCCGACTGCTGAGACCGGTTCGTCCGGCGCGACGTGATGAGCCGACGCTCCAGCTACGTCAACCGGTAGCCAGGCCGCTCGTGCAGGATGCAGAGGATGATTGTCCGTTATCGCCGGATCGGTTCGTGGAGCCGATTCTGTCTGTCCCTGTGATGGAACATTCATCTGCGGTGTGACACCGGTTGGCGATTGTCCCCACGCCGCCGGTACACCGTCAATCGTCGGCAATGCCAGCAGATGCTTCGGCGGCGATAATGTCTCATCACCATGCACTGGCGAGGTAGCCGGTGCAGTCGCGCCTGGAGCGGACGACGTGATGGGTGGGGAGATTGCCGGCACCTCCGGCGGCATAGGCGGCAATGCTGAGTCCGGCACCCCTGTCGGCTGAGCGGATAGTACAGCCTCATAGGCGTGATCTGGCGCTACAGGTACCTCAAATCGCGATGGCAGACGTGGTTGAACACTATCCGTCAGTTCACTGCCAAAGCTGCGGGCCAACAGATTAGCCAATGGATCGTTCATCGTTCACCAACCGCAGATAAAAAGCCCTCGCCAGGGACTGAGAGCCAGAATGTCGCGTTCGCCCCAACCGTAAGCGCGGGCCAGCGTATGCACATCGTGCAATAGTCGGCGTGACCAGGCATCGATCTCTTGCCAGACAAACGCCGTCACATCAAACGGCGCCGACCACGCATGACCGCACTCCGGACAGGTCAGCGCAATGCGGAAATCGAGCAACGGATCGGCCTCCGCCATCGCCGTAGCTACGGCGGTCAGGGCATCACCCGACAACACGGCCGGTGCCTCAAGCAGACAGCGTTCGATGATCAGCCGTGGCGTTGCCGCACCCGTCGGGAAGGCCAGCAGATCGTCACTCGTCGGCAAACGAAAGGTGATTGTCTCCCCTGCGTGATCGACCTGATGCACGGTTGTGGTTGGGGACAGCGCCCGCAGATCGGTTGTCACCAGCGTAAACTCAAGCCGTGCCGCGCATTGCTGACACCGCACCACACAGGGCATCTGGGTGCCAAAGAGCCACTCTCGCACCATCAACAACAGCGCATCGCGAGCACCGACCGGCAGCCCGGCCAGCGGCTGATCCTGGAAAAACGGCGTCAACAGCGACAGCGCCCGCACAACCGGCGGCTGCGCCATACCCGTCTCCCAGATATGCAGTACGGTTGAAGCCGAAACCGTCATCATTGCTACTGCGGCTCAGTAAAGGTCGGTTCGTCCGGTTCGCCGATGTCGTAATCGCGCTCCCAACCCTCGTTTTCCAGTTTGATGCTCTGAATAGCGACGGCATTGGCATTCGCATCGAGTTCGGGCAGCGCCTGATACTCCGACACCCAACAACGGTAGAGTTTGTACGCAATCGCGAGCTGACCGGCTTCGTTGTAGACCTCGATGATGATGTCTTTGCGAAAATCCTTCAGCGAAACCTCTGCTCCCAGCCCGGAGCCGTAATTCCACACCTTATTCGCCCACTTCTCAAATTCGGTGTCGTGGGTGACACCGCGCTCAAGTGTGATCGGCTCGTACTTGGTACGTCCCGGCGACTTGCGCACGTTGCTGGCATCACCGCCTTCGCGATGCTCAACCACCTCGGTAGTACGCTTCAGGGCAGAAACCTTACTCACGCCGGCCACATACCGACCATCCCACTTGATGCGGAACTTAAAATTCTTGTAGGGATCAAAGCGCTGCGCATTCACGCTAAACTGAGCCATAGAGTATCCCCTTATCGCTGCAAATCCAACCGCTCACCCCCGCTCCGAAGTGGCAAGCTGAAGAGAGTTCCCATCAGGCTGCAATCTGACCGGCCAACTGCTGAATCTTGATAATGACAAATTCAGCCGGTTTGAGTGGAGCAAACCCGACCACGATATTGACCACGCCCATATTGATGTCGGTTTGGGTCGTTGTCTCACGGTCACACTTCACCAGATACGCTTCACGCGGGGAGCGACCCTGAAACGCACCCTGGCGAAAGAGCGTTTGCATAAAGGCACCGACGTTCAGGCGAATTTGTGACCACAACGGTTCATCATTCGGCTCGAAGACCACCCATTGCAGACTACGGTAAAGCGTCTCTTCGATAAACAACGCCAGCCGACGCACCGGAATGTACTTCCATTCCGACGCCAACTGATCGGCACCCCGATACGTGCGTGCTCCCCAAACCACATTGCCACTGACCGGAAATGAACGCAGACAATTCACTCCCAACGGATTGAGCTGCCCTTGCTCGCCATCGGTAAGATTGACGGCTAACGCCCGCACGCCGAACAGGACCGCGTCCTGACCAGCCGGTGCCTTCCACACCCCACGCTGCGCATCGGTACGGGCAAAAACACCGGCAACCGCACCACAGGGAGCAAATTCCTCCAGGCGATTCTCGCGCAACGGATCGGGTACCCGCACTCGCGGAAAATAGATCGCCGCGTGATCATCCCGCGCCACTGCCGTACTGAACGTACCAATCCCACTTACCGCTGCTGCAATACTCTTCCAGCCAGATGGCGCATCGATGATCAGAAATGCTCGCTCCGAGCGGCAAAATTGCAGAGCCTTCGTCCAGACCGCCTCGCTCACATCCGTATCACGGGTAAACGGCGGGATGCAGAGCAAATTGAATAGATCGGCCTTACGCAGAGCATACACACCGGTCTTATCATCAAAACTACCCTCGTATTGCGCACTGGTCAGTGGATTGCCATCAGAACCGTTCGTCGTTGGCGCGGTGAAGGTACTGAGATCACCTGCTGTACCAGCAACCGCCGGACGCACCGTCGGGAACGTACCGGCATACGGATCGGGCACCCGTAACAGCAGCGACTCCTGAGCCAGCACCGTTCCCACATAGCTCGGCGCCGTCGGATCAATCGAGACATTACGGAACGTTTCCCGCCGCGCTGCCTGCAACGGACTGCTCCCCGGCACAACCTCAACCACGGTCAGATTAAAGACCTTATCAGCCTCGGCGCTGCTCAAAGGACGGGTATCGTGATCAATCGCAATCCGCAAATCATTACCCCAGGCACCCTCACTGCTCGCCTCCAACACCAGGTTGTCTGTGCCACTTACCGGTGCGAGGCTGAACTGCGCCCGCTGCGCACCGTTGGTCAGACGCACGATGAGCGCATCGGTACCCCCATTGAGAAAAAAGTGTTGCACCGCATAGCTCATCGTACTGGCTTCCCACAAACCACCAAAGAGGCGCTCATAATCACCAAAATTCTGGATCCGTACTGGATCATTCACCGGGCCGCGCCGCGCCCGCCCAACGAAGGCGGTAATCGATGTCGCCACACCGGTGATAGTACGCACGCCACTCGGCACCTCTTCAATGTACACACCCGGATAAGACAGCGTAACCGGCATATAATTGCTCCTTGAACAGACCGACCTCTCCACCACCCAGACTCACCAGCCCACCCCATCTCATCAGCGCAACTCCGTGGCGTGCAGCAGTACTACCGCTCCTGCCTTCGATCACACACTGCGGGCACACACTGCGGGCCAGCAGGCGTAGATTGCCCTGCGATCCGTTTCATGGCCGGCAATGTAGCCAGCGGTGCGCCATAGTCAGCCACCGCAGGAGTGCGGGATCGTGGCTTCCGCATCCACCGTACTCAATACCAGGCCCCTGCTGCACCGGTCACCCCGCCACTCACGGCATCCACCATCATCTGGCCTGTCACTGAGGATTGATCCGACCTTCCTATCACGACAAGCCAGCGGTCGCAAGCGGTACCCTGATACGTGACCCATCATTCCAGATCAACAGAGGCAGTGGCACGCCCAACGTGTTAGAACAAACATCTTCCTCGATTGAGACAAGACCGGGAAAAGAGAAGGAAGCGAGAGGAATGAAGGTGATTAAAGTTGAAAAGAAGTTATGATTGAAGATATATATTTCCCGGTATTCATATCGCGCTTACATTATAACCATCTTGTCAAGACCAATATTCCAAGAAATTATCAACTTTTCTTTAACTTACAAGTATTTCAATTGTATTTTTATTCACAAACCATCGAATAACCCTCTGATTTATTGAACATATCTGAAATTTGCTACTAAATCAACCCATGAAAACTCATGACAATTCATCCAACGCTACCCGAATCGCATGATGGTACATCGCAGATGTCATCAAATTGTTATGATCACCACCAACAATCGGATAAAAGGCCAGCGGCGCTGTCACTTCGTGCGCCAGTCGTTCACCATCGGCGAAAGGCACCACCGAATCATTCGTGCCGTGAATAATTACCACCGGACAACGCACCTGACCGATCCACTGGTGAGAACGCAGAGGATACTTTAGCAAAAAGGACGGTACCCACGGAAACTGCCGACGGGCAATTGCTTCAATACTGTAGAAGGGACTCTCAAGGATCAACAGCTTCGGTTGATACGTCGCTGCCAATCGCGTGGCCAGCCCGCTCCCCAGTGATCTGCCATAAAGCACAATCTGCTCTTCAGGATAGCGTTGCCGCACCCATTCATAGACAGCGGCAGCATCGGCGTGCAACTCCGCCTCACTCCCAATCGTACCGGTGCTCTGACCATACCCGCGATAATCAACCATCACCATCTCGTAACCATACTGAACCAGCTCCGGCGCCACCTCTCCCCAGGTACGCAAACTCCCGGCATTCCCGTGAAAATAGAGGATCACCCCTCTGGCCTGAGACCGGCGAAACCACAAAGCATGGAGCTGTGCCCCCTCAACCGGAATCAAGACCTCTTCAACCGGAATACCAAACTCATAATGTGTACCGGGCGGGTCGCGATCAGGAAAAAAGATCAGACGTTCTTGAAACATATAGATCACTCCGCAAATCGTTACATACCCTGGAACGAGAATGATGATGAGACGGAGGATGGTTGGGAGCATGTTACAAATCCTTACCATCAGACAATGAAGAGTATACGCTAAACATTATATGCATGCCTGAGTAGAACTTATTTCATAAAAGCTGTTCTGTCGTGCTACCCGATCACAGCACAGGTACAGGAACGCTTGCCAATCACCAACGACAGTGTATTCTGTGCCCAGCCTGTCTGTATGGAAACGAGGAGGTCTGACGACCATCACCAGGGCCATCACTCGTTGGATTGGCGCCGTACCCGCTCGTCATGCGCGTGTCGCAGTGTTTGGAGTGCGGCAGCATGGCTGCCGCAGCAGCCGTGCTCACGATCCGGCGCGTGGCGCACTATTACCCCTCCTGGTCACGGAGATACTACATGTGCTCGTGACGATCATCGAGTCGGTCAGGAATGAATGAGCTACCTGCTCGTAGACGTTTGTTTGCAATAGGTTCTCGCCTGCACACTAGCGGCCACGGCCAGCACTTGACGGGGTGGCGGCGATGACTAGACGTGGGCTGGAAGTCCACGCTACTGGAAACCCGCGCCACGGGGAGCGCTTGCAGCCCGGCCTAACGCAGCAGGGGGCCATTGATTGCATAACCACATGGTGTGCGTGACTCACGATGCGCCATGTCCAGCACACTGTGCTATGAAGCGTCATACCGGCTGCTGGATGACATGGGGTAATGCATAGCGCACAGCACTGCGGGAGTGGGAACAGAGATGAGGGCGTTCCGCACCTACCACAACCCTATCTTCCGCATACGCTTGCATGTGCTGTCCGTCCCTGAACTTCTAACAGAACAGTATTGCACAGTCCCTCCAACTCCTTCCCCCGCCAACTGTCGAAAAGGAAACTTTTCCTTATCGTAATTGTGATAAAACCCACAGCTTTTTCAAAATTTGTGCAACAAATCACAAATTATATCGCGGTAAATTAGGCGCTCCATCCAGCCAAATTTGTACTTTTTTGCCCAGGATTTCTGTGCAGTTGGCGGGCAAAATATGGTAATATAGAAATCAGAGGTTTCAACCTTCGATATAATCATCAAGGAACAGGGCTATCTGAGGTTTCAAAAGGAGCAATCAGCAATGCCTCGTCGACACGCTGTGCGACCGGTGAATCTGCCGGCTTCTGAGCCGACAACCGCTAATGGGCATCCTCAATCACATCCTGACAATGATCCGATGTCCGTCCTGCGCTATGAGCCGCTCCCCGATCTCGATCCAGATCAGGCTCGTCAGTTGCTATCGGCGCCGACCACACCGGTTGTTGCTGACACGAAGAAGTTGCCTGCCCGTCTCCGCCCAAAGACGACAAAGCACAAGGGGATTACACGCATTGACCACCCGGCCAAGCGCACGTTCGGCTATTTTGTGCGCGTCATCTGGAATAAGCAGCGCCGCAGTAAGTTCTTCTCCGACTCGGTGTACGGTGACAGGCTGGCCGCACTCGCCGCGGCTATCGAGTGGCGAAACGCAACCGAACGCGAGCTAGGCAAGCCGCGTACCGAGCGTCAGGTCATCGGTGTTGCCCGCACCAGCACCGGTATTGTCGGTGTACGGCGCACGATCAAAGATGGTCGCGAGGTTTACGAAGCGACCTGGCGTGACGGCAATCGTATTCGCCGCACCTCTTACTCGATTGCCAAGCACGGTGAACGCCGCGCCCTCGCCCTGGCCCGCCGCGCTCGCGAAAAGTACGAGCGGCAACGCCAGCGCACCCCGGCAGCCGATTAGGTCCCTCCAGGTCTTTGTTGATTGCTTCCCCCCTGCATCGTGGTATGCAGGGGGATTTGTACATGTTGCACAATGTCTGATCACAGGCTGTCTGTCACACCCACTGGCATATTGCCCGCATCCCGCCTGCGCCACCAAACCACGCTACGCCAGGGTGCGCTACTGCCAGATGTCACCGGCACCGGGTATGGTTTCCAATGCTGGCCCAACAACGTTAGACAGTACGATCCCACCCTTATCTGACCGGCCTTGTCGCTGCCATCCATCTTGCTTGGCGAACAACGCACGATCACTGCGGGCCACCAGCACCTCACGGTTTGGTTGGTCTCAGACAGCGCTGCCACATGCGTATCAAAAACACCACTCTCGCCGTTGGTTGAGTTACTGAAAGACAACCTTTTTGTTGTGTGAAAATTAGAAAAATGTCTTATAATAATGAACAGATCAAGCTGCCGAGTTAGAAAGATAGCCGGTGCCATCTATGGTTGATCCAGTGAGTAGTCCGCATCTCGTTGGTGAAATTGGCAATGTAGACGTTGGTACACGCATTCGGACCCTGCGTGAACAACGGCGCTTATCAATCCGCGCTCTCGCCGAGGCGAGTGGTCTTGCCGTCAATACCCTCAGTCTGATTGAAAATGGTCGCACGTCACCGAGCGTCAGCACCTTGCAACGTCTTGCAGTGGCTCTACAGGTTCCGGTTAGTGCCTTCTTTACGCCCGATGTGCCACAGCAACGTATCGTCTTCACCCCGGCAGGTCAGGCCATCGCCAACCTCTTCCCGCACGGTGCCCTGGCCGATCTCGCCCCAGGCATGATCAACCGCACCCTCGAACCGCTGCTGGTCACGCTCGAACCCGGCACCGGTAGTGGCCCTGAAGCAATTGTCCATACCGGACAGGAATTTGTCTTTGGTTTAAATGGGCAGATTCAGTACACCGTTGCCGATCAGATATTCATCATCAATCCGGGTGATAGCCTGCTGTTCGAGGCCGCTCTCCCCCACCGCTGGCATAACCCCGGCCATACGCCAGCCCAGGTGCTGCTGGTCTTGTGTCCGCTTGAATTACCCCGGAGCGTGATTGCCCGTCATAGTCCTTTATTAGCGAAGGAGTAGAAACGATGCCAGTCCGAACCTTACACCTGAGTGAGGATGGAGTCAGCCGTGCCGAACAAAACATCACGTTAACCCGGATTGCGCCTGGTCAGATTACGCTCAATAATCAGCAAGTGCTGGCAATCCACGCTCTTGATCGCTGCACGCTTGCTCTCGAAGTTCTCGGCGAAACCCATTACCTTGCTTCCGCCGATTACTGGCGTGCTGCATCCGGTCACAGCCGTATCGATACTCGCCAGGCCGGTTGTCTGTTAGGTTATCTTGATAGCCTGGCAATCGCTGCTCGTCAAGTGCTGACGGCCTTCACCGATCAAGCCAACCTCTCCCCCCAGGCCCAGGCCGCCCTGACCAACCTCCGCACAGCGTTGACTAGTCTGGAACTGGAAGCGAAAAAGAATGGTCATTAATGCAATCTAACTACGATGCGTACACCGTCACGCCGCGCTGATCACATATCGCTGACCTGCTGTACTATCATCACCTGTTTGCATAATAAGAAGCGGGTGGGGAACCCGCTTCTCTGTCGTCTTTTCAATCTTGCCGGACAAGGTAGCGTCTACTCAATAGCACGCCCGTGCCAGTTGGGAGAGTGACCTGGGCGAATCGATTACTGGCAGTCGTCTCCTGCATTCACACCAAAAAATTATTATGTCAATTTTTATTAAGCAAGCGCCAGCGTCCCCCTGGAAACACGAGCCGCCAGCTCGCCCGTAACATGACACAGCATGCACTACAGACCCACACTGAACCGTTCACACCCAAAGCATATCCTGCTCCCAGTCTGGATAGGTTGCCTTGCCCGCCCATCATACCCGTGTCGCACAGTATGGAGTACGGCAGCATGGCTGCCGCACCAGCCGTGCTCACGATCCGGGTCGTGACCTACCGTTCACCCTGCGGGTCACGGGGATGCTGTGTACGCTCGGTCAGGAATAAATTGAGATAACGGCTAGCAGGTGTTTTTTAAACTAAGTTCTACACTAGTGACACCCCACCAGCAACTCGCCAGTAGTACACCCGATAGCAATTCAGTACCGGTATGATGCCCGAACGATGCGCAAGCGCAGTAGTACGACACGCTGTATCCCTACCTCGTACCACCACATCAACGCTCGCCAACGATCCAACTCCGCTACGGAATGAGTGGCGGCGGTAAGACACCCTGGACTTCCAGCTCTACCTTCCAGCGTGCCAGCAGTGCCAGTAGTAGTAGCGTGACCAGGAAACCGGCAATTCCTGGTAGCAACAATTGCCCTGGACGACGAACCCGGCCATTCAAGCCGGCGAAGGCACTCACCGGTAACCCAATCGCAAACGTCATGACCCCCGTTACCCCAACCACGCTGATTAGAACTAGCGGCCAGGCCAGCAGAGCCTGGTCGGAAGCTATCGCCAGCACGACCAGCGCCAGTGCGCCAACCACCCACCCCATATCAGCCCAACTGCCAATCGGTGCCTGTGTGGTATCGATGAGGTCGGGAGCAAGCAGTGTTTGATTCGCCACCAGCAACAAACCGACCGCCATCGCTACCCCAAACCCCAACCCGGTAATCAAACGCAGATCATTGCGCGGCGGATAGGCAGCACCCCATCCCAGTTCGGCCACAGTTGAATTCAGGCCATCGACAGCCATGATCACAATCAACCCCAGCAGTGTCAGACTAACCGGCAGTGGCGGTAGCCGTCCGGCCCGCCAGTGCCCACGCCAGGCAATCACACCCAGGGTTACCATGAGGCCGAGATAGATCCCACTGTCACGGGCACAGAGCGGAAACTGCACACCACCCACTTGAAGGTTGTGACTCTGGGCGCAGATTCCGTGGACGGCAAAAAAGAGGCGTCGTTCCAGGTCAAGGGTTGCCGCAACCAGCGGCAACAAACCGATTGCCACTATCATCCCGACCAAAAGGCTACCGATTCGCCAGCCATTGGGTTGACGCAAACCGGTTACCAACCGTTTTCCGAGCAGAGATTGTCTATTCTCACCTCGCATACAACCTCTCTTCTCGTGGTTTAGAAGCTTTTTCGTCTATTCCTGTCGCACCCGAATTGACTACTTTCCCCCACGCAGTGATCCACCTGTCTGCTGGGTGACATGCAACAGCCCTGCGCCCACTTCCACGCTACTCAACACCCGCCACGTATCGCACCCATTACTATCCTGACCTCTGACTGTTCAGCGATCCGCGCAGTGTCTGCTCGTCAACGTACTGCCTGCGGGCTATCCGTCAACTGAATGATCACCGCCTGCGCCGTACCATCATGCACCGTCAGCCGGGCAACTGACAGACCCGCACCCCGTGGCGCACCAGCCGTCCCCGGATTCAGAAACAGAACGGAATTGTGTACTTCGCACAATGGCCGATGGCTATGACCAAAAATGTAGACCTGTGGAGATCGCGCATCAGCAGTCTTCGGTAACGATTGCACAAGATGGTTCGGCTTGCCACCGATATGGGTCAGATAGATCAACACACCCTCACGCTCAATCCAGCGACTCGCTGGATACGTCCGGGCCAGTTCCGTCCCACTATCAGTATTCCCGTGAATAGCAATCACCGGCGCTACTGCCTCAAGCTGCGTCAGCACCGCTTCATTCCCAATATCGCCAGCGTGTACAATCAACTGAACCCCAGACAACACCTGCAAAGCTGATGGTGCCAGAAAACCGTGAGTATCAGAAATAACCCCTATCTCCATTATTCAACTCCCGCTCAGCTCCTTCTGCAATGCTGCGATCCCTGCCTCAATCCGTTGAAAAGCCGGCTCAGGCTCCAACACGTCGGTATCAGGTACCTGCCAGTAGGCAATTCGATCAGCCCATGCCGGAAAACGCTGCTGCATCAAAGGCCGATGTTCAGCTTCGTTCAGTGCAATCACCAGCGTTGCCTGCGTCAGATCGGCCTCGCTCAGCGTTCGTGGCAAAGGCAGTTCATCCGACGTCGTAAATCCGCACTGTTGTAGCCGCTCAAGCACCGGAGGCCAGATCGGCCCGCGATTGCGTGGCGAGAGTGCCAGGCCGCGTGACCTAGCCTGCCAGCCTTCAACCTGCATGGCATTGAAGAGCAGCTCAGCATAGCGACTACGATAGTAGTTTCCGGTGCAGACGAAGAGCACAGTCCTCTTCACCTCGCCACCTCCAATGCATATCGCACATCGGCATGCTCACACGGTGGCCCGTCAGTTGCATACAACACACCGGCAGTCACGTCCATAATCACCGAGGCGACCGTTTCATAATACTCATCAGGTGGATCGGTAGGATCAATATGAAAACAGACCGAATAGGGGAAATGATCGTGATCACGCAAGGCCGCCTGCACCTGTGCCAGCGATTGTGGACGAGTAGCCAGCAGCGTGCGTAATCGCTCTTGCCGCCAATATGAATGAGGATAACGCTCAATCTGCCGCTCCACAATACCGAGCGCTGCCGGATCGGTAAAATGGTTGGCGTGAACCAGACAACCGTTGGTGCAGCCACTGATCGCCAGCGCCGCCGGTGCTGCTTCAATATTGACTACCCGATCAGGTACCTGTGCCAGCAGAAAATTGGCTGAACCGGCCCGTTCTTCGCTCGTGATCACCGCCTGCGCTTCGGTCAGTGTGCGTGCCTGCAATATCTCATAACAACGCACATGAAATGGTCGGCGCAGACTGGCCCAATCATCACCCGTACTACTCAAGCCATTGATTAACAGGGCCAGACCGTCAGCATTCAAGCCAATCTTCCCCCCAAAAATACCGGCCTCGGTGAAAGCCAGCGTGCGATGCCCATCTGGTGCAATCGTGCGCAGAATCGCCCCCCGCACCCCCTGAATCCAATCCCAGTTTTCGCCCACCAGCAAATGACCGTTATCTGTTTCTGACGGCAACAACGCAAAAGCGGTACAACCATCAGGCTTACCGGTACCCCGCTCATACTCGCGAAAGAACTGATAAAACAGCTCATAACGCACATTCAACGCCGCAATCGCTGCCAGATCAACGCCTGCCCCCTCGGCAATGCCGCGCATACCGGCTGCATAATCCTGATTTTGTTCAGCGATCACAGCCGCATAACGCAGCGCCCGCTGCCAGACCTCGTCCTGTGGTATCCGCAACTCACGCTCGAATCGCGTCATATAGATGCGAAGGTTGGCAGCAATCGCCTCGCGCAACGCACGGCCATGCTGCCAACCCTGAGCATAGGCATCACCACTCAATTCAACTAACGGCAACCCGTTCACGTCACCTCCTCATTCTGCGCACAGCGGTGGAGAACAATCCACACCGGCCCACGCCGAAAACCTAACCGTTCATTGATATGCCACATCGCCAGATTCGTACTATCGTTATCGGTACGAATCCCACTCAACCCCTTCGCCCCGGCATACGCAATTGTACAGAGCTTCAGCGCCAGTGCAATACCCCGTCCACGATAATCACGCCGCACCGCCGTAAACCCAACCTCAACATCAGTACTATCATCAATGGTTTCTAACGTACTGATCCCCACGATCTGCCCCTCGTGCACCGCAGCAAAGCTGCCCTCCCACAGCGCACCGTGGTCAGGCTGATAGAGCTTGATCCACTGATCGTAGGTCGGCATCGTGACCGGAAATGGCGACGGTACATCACAGGTTGTTTGTCGTTCAAATTCGTACAACTGCTGCCAGAACCCCTTATCGGCTGTTGCCAGCGCCGCAAAGCTGATCAGCTCAATCTGCTGCGCCGTCACCCGCTCAATCGAACCGCTGAAAGGTGTCGGATCAAAGGTTGCCAGATCGAGCCGGGAAACCCAAACCCGCCGACTCTCGTGGAACTGCCGCCGACCAGCAAACATCAACCCGGCCTGCCAGTCCTCACGCACCTTGAGCCAGATATGGTGCGGTTGTAGCGGCTGCCAGGCCATCTGAAGATGCTGCCAGAGTGCCCGGCCCAAACCTCGCCCCTGAAAGGCCGGATGCACAACGATCTGCATCTCCAGATGGGTGGGATTGGCACACCATATCGGCTGATAATATTCGGCATACCCACCGGCCCTACCATCCAGCTCGCCAATCCATCGGCAGAGTGGCAAATTCGGATTGTGAATTTCATCACGAATACGCCATTCTATCGCCGATAGCGGTGCATCTGGAGCCAGCGCATTATAGACATTGGCCATCACGCGATAATCTGCATCCTGGTGTTGGAAAGGTCGTATATGGATCATACACTATCCAGGTCCTTCACAAATTCAACCCAGGCCGGTTGTTTAACAAACCCCAGCACATCATTAATCTGCAACATCGACCGATTGGTCGTTGCATTATAGGTACGCACTTCGCGATAGCCTGCAGCCTGCGCACGGGTCAGCGCGTGTACCTTAAGCGCCATTGCCAGACCACGCTTACGATACGCTCGTCGTGTCGCCGTCAGACCAGTCATCAACACATCCGGCTCAGCCGATTTCCAGAGTTGACTGAGCGCAGCAATCTCTTCCCCGTCCAGCGCCAGAAAATATCCTTCCGGGTAGAGCGTTGGGTCGTTGAACAGAGACTGTTCCCACGAAGCAAAATCGGGCGGCGTAAACGGTTCCGGCTGCGGCACATCTGCCCGCATCTCCATCGTGGCACGGTACAGGCGCTGGCGAGCATCCGGTAATCGTGTCAGCAATTCACGCAAATTGCAGATCGTGAAACCCTGGGCCACGACACGATCAATGGCAGCGCGAAACGGCGCCGGATCGAAGGTGTGCAGATCAAGTCGCGACTCCCAGGTCCGCATCTCTTCCCGAAAACCACGTCGGGCAAGAAACTGCATCCCGCGTTCCTGATCCTCACGGCAATTCGCCCGCACCTGTAACGGATGATGGCGACTCTGCAAATCACCCATCAATACGTCGTAGCAATAACGACCAATACCCTGGCCCTGCCACGTCGGAAGAACGGCAATACTGACAAAGAACTTGCGTGGGTGATACATCCATTGTGGCTGAAAATACTCGGCGACCCCTACCACCTCCCCGTGCACCTCAGCAAACCATCGCTCCTGAATACAGTGAGCTGGTCGCCTGGCATCCCAGTGTTGAACCTGTTCAACCATTTCAAGATTATCGGGAAATACAGCATTGCCAATTGCAACCAACAGAGCATAATCTGCCGCCGACCCATCAAATGGTCGTAATCGGACATCCTGATCAACATTGATCGCCATAACCTCTCCTTGAACGCACCGTAGCAGGATTCCAGGTGGTGAAACTGTGCTCTGTGGTAACCACCACCTCACGGGCTACCCCGGTGATAAAACGATCCCGGCCTGTATTGTACGCTGCGCACCTGCTGCTGCCATCAGTCCATCGGCTCAATATATCGCGCCATCGTGGTGCAGCGAAGGCCAGAACCTGCAATCAACGCATATATCAAATCTGGTGTTAGAGAATTCATGACGCGTACTCCGCCGATCACCACGCCACCACACCTGAGCACAGATGCGCCGAACAGCGTTATCGCTCTGCACGCAGCAGGATCGTGTTTCAGAGCAGATACCGTTACCAGACCGATTGCCCTTTCCGCGTCGTGTGGCGTGCGGTAGCCATGCTGCCGCGCCAGCCGTGCTCACGATCAGGTGCAAATCGTAGCGGTTTCCTGGCCAACCATGAAGACGGCATCCATGCCGGAACGCCTGTCTGGTTTAACCATTCCGTGCTGATCTGCCTGCCCGCAAACGATGGCGAGAATTAGAGAGCAGGTGTCCAGTATGGCACGCCACCTACCATCACCCTCACCCAACGATTGTAAGCGCCCCTGCTGCGAGCACACGCCTCCGCCTCGCTCCCCACTGGACAATTTACCGAGCCTGCCGCCAGCGGAGTATCCCTCCCCTGAACCCGCTCGCGACAGCGGGCACCCTCTGTCACCGAGGTTCCCGCCCCCGCTGGAGGCGGGGCAGGGTGGGGGCAATACCCTGCGAGCGCACGCCTCTGTCTCACTCCCCACCGGCACCAGTCTGCGCTAGCGAGCACCATCCGGCACCGGCAGTTCTCGCCCCCAGCGGCTATGCATTACCCATACCTGGTGTCAACCACGTGCGTATCAGCGGGTATGATCGCTATGGGTGCTGTCTTGCTGGATGGATTGCCGTACCCGCTCGTTATGTGCGTGTCGCACGGTGTGGAGTGCGGCAGCCATACTGCCGCTCCAGCCGTGCTCACGATCCGGCGCGTGGCATACCGTTCCCCATCCTGATCACGGGGGTGCTGAATGTGCTCGTGCCGATCATCACGTCGGTCAGGCATGCATGCGATCCCTGCGTGTAGACGGTTATGTTGCAATAAGTTCGTGTCTGCACACCAGCGGTCATGGTCAGCACCTGCCGGCGGTGGCGATGATGCCTCCACGCGGGCTGGAAGCCCGCGCCACGGGGAGCACTTGCAGCCCGGCCTCACGCAGCGTGACATGTGGGTAATGCGTAGCTCGGCGGAAGCGGGTCAAGGTAGGGGCATCTCCCAGCGCACTGCACGACGCAGCACTACCGTCACCCGCTCATCACCCATCACGCGGACGAACGACACGTGCACCAGTTTGTGCACCGCAAAGATACTACCAGTGGCTCACCAGTGGCACGTCTGACAATGCTCCAGTACGGTTCTAAAAACCTGTACGATGGACAGTCTCGGTCAAGAGTTGATACAACAAGCGCCCACACAAGCTTGCGTGAAACAACATTCACATCAACTCAAGTACAATGAGTGTGGAATCTATCGTTGGTAGCAACAGATCGCTACATACGAAGGAGAGCTGAATGCCGATCCATGCCCTCATCTTCGACTTCGATGGTCTGATGGTCGATACTGAGACACCCGCCTTGCAAAGCTGGCAAGAGATCTATGCCGAATACGGCGTTACCCTAAGCGTCCACGATTGGGCGATCACCCTCGGCGCAAATGCCGGGTTTGATGCTCATACCCATCTCGTCGCCTTACTTCAGCAACGCGATCCCCAGTTGGCCGAACAAGTTATCGCTGCACGAGATACAATCATCGCTCGCCGCCAGGCCCGTAAGGATGAACTAAGCGCCCCACAAACGCTTCTGCCCGGTGTTGCTGAGTTGCTAGCCGAAGCACACACAAAGGGCTTACCCTGTGCAGTTACCAGTAGCAGTAGCCAGCGCTGGGTTGAAGGCTGGCTTGAACGTCTCGGCACACGCCACTTCTTCGCAACAGTCGTCACGGCTGATGATGTAGCAGCAACGAAACCGGCACCCGATCTCTTCCTGGAAGCAGCCCGCCGCCTGGGTCTACCACCGGCAACCTGTCTGGTACTCGAAGACTCCCCTAACGGCATCCTGGCTGCCCGTGCAGCCGGCTGCCCGGTCGTTGCCATCCCCGGCGCGATCTCTGGGCAGGTTCCGCTACCGCCTGCTGATCTGACATTACCCAGCATGGCCCACACCACACTTGCCGACCTGCAAGCTATCTTTCGCTAGCGATGCCCGGAGCCCTTCTGCACATCCATGGCGCAATCACGCGCTATATTGGTTAGCTTTCACCGGCAAGGATTTACGTGTCGCATGGGGGCGAAAAGGTATGCCCTGGATCGCGTACCACGTAGTGGATTGTATCTTCGATAAACCCTTGCCGCTTGTGTGGTGATAGGGGCGGGTTCAGAACCCGCCCCTACGTCGATGGACGTTGCCTGTTCCCGTATCAGATTGAACTCAAGTTGCCACATATGCTGTGAGCAGACCATGGAGGCTGACTTTCAGGACGAACTGCACGACGTTTCCCTCAATACCGTATGGCGTACCGCATAACGATGTAGGGAGCAATCAGTTCCTAGAACATGCTACGTCACGTCTCACGGAAACAACCCGAGTTATCCACATCCTCTGTGCCCTCTGTGTCTCTGTGGTGACAAAGGTTGCAACTTGGGTTATCAGATTTAATACCCCCCCACATTGACAGGCACCAATAACAAAAGGACCGGTCATTGTCTGACCGGCCCTCACCCACCACATCCGGGAAGCGTTACGGTAACGGCCCAGCTTGCGGTGGCCAGCCACGGGCAACGTAATCGCCCATAGTAATCACAAACAGAATAATCAGCCAGACAAATGCACCGGCAGCGTAGACCTGAGAGATTCGGCTGCTGACCTTCACATGCATAAAGTACAGTACAATCAATACCGTCTTGGCAATTGCAATGCTCATTGCAATTGTCACCGCCAGCCAGCCCGGAATATGGATCAGGTTCTTCTCCACCCACCAGGCAGCGACGGTCAGCACCATAAGCACCATCAGCGCTCCGAAAACCCGATAATAGGTCCCCCGCGAGATATGGGCATGCCCGGCGCCGTGGTGGTGAGCATGTTGATGTTCATGTCGCTCGGCCATCGCGCCCTCCTAAACCAGATAGAAGAGTGGGAAGAGAAATACCCAGATAATGTCAATCAGGTGCCAGTAGAGACCACCAATCTCAACCGGCGTAAAGTAGGTCGGCGAGAACCGATCCCGGAGTGCCATTGTCGTGATCGTCCCCATTACGCTCAGACCGATGAGCATGTGGATAGCATGCAGACCGGTTGCACAGAAATAGAGAAAGAAGAACAGTTGATGACCGGATTGCAACAGACCGGTGGTCGTTCCATGGCCAGTATTTGCCGCGCCATGTTCGGCAGGAAACGAGAAGCCACGTCCTGGCACCAGACATTCATGGCTCTCGCGCAAATCAGTGCCGGTAATCCAACTGATCGGGTCTTTCGCACCGGCACAGTGGGCAAACTTCTCGCTATACTCATAGCCCTTAATGACCAGGAAGGTCACTCCAAGCAGCATCGTCAAGACCAGCATGGTCAATAACCGACGCTTGTTACCCTCTTCGGCAGCATTGACTGCCAGCGCTACAGTTAACGAGCTGACCAGCAGCACAACGGTATTTACGGTGGCCAGCGGTGTATTCAGCAGCGCCGCCGACTCTTTCCAGGCTTCGGGAAAAGCCCATCGGTAGGCAATGTAGGCCATGAAGATACCACCGAAGAGCATAATCTCGGTGACCAGGAAGGCCCACATGCCTAGTGTTGCAGCCTCTTTCTGCTGTTCCGGCGTCTCGAACTGATGTTGCAGTTCAGGGCCGTGCGTATGGGCGTGTGCCTCTTCGTGAGTGTGAGTGATCGTTGCCAACGCTCTCTCCTCTACTTTTACCTATCAACGCCACTACCGACAATCCCGTATCTGGTATTCGGGCTACCAGCACCCTCAACCTTATAGAGGTGAACCCGGTCGCCAGGACGCTGCATCACGCTCGGCAGCTTCCGGCGGATACGCATACGCCTCTTCGGTCACAATCGGCGTCTTGTCAAAGTTATAGGTGGGTGGCGGCGACGATGTCTTCCATTCCAGACCGGTCGCACCCCACGGGTTGTCACCGGCAATCTGCCCCTTCCACAGCGAGATACCAAGATAGATAAGCGGCACGATAAAGCCAATCGCCAGAATACTGGCACCAGCCGTGCTCATCACGTGCAAAATCTGGAACTCCGGCGGATAGACGTGATAGCGTCGTGGCATACCCAGGTAGCCGAGAATAAACTGGGGGAAGAAGGTCATATTAAAGCCAACGAAAATGATCATCGCCGCAATGATGCCCCAGGTTTCGTTGTACATACGACCGGTCATCTTCGGCCACCAGAAGTGAATGCCACCCAGATAGGCCATAATCGTACCACCCACCATCACATAGTGAAAGTGAGCGACCACGAAGTAGGTATCGGTCACGTGCAGGTCAACCGCTACCACACCGAGGAAGATACCGGTCAGACCACCAATCACAAACAGACCGATAAAACCGAGCCCATACAGCATCGGCGTGCGATAGCTGATCGAACCTTTGTAGAGCGTTGTCGTCCAGTTGAAGACTTTAATCGCCGATGGGATTGCAACCAGCATAGTGATAAACGAGAAGATCAGACCCGCGTACACCGACTGGCTGCTCACGAACATGTGGTGTCCCCAGACTAAAAAGCCCAGGATGGCGATGGCAATACTCGAAAAGGCAATGAACTCGTAGCCGAAGATGCGCTTGCGCGAGAAGGTGCTGATCAACTCGCTAATCACCCCCATTGCCGGCAAAATCATGATATAGACTGCCGGATGTGAGTAGAACCAGAAGAGGTGCTGGAAGAGGAGCGGATCACCACCTAGCGCCGGATCATAGATACCGACACGCCAAACTCGCTCGACGATCACCAGCAACAGCGCGATACCCAACACTGGTGTTGCCAGAACCTGAATGATACTGGTTGCGTAGTTCGCCCAGATGAAAAGTGGTAGCCGGAACCAGGTCAAACCAGGTGCCCGCATCTTATGGATGGTGACGATGAAATTGAGACCGGTCAGAATGGAGGAAAACCCCATAATAAACGCACCGGTAATCGTCATCGCCACGTTCGAGTTGGAATAGGTTGAGCTGAAAGGCGTGTAGAATGTCCAACCGGTGTCAACGCCACCGAAAACGGCTGCGATCAGGGCGAAGATACCACCGATCATGTAGAGATACCAGCTCAACAGATTCAACCGTGGGAATGCCAGGTCACGGGCACCGATCATCAACGGCACCAGGAAATTACCCAGCACCGCCGGGATCGCCGGAATCAGGAAGAAGAAGACCATGATCACGCCGTGCAGCGTGAAAGCCCGGTTGTAGACATCCGACGACATCAGATCGCCCTGCGGGGTGATCAACTCAATCCGTACCACAGTAGCAGCCAGGCCACCGAGCAGGAAGAAGAAGTTAATCGACAACAGATACAGGATTGCGATCCGCTTGTGATCAACCGTCAGTAACCATGACTTCAGCCAATCAATAAACGTTCGCGAACGATCATGGATATAGCTCGTCTGTGGAAGAGAAAGCGTACTCATAGGCTAATTCCCCGTGTCGGCGAGTGACTTAATATACGCAATCAGTTGGTTAAGCTGATCCTCGCTGATCTGACCCTGATACGACGGCATAACCGCAGGATAGCCGGCCACAGTCTTTGCATTCGGATTGAGGATCGACTCACGCAGATAGTTCTCATCAGCCGTGACTGTTGAACCGTCGTTCAGTTGCTCTGTTGCTCCATACAAACCCTGAAGGCTCGGTCCAACACCTCCACCGGCCATCGCGTGGCAGCCGGCACAACCCAGACTGGTGAAGAGTTGGCTACCTGCCGCAGCCATTGGATCGCCAAGATTTGCCGTTATCGTCGGCTGGCCAGTATCAATCGAACCATCAGGTAACACCACCGGCCCAGGGGTCGCCAGCCAGCGTTCGTAATCGGCTAACGGCATTGCGACAACCCGACCGATCATCAGCGAATGTTCGGTACCGCAGTACTCGGCACAGAACAGATGATACTCGCCGGGTTTGGTCGCCTCAAACCACATGATTGTGTAGCGGCCTGGCAACACATCTTGCTTCACGCGGAACGCTGGAATGTAGAAGCTGTGAATCACATCTTGCGATGTCATTATCAGCTTCACAGGCTGGCCGATCGGAACGTGCAGCTCATTATTCTCGCGCTTACCGTTGGGATGCTGTACGTGCCACATCCATTGCTTGCCGATCACATAGACATCCAGAGTGCTTGCCGGCGGCGTTCGCATCTGTACGTACAAAAACGCACCCCAGAAGAAGACCAACATGACCAGCCCCAATGGGATGATTGTCCATGTCAGCTCCAGTTTAAGGTTGGAGTCAACCGGATTACTTCGATCAACCTTCTGACTACGGTGATAACGAACGATCAGATAGAGAATGACAAACGGTAACACCCCGGCAAAAATAAGGCTCAGGGCCACCAGAAAAAAGTAGAGCTGATCAACCTGGGTCGCAAAGGTTGATGCCTGATCGGGAAATAATGGAAAATCGCGCATACCTTCGTCCTGTCCGGGGGCATTGCCGCCCCAGTCGCAACTACCACTAAGCCGGCACCGATTCACGTGGTGGCGGCAAATTACCGCCGGGTGTTGAACGACTCAATGTCACAATCAGCGTAATAATCCCGATCACCGTCAGGACGCCGGCAATCCGAAGGATCGTCATAATTGCCGGAGTGTAACTACCGGTAACCGGATTGTACTGGTAGCACAGCAGCAAAATCTGATCAATCGCACTACCGACCTTACCAGACGATGCTTCGACAATCCCAAGTCGCACATCAGAGGCATTGAACTCAATCCCAAAGAAGTAACGAGCTGTTTTACCTTCTGGAGTCAGCACAACGAATCCGGCTGCGTGCGCGTATTGATCAATGGTTTCGTCATAGACATACCTGAAACCAATGGCATCAGCAACACGCCGGATCTGCTCTTCACTACCGGTGAGAAAATGCCATCCCTGTTCGGCATCGGGCCGGGCATAGCGTTGCAAAGTCAAAGTTTTCACATTGGCCGCCATCATTGGCGTCTCAAGTGGATCAATACTGATGTTGATCACCTGAAAATCACGTCCGGCGGTAAGTGTCACCTGTTGCAGTGCCGCCAGTACCCCTTCGCGCACAAATGAACAGAGCATGGGGCACTCGTAGTAACTCATCACCAGCACGACCGGCTGACCGGAGGTGAAGAACTGCTTCAGGCGAACCTGCTCCCCTTGCTCATCGATAAAGACGGCATCGAGCGGCACCTGTTCGCCCATGCGCTGCTCGAAAGCGACATTATCAGCCGGATTTGGGCGGCCACCCTGCGCTGACACCACTGCGGGTGCCAGCAACAAGATGGCAAACCAACCAATCAGCGTGATGAACGTCCGGCACTTCATGACAACATCTCACGATCTAGTGGTTGACACCGGCTACTTGACGGCATCCAGGCCGTGTTCAAGGATTAATTCCATCGCTCGCTCGATAGGAATATGCGCACGACCGGCTCGTTCATTTACCCAGCCATAACTCTCCAGGCGCTCGGTAGCCTCGGTGATAATCCGATTACCATCAACGCGCGGATTTTGTTCGAGTTGTGGCGCTGGTGGTAACTGCATCTGCGATACCTCGCTATTCGAGAGAGTATTGCTGGCATCGGTCACCGAACCGGCAGTAATAGCCAGAACCCCCGCCATCAGGCCAAAGGCCAGCAGCAGTACAACACCAACCATGACCACGCCCCAAACAACGAGCTGAGCGCGAGCATCACTCACTTCATGATTGAGCGCCAGACTCTCGGCGGAAGGACCTTCACTTTGGGCATGAGCGTGACTCATAGGACTATCTCCTCTAGCGATGGCACACGAAACAGTTGGTGAGACGGCCATCGGTGGGAATCTGATACTCGATCACCAGTTGTCGCCGTTCGGCCAGTGACAGCGCATTCACATCCCACTCCATATTGAAGACCTCTTCGCGGGGGCGAATGTAGTCTTCCGGCGCCCGGTGACACCCAAGACACCAACCCATGTAAAGTGGTTGGGCTTTAGCTGCCAACTGTTGCTGATCGATTCGTCCGTGGCACGAACTACAACCAATACCCTTGGCAACGTGTACCGAGTGGTTGAAGTAGACAAAATCGGGTAGGTCGTAGATTCGGTTCCAGACCACTGGCTTGCCAGTCTGATAACTATCGCGCACCACCTGCAGCAAGGGGCTGGTTGTCCAGACCTGCGAATGGCACGACATACAGGTTTCGGTTGCTGGGAAACCAGCCGTGGCTGCCTTTTCGACGGTTGCGTGACAATAGCGACAATCGATCTTTAGTTCGCTAACGTGGTGTTTGTGGCTGAAGGGAACCGGCTGGGCTTTGGCAACTCCTACATCAGTATACCATGGAGAGAGGTAGAAGCCGACCATCGCCGCGATGATTCCGATCACCAACAGCACCAGGCCGAAGAGACTGGCCAAAAATATCGCATTTGCATTACGCGGAAAGATTTGAGCAGACATACGTCACGTCTCTCGCTCTCTAGCCTAGCGGCCGGCTCGTACTTGCTCTAGCTCAGCCTCACTCAACAGGGCAACATCGGCATTTTGGCTTAATTGCAGCGCACGTACATATGCTGCAATTGCCCAACGATCTTCGGGTGGAATACGTGCAGCATAGCTGTACATCCTGCCGACACCGTTGGTGATCACGTCGAAGAAATAGCCTATCTGCACAGTACGCAGTCGATCTTGATGCAGACTCGGCACTGTTATCGGCCCACGATAGGCAATCACTCCTTGACCATCACCGACCAGACCGTGGCACGGAGCGCAGAAGGCATTGTAGCGTGATTGACCATGCGCAAGTAGGGCAGCATCTAGTTTGATCTCTGGTGGCAACTGATCGGCCAATTGCCCTTCGATCCGTCCGGTCATCAGAGGCGACTCGGGATTATAACTATTGAGCGGTACAGTATTGGCCGGCGGCGGCTGCATCGCCCGGCCGTCAGAAAAGAAGGTGCTGACATCGTTTGGCTTGTACTTGGGTTGGTCGTACATATCAACGTGACACGCCACCAACAGAAAGCAGAGTGGCAGCCACGCCAACCGTATCAGCCGGGTCAGGATTGATTTACGAACAGAGTACACCATACGCCAATACTCGCTTCTAGTGCTGGCCAGATATACTGGCCAGCTTGCTGCTACCCTGCATGACTCCCGCCATCGAGTGCCTCGCTGGGATTACGTACCCGTGCCAGATAGCTCGTGCGCGGCTTGAGATTCAGCTCATCGAAGACGGTATAGTTGTGTGGCTGCTGCTTGATCTGAGCCACCTGACTATTCGGATCGTTGATGTTACCGAAAACAATCGCCTGGGTTGGGCAGACCTGCTGACAGGCGGTGACAACCTCGCCATCACGGATTGGCCGATTACCTTCGACCTTCGCCCTGATGCGTGCTGCACTGATCCGCTGCACACAGTAACTGCACTTCTCCATCACACCCCGATTACGGACTGTCACATCGGGATTGCGCATCAGCTTCAATTTTTCACTGGTCAGATCGCTGTACTGCAAGAAGTTGAACCGACGCACCTTGAAGGGGCAGTTGTTCGAGCAGTACTTCGTACCGACACAGCGGTTGTAGACCATGTTGTTGATGCCCTCAGCATCGTGCACTGTCGCTGCAACTGGACAGACTAGCTCACAGGGAGCCTGCTCACAATGCGCACAGGTCATCGGCATCAGGTAGGCTTCTGGATTGTCGAGATCTTCGCCAGCGTAGTAGCGATCAATCCTGATCCAGTGCATTTCACGACCACGCGAGACCTGATCCTTACCGACAATCGGGATGTTGTTTTCAGCCTGACAGGCAATCACACAGGCATTGCAGCCGATACACGCCGACAGGTCGATGACCATGCCCCACTGGTTACCAACGCTGTAGTCGTAGCCAGGAAGTGATCCGGGCATCAATGACTGATACTGTGGCTTCTGCTCAGGTGAACCGTACTTTTCAGTGTAGACCTCTTTGGCAATATATTTCGGGTCTTCCTTAAAGCGGGCAAATTCACCGGCACGTACCACATCACGCCCTTCCAGCGTCCAGTGATCCTGGGTGCTGACCAGCAGGTAGCGTTCATTGGTCGCTGTTGCACTCACACCGCCGATCAGCCAGGGGGTAGCACTCACGCGCAGACGATAGACGTTAAACCCGGCACCGGCGGCTACCCGACCACCACGCTCGCGGCCATAACCAAGGGTTACTGTGATCGTGTCATCGGCATGGCCCGGCACAATCCAGATCGGGAGGGACAGGGTACCAACCGGTGTTGTCACATCGATCATGCGACCATTTTCACTGGCCAGACGTTCCAGCGCCTGCTCACGCGCCCGCCCCGGCGCAGCCAGACTGGCCGGGTCGAAGGGTAGATTGAGCAGGCGAATTGCAGTCCGTGGACTGACAAGGGCCGCATTATCCCATGTCAGCTTCGTCATCGGACGTGGCAACTCTTGCAGCCAGCCATTGTTGGCGAAGCGACCATCCCAAATCGCCGGATCGGGACGGAATATCAACTCAAGCCCTGTTGAAGGTGCCGGTGCTTCCAGGCGCAGACCACTCACCAGCGCAACCTGCACAGGGGCGAAGCGCGAACCTTCGATCACGCCTGTGCTCAGAGCACGCTTGAAGAAATCGTCAAAAGCCGCATCTTCAAGGCCAGTCTGCTGCTGCCAGTAAGCACGCACGATGTCGTAATCGGTCACTCCAATAGTACCATTCAACACTGCCAGCAGCTCGTGTGCCGAGCGCGAACGGTACAACGGACGGATCAGTGGCTGAACGATGCTCGCTGTACCATCATAGGCACGTGCATCCGACCACGACTCGAGAGGATGGGTCAGCGGAATAAACCAGGTCGCCAGCACTGCTGTCTCATCTTCGTAGGGATTCAGTACCACGACCTGTTTAGCCTGGCGCATTGCCTCAGCAAAACCCAGGTCTGCCGGCGCGGTGAAGACGGGGTTGCTGTCAATGATCACCAGCAACTCGACGCTCCCGGTGCGCAGATCGTTAACCAGGGTTACCAGATCCTGCGGATCACTCGGCTGGGCTACCGGCTCGGTGTACTCCACCGTCGTCCCAACGGCACCGAGCTGAAGATTGATGGCGTGGGCAATCGCGTGCACAACTGGTGGCTGCGCTTCACCAACCACCACCACCGCCCGATTGCCAGCCCGGCGCAGATCGGCCACCACCGCAGCAACCCACTGCTGCTGAGCTTCGTTCAGACCGGTCGCCGGCGCAACTGCAGTTACGCCCAACTGCGTCGCGATAGCGGCTGCCAGTTGGCCAACCATACCGGCAGGTACGGCCAAGCGGTGATCGGCAATCGCACCGGTCGGTGAGAAGACCGGTTCAGCGACGTACAACCGACTCATCGTAGAGGTCTCCGCCCGCACTCGTCGCCGTTGCATCAGATCGCGAGCGTAGCGCACACGACCGGGGCCTTCGCTGACAAAATCGGCGTCCAACGCCAGCACTACATCAGCCTCGGCAAAGTTATAGCGCGGCTCATACGGCGACCCAAACGCCAACCTGGTTCCGGCATAGGTATTGCTACGTCCAACCGGATCGTACTGAATCCAGCGTGCCGCCGGGAAATTGGTCAGCAGCTCGTTGATCTGAGCACGGAGCGTCGGCGAGGTGATCGTCGGGGTCAATAGCCGCAGACCCTGTCCCTGCAACGCACGTTGCGCCTGCAAGGTCTCGGTAATCGCACCAACGAACGTCTCCCAGGGTCTGGTCAGACCACCACGATACACTGTCTCAGGCCGGTCGGGATCGTACAATGCTAGCAACTCGGCCTGCGCAAACGCATCGGTTGCACCAAGGCTGGCCGGATGCACAGGGTTGCCTTCGATTTTGGTAGGACGCCCCTCGTGGCTCTTGACCGTCACACCAAGAGCAAACCCGTCGAGCATCACAGCGGTCGCGTAGTAATTTGGAATACCGGGAATTTGATCACGCGGTGCACGGGCAAAGGGAGCAACCTGCTCTTGCGGCTGTTTGAAGGCAAAGGTACAGCCAGAGAGGCCAGCAAGCGCCAACGACGCCCCCATCAGCTTGAGGAATGTCCGACGAGAAACCGGATCAGCCAGTTCACTCGCTCCCTGTGGAAATTCACGAGCAACCAGCTCTCGAAAGGCTGGCGTATCGACCAGTTGATCGAGTGAACGCCAGAACTGTTTGCCACGCGCCTGCTGTAGTTGGGCGCGAACGGCCTCGATCTCGGGTTCGGCAGGGTGAAGGTTCATCTCACTCATTTGCGTGGCCAGACTAGATACGTAGCGGATCCAATTCCGCCCTCAAACTTGTGAATTCAGGCACATTTAACCGATCCGAATTATAACAGAAAGCTACGCTGTCAATACCGTATCTTCATACCTTCTGCATCCAGGTTTGGTATCCGCCAGGAATAGCGGAAAACTCAACACTTTTCGGTCAAGATATTCGCCAGAGGATTGACAGTAGTCGTAGCCAACGAAATGCCGGCATCGTGGCCAGCTGCGGCGCGATCTTTGTGCCTGTTAGTGCAATTATAGTAGCATACTTTGCGGAAAGTGCGCAACATGAACAAGCCCTGTGCAGATCATCTGTTGACACAATGACTGCACAGGGTTGTGAGAAATCTCTGATAATCACTGATAGCTGTTGTCAGGATGAGGCTGCAAATACTCGATACGATTCATCAAGCAATTCGATAATATAACGCACCTGGACATCTTTGCCCCGGCGGCGCAGTTCACCAGCCAGTTGGAGAGCACAGCCGGGGTTGGCGGTGGCAATAATCTCGGCACCGGTCGTGAGCGCGTTGTCGATTTTGCGTGCACCCAGGCTCATTGCCATGTCGGGCTGGGTGACATTGTAGATACCGGCACTTCCACAACACAATGACGACTCCGGCATCTCTTTCAGGGTCAAGCCAGGAATTGCCGTGAGTAATACCCGCGGCGGCGCACTGATTCGTTGGGCATGCACCAGATGGCACGGCTCCTGATAGGTGACGGTGATGTTGAGCCGCCCCAAGACGCTGCGATTGAAGTCGATACCGGCGAGAAATTCGTGAACATCTTTCACTTTAGCGCTGAACCGTTCGGCGCGTTCCCGCCACGCCGGATCGTCGTGCAAGAGGTGTCCATACTCTTTGAGTGTGCTACCGCAGCCGGCAGCATTGACGATAATCGCATCGACGCCCAGCCCTTCAAACGCGGCAATATTGCGCCGGGCCAGCTCACGCCCACCGTCGAGATCGCCCCCATGCGTATGTAGCGCCCCACAACACCCCTGATCTGGCGGCAGAATAACCTCACAACCGTTCTTGCGCAGTACCCGAATTGTTGCTTCGTGCACGTGGGCAAAGGCAGTGCTCATAATGCAGCCAGTAAGCAGGGCCACACTATAGCGACGTTCGCCCTCAGCGGGAAAAATCTGACCCTTCGGCACGCTGTAATGCGCACTGATCGGGGGCAGCATTGCTTCGGTATCAGCCAGACCAAGCAGCTTGAGGAGACCACTCTTGCGGGCCAGCCACTGGATACCACTGCGCTGGTAGAGACGCATCGTGGTCGAGAAGAGGCGAAATAGCTCCATGCGCTTGAACAGTAACCCGAAGACGGCACCGCGCAAGGCACGCTGCCAGAGTGGCCGCGGCGGCAATTTCGGTTCAGGTGCACCGGGTGTGGCCGGTGGCCCGGCGTTACCGGCTCGCGCCTGCTCGATCTGTGCCCGGCTGGCCTCGAGAATAGCGCCGTACTGCACCCCCGACGGACAAACTGCCTCGCACGCCCGGCAATTCAGACAGAGGCTCATCTGCTCTTGAAACACTTCACTGGCGAGGCTGATGCGCCCTTCATCAACGGCTTTCATCAGGTAAATACGACCGCGTGGCGAAGCCATTTCCAGCCCGGTTTCGCGGTACGTGGGACACGACGACAGACACAAACCGCAGTGAACGCAGGTATTGATGATGTCAGAACTGGGTTTATCTTTGGCGCTAAAGCCGATGAGTGGAATTGTCGGCTGCGCCGATGATGGCGAAGATTGAGTGACAGTCACAGGTGATTCTCCTCTTGGCTTATACACGGGTATCGCTAAACCAGAATGCCGCTGGATTCATGTGGTTGTGCGGATCAATCGCTACCTTGAGCGCCTGCATGCGACTGAGAGCTGCCGGTGGCTGCCCCCATACGGATGCCTGGGGAACGAACATCGGTGGCGCCGCCAGTATGCGGGTGTGTGGGAAGGCAGCGACCAGGTCGGCGTGAAAGGCAGCAATTGAGGTGAAATCGCCGGTTGTTTGGATGTAGATGATTCCGGACAACGCATGCGCCGTTATCTCAATCGCAACCTGGTGCCGGGCTGCACGCTGCGTGATAGTCTGGATCGCAGTTGCACATTGGGCCGGCCAGACACCCACTCGTAGCAAGACGCTGTTGGCTATTGGCGCATAACGGGTGACTGTCTGTTGCCAGAAAGACATCTCATCAACGTCCCGTAACACTCTCACAGACGCATCGTGCCGGTGAGCCAGCGCGGTCGCTTCGCGCATGTGACGTTCAACCGCTGCTGGATGACCTTCGGCACGCATTGCAACCACAATGGCCTGCCTATCAGCCAGATATTCAACGGCTGTCGGCAGGAGACGACTAGCCGCCAGATGATCGATCAATGCCCAGGCTGAGATTGGCGTGGGCAGATGAGCAAGCAAGGTTGCACTCGCCGGTGGCTGTGGAAACACCTTCAGCGCTACTGCTGTAATCAGACCAAGCGTACCGGCACTACCAACGTAGAGCTTCACCAGATCGTAGCCGGTCACGTTCTTGACCACCTGTGCACCAAGACGTACCGGTGTGCCGTCGGGTTCAATCACATCGAGGGCCAACACCCAATCACGGAACGAGCCATAGCCCAGGCGTCGTGGCCCATCAACAGCGGTAGCGACCAGACTGCCTAAACTCCGCTGGGCATCGGCCACATCGAGGGGGATCATCTGACGATGTGGCGCAAGTAAGCTCTGCAATTCGGCCAGCGTGGTACCGGCGGCAACTTTGATGGTCAGGTCGTCCGGTTCGTAGACGAGCGCACCACGCCAGTGCTGCGTCGAGACGGTCACAGCGGTGGGTGATCGTGCGGTACAACCACCGGTTGGCACAACGGGAAGACCGGCGTGATGGCAGGCCCGCAGCAATTCGGCAGCAGCATCTGGTGTTGCTGGCGCGATGCACGACCCAGGGGCAGGAGCTGACGTCACACTCGCCGGATCGCGCTGTTGCAGCCGCATCGCCCGAGCCGCAGCCAGATCAGCCGGTGGCATATCGGATGGAAAGATTTTAGCCGGATTGAAGCAACCGGTCGGGTTAAAGACCTGATGAATCGTGGCGTGCAATTGCAATTCAGCAGGTGAAAAGAAACGGGGCAGATATTCACCCTTTTCCAGGCCAATCCCATGCTCACCGCTGACCACACCACCGTGCTCGATACTCAACTCGAGAACTCCGGCAGCAATTGCGTGTGCGCGCTGACGTTGATCAGGATCACGAGGATCGTACAGCACCAGTGGGTGCAAATTACCATCGCCGGCGTGGAAGACGTTACATACTTCCATACCGTATTCGGCTCGTAAACGCTCAACGTGTTCCATCATCAGCGGTAATCTGGTACGCGGTACCACGGTATCAACCAGATAATAAGCCGGTGCCAGCCGACCAATTGCCCCAGCCACCGATTTGCGCACCATCCAGACCCTGGCCTGAGTCGCCGGATCACGAGCTGGACGGATGTCGAAAGCGCCATGATGGCGACAGATGGCAATAATCTGATCCAGTTGGTCATCGAGACCGTCTTGAACGCCATCGACCTCAATAATCAGGGCTGTTGTACCGGTCGTTTCAGGTAACCCCAGAGCATACGCACTGTTCACTGCCCGAATTGCATTGTGATCCATGACTTCGAGCGAAGTAGGCAGCGAACCAGACGCAATCACAGCGCTCACTGCCGCCGCTGCAGCAACAACCGTCGGAAAGAGGGCTAACACGACACGCACCGCTTCAGGGAGTGGCGTTAGCCGCACAATCGCCGCCGTGACAACCCCCAACGTTCCTTCACTTCCAACAATCAGACCGGTCAAGTCATACCCGACCGGATCGATCACCCCATCACCTGTCCAGTAACGCTGACCGGTATGATCAACCACCTCAACGGCGAGCACGTGATTGCTGGTTACCCCATACTTCAGGCAATGTGGGCCGCCGGCGTTGGTTGCAATATTGCCGCCAATCGTGCTAGCACGCTGCGATGAGGGATCGGGAGCAAACTGATAGCCAAGGGGGGCAAGATAGGCATTCAAGTCGGCGTTTACCACACCGGGCTGAACAACGGCCAGCCGTGAACGAACATCAACGGTCGTGATGTCGGTCATGCGAGCGGTACTGATCAGCAGGCCACCACAGAGAGGCACAGCTCCGCCTGCAATACCCGTACCGGCACCACGCGCTACCACGACCAACCCTTCACGAACGGCCAAACGCACCGCAGTCGCGACCTGACCGGCATCTTTCGGTAGCACTACAAGCTGTGGCGGATGGGAGACAATCATGCTGCCGTCGGAGTCGTAGGTCAGCAATGCCTCCGGCGCAGTCACTACGGCATCAGCGCCAAGGACAGCTCGCAACTCGGCAACAAGTTTATCCGGCACGACAACCGGGGTCACGGTATACTGCTCCTTTGCCTGCATGGCCATCAGACCACAAAACGACCGGGATTCAGGAGATGTTCGGGATCGAATTCTTGCTTGATACGCTGCATCAGATCAAGATTCGCGAGCTGTGCGCCAAACACCGGCACCTCAACCACGAGGACTGCTGGCGCCGCCATGATCGTTGTCTGCGGGGCAGCCGGCAGGATGGCAGCATGCCACTCGCGCAACTGATCTACATCACCACGCACTCGCAGATAGGCAACCCCATTCAAAGCCCTGATCGACCCCTGTAACGGTACATTCAGGCGTTGTGCTGCCGTGCGCACCGTACCCAGGACGGACGACATCGTGGCGGGTAAACAGGTAATGCGGACAACCAGCTCATCTTCCGCAACCGTTGTCGTCTGCGGAATATCGTTGATCGCCGTCCAGAGACTACTATGCGCTTCATCGCGTAGCACTTCACTCCGAAGCCCAGCCTGCGTCGCGAACGAGGTTACATCGCGCAAGTGGCGTTCAACTGCGGCTGGTAAGCCCTCGCTGCGCACGGCCAGTGCGAACGTTGCGCCGGTCAGTTCAACGCCTTCAAGGTATTCCACCGCCACCGGTGTCAGTTGACTGGCAGCAATAGCATTGACCACCTTCCACAATGGTTCAGGGCTTGTGGCACGGCATAGCATACTGGCAGCCGCTCGCGGTTGGGGGATCAGCTTGAAGTTCGCGGAAGCGATAATTGCCAGCGTCCCAAAGCCGCCGAGGTAGAGCTTCATCATATCGAAGCCACTGACATTCTTGACCACCATCCCGCCGGCTTTCGAGATACGACCGGTCGCCTCGACAACCCGAATCCCGATCAACAGATCGCGCACCGAGCCGTAGCCCAACCGACGCGGGCCATCCATTGCTGTAGCCAGCAACCCACCAATCGTCGCTCGTTCAGGTAGTGGTGCATCAATAGGCAACATCTGACCGTTGGCCGCCAGCGCAGTGCTGAGTGCACCCAGCGTCATCCCGGCTTCAACTGAAATAGTTAGATCGTCGGGTGTATAGTCCAGAATACGGCTCAAACGATTGGTAAGTACAACCGCAAAAGGACGGGCAGGCGGACGGCCCCACATCTGCTGCGTACCACCACCCCACGGCACAATCGCCACCCGCTCCGCTGCCAGGCGAGCGATTGTCTGTGCTAATTCCTCAAGCGAGCCGGGGGCAACCGTTAGTAATGGCGATTGACCGTAGATTGCGTACCCAGTGGGATGATCAACTACGTATTGTTCACCAACCAGCGCTGTCAGATCAGCCAGCAATGATCCGTCATTCATCTGCGTTAACTCGACTTCAAAGCACTCCAGGCCACACCCGAACGTCGCAACGCTGCCAGTTCACCACAACCACGGCCTTTTGGAAACACCTTGCCGGGATTAAACAAATCATGCGGGTCGAAACTCTGATGCAGGCCGGCCATCGCAGCCAGATCATCGGTCGAGAAGAGCAGCGTCATATAATCCTGCTTTTCGACCCCAATCCCATGCTCGCCACTGATTACCCCGCCAAGATCAATACTCACCTGCATCACACTGGTCGCTGCCTCCAGCGCACGCTGATTCTGTGAGCGGTCACGGCGATCAAAGAGAATAATAGGATGGAGATTGCCATCACCGGCATGAAAGACATTGGCAATCGGCAGCCGGAATTCGCGTGAAATGCGACCCACTTCGTCCATGGTTTGAGGCAGTTTCGTGCGCGGCACGACCGTATCAACCAGATAATAGGTTGGCGCGAGACGTCCCATTGCGCCAAAGGCATTCTTGCGCGCAGCCCAGACCTGGTTCTGTTCAGCTAGAGTACGGGCCGGACGCACATCAATTGCTCCGTTGCGCCAACAAATCGCTGTAATATCGTTTAACAACTCATCAAGGCCGTCTTCGACACCATCCACCTCAATCAGCAGAGCAGCACCGGCAGCTTCGGGTAAACCCAGCCGGTACATATCATTCACTGCTTTAATCGCCAGGCGATCCATAATTTCGAGCGCTGCCGGTAGTAAACCACTGGCAATTACCTGCGAAACGGTATTCGAGGCACCGGCAATGTCAGGGAACAGAGCGAGCACAACTCGCACCGCTTCGGGCAGGCGAGTGAGTCGCAACCATGCGGCAGTGACAAAACCGATAGTACCTTCCGAACCGGTGATTACACCGGTCAGATCGTAACCGGGGGTATGCGCACTGCCGTCCCCCGTCCAGACAATCGAGCCATCGGGCAACACAACCTGCACAGCCAATACATGGCTGGCCGTAATCCCGTATTTCAGGCAGTGCGGCCCACCCGAATTATTGGCAATATTCCCACCAATCGTACAGGCTTTCTGAGAAGAGGGATCGGGAGCAAATTGATAGCCGAACGGCTTCAGATACTGCGACAACTCCCAGTTAATCACACCAGGCTGACAGAGCACGCGCCCATTGGCAGTATCAACCTGCAAAATCTTGTCCATGCGAGCGGTGGAGATAACGATGCCACCCTGCATTGGTGTAGCACCACCGGCCAGACCGGTACCGGCACCACGGGGCACAATCGGCATGCCAGCCCGCGCAGCCAGCCGGACAATCGCCGCCACCTGCTCGGCGCTGGTTGGCAAAGTCACTACATGCGGCTCGTGCGTATCCATCACACAGCCATCGGCGTCGTAGGTAAGCAATGCATCAGGGTTAGCCACAACACCGCGTGGGCCGAGGATACGCTCAAGCTCTGCGATTAGTTCAGCACGGTTCATTCCGCACTCCTGCGGCCAGCCGGGCCGCACCCTGTGGGGTTGTAATAGGAAATACTTTCAAAAGTAACTGATTATGTATGTAGTATACCATAAATGCGGTCTGACACCAGAGATCGCCAATAGGTCGTGGGAAGTCCAGCCTACCGCTTCCTTCCCAACATACCTTCAGGACAGGCAGCATATTTTGACTAACGCAACTTCTGCTTCATCAGGAAGACCAATCGGGGGTGAGGGCATGTAGGGCATCTCTAAGACCTGTTTGCTGAGTACGCTCCCATATTCTATTTACCATTAGCAGTGGCGTGATAGTGCAAAACGTTTAGAGTATGCGCAAAGTTCTACCCATCAATCAGCCTCGGCCCAGCGGCATTGCCATCTGCACTCCGGCCTCTGGTCACGGATGAACGGATCGCTTGTTAATCACCACCTCTCATCATTGGTATAATGCAGCACGTGCTGTGCAGAGCGTGCGGATGTATCATTGTCGTCCGTTTGTACCTTCGTCATTGGTTTGGAATAGAGATGAGTTCAATCCAGGCCCGGTGAAAAATATTTCGCTTCTGGATAGGGTTGGCCTGACCGATAGCACTGGAAGATTATGCAACTACCGACAACTCTGCAGAACGCACTGGAGCGAATGATCGCCTCGCAACCAGCTTCGGCACTTGAGCGGGCTGCGCTACAACTATCGGCCCGCTATCGCGAGACGGGTGCCGGAGCGCCGGTCATTGCCACAACACTTGAGGCAGTAGCCTACGCGGCGTGGCGCATGCCGGCCACCTACGCTGCCCTGCGTGCTGTTTTCCGCCGATTAGCCGAAGTGCAGCCCGATTTTACGCCCAGACGGATGCTTGACATTGGTGCTGGCAGCGGTGCTGCGATCTGGGCCGCGACCGAACAATGGCCTTCCCTGCAACAGGTGGTAGCAATCGAACGGCAACCGGCGATGGCGCGGATTGGTAAACAACTCACAGCCAATGCCGACCTCCCCACTATCGTGTGGCAACAGCAGGATGTGCTGAGCATGGATCACCTGGCCGAAAGTGATCTGGTAGTTACCGGATATGTCTACGGCGAAATCGAACCAACAGCCCGTACCCTTGTGCTGAGCCGACTGTGGAAGGCTGCTGGTGGCGCATTGGTATTGGTTGAACCGGGAACACCGACCGGCCACACAACCATCTTGCACGCACGTAGCGAGCTGCTCAAACGGAATGCTCATCTGCTGGCGCCATGTCCGCACACCGCATCCTGTCCATTGGCTGAGGGACAGGATTGGTGCCATTTCGCACAACGCATTGCCCGACCGGCGTTTCTTCGTCGGTTAAAAGCCGCCGAAGCACCGTTTGAAGATGAGAAATTTGCGTACCTGATCGCATCGCGCCATGAGGGCAAGCCAATTGACGGGCGAATCGTCCGCCATCCGATCATTCACAGTGGGCGGAAAGAACTCCAGGTGTGTACAGAGCGGGGACTGCAAGTGATGACCATCACCCGCAGTCAAAAAACACTCTGGCGCCAGGCCCGTGACAGTGGTTGGGGCGATCCCTGGACAGACAATCCCACCACGGGTGGAAGCGATCACGAAGACTGAGGTGATATAATAGTAGACACCCGGTGCGATCTGTCGCCTCGGTTACATATTTAAGGATACCGTTATGGCTGACGCTCGCACCCACCTCATTCTCTTCGCAGTTGACGATCTGCGTGAGCCGATTACCCAAACCCTCGCCCCCTTCCCCTCTATCAGTTACTTGTTCGCGACAACACTGCCGGAGTTGCTTGATATAATCAACCAACATCACGCCGCCATAGTTCTGTGTCGCGCAGAAGATTACGTCAATATTCCAGTTGGCCTCGCACTCATCATCCTCTGCGCAGATGAGGATGTGCCACTCGCGCATTTTGACAATCAACCGGCCATTGTAGACGTGCTATTTGAAAATCGTCTTCAGCGCCTGCCATTCATCGTCCAACGAGAGATACGGCAACAACAAGCCATTGACCGGGAAACCCGCCGGCTGCGGATGATTGTTGAGCACGCGCCACACGGTGTGATTGAAGTGGAAACGAGCAACCGGCTTATTCGCTGGACGAATCCAGCCATGAGTCAGCTCTTCGGGTATTCGGCGGCAGAAATGCGCTCGCTACGCCTTGAAGAGATACACCCGGAAGAAGAACGGGCAACTGCTGTTGAGACATTTCACCGGATGGTCGCAGGTGATGAGTCTCCCATGCTGAACGTGATCTGTCAACGACGCGACGGTTCCACCTTTTACTGCAACATTGCCCCAGGAGGTGTATATGGCAATGGTCAGCGACTGATCTTTATCTTTTTTACCGATGTTACCGACGAATACCAGAGTCTGCAAACGCTACGGGTAAACGCCTATCGGCTGGAACTGGCTTTACGTGCTGCCAATCAGGGACTATACGATATCGATGTGCGCAGCGGGTTAACCGTTGTCAGCGACGAATATGCCACGATGTTGGGGTACGATCCAGCCACATTCACCGAAACAAACCAGCATTGGCGCGAACGGCTACACCCCGCCGACGCGGCGATGGTGTACCAGACGTATCTCGACTATCTTGCCGGACGAATCCCTGAATATCGGGTGGAATTTCGCTCGCGGATGCAACAGGGTGGTTGGAAATGGATTCTCTCGGTTGGCGCTATTGTCGAGCGTGATGCTCAGGGTCAGCCATTACGTATGCTCGGTACACACACCGACATCAGTGCATTGAAGCGTCTGGAATTTCAGGAACGTTTGCGGGTTCAGCTCTTCACCAGCCTGCTAGGAGGTGAAAGTTTGGAGAACCTTATGGACATTCTGCTAAAGGCTTTTGAGGTGGAGCAGCCCGACACGCGCTGTGCCCTCGCCCTCTTCGATACGACGAGTCGCCGACAAACGCATGTCATCGCCTCAAACCTGCCATCAGGGTTGAACGAGCTGCTTGAAGAGGAGTTACGACAACCATCACAATCGCGCTGGCAACCTCTTCTCGCCAGACAACAGCTCTGGATACCGGATTTACGACTCGATCCGCAGTGGACAGCGTATGCTGCCTCTGCTCAACGCCACGGTTTCACAACCCTCTGGGCAGAACCGATTTCCGGGGCAGGTGGAACAATCATCGGTGCATTTACCGTCTGGTCGGCACGCAACACACTGCCACAGCGCGAAGATCAAATGCTTCTCCAATTTGTCGGGCATCTGGCCGGGCCGGTGATCGAGCAGCACATGATCGCCGAACGCCTTCGGCTCAGTGAAGAACGCTACACACTGGCCGAACGGGCCGTACAGGATGGGGTATGGGATTGGGATATTATTAACGGCGTTACCTACCTTTCGCCGCAGTGGAAAGCGCTCTTCGGCTTCGGTGAAGATGAATTACCGAATGCGATTACGACCTTTTTCGAGCGCATTCATCCCGATGACTGGCCAGAGGTAACCAAAGCCCTCGACCGTCACTTTGCCGGATACGAACCATTCCACATGGAATTTCGCATGCGTTACCGTGATGGCAAATATCGCTGGGTGCTGGCACGCGGTGAAGCATTGCGCGACAATGAGGGAACTGTCACCCGCATGGTTGGTGCATTGAGTGATGTTACCGAACGCAGACAGCTTGATGAACGAATCCGTGAGACCCAGAAACTGGAAGCTCTCGGCCTGCTGACCGGTGGTCTGGCCCACGATTTTAATAATCTGCTCGGTATTATCATCGGTAATCTTGATCTGTCGCTGAGCGACTGGCAAGGGGATGAAGCAACCCGCCAGGCCATTGGCTCTGCGCTGCAAGCAGCACTTCGTGGTGCCGAATTAACCAAAAGCCTGCTGGCAGTTGCCCGTCGCCAGCCGCTGGCCCCGACCAGTATTGATGTATTGCAGGTTATCCGCGAGTTTTTGCCGTTGATTCAAGTTACAGTTGGATCGGCGATTAAGGTTCAGTTGATCGAGCAAGCCACCAGCCCGGCTCGTGCCGACCGGGCCGGCTTTGAAGCCGCAATCCTTAACCTCGTCATCAATAGCCGCGATGCCATGCCGCAAGGTGGCTCACTGACTATCAAAATCAGAGAGCAGCATGTGACGCCAGAAGATACCATGTTGCTGGCGATCCTGACGCCTGGCTGCTACGTCTCTATCGATGTCACCGATACCGGAACGGGTATGACCCCGGAAATTGCCGAACGGGCATTTGAACCGTTCTTTACGACCAAAGAGCGCGGACGCGGCACCGGGCTTGGCCTGGCAATGGTCTACGGCTTCGCCCGTCAATCAGGGGGGACGGCGCAAATTTATTCGACATCTGGACTGGGTACCACAATCCGGTTATACCTGCCGTGTGCCCGAGGGGTCGTGCCGGAAGTTGCGTCGCCCGTGCCACTCGCAGCACGGCGTGAGGCGCGGATCCTGGTGGTTGACGACGACGCCGATCTGCTTCAGATCACCGCAACTACGCTCCACAATCTGGGCTACACTGTCTTCACAGCTATCTCCGGCAAAGCTGCGCTAACGATTCTGCGAGAGGAAACGATTGATTTGCTCTTGACCGACGTGGTTATGCCTGAAATGGATGGTCGTATGCTGGCCGCAGCAGCCCAACAGATCAGCCCACCCCTTAAAGTACTGTACATGAGCGGTTTTGCAGCATTGCAAGGCACCGACATGAGCAATCTGGCGGTTATTGAGAAACCGTTTCGCGCCAGCACCCTCGAAGTTGCCGTGCAACAGGCGCTAAACGCATAGCTCTTGATGGACTGCCGCCTCTAACACGGCCAGCACCTCGGACGCCAATCGGCGACGATCAAAGCGCTGTTCGGCCAGCAGGCGGGCATTCCGCCCGGCCTGTCGGGTATATTCTGGATGGTCACACATGTACACTATCTGCGCCGCCAGGTCAGTGGGATCGCCGGCGCGTGCGTAGCGACCACATTGATGTTCAGTGACGAGCTGTTGCAGCCACCCCGGTGTGTTGACAATGACCGGTTTCCCTGCCGCCAGTGAGTCGAATAGCTTGTTAGGCGAACAGGTTGCCAGTACCGGAATAGCTTTGAAGATAGTCAGACAGACATCAGCCGCCGCTACCAGATCAGCAACCTCATCCTTGGGGAGTGGATCGAGGAAGCGCACATTACATAAACTGTAATGATCACTTCGTTCCTCCAACCACGGGCGCTGGCGCCCCTGCCCGGCCAGCACAATCAAAATGTCGTCCCGCTTCTGATGTTGCAACACCCGTGCCGCATCTATCACCTGACTCAAGTCGTTAGCTTCACCCATCGTACCGAAGTAGAGCGCCAGGAACGACGGATTTCCAAGCTGCTGCCGCCAGTGTCGGCCATCACGCTGAGGATGAAAGAGATCAAGATCAGCTGCATTCGGAATAACACTAATCTTTTCCGGGATCACCCCGGCATCGATCACCCCTTGCCGCATGCCAGGCGAGAGGGCAATGATATGTTGTGACCGCCGATAAATGGCTCGTTCGAGCCAGCGTGCAGCCAGAATGAGGAGAGGATGCCGCAGTACACCCATTTGGATTGGTGCCTCTGGCCATAGATCGCGTACTTCAAAGACCAGTGGCACGCGATGCCAGCGACTGGCCAGCATACCGGGAATTCCAATCGTCAGGGGAGTGCTGGTAGCAAACACCACATCGGGACGTTCCACCCGCACCACTGCAATCAGGCTGGCCAGAGCAAAGAGTAGAAAAGCGATAATGCGTTGGCCGTAGCTGATCGCCGTGCCCCGGCTATAGTCGGCATAGCCGGCCCGTAGCTCAATCACGTTGATCCCATCAACTACGCGCCGCCGCCACAACCCGCCAGACCATTGCTCCTGGCGGTTGGCAGCAGTAACCATGGTCACCCGATGGCCCTGCTGAATGAAGAAGCGCGCAAACTCATACGAACGTGTACCGCCTACCCCGGTGCGGGTTGTGAAGTATTGATGGAGATAGAGGATGTGCATCGCCCTACACCTCGATCTCGCGCACGACGTGCCGCAATTTACCGGCACGGGTGCGCGGCAGGCGGTCAACCAGTTCCCAGTCAATCTGCATCGTTGGCCCCAAATAGCGACGCGCTGTTTCGATAACAGCTTCCATCGAAGCCGGAACAAAATCAGATGCCGGTACCACGCGAATCACGATGCGATCATGAGCTACCTGAGCAATCTGGCTCTCTTTGATGCCCACCCCTGGTTTGGTCACATGGCTCAGTCGTCCAATCCAACGCCCATCAGGCGTCTTGATCCGGTCATCAATCCGCCCTTCAATCGCCAGCCACGAGGGACTATGCCGGCCACAGGGACAATCATCGGCAGCGAGGGTCGCCAGATCGCCAGTTTGATAGCGAATAAACGGCGTACCAGAACTGGCAAATGAGGTGACAACAATCTGCCCGGTTTCACCAGGAGCAACCGGGTATCCCTGCTCATCAACTACCTCGGCGATAGCCGCTCGACTCAAGACGTGATAACGGTGGTGCTCGCATTGCCACGCAATCTGTCCAACCTCACCGGTACCGTAGGTCTGAACGACCGGACAGCCAAACGCCTGCTCGACGACGGCTTGCTGTTCGAGCGAGATACCTTCGCTATCGGTGATAATTGCTCGTAATGCCGGTGGCCGATCACCACTTTCTAGAATGTACGTTGCCAGCAGATGCCACGACGTTGGATAGCCGGTGCCATACACAACTGCATGGTCACGCAGCGCTTGCAGATAGTGCGGATAATATGCTGGAGCGAGATGGTAGGCCGAGCATTGTAATTGACGGTAGAGATCAATCCAGACCCAAAATGGTGGTTTTGTCCGGGTGTACGGGGTCACGTAAGCACCAGAGAAACGGGCACGTGATTGCCTAAAGTGACACCCTAGCGCTGCCAGCATCGCATCAGCCGGAGCCTGGTGATTCCGCGTTGCTTCGCGGTCAAGGTAGAAGGTCAGTGGTGTTCCGGTGGAACCACTGGTTTTACGTGGCCAAAGAGTACGGCGATTGAGATCGGGGGCTACCAGGGCGAGAGGATTGCGCCGAACCTGCTCCTTGTTGAGCATTGCTAAACTGCTCAGATCAGCAAGACTGGTCAATGGGCGATCCGGCAAAATATCACGGTAGAATGGCACGCGCTGGCGAACCTCTGCCAGCAAGTGATTTAGGCGATGAAGTTGCCATTCCTCCTGCTCAGAGCGGGAGCGAAAATACCAGGCCGGATTATGTTCGGCAACCAGATGCCGGTAATCACCGTGACGGCGAAACCATTCGCGACGAACGGCTTCCGCATTCACCAGAATCCGTTGCAACCAGCGGGGTGAATGATCGTAGAGTTGTTGCTGAGAGGGAAGTAGCATCAATCGCATCACAGCACCTCGAAACCAACCGTCTGCACCCCCATTGCGGCCAATCGCTCAACCAATGTCGGGTCACGAAAGACTTCAAATTCGCGCAGGCGAGATTCGGTTAGACCACCGAAGAGTCCGGGAATAACCCGCGTTGCCGGATGGATAACCAGTTCGGCGGGGAGACGACGCGGCCAGGGGATGCGCGCTACGATCTGATCGATGGCAGCCTTACCCGGTCCAAAGCCTGGCGTACTCACCACCCCGGCCGGCATCCGTAAACCTCGCTTTTCCGCCGCAGCGGCCCAACGCGCAATGACTTGCCCCTTTAACCAGTAGATTGGATGGGTAAGATAGTACCGCAACGTCGAACTATAACGAGGCGCTGTAATCCGTCGGTGTGAACGCATAGCTGGAATACCGAGTTGATGGGCCAGATCAACCACCAGTGGGAAGAGGCGAGGCAACACATGCACATTCTGGTGAGTATTCCAAAATGCGGGCTGTCCGGTCAGTTCTACAAATCGGGTGTACTGAGCTTGCAATTCAATGACAACCTGAGTTGGTGATATGCGGCGCGACAACCAACGTCGCCGAAACTCTGCTGCCGGCCAGAATTGCCCATTGGGGGCTACCAGATCAGGCACTTCAGACAACGGTGCTACCGGCGTACCTGCTGTCAATGTCCAGTGGATTCCAATCGAAGCAGAGGAAAAATTCTTCGCCAGGCGATCAGCATCGGTATATGCCGGCATATTGGTCATAACACAAGTCGCTCGTAATGCTCCGGCAGCAAGGCATTCTTCAATAGCTCGATTCACTTCAGGACACATGCCATAATCATCGGCAGTGATGATCAACTGATGGGGATTGCGATAGTTGCTCATAATAGCTCTGCGTATAATGCCAGCAAATATTGTGCTTCACGTTGCCAGTTATATTCATTAATTACCCGTCGCCGACCCTCAGCCCCCATGGTCTGCCGTAATACCGGGTCATCGAGTAAGCGCAGGATAGCGCTAGCGTAGGCTTCGCTATCGTCGGGTGGAACCATTATTGCACAACGACCATCACCAACGAAAGGACGACTCGGTGGCAGATCGCTGAGAACCACCGGCATACCGAGGGCCATGAACTCAAACAGTTTGGTCGGAATATTGTGTTGGAACTTCGGCAGATCGGGAAGCGGAATAAAACCGATCCGGGCCTGTCGCACGCGGGGTGCCACCTGATCGTGTGGCACAGGATCGGGATCGATCACGAAATCGTCTTGCAGACCACGGCGGGCTAACTCTTCCCGCGCCCACCCGATCTCCGGGCACCGCCCGAAAAAGAGCCAGCGCACACAACGACCTCGCCGCCGTAATGCTTCGGCGACTGCGAACGTCACTTCGAGATGGTAGCGCGGGATTGTCCCGTGGTACACCAGATCGAACGGTGCATCTTCAGACGGGGGTGGCTGTTGGAGGAAGAGATCGAGCTGGGGAAAATTATGCACTGTGACTACCCGCCTGGCCCGAAATTGCCGCAGGTAGAGATCGGCCACACCGCGATCAGCCGTAATAATCGCATCGAAGGCCCGTGCAGCCAGGCGCTCAAGCGTGGCTATGCCAAGTTCTAATCCCTTGCGCAGCAGAGGATTGACATGATGCTTCTGGCGGATATACGCCGTGTTATTTTCGTGGCAATCGAACACCACACGTGCGCCAGTTGTGACTTTTAACCACAGCCCAAGCGGGATCAATTCGGGATCGTGCAGATGATAGAGATCGGCCCTAAGCTGTCGCGCCAGGGCAGCCGCTCGCTGCATGCGTTGCCAGCGACGTTTCAATGCCAGCTCTAACCGTTGTTCGGCAGGTACACCGACACTGCGCAGGTGAACCGCCTGGCGCTCCAGTTCAGTTACCGGCAACGGTACCAGGAGATGAGTCTCGTAACCGGCTGACGCCAGGCTTGCACATTCACGATAGAAGATGCGTTGATCGAACGGTGGATGTACAGTCGAGATATGCACAACCCGATGGCGAGCGATCAAAGACCGCTCAACCGGGCGCGCCACCGTTCGGGCAGCAGCGGTATCATCGGGTAGATAAGAGTGCGGTTGAGCCATCGCATCCCCCCAAAGATAGTCTCATATAGACGCAATTCCCACGGCGCGTAGACCGTTTGCAATGCTCGCTGCCGTTCGGCATAGAAAAGTGCTGAACGTTGACTACTAACCCCACCACCGTCGAAGATTGCAACCTCTTTCGTGACGTGTTGATAACGCACACGCCGCCGCAGGATCATGTCGAGCAGATAGGCGTAATCGGCCAGAATCCGGTAATCAGTGGCAAAGGGTTGGGCAAGATAGATTTCACGACGGACAAACCAAACCTGCTGACAGATCATTTTGCGGTACAGCCAGAAGCGATTAAGCCGATCAGGGTACGTAATCAACCGACCGGCACCGGCACGCCCGGTTCCCAGATGCGGATGCTGGACAAATGAGCGTACATCACCGTAGAGAAAATCGGGTTCGCTACTGCGAGTGATCTCCTCTGCCACTGTCGAGAGGACATCTGGCCCGGCAAACCTGTCACCGGCGTTAAGAAAACAAATATACCTTCCCTGCGCCTGGGTAATCCCCTGATTCATTGCATCGTAGATGCCAGTATCAGGAGAGACGATCACCCGTACACCGAGAGACTGGAGGTGCTCAGCCGTACCATCGGTTGAACAACCATCTTTCACCAGGTATTCAACGTCCGCAAAATCTTGTGCCAACACGCTACGTGCCGTCTGCTCGGCATCTACTACACAATTTAAGGTAATCGTAATAATGCTGAACAGGGGTTGCTTCACATTGCGTCTCCTGAACCAATTGAACGCTGATAGCGTGCCCATTGCGCTCGATAGCGCCGACGATGTTCTGGAATAAATTTGGCTTGCAACGCCGGCGGTAATCGTTTCACTAACGCTGGCGGAGTCTGTTCCCGTACCAGTTGAATCAGACGGGATCGTGGTCGCCACCAGATCAAATATGCCAGATAATCTCGCCAGGCCCGTAACCGTTCCTGTCGCCGGGCTGCCTGCACCATCTGCACATAGCGCGGATCGGCGAGCAGACGCTCAATATCGTCGGTACGCCGTTGTTCAACGACTACCCTCCCGGCTGCTATATCGGCCCGCAACGCTTCGATAGGCTGTGGATGGCGGCCATCAAAACGACACAACCAGTTGCGAGTACCGTACTGATCCATAATCCGCAGGCCGTTTGTCAGATTTACTTCGCTAAGCAGATCGAGATTCTTCTGCAAACGACCACGCTCGCGTTCCCACGGTTGATTCTGGTAATACGCCCCTTTACGGGTATACTGGTGCGGAAACACCATGTAGTAGTGATACATCCACACCCCAAACGCATCAGCATGTGCAATCCGACGCCGGGTCACATTCCGCCCGCGTTCATCCACAATCGTCGGCGGACGATGGCTGTCGTAGCGGTACCCCGGCCGCCAGCGGAAGACTCGCCGATAACGGCCCCACGGCTCGCCCTGGTATTGTCGATGCCAGAAAAAACCACCATCGGTCAGGTAATCAAAGCCACCCCAGAAATGATAGGCCCGAAAACAGAGACAACTGGTTTCGGGATGCTGGTGGAGATACGCTGCTACCCGGGCAATATCGGCGGGATGGTAAAACTCATCAACATCAATCTGCCACAACCAATCACCGGTTGCCCGTTCAGCATACGCCCGACTCTGTTCGTCCTTCTCGCCCGGCCAGAAGCCGTTAGGATGCCCACACATCTCGGCAGTGACGATGATCAATTTGTCGTCGGGGTCTTCTTCCGCTTTGAAGCGGTACAATGTCTGTAACGTACCGTCAAGTGAATGACCATCAGGGGTGGCCGAGTGGGCTGCCTGCGGACTGGCCCCTTCTGCCACAATGATCTGATGCGCATAGGGGTAAATGGCACGCAAATTGTAGCGTAGAAATGGCTCACCATTGAGCACAATCATGCCGAACGTGATCCGCGGGTAATTCATTGCTGTACCCCTGCTGTAACTGCGCACTGACGTACTCGCAATAGTGCCGGCAATGGTTGATGGGCAGGAGCCGTCGCTACACCGATACTGAGTGCCCACACTGCCCACAGCGGCCAGTGCAGATGAGCGGTTGACATTGTATTTCCCGATGCCTGGCCGTGTACCACCGCGAAGAGAAACAAACTGAAGAAGACAACCCGCCAAATGGATCGATCATCGTTGGGAGTCTGCGCCCAAACCGCCGGCAACCGACGCAATGCCCAAACGAGATAGCCAATCAGGAATGCCATCCCAACCAGCCCCTGATCGGCCAGAGTACCAATAAAGATATTGTGTGACCAGAGTTTCTGTTCAAACCCCCACCCCCACACCGGTGAAGCGAGAAAATAGTTCCAGCCAATTAACCACAAACCCCCGCGATCCTCAAAGATGTTAAACGACTCTTCCAGACCACTCTCACCTTCACGCACTACCAGATGGGGAGCGACCTGGTACAGAAGAACGACAATCACCACAATTGCAGCTATCGCTAGCGGTACTCGCCAGGACTTCTTGCCAGAACGCGACAATGCCCAGGCGAAGATCAAACTGGCGGCTAATCCTGCGCCGCTGAGTGATTGCCGGACACCGGTAAGGAACACCCCGTAACCACAAAAGAGCGCGAGGGCAAGTACGGCTATCATCGACCATAAATGACGAGCCTGGAGGAAAAGACCAAGTCCAAGCAGAAACGCAATACTTAAGTGGTGGGAGAAGAAGTTGTATTCACGAATACCAAGGTTCCGATACGGCAACGATGAAAGACCAGGATCACTTAATAGATAACTGAGCGGAACATCGATGAAGCGCAGCGCTACATATAACCCATAGGCGCTGGTCAACAGGTAGGCGAGTGCAAACCGTCTGGCTGCACCAGAGTCACGGATCACCATCAAGGCAACAAGCGACCCAGTGATGATGAAGAGTAACAGCGGGTGCGAAATTGACATCTTATTCGGCAAATCGAACTGGAAGAGCACACAAAGCGCCCAGCCCCACCACAATCCCATCCACGGAATGATCCACGAATCGGTAGTTGGTATCAGTTGACGGGTGGTTACATCGAGTCGCTGTGGCAGTAACGACCACGGTCGCACGACGTGGAGATACCGGATGAGGGCCAGTACAATCGTCATCAGCAACGGCCAGGTCGCCGCACTCGGCCCCACGAAGACCGTGCGGGTCCAGAGTGATACCGACAAATACATCGCCAGCGGAATCTCTGGTCGCCCGCGCCAGACCGCGTAAAGACACACCAATCCGAGCAATACCAGTTCTATCGGGTTGAGCGTGATTGAGCCGGTAACAACCATCGTATCGCCTTACTAGCACTCTACGCCATAGGCGCGATAAAGCCGATTCCGCACACTGGCGTGTTTTTGCCAGAGCCACCAGAGCATGCGCAGGCCGGCATAGCGGTATATACCAACCGGTTGACCATAACGCCGCTGGAGCAGGGCATGCTCGCGCTGCCAGACCGCATGCAGAGTGGCAGTTTTCGCTTCTTCATGCAGACGGAAGTCACCGAGCGGTGGGCCGGGTAAGCGGCGACTGGGACCGGCTGCGCTAAGACGAATGAAGAGATCGCGATCCATGCAGAAGCGCAACTGGCGATCAACTCCACCTACCCGTTCATACACGCTGCGTCGCCAAAAACACCCTTGCTGCGGCCAGCGATGCACACCCAGGAGTGCAGTCAGGGTCGGATTAGGCGGTAACGCAAAAATCCGGGCTGTTACCTGTCCTTCAGCATCGATGAAATTCACATCACCGCTGGCGAAGGCCAGCCAGGGCCGTTCGGCAAAGAAGCGACCGACTCGTTGCAGCGCACCGGGCTGCAACCGATCATCAGAATTGATCCAGGCCAGAATCTCACCGGTTGCCCGCGCAAAACCGTCGGCCAATGCTGCTGATTGACCACCGTCTGGCTTAGACTGCCAGTAGCTCAGCCACGGCGCGTAGCGGCGAATGATCTCAACACTGCCATCACAGCTCCCGCCATCCATCACAATGTATTCAAGGTTCGGGTAACCTTGCAACAACACCGAGCGAATTGCCTCTTCCAGGTAGGCAGCCTGCTGATACGACGGTGTTACAATCGTAATACGCGGCCACCCACCTGGCCGCTGAGGAGCCGGTGGCGTTACGACCGTCCACGGCCAGCCCGACCGGTTAGCCGGTGGTGGTGGCAGATCAGTAATTGCCGGTGCCGAACCATGTACCATTGTCATATCAGTGCGCCTCACCAACTGCTCGCATTGCTACCAGTGACTCACGATGGCTGCGATACCATTCAATCGTTGCCCGCAGACCATCGGCAAACGTTGTTTCGGCCCGGAAGCCAAACCGCTCCCACGCCCGGCTCACATCGAGCTTACGGCGCGGTTGACCATTGGGCTTCGTCGTATCCCAGACAATCCGTCCGCGAAAGCCGGTCAGATCGGCAATCAAGGTCACCAGATCGCGAATGCTAATTTCGTAACTACTACCAATGTTCACCGGTGCTGGATCGTTGTAACGCTCACTCGCCAGCAAGATACCTTCAGCAGCATCAGCGGCATAAATGAACTCGCGGGTCGGCGAACCGTCACCCCAAACCACAATCTCATCGTCACCGCGTTCGGTGGCTTCGATACATTTGCGGATCAGGGCAGGAATCACGTGCGACGTTTCTAAATCGAAATTATCGCGTGGGCCGTAGAGATTGACCGGCAACAGAAAGATTGAATTGAAACCGTACTGCTGGCGATACGCCTCACCCTGCACAAGCAACATCTTCTTCGCCAGGCCATATGGCGCGTTCGTCTCCTCTGGGTAGCCGTTCCAAAGATCATCTTCCTTAAACGGCACCGGCGTATATTTAGGATACGCACACACCGTACCAATCGTCACGAACTTCTGCACGCCAAACCGCCAGCTCTCGTGCAAAAGCTGCACGCCCATCATCAGGTTATCGTAGAAGAACTCTGCCGGATGATCGCGATTGGCACCGATACCGCCAACCCGGGCCGCCATATGGATGACAATATCAGGTTGCGCATCGATCAGAAGCTGGCGAATAGCCTCAAGCTGGCGCAGATCGTATTGGTGCGAACGTGGGACAACAATCCGCCGGGCACCACGCTCGTGCAGCTTTTCGACCACATACGAACCGAGAAAGCCGGCACCACCGGTCACCACAACCGACTTGTCCTGCCAGAACTCATAGCTATCAGGCCAGTGATGATTGTTGAGATGCATAGAAACCTCACAGAGCAGGGTTTACTGGACGATGAACTGAGCGTTGCGGTACTGGCTATCGAGTGCGTCTTTGATCACACCGTTCGTCAAAACACTGGCCACCTCGCGAATACCCTGTTCGACGCTAATCCGCGGTCGGAAACCAAGGCGTTCCCGGATTTTGGCAAACGAAACGCGAATATCGCGCATATCGCCACCGAAGGTCAGGTCTTTGTACTCGACCACAGTCCCCTCGACATGTCGTTGCACCAGGGCCACAATTTCATCCTTGGTGTAATTCCCCTCATCGCTCCCCACATTAAAAATCTCGCGATTGACGACCGTTGCCGGGGCTTCCAGACCCAGCAAGATCGCATCACACACATCACGCACGTGCACGAACGAACGTGCATAACCGCGCTGATAGATGATCAGCTTGCGGCGCGTGATCGCTTCGAGGACGAACTGGTTAATGATGAGATCAAAACGTGTGCGGGGCGACACCCCAAACAGCGTGGCGAAACGGAAGAGAATCGGCATGGTCGCTGCCCCAGCCGTGTTTTCGCGCAGAAACTGCTCGGCCGCAATCTTCGTCTCAGCGTAGAGTGATTGCGGGTTCAGCGGCGACTCTTCAGTGACCGGCTTGCCATCGGGTGAGAGGCCGTAATTGCTGTAGGTGGAAGCAAAGACGAAACGTGCAACCCGTCCGGCATCGGCAGCAGCAAAGACCCGTTTGGTTCCTTCAAAGTTATACCGCCAGGCGACCTGCGGCCCTACCATCTGGCAGGCCGGAAAACCGACAATGGCCGCCAGATGAATTACTGCATCGAACGGTACTGGCGGTAAATCACCGACGGCAATGCCATCGCTGGTGGCACGCAGTGTTGCTGGATCACAAATATCGCCTTTAGCAAAGCGGAAGCGCGGATGGTACCAGTAGCCTAACAGAGACGCACCACCAAAGATAAGGTCGTCTACCACTGTTACCGACCAACCCTGATTCAAGAGTACGCCGGTTAGTAAAGAACCAATATACCCTGCGCCACCGGTAATCAAGGCATGAGGCATCTTCGCACTCGTCATTTGCTTCCTCCTCCAGGATGGTTACTGAACGGCCGAAAAGACGACCTGCGCATTCATATTCCAGCGCAACCGCTGATCCCAGTTGTCGGGAATAATGCGCACGGTATACGTCGTACCGATGCCAGTCTCCTGACCAATCGGTTCGATGTAGCTGACTCTCCCGCTCAGACGCAGATCAGGGAGAGCGATAAAGCTGATTGTGACGGGATCGTTTTCCTGGATCAGACTAACGTGAATTTCACTCAGGTTAGGAACCACAATTTGCCACTGATCCAGCGTTGCCAGGGTGATAACCCGCTGATTAGCTTCAACCGTCTGGCCGGGTTGCACCGTTACTGCGACTACCGTCGCATCAATCGGCGCTCGAATCTGGTACCGTTCGCGGTTCAATTCAGCCCGCCGCATCTCAATTTCAGTGCGCTCGATCCGTGCCTGCGCAATCGCGATCTGGGCGCTGGTTGGTTCAGCTATCAGACGGGCGTAATCAGCTTCGGCCTTGCGCAGTTCTGCTTCGTAGACGGCAACTTCATTGGGATGATTGATGGTCAGTTGCGCCAATCGTGCCTCGGCCTGCAAAATTCGCTTCTCGGCAGCCGCAATCTGATCAGGTGTAGCCGGGCGTGACGCATCAGCCAGTAAAGCCTCGGCCTGTTCTACCTCTGCCCGATAGACCGCAATCTCGCTAAACTCGTTCTGACGCACCGTCTCTAAAGCCACCCGCGCTTCTTGCAGACGACGCTCGGCATTTTCGACAGCTCGCAACAGCCGAGTTTCATTATCGATTTGCGCCTGGGTCAATTCACCGCCATTCGCCACAATCTGCTGATTGGTCCACGCCGTGCGCGAATAGTCATCCTGCGCATTGCGCAACTCGTTCGCCAATCGTTCAATCTGCGACTCGAGCTGGGTCTTTTCACCGGCCAGCGTATTAATGCGGGTTTGTAAGCGAGCTTTGGCTTCGGCTACTGCCGCTTCCAGACGGGCACGATTCTCTGGCGTAATGCCCTTCTGCAAGCGATCGAGTACTGCTCGCGCCTCGCGTAATTCAGCCTGCACAGCGGCAATATCGCTTTGAGTGACGTTTGTCCGACTACCAGCCAGCCGGGCACGCGCCCGTTCAATCTCGGCTTCAGCCTGGGCAATTTGCTCGGGAGTAGCTCCACTGCGCAACTGCTCATAATTCGCCTGTGCCTCTGCCAGTGCTACCCGCGCTTCAGCCAGTGTCAGATCGAGCGCCCGAATATCAAGACTTGCCATGACATCGCCAGCCCGCACCCGATCCCCGGGTTTAACCAACACCTCGACAACTGATCCGCCATTGACAAAACTAAGATCGAGCACGGTCATTGGCTGAACACGCCCGTTAGCGATCAATGTACCATTGACAATGGTTGGGGCAGCAGTTGCAGCAGGCACTGGCGATGATTCAGTTACCTGCGGCGTCGCCACAGCCACCGCTTCGGTATCAGGCATCGTCTGCTGAGTACATGCACTTAGCAGGAATGCCAGCATGGTGATCAACATCAACCAGAAACGTCGCATAGGTCAATCTCCTGCATCGCCAACGGTCTCACTGCGGCTAGCCACCACCATCGCAGGCGTCGATTCGGTGCGACGTGCAACTGGAAGAGCGAATCGGCTGCGGCGTTTACGAAGGCCATTCAACACGATCCCCAGACAGGCGATACCGGTCTGTTGCAGCAGCTCCAGCATTTGCCGCAGATCACCCTCAGTCGTTTGGCCGGATCGCACGACGGCCAGTGTCGTATCCACTGCACGTAATAACAGGGTAGTATCGGCAAAGGTTAAGAGCGGGGCAGTATCGATGATGATGACCTCAGCACACTGACGCAGTCCGCCCAGTACCTTCTCCAGAGGCACCCCACCCAGCAACTGAGCCGGCAATCCCAACACATTACCCGCTGTCAATACGTAGAGATTTGCCTGTGCGGTAACCCGGAGAAATGGCTCAATAGCCTGCGCAGTACTGCTGAGCAGATTCGAGAGACCACCCTGATTTGGCAGGTCAAACAAGGTGTGCTGAATTGGATTGCGCAGATTCGCATCAACCAGGATCACGCGCCGTCCGGTTTGCGCCAGCGCTACCGCCAGGTTAGCCGCTGTCAGGCTTCGCCCTTCACCGGCTACTGCACTGATAACTGCAATCACTTGCGGACGAACGTCGGCTGCCAGCGCATCAAGATGCAATCGAAACATGCGATATGCTTCGGCATCGAGCGATGCCGGTTCCCTGAGCGTCACCAATTGGGCTGCCGGCGTTGATCCTTTGAGCCTGCCAATGGTAGCCAGTGGCCGCCCACCACCACGCCGACCTAAATCGCCCTCATTGCTGATCCGGGTATTGAAATAATCGTAGAGAAAACCAATGACAAGTGCAATCAACACAGCAATAAAGGCGCTGAGGATGATGTTGCGGGTATAATCCGGGCTGACCGGATTGCGTTTTGCATACGCCGGATCGACGACGATCAGGGTCGATGCCTGCGCGTAGGGATTATCGAGCAGATCACGCTCCAGAGCCTGGAACGAGGCAACAATCGCATCGGCCAGTTCAACAGCACGTTGCCGATTGGTATCACGCACCGAGAGGAGAAATAGCTCTGTCTTCCCAACTTCAGTTGTGCTGGTACGTGCCGCCAGTTGCGCAGGCGTCACTCCTTCAACCATTCCAGCCGCACGCTCCAGCACTGGCCGTACCAGCAGTAATTCACGGACTGTCAGTGCATACCGTTCACGTGCCCGGAGATCTTCCAGGGTTGGTGAAGGACGGGCAAAGATGCCCTGATCCTGGTTCACCATGAGCATTGTTGAAGCTTCGTAAAGGCGGGGCTGGGTCTGGGAATAGGCATAGCCTATACCGCTACCAGCAAGCGCAAACAGGATAATCAACCATGCCCAGCGCCAGATAAAGAGCAGGTAGTTTTTGAGTTCCAAGTGCCCCTCCACACGGTGCGTGCAAGAGACCTCTTGCACGTGCCAGATACAACGAAATCCCTCACGATCATCTGGTCTGTGGCGTGGAGCAATGTGTAACCGGGGAAACAGACCGTTTGACAATCATTATACAGAAGCCCTACCACATCGCACTGTAGTTGTAGCCGGAAAACGTGACAGTGAGATGTCACCTATAGAAGATCGTTATAACAAAACGTTCATCGTTGCAGGTGTACCGCAGGATCGGTGTGAGCTGGTATTGTAATTTGGTGATAGAGTTCAAGATAGCGCTGCGCCTGCAATTCCTGGCGGTATTCGGCCAGGGCAATCGCCCGACCCTGTCGACTCATCATCTGGCGCTCATCGGTGTTATCCAACAGGCGCTGCATTGCTGCTCGTAACGCTACCACATCACCAACCGGTGCCAGCCAGCCGGTTTGCCCGGGACGCACAAGCTCGCCGATGCCACCGGTATCAAAACCAACCACCGGCGTACCACACGCCAACGCTTCTAACACTGTACTCGGCATATTGTCTTGCAACGAAGGAATGACAAAAAGATCAGCCGCACTATATACCAGGGCCAGTCTGGTATCTTCATCAATCACACCCAACGGCCGATGCGCTATTGGTGCAGCTATCGGCGGCGGATTACGCCCAATCGAAACCAACAGCAGATCTGGCTCATCACTCATTCCGGCCAGGGCCGCAGTTAGCTCGGCAAAGCCTTTGCGTCGGTTTGCCACCGAAACTGCTACAAAGAGGACGATCTTCGCTTGTTGAGGCAAACCCAGGGATGCCCGGGCATACGCTTGATCGAAGGGGGCAAAAACGGTTGTGTCGAGACCATTGGGAATGATATGCACCGGTAAGTGACCAAATAGTGAACTACGCTGTACTTCAGCCGCCATCCAGCGGTTGAGAGCGACGATATGCAGACGTCCAGGCGGCACGGCGGCTAACGCGGTGCGCTTGCGCCGCCAGATTTGATGCGAGAGATCATGGTCGTTGTGCGATCCGAGTTGTGGACAGGCACCACAGGCCGCCGTATAGCGCTCACACCCCTCGTTATAATGACATCCACCGGTGAACGGCTGCTGATCAGATAGTCGCCATACCACCGGCACCCGCCGGGGCACGGTGCGAAAGAAGCTGGTATAGTCAACCAAACCGGCTACCCAATGCAAATTGATGACGTCACACGGCGGCAGCGCCTGCACCAGCTCCGCCCCGTAGCGACTGCGATCATCACTGAATGGTTCCAGACCAGACGGTCGGGTCTGGAGGTATGGCTTCATCGCCTGCCGGATGCGCCAGCCCCGCCAGCGCCGTTGCCAGCGACGGATAACACTCACGGCAGCAGGTAAAGTCTGTACGGTCGGATCATCACTACGTCGGTTTGCCACCAGCATCTGTGACCGACAGCCCGCTGCAAGTAAGGCCCGATGAAGACGATAGGCTGCTCTGGCCGCACCGCCACTTATATCGTTGGTGCTGAGATGAACCACGTCCATATCCGTCACCGTGCCGGTAAACGTCGGCGAGCCAGCGTCCCCACTGCCGGTAATGAGTAGAGCATTTCAGGCAGTGCTCGCCGGTAGTATGCCGGGATAAACGGTAGAGCAAAACCAGCTTTCAGCCAGTCAATGTATCGTTCCCGCCCACGGTAAATCTGTCGCCAACGTCCGTAGTACGTTGTCCAGATCACGCGCGTAATGGCATCACGACAGACAGCCCATTCGTGCGGATGTTGGCGGGCGTATGCACGCAACACCGGATGCTGATGCAGAAACATTAGAAACTGCCGTGATGCCCGTGCCAGGCTGGATACACTCACCGATTTGCCAAAACTGGTGTCGTAGATGCGATGGCGAAACACCGCTTCATCGCAGTAGACAATGCTGCGATCAATGCTGAGGACAACGAGGAGAGCGTTATCTACCCCATTACCACCATCGAAATCGGGGTATCCCCCAACTACCCGCAGATCGGCGGTACGCGCCAGATTGGTGGTAAAGCAGACAAATTTGTGTTGGTTATTACCCCAGCGCCGGATCCAATCAGGGCCACGCATCACCCGCGGCGGCAACGGTCGGTCGGCAGTCGAAGCCACGACCCGGTTCTGTTCATCGAGTACTTCAACCCGTGAAATGGCAGCGGCTGCCCCGGCCTGCGACTCCAGGGCTGCCACCATCGCTGTTAGATAACCCGGGGCCAGTTCATCATCATCACTCAGCAGGACAAAATAATCACCGCTGGCGGCGGCCAGCAACTGATTGAAGTGCGGCACAATCGGCACCGACGTCGGGTTCTGACGAAACACAAAGGGGCGCGGATAATGCTCACGCACCAGATTCAGCACGGCATCACCATTACAGCCATTATCGGAAACAATCAACTCGATAGCCGGATAGTCCTGATCGGCTACTGATCGGATGGCCTGGGCGACGTAGGTTAGTCGCTTGTAAACCGGGATTGCCACCGTTACCGTCGCTACCATTGTTCACCTCGCACGTTCCACATCCTGCTCAGTTCGCTCGCGCACAATACGCGCCGGAATACCAGCGGCAATTACCCCTGCCGGCAGACTGCGGGTTACGACACTCCCGGCCCCCACCACCGTTCCACTACCAATTGTGACCCCCGACAGCACCACAACCCCGTAACCCAACCAGACATCATCTTCCAGCACGATAGGCCCCTTGCTGGTAAGAGGCTGGCTCCCTATCGGCTGACCGGGAGCTGTACCGTGGTCGTAGGGGTAGAATGCACATTGCGGTGCAATCTGACAACCTCGCCCGATGACAATCTGTTCAACATACGCCGATAGTTGACAGCGGGGCTGTATACCGGTTCGTTCGCCAATACGCAAGCTACCACCACGACCACATTCGATGATCGTATCGCGGTGGAGTTCTACGTAATCATCCAGATCAATCTGGTCGCCATCCTGACGCTGATAGATCACAACGCCATCACCAACGAAGACATGCCGTCCTCGGCGGATACGACGACCACTCAGTTGAGCCGATGGCGCAATGTAGCCCTGTGGATAGCGATGAGCGAGCGCAACCCGTGCTTTGTAAGGAGCGTGCGGCCACGCTGCCAGCCACGTCGCCACTTTCCCCCAGCGCCCAGGGCCAGCCTGTCGCATCCACCAGTCAGTCCAGAGCCGTATCAGTCGTTGTCGCATAACGACTTCTCCCGTGATATTCAGGCCGCTCGATTGATATTCAGGCCGCTCGATCACCATAACCGGCAGCCAGCATACCCGCACGATGGCATTGCCAGAACAGATCTTCATCGGCGGGTGAGAATAGATTGCGCCAGTCACCAGATCCACCTTTGCGCACAAAGAATGGCGTTGCAGCGCCATTGGCAGCCTGTTCCTTTGCGCGCATGCGCTCGAACGACGAGGCGGCAACCGCTGCCGCGATCTGGTCGTCAGTGGCCTGAATCTGGCAGAAATCGAGGATACGGCGCACCTGTGCGGGCGTATCAGCGTAGAGATCTTCGTACTTCACCACCAGCAACTCGGCGTCGCTGTTCAGCCACCCCAACACGTGATCCGACCAGCGTCCCCAGTAGATGTCACCCACAATGATCTCGCGCAAACTTACCGGCTTATCCGACCGCCGGTTGCGCCAGTGATAGTACGATGTCATCGCATCACGACCATCGCGCACGATGTAGATGGCCCGCCGAAACACCGGTCGGTAGTGCAGATGGGTCTTCACAAACCGCGGGCGCATCTGGTTAAAGGGGGTTGTTGGATCGGCCATGTAGACCAGATCGCCTTTGATATGGCTGTCTGGAACGTAGCGACCAAAGCCCTGGAGTCCTAATTCCTGGCCGGCCAGTAGGTTGGCCAGCAAAAACCGCACCCAGGTATTCCCCGACTTGGGGAACGAGGCCAGATAGTAAAAATCGGGTTGCGGTTTAAAACCTAAATCGGCATGTGGGCCTTTCAACCATCGCCGTAGTGTGCGTCGGGCTTGTACGAAGACATCTCTCATCTATCCCTCCAGGAATCCCTTCTCTTCCAGATAGCGAATGATCTTGCGTGCATTCTCTTCGGGGGTCACATCCGTGGTGGTCAGGGTCAACTCAGGGTTGACCGGCGGTTCGTACGGATCATCAATGCCGGTAAAGCCACGCAGTTCACCACGCCGGGCTTTTGCGTATAGCCCCTTGACATCACGCTGCTCGCACACTTCGAGCGGGGTATCAACAAACACTTCGATGAACTGATCGCTGCCAATCATTGCCCGACACTCATTGCGTGCCGCCCGGTAGGGGCTGACCGCCGCACAGATGACCGCACCACCGGCTTTCACCACGGCACTGGCAACAAAGCCAATCCGCAGAATGTTGGTATCACGATCTTCCCGCGAGAAACCCAACCCCTTCGACAGGTGGGTACGCACAACGTCACCGTCTAGTACCGTTGGTGTACGGCCCCGTTCCAGCAAGAGCACGTTCAAGATGGCGGCAATGGTCGATTTTCCGGCCCCACTCAGACCGGTAAACCAGACACAAAACCCTTGCCGATGGCGAGGTGGATACATCTGGCGGAGTATCTCGGCAGTTTCCGGGCGCGTAAACCACTCAGGCAGGAGCCGCCCTTTCGCCAGGTATTCATCGCGCACCTGTGTACCTGAAATAGAGGCAATTTCGGCCCCTGGTGGCACCTCGTCAATTGTGACATAACGCCCTTCCCGCTTGAGATACACCAGCTCGGTGAACGGGATCATCGTTACACCTACTTCGTGCGCATAATGAGCCAGGAGCTCCTGCGCCGCATACGGCCCATAAAACGGCTTACCTGTACTGTCGTTCCCAGGGCCGGCATGGTCACGGCCAACGATGAAATAATTTGCACCGTAATTGCGGCGGATGATGGCGTGCCAGACCGCTTCCCGCGGGCCGGCCATGCGCATCGCTAACGGCAACAGACTGAGCAGAGTACGACCAGGATCGTAGTATTTTTCGACCAGTAAACGGTAACTACGGACACGAGTGAAGTGATCGACATCACCGGGTTTGGTCAGGCCAACGACCGGATGGATCAGCAGGCTGCCATCTACCTGTGCTGCGGCCCGCTTGGTCAGCTCTTCGTGGATGCGGTGCATCGGGTTGCGCGTCTGGAAGGCAACCACATTTGGCCGACCCATAGCCTGTAACAGACGCCGCACTTCAGCCGGGGTACGACGGAGATCGGTAAAGTCGTAGTAGCGGGGGAGATTAACAACGCGCAGACGACCGGCAGCGTAGAACCTGCCCCAACGGGCCATTTCAGCTACCAGCGGATGGCGTGGATCAGTCGTACCCAGGACGGCCAGCGCTTCACGTTCGGCATCCCACCGGTAGATGTCACTTACCTCCATAATGGCCAGGGGATTGTTATGAACATCGCGTAGGACGATGCGGTCGCTACCGAAATGGCTCTGTTCAACCGGCAGCGTCACTGGAATTGGCCAGAGGGTACCATCCGCCAGCCGCATCTCTTCCAACACACGCTCGTAATCTGCCCGCCCCATAAAACCGGTTAGCGGTGAAAAGCCACCGGTAGCCAGCAGTTCCAGATCGCACATACTGCGCAGCGAAATTTGAATCGAAGGTAGGCGTGAGGCTTCGGCAAGTACGTCGTCACGCTCTTCGGCTGGCACGCACAGATCAATCAGACGACCACCATACGGTGAAATGAGAAGATTGTCGTTGGGCATAGGACTCCTTAACGTGGCAAAATCAATCAGCGCGTCCACAATAGTCGCGCCTCACAATTATTACAATGCCGGACGAAACCAGGGCACCCGCACTGGTGTTCCGGCACGGATCAACTCGGGCACTGTGACAAAGCGATAGGTACGTTGCAATTCGGGTAAGGCCATAGCCAGTGCCGACACCAGACTGGTACGGTCGGCAGCCTGGGGATCACGTGGATTCGCCAATCGGTCATGAAGTAAGACAATACTCCCAGGTCGCACCTGCTCTACCAACCGTGCAGCCAGTTGCGCGGCCGGTTGCGCAAGCCAGTCTTCAATATGAAATGTCCAGCCCACAACTTCACACCCGAACAGGAAGGCATCGAAGCGTGAACCGTAAGATTGCCCGCCATAGGGTGGGCGAAATAAACGTACCCGGTACGGTGCGAGTACCTGCTGCGTCCGCCACAATTCACGCCAGCGTTGCCAGCGCCGGGTTTGCGGCATACGAATATGACTGAAGGTGTGGTTCCCAATCGCGTGACCGGTGGCTACCATTCGTGCCACCAGATCACGCTGATCGACAGCGTGTTGGCCTAACAGAAAAAAGGTTGCCCGAAGCTTATACTGTTCACACAGATTGAGAATCTGCGGCGTAAAGACAGGATGTGGCCCATCATCGAAGGTTAACGCGACCAGCGGTTCAGTCGTCTCTACCCGCACCAGCGTCCCGAAGAGACGCCGACCGATTGGGGCGAACCAGCGCCGGAGCTGCCGGCCAGACCCGTATGTGACAAAAGATCGAGGACTCACAGCAGCCTTTCACGCACTGACTAGTGAACAGCGAAACGATTCTCACACCTAAATCGCCAGCGGCGGGCAGCGGTATTGCAGACTGCCCTGTAACAAACCGATCAACCAGGCATTCATGCGCAACCATTCGGCGAAATGTTCACGTTGTCGAATCCGAACAACCCGCCCTACCTGACGCAACCAGCGCCGCGCATACGAGAGCCAGGGTGAAAGTGATCGGCGTGGTGTGTCCGCCAGATGACTGTAGCGACGGGCCAGGGCTACATTGGCAATTGCCCGTTCCCTGGTCTGACGCAGCATACCGGTCAGCGTATCGCGATAACGCACGTAGACGAGGGCATCCGGCACAAACGTCAGTGGCACCTGGCATTGCAATTGCACCCGAAAACAGTAGTCGGTGTCCATCAGACGCGACAGGGTCTCATCAAAACCACCGATCTGATCGTGTAGGGTGCGTTCGATTGCCAGTCCCGAACCACCGGCGTGGGGCAGATATGGTGGATAGCTCACCCGCTGCAAGCCATCGGCCTGTGGGTTGCGCCGTGTTCGGCTCAGCCACGATTGATGATTCAGACGTTCGATATCAAATCGAGAAGCAACAAAGGGAAAGGTATCAAGTGCCCGGCCAATTGCTGCTACCCAGTCCGGTGCCACCACATCATCTGCATCGACGAAAGCCAGTGCCGTGCCACGTGCATGGCGTGCGCCCTCATTGCGGGCAAACGCTCCGCCACGCCGGGCACCAGCATCGATAATACGCAGATTCGGTATACGTACCAGAAAATCCGCCGCTACTCGTCGTGATTCGTCGCGTGAACCGTTATCAGCGACGATCACTTCCCAGGGTCGATCCCATCGCTGGCTTGCGAGCGCCGCCAATTGTTCACCCAGTGTTGTTGCCGCGTTGTAGCACGGAATGATGATACTGAGACGCACTTCACGCTGCACGGTCTCCCTCCTCGTCACTCCCCATCGTTCCGTACTACCGTTATGCCAACACCGGGTGAATCAATGATGATTGGCATACCGATGTTCAGGCTACAATACTGTAATCTTTGCCCGTAAATCACCCTGAATATTTCGGGTTGCGTTGCGTGTATCCACGATTGCCGGAGCCAGCGTCACGATCCGGTCGTAGTCAAACGCCCGATGATTGGTGATAATGACCGCGCAATCGCACTGACGGAGCAACTCGTCAGTTAATGGCACTGTTTGCATACACCGACCATCGTGCAGCTCAAATTTGGTAATATGCGGATCGCAGGGAATCACTGTTGCGCCGTCGGCAGTCAGCAGATCGTAGACCTTAAATGCCGGTGATTCGCGATAATCATCGACATCCGGTTTGTAGGCAATCCCAAGCAGCAGAATAGTACTCCCGTTCAGCGGCTTACGGGCACGATTAAGCGCCCGTACAACCAGATCATGAACATGCCGTGGCATTTGACTGTTGATTTCACCGGCCAGCTCAATAAACCGGGTCGTCAGATCATACGCCCGCGCCTTCCACGTCAGGTAGAACGGATCGATGGGAATACAGTGACCACCCAACCCAGGCCCAGGGGTAAACTTCATAAAGCCGTAGGGCTTGGTCGCAGCGGCATCGATCACTTCCCAGACATCAATGCTCATTCGGTCGCAGAGCAACGCCAGTTCGTTGACCAACGCAATATTGACGGCGCGAAAGATATTCTCAAACAACTTCGTTAGCTCGGCAACATCTGGTGAGCTAACCGGCACCACCCGACTGGTGATATAGCCGTAGAAGGCACCGGCCAGTTCAGTGCAGTGTGGTGTCACTCCACCCACCACCTTCGGCGTATTCTCAACACTGTAGCCCTTGCTACTCGTCTGACCAGGATCGATGCGTTCGGGTGAGAACGCCAGAAAAATCTGTTCACCAACCTTCAAGCCTGAACGCTCGATCCGGGGCATAATCAGCTCGCGGGTGGTACCAGGGTAAGTAGTACTCTCCAGGATCACCAGTTGACCGGACCGAATGCTGGCAGCGACATCTTCACTCGCCGCCTCGACATAGCGCATATCCGGCTCGCGCGTTGCGTTGAGCGGGGTAGGAACGCAGATGACCAAAATATCACATTCGGCCATCCGATGGACATCGGTTGTCGCCTCAATCCGGCCCGCTTCGCGAAGCGTCGCTAACGCATCACTGGATACGTCGCCAATGTAGCTCTCGCCGCGATTGACCTGCGCAACACGCATTGGACTGACATCAAAACCAAGCACAGAAAACCCAACCCGCCCGGCACGCTCGGCGAGCGGCAAGCCGACATACCCTAATCCAATGACACCGACTTTCGCAGTGCGGCCGTGGATGCGATTCATCAATTCGTGGAACATGATGGTACAGACTCCGTGTTATCTGTTGAGAAGCTCAATCTGACATTATACGTGAGACGATAAGACACTGGTATACGAGCGTGGCTTCCTGGTCAACCAGAAAACAATCAGCCCACTCACAACAATAGTAAGCATGCTACTCAACAACATCCACCCACTCAACGGCTGGGCGATGACCAGCCAGGGCGCACTGCTGATGAGCAGTGGCCCTACTATCGCGACGGTGATCGGTGGCCAGCGCCTACCGCGCCAGGGCAAGCCCGCCAGTGCCAGCGGCAGACAGATCGCTCCGGCCAGCGCAATCGTCCAGCCCCCAATCTGATGCGTTTGAACCGGGAGCCAGCGATTGATCAGCGCCTCGCCCGGGCCAAAGGCGTACCATTGCGGGTGCGCCTGACCATCAACAAAGAGACGGGCAACGGCACCGTCATAACTCAGCACCAATAGCCGGGGTTGCCCGTCAGGGAAGACATGACTAAAGCGTAACGGTGGCCGGTCATCGGCTACGCGGGTCAGGGGCAACCGCATCCGTACCAGCAGATCAGTACCTGCCTGAATCAAACTGATGTTGTGTCCATCAATGCCACGGCCAAAATTGACGATCAGGCCCTCTGTGGTGCGATCTGGTTCGCGGGCAGCCACCTGAGCGACCAGTGTAAATGCCCGTGTCCGGGCAATCTCTGCTGCCACACCACGCAATGGCTCACTGCTCATCAGCCAGCGCTGATAGCCCACACCTACCCCGGATTCGGTGAGGGTGGGCCGACCCTGAGCCACCAGCGGGCGCACAAATGGCCCATTCCCAGCCGGCGGCAACCCACTGAAATCGTAGGCGAACAACGGTTGCCTGGCAATTGCGTTGCCCGGTGTCCGTACTGCTCGTGCATCATCTACGGTAAAGGCCCGATTGTAGAGCGCGGTAAAACCCACATAACCCGGCCAAAAGCGCCGCCCATCATTGGCAGCGCCGATCTGAAGCGTGTAACGATCCGACCACGTCGTTGGCAGTGTCGCCCGTTGCCAGCGCGTGACCATCCACGTGCTGCCGGCCAACCAGATCACTAATCCAACAAACACGACCCACGCTGGCGTCATCCGCACACCCTGATCCATCCAGAAACCGAGTCGCTCGACTCGGGGGAGCATTGGCTGCGCCAGCCACCACGCTCCCAAAACAGCACCCAAAGTGTTCGCAACCACATCCAGCAGCGCGGCGGTGCGACCGGGAATTATCAGTTGGGCAACCTCGACTCCAAGCGCGACAGATGCGCTCAGCACGATGACACCAGTGCGCTGCCCCGGTAGAGGCACGCCACAACCGGCCAGCAACCAGTGCAACGCAATGCCTAAAGGAATAAACAGAACAATATTTTGCGCCATATCAAACGCATGGCTCAGACCAGTCACCAGCACAAAGATGGGATTAGCCGGCCATGGTCTGGTGAAAGCAAAGGGATATAAGGTCAACATCCCGACAAGCAGGATGGTTGGCAAGAACAACGCGACCCCATAGCGACGCAAAGCATAGCGGCGACCCATAGATTCAGGCTGACGGCTCATAGATCGTCGTCCACGGTAAGAGTGGTCGCACCACACCGGAAAGATTGCCAGTCCAATCGCCGCGTGCTGAGTCACCTTCCAGACTATCAATCACCTGAAAGGCGACCGCATCTCGTTCGGCGAATTGACCAATCGGCGGATCGAGGGTGGTCAGCGCTGCTTCGACGTACAGTGACCCCTCAGCCAGAAAATTACCGGGAATGGTCACCCTGGAGACATAGCGACCCGGTGGTCGTGGACGCTGCCGCCATTCAGGATCAAGATCGAGGGTGGTAAACACGGCGATATTATCTTCGTTGTAGAGGCGAAAGTGCGGCATCAATACATAACCGCCGGTCGTGACTACAAACTCCATCTCAAGCGTTACCGGTGTCCGAATATCAATGGTGTCCGCGACATCACCATCAACATCGCGGACACGCACTGCCCGCAGGTGAGCAATCTCTTTGCCCGGCGCACTTGCCCGATCTGACCAGACCCGTTCCGCAATTGAATGTGTGCCCTTCCCCAAATAGACACCAACCACTTGCTGTGCCGGCCCATCAGCTACCACCTGTCCATGATTGAGTAGAATGGCCCGCTGACACATGCGCAGGATGGATTGCATGCTGTGCGAGACAAACAAGACGGTTCGGCCCTGCTGGCCCACATCCTGCATCTTGTTGAGACACTTTTTCTGAAAGCGCGCATCGCCAACGGCCAATACCTCATCGACAATCAGAATTTCTGGCTCAAGATGCGCGGCAACGGCGAAGGCCAGTCGCACATACATGCCCGATGAATAAAACTTCACCGGCGTATCGATAAACTTCTCTACCTCGGCAAACTGGACAATTGCGTCAAAATTGCGATCAATTTCGCGTTTGCGCATGCCCAGAATGGCACCGTTGAGGTAAATATTCTCGCGCCCGGTCAATTCTGGATGAAAACCGGTGCCAACTTCCAGCAAAGAAGCCACCCGACCGTACAACTCGGCTCTGCCTCGGGTTGGTTCGGTAATGCGCGAGAGCACTTTCAGCAGAGTGCTCTTCCCGGCACCATTACGCCCGATGATCCCAACCACTTCCCCTTGCTGAACATCAAACGAAACGCCATTGAGTGCCCACAGCTCAGTCGTCGTCGCTTTCTGCGTGCGACCACGCAGGCGCTCGGCAATGGCATCGCGTAGCGTGACATATCCCATATCACGCTGCCTGATCGCACCAATTCGATACTGTTTCGCTAAATCACGGGCCCGAATTGCGTAGTGCATAGGCTAGATAATATCGGCAAACTTACGTTCCACCGCCTGAAAGTAGAACAAACCGGAACTGAAAATCGTTACTGCCATCATGACCGAGATCAACATCAAGAGACTGGGAGGTTGCGTGCCCAGCAATGCCCAGCGAAAACCTTCGACAACGCTTACCATCGGGTTGAGAGCGTAGAGAAACTGCCAGTATCCTTCCACCAGATTACTCGGATACACAACCGGCGTGGCAAACAACCAGAGCTGAATGAGAAACGGGGTAGCGTGCCGTACATCACGGTAGCGGGCGTTAATCGCCGAGAGCCAGAACCCTACGCCCATGGCGGTAAACATCGCCAGTAACAGAAAGAGCGGCAAGAGGAAAATCGCCGGGGTTAGCGGCCACCGGTACCACACCATCAATGCCAGTAGGATGAGAAAGGACAAACCAAAATCAACCACGCCGGCCAGCACACTGGCGGTAGGAATTGCTAATCGGGGAAAGTAGACTTTGCGCACGATGCTGGCACTGCCTACCAGACTATTGGCTGCCTGCCCAACTGTGTTGGCAAAGAACTGCCACGGCAAGAGGCCGGCCAGATTGAAGAGAGGGTAAGGAATACCATTCGTATTAACACCGGCCAGCCGTCCAAAGATGATCGTGAAGACGACAAGCTGTAGCGTTGGTTGGATGATAGCCCAACTGGCACCCAGCAGTGTCTGCTTGTAACGCACTTTAACATCACGCCAGACCAGAAAAAAGAGCAGTTCGCGGTAAGCCCAAAGGTCGCGCCAGTTGATGTGCCACCATCCCTTGCGCGGCTCGATGATCGTTGGTGCCTGCACATCGTCTGCTGAGGAATGTGCTGTAGAGGGGTTGACTGCCGACGTGCTAGAGGGTTCAAGAATTGCCATAGCGCTCACATCATCCGTAACATACATCTGCGCAATGCCAGAGCAGTAGCGAAGAGGTATTGTAGCAGCGCATTCTTCGTTTACATTGGTTAGAACTTCCCCCTATCTAGCATAGTCGGTTTACGGCCATCTTGCAATTACAAATTCTTCAATCAGACGCATCCCATCGAGCTTCTTCCATTCGCCAGATAAGGCTACAAATTCTGGTATCATGCCTGTAGTACCTGAGAAAGTTTCGTTGTTAACAAAAAGAAAGGCAGGTCGAACGATGGCCTATGCAGCCCTGATCGGTGCTGAAGTCAAGCGCCGGGAAGACCCGCGTCTCGTGCAGGGGCAGGGCACATATGTGAGCGATTTGCGCTTGCCGGGAATGCTTTATGTGGCAATTGCCCGTAGTCCGTACGCTCATGCCCGCATTCTAAGTATCGATAAAGCATCGGCACTGGCGCAGCCCGATGTTGTTGCTGTTTACACCGGTACCGATCTCCTCGATCTCTGTCAGCCACTGCCGTTAGCCAGTTCTGGCGAAGGTGGCAGTAGCCCCCAGCGCTATACCGGTCGCATTCGCTACGTGCTGGCCGTTGAACGAGTTCGTCACGTTGGCGAGGCAGTTGCTGCCGTGATTGCCCGTACCCCAGAAGCAGCACTCGATGCAGCATTGGCCCTGGCGATTGAATGGGAACCTCTCCCGCCAGTGGTTGATCCGCTGGTCGCCATCGACCCGGCAGCGCCGGTAATCTTTGAAGACCTCCCGGATAACATCGACCACCGCCGACGCCGCCAGAAGGGTGATGTCGAAGCTGCATTCGCGTCTGCCCATCGGGTTGTGCACCAACGGATGGTCAATCAGCGTTTGCTCGGTTTTCCAATGGAAGGCCGTGCTGTTGTGGCTGCCCCCGATCCGACGAACGACGGCGTAACCCTCTGGACGAGTACGCAGACCCCACATCAGGTACGCGGCGATGTCGCCAGGGTTATCGGGCTTGATGAGAATCGGGTGCGCGTCATCGCCCCCGATGTCGGTGGTGGCTTTGGGGTCAAGATCGGCATCTATCCCGAAGAGGCATTACTGGCCGCGTTAGCTCGCCAGCTTCGCGCTCCCCTACGCTGGGTTGAACATCGGCTTGAACACGTACAGGCCACTACCCACGGTCGTGGTCAGGTGTGTGACATTGAAGCTGCCGTCACGGCAGAGGGTGAGATCACCGCATTGCGGATGCGCATCGTCGCCGATCTCGGTGCCTACCCGCTTGCCCCCGGATTGCCCGACCTGACCACCGCAATGGCTATCGGGGTCTACAAGATTCCCGCCGTTGATCTGGAAGCGGTATGCGTGTATACCAACACCACACCGGTGGCTGCCTACCGCGGTGCAGGCCGCCCAGAAGCCGCCTACTACATCGAGCGTCTGATGGATCTGGTCGCCGCCGAGCTGAATCTGGACCCGGCAGAGGTGCGTCGGCGCAATTTTATCCCCCCGGACGCATTTCCGTACAAAACCCCGACCGGTCTGACCTACGATAGCGGTGAGTATGAGCGGGCGCTGACTAAAGCGCTCAGCCTGGCCAATTACGAGCAATTACGCGCCGAGCAGGCCGCCCGCCGGGCTGCCGGTGATCGGATGTTGCTCGGTATCGGAATCGCCTGTTATGTCGAAATGTGTGGCTTCGGCCCTTATGAGAGTGCCCAAATCAAGGTAGAGCCGGGTGGTACCGTTACCGTTACCACCGGTATTTCACCGCACGGTCAGGGAACGGCCACGACCTTCGCCCAGATTGTCGCCGATCAGATTGGTGCCGACTTCAACCGCATCGTTGTCAAACACAGCGACACTGCACTGACACCAATGGGTATCGGCACGATGGGATCACGCTCGCTCGCCGTGGGTGGTGCTGCGCTGGTACGTGCTGCCACCAAAGTGCGCGAGAAGGCTCGCCAGATTGCGGCTGCAATGCTCGAAGCGAATGTGGCCGACATCGAGTTCCACGAAGGCCGGTATGTCGTCCGGGGTGTCCCTGATCGTAGTCTAACGCTGACCGAGATCGCCCGCCGCGCCTACAGTAACAAATTGCCACCAGAGCTTGATCCCGGTCTGGAAGCGGTTGATTATTTCCGCCCCGCCGATCTAATCTACCCCTTCGGCACGCATGTCGCTGTCGTTGAAGTTGATAGCGAGACCGGCCACGTCCGTATTCGAGCCTACTATTCGGTTGATGATTGTGGGCCGCGGATCAGCCCACTCATTGTCACCGGCCAGGTACACGGCGGTCTGGCTCAGGGTATCGCCCAGGCCCTCCTTGAAGAGGTGGTGTACGATGCCAATGGTCAGTTGCTGAGCGGGACGCTCATGGATTACGCTATACCACGGGCCGATCTCTTCCCGCCGTTTACCGTTGACAAGACAGAAACGCCGACCCCCCTCAATCCCCTCGGCGTGAAAGGGATCGGTGAAGCAGCCACTATCGGCTCAACACCGGCCATCACTAATGCGGTGATTGATGCGCTTCAACCATTTGGTGTGCGACATATTGATATTCCGTTGCGGCCCGAAAAGATCTGGCGGGCAATCAATAACGGACGTAGCGAAAAAGGAGAGTGATCGATGGCTGAGATGCTCCGCGAATCGCCGTATCCCATGGTCAGCATCGCCGAAGCCACGGCGACGATCATGGCACACACTCGTCCGCTGGCGAGTGAGGAGATTGAGACGTTCTCTGCACTTGGTCGGGTATTGGCCGGCGACATCACGTCACCGGAAGATATTCCTGACGTGCCCAAATCGGCAATGGATGGCTATGCCCTCCGCGCTGCCGATGGTCTTGCCCCGCGGCGCGTAGTGGGTGAATTGACCGCAGGTGGTTTCGCAGAGGTCATGCTTGCGCCCGGTGAAGCCACGCGCATTATGACCGGTGCCCCACTACCACCCGGTGCCGATGCAATGATCCCGGTCGAACTGACTACAGAACGCGATGGGTTGCTCTACATCCAGCGCGAGCTACAACCCGGCGATTACGTCCACGTTGTCGGTCAGGATGTCAGACGCGGTCAGACCGTCCTGACCACCGGTACTACCATTGGCGCCGCCGAGATCGGCATCTTAGCGACCCTTGGCATCACCCGGATTCCCGTGTATCGCCAGCCCCGGGTCGCTATCCTGGCAACCGGTGATGAAGTGGTCGAGCCGGGTAGTCCCCGTCCTGCCGGTGCCGTTCGCGATAGCAACCGGTATGCGTTGATGGCCGCAGTCCGCGAAGCCGGCGGCATCCCGGTCTCGCTCGGCATTGCCCGTGATGATCGTGATGTACAACGTCAGGCGATCCTGCACGGCCTGGATCAGGCCGATGTCCTGATCACCAGCGGCGGGGTTAGCATGGGAACGCGCGATCTGATCAAACCGTTACTGGCCGAACTCGGCACCGTCCATTTTGGGCGGATTGCTTTCAAGCCGGGAAAACCAACCACCTTCGCCACCATCGGCGGCAAGCTGGTTTTCGGCTTACCGGGCTATCCGGTCTCTTCACTGGTATCGTTCGAGGTCTTCGTCCGCCCGGCGCTGCGGGCGTTGCAAGGTGATGCCTCACCGTTCCGTCCCCAGATCGAGGTCACATTGGCCGAACCGATCCGCCCTTCACCTGATCGCCCTGAGTATCAGCGCATTATCGTGCGTTATCAAGCAGGACGCTTCACCGCAGTCACCACCGGTAGCCAGAGCAGCTCGCGCCTGCTCTCGCTACGTGGTGCCAATGGACTGCTGCTCGTACCGGCTGGCGACACGGTATATCCTGCCGGTAGCACCTTGCCCGCACTCCTGACCGGTCCGCTCATTGTGTAGAGGATAACACTCGTGGAATGGTTTCTGCTCCAGACCGTCGAACCGTGGCCCGGTCCACTGACGTATCTTGGTATCGCCCTTTTACTGATTGCGGCGCTGATGACGATCATCAATCGGTGCCGCAAACCCTGACAGCGAACAATGATTACAACCACGCTCACAGTTACGACCAGCACAACATCCTACCCGGTCATCGTTGGCGCAGGTATCTTGTCCAACCTTGCCGACTACCTGGCCGAACGTGCCCTGCGCGGGACAGCCTGGATTGTCGCCGATGAACACCTGACCGCCATTGCCGATCAGACAGCAGCCCATCTGCAAGCAGCCGGATACCGCGTTCACACGATCAGCGTACCATCAGGTGAACAGAGCAAATCGTTCGGCGAACTAAACCGACTGTACGACTGGATGATCAAACACGGGATCGAGCGCCGTGATGTCGTTCTGGCCCTCGGTGGTGGTGTGGTTGGTGACCTGGCAGGTTTTGCGGCAGCGACCATCTTGCGCGGTGTGGCCATCGTCCAGATACCGAGCACGCTCCTGGCGATGGTTGATGCTGCGGTAGGTGGTAAAACCGGTATCAACCACCCGCTGGGCAAAAATCTGATCGGAGCCTTTCATCAACCACGGCTGGTGTTAGCCGACACCGACCTGCTGGCAACACTACCGGCCCGCGAGCTACGCGCCGGCTGGGCCGAAATGATCAAACACGGCGTCATTCGCGATGCTGAATTGTTTGACGCCCTGGAAACACTCGCCGCAACTCAACGCTGGCACGCCGATAACCCGGCCATATGGGATGCGACCGATCCGGTTCTCATCAGTGAACTAACCGGCATTATCGCCCGTGCTGTTGCGGTCAAAGTCGACGTTGTATCACGTGATGAATTTGAACGCAGCGAACGCATCACTCTCAATTACGGTCATACCATTGGTCACGCCATCGAGCAACTGCTTGGGTATCGCCTCCTGCACGGCGAATGCGTCGCCATCGGCATGGACGCCGCTGCGCGGATTGCCATCGCCCTGGGCATCTGCCCGCCGGCCCTGGTTGAACGACAGCGTAACCTCCTCGCCGCCTACGGCCTATCAACCACACTGCCGGCAGACCTTGACCGAAGTGCGATCCTGACCCTCATCGGTCGCGACAAAAAGGTACAGGCCGGAGCTGTGCGCTGGGTCTTGCCAACCGCTATCGGTCGGGTCGTCGTGCGCGCCGACGTGCCGCTTGAGGTGGTTGCAGCGGTGTTGGCGGGGTAATGCGGTGAGCGATACCGCCACTGCACGCCGTGCCACGTGCTATGATGTTAATCCAATTTGCTACCTATGCTGTAAGCAGGCTAGGGAGGCTGACTGCCACCACGAACAGCACGACGTTGCGCACAACACCGTGCGGCGTATCTGCATATGTGGATGGCATCCAGTTTCCATCGACGCGCTACGTCACACCTTTCGGTAGCAACTCAGGGTATAACCGTCCTTTGTGCCTCTGTGGTGGTACAGATCGCAACGTAGATTATAATATTACGTGTTTACTCGTTGCAGAAAGCCGGCGACTCCCGTGTACAATGCCGTATCGACCAGGTTGTGTATGCCGAAAGGGATTGGTCTGGTTATGACACCACGCGAACGATTTCAGCAGCTCCTCTACGACCTGTTTCAATATGACCTCGCCGATCTTGATTTTGGTATCTACCGCCTCATGAACTACAAACGGCAGGTCATCGAGCGTTGGATTCAGAACGATCTCCCGCAGACGATTGCGCACGAACTCAACCAAGACGCACTCGCCGCGCAGGAGGAAGCAAACAAGGCGCTGAAAGAAATTCGCCACAGAGTACAGGAGACACTCGGTACATACGCTATTGACGCCGAGGGCAACCTGGCCGAGACGTATGTCAACACGCCGCTGGGCAAAGACTACCTGACAGCCCGCCAAAAAGCTGCGCATGCCCAAAGCAGCCAAGCCCTGGAAGCCGCCGTCTA
>NZ_DAOTZQ010000002.1:0-129359 GCF_034434295.1 Chloroflexus sp.
CATCTACTATGAAGGTATCTCATTCATTGCCACCCGATTCCTATGGTTGCGACGATCGCGCCCGGCATCCGCGTGACCAGCCGGATCAACGACGTGACCCGCACCATCTCGTGAGCATGGCTGGCGCGGCAGCATGGCTGCCGCACGCCAAACCCTGCGCCACGCGCATGCCAGGCGGATAAGGCACCCCATCCAGCGCGTGATGGCACTGGCCTGAGCTGTGCTCTGCCAACGGGCCAGGAGCCGGGTCGGCTATCGTTGGTGATTGGCAAGCGTTCATGCACCAGCACGACGGTCGTGCAGCACGATGGCACAGCTTTTATGAAATAAGTTCTATCGTTGGTGATTGGCAAGCGTTCATGCGCCTGCACGGTGGTCGGGTAGCACGACAGCACAGCTTTTACGAAATAGGTTCTATTCTCCCTCTTTTCCCCTATCTCCTCCCTTCTCCCTTTTCCCCCAATCTCCTATCTCCTCCCTTCCATCACACCCCATCTTAGGCCAGATTCAGGTTTGCGGAATTGCCGATACTGTTGTATACTGTTTACGGCTAGGGTACAGCCACAGGGTATTAGTGTGTACTACACTCTTAGCCCGCAACCCGACAGGTAGTGCGTTGTCAATGCTCGGTTGAAAGACAGGTCTATCAAACCATTACAGGCAGAGACACCCGTCGTATGGTCTGTAGCCTGGCAGGCAGTTGGTATGGGCGGTAAGCTTATTGGGCTGTTCAAGGTTGTAATATGAATCGTCTGTGAGGGCAATTCATAAGCCGCTTCCGCTGCCTCTGTGTAGTGGCTTATCGCAGCAGTCTGCGTTGTTCGGGTGGAAAGTGGGTTGAACCCACTTTTCTTATTATCAGGCGAGTTACAGCGATGAAAAGCGATTTTTACGCGGCAATTACTCAGATTGCATCCGAGCGTGGGATTCCAAAAGAGGCCATCATCGATGTGATGGAACGGGCGCTGGTGAGTGCCTATCGGCGTTTACTAGGCCCGAATCCACCGGCTATTGATGTGGTCGTCAAGCTCGATCCGGTGAGTGGTGTGGCGCGGGTGTACGCTGAAAAACAGGTTGTTGATGAAGTGTACGATGAGCGTTTTGAGATCGATCTCGAAGCGGCTCGCCGCATTAAACCTGATGCGCAGATCGGCGAGGCAGTCCTGGTCGAGAGTACCCCGCGTGATTTCGGGCGGATTGCTGCTCAAACCGCCAAGCAGGTTGTCTTGCAGGGCATCAAGGATATAGAGCGCAATTATATCTACAGCGAGTTTGAGGATCGCGAAGGGGAATTGCTGACGGCAACCGTTCAGCGCAATAACGGCCCGCGCGGTAACGTGATTCTTGAATTGGGGAAAGCTGAAGCCATCATTCCACCGAAAGAGCAGGTAGCGAATGATCGCTACTACCATGGGCAGCGGCTAAAAGTCTATTTGTTGGAAGTGAAGAAGGAAGAGCGAGGGCCGCGCCTGATTGCCTCTCGTGCGCATAAGAATTTGATCCTCCGTCTCTTCGAGATGGAGGTGCCTGAAATCTACAATGGTGCCGTTGAGATTAAGTCTATCGCTCGCGAGCCAGGTCTGCGCACGAAGGTCGCCGTCGCCGCTCGTCAAGAGGGGATCGATCCGGTTGGTTCGTGTGTTGGTATGCGCGGTATCCGCATTCAGAATATCGTGAACGAGCTGAACGGCGAGAAGATCGATGTTGTGCAGTGGTCGTCTGACCCTCGCGAGTACATTGCCAACGCACTTTCGCCAGCTCAGGTGGTCGAAGTTCATCTCAATGACCACGAACACACCGCCCTGGTGATTGTGCCCGATAAACAATTGTCACTGGCAATCGGTAAAGAAGGACAAAATGTCCGTCTGGCTGCGAAGCTGACCGGCTGGCGGATCGATATCAAGAGTGCCTCGGTGTTGCTTGAAGAAGAACGAGCAGCGGCTGAGGCGCGTGCGGAAGCAGAAGCTGAACAAATGGCGATTGAGGCTGAGCTGGCGATGGCTCCGATAGAGACGCGAGTGGTGCAACCAGACGGTACCATTCGCTACCGGGGCCATCGCTATGGTCCTCTTGGTTCCGATCTGGTCGGGAAGACGGTACAGGTGCGAGCGACATCGCAGAAGATTTTTATCTATTACAATGACCGCCTGTTCGCTTCCTATATTTTGCTGGAAGGTGGACAGGTAGTGCCCGATGAGGAGTAAGGTCATGGCGGCCAACCCTAAGACCGCTCCACCACGTCCACGGCACGTACCGAAGCGTATGTGCATTGTTTGTCGCCAGAGTGATGCCAAACGTGCATTGCTTCGGCTGGTACGCAATGCTGATGGGCGCGTGGTGATCGATCCGACCGGGAAGCAACCCGGACGGGGTGCGTATCTGTGTCGTAATCCGGTATGTTGGACGCAGGCATTGCGTCGCAATGCAATTGAACGGGCATTGAAGGTTGCGACACTGCATCCAGATGATCGGGCAGTCATCGAAGCAATGGGGCAACAGTTGTTTCAGGAAACGGAGTCAACGGCGTCTGTGTAAACGCTTATCCACGCATCGAAGAATGCAGAGGCTCGTCTGCGTGTGATTGGCTAGTCTGCAAGTGGACAACTGCTCTAAGCGCCGTTGACGTACACGTGCCTGAACAGTGCAGGAGAGAAATGGCGGTTTACCATTGCTCTCCTCAGAAAGGAAGTTGATGATGAGCGATAAACCACGACGTGATACAGGCAGTACGGGCACAGGCAGTGGACGCAGCACAGGCCAGTCTGGCAGTAATCGAGCCGTTGGTGCGCCTAACGCTGGTACAGGACGTAGTCCAAATGCTTCAACTGGTGGGAATCGGGCGACTGGTAATCAAACCGGCAATAGTGGGCGTCCGGCTTCCGCTGGACGTAATCAGGCGACTACACCGACTCCTAATCGAAATACACCTTCGGCTGGCGCCCGGCAGGGTGGTGCTGCCAATGCGCGTACCGGTACACCATCGGTTGCGCGTGGTGGTGGTGGCGGGGTAACGCCGCCAGCCGGACGCGGCGGGAATAATCCGCGTGCAGCACGTAATCAGCCACGCAGCCGCCAGCAACCTGAAGAACGCGAGCGCGAGCACGTCTTGCGCCGTCCGCCACCTCAAGCGGCAGCGCGCCCAGTGGTGCGCCCGCGTGGCCCGGTGTCTTTGCCTCCCGTAATGACCGTGCGTGAACTTTCGGAGGCGACCGGTATCGGTGCGGCAGATATTCTCAAGGTGATGCTGAAAGCGGGTGTGCTGGCCAATATTAATCAGCAGATCGATTACGAAACCGCTGCGCTGATTATGGCCGACTTTGGCATTGAGACGACCGAAGATGTGCCTGAGCAGATGGCCGGTATCGTCGAAGATGTCAAAGAGGTTTTGCGGTCACAACCACCGGAAGAGATGCGGCCACGGCCACCAGTGGTAACCATTATGGGTCACGTTGACCACGGTAAAACCAAGCTGCTCGATGCCATCCGTTCAACCCGTGTCGCCGAGGGTGAGGCCGGTGGCATTACGCAACATATCGGCGCGTATCAGATTGAGGTTAATCACCGCAAGATTACTTTCCTCGATACGCCTGGTCACGAAGCATTTACGGCAATGCGTGCCCGTGGTGCTCAGGTGACGGATATTGTGGTGCTGGTGGTGGCTGCCGATGATGGTGTGAAACCGCAAACCGAAGAGGCGATTGCACACGTGAAAGCTGCCGGTGTGCCGATGATTGTGGCAATCAATAAGATTGATCTGCCCACGGCAAACCCCGATCGGATCAAGCAGCAGTTGGCAAACGTTGGCGTGATTGTTGAAGAGTACGGCGGAAATGTGCCTTGTGTTCACGTTTCGGCACGCCAGAAAATCAATATTGACGGTTTGCTGGAGATGATCTTGCTGGTTGCTGATCTCGAAGATCTGCGCGCCAATCCAAATGCTCCTGCCGTGGGTACCATCATTGAGGCCAAACTCGATAAGAGTCGTGGCCCGGTGGCGACTGTCTTGATCCAGAATGGAACGCTTCATCTGGAGGATAATGTCCTGGTTGGGTGTGTGGCCGGTAAGATCAAGTCGATGTTCAGCGATAGTGGCAAACGCCTGCGCCATGCCGAACCGTCAACACCGGTAGAGATTGTTGGTCTGGAAGGCGTACCACAGGCTGGTGATATTTTGCAGGTCATGGATGACCTGGTTGTAGCCCGTGAAATCGCTCTGCAACGGCAACGCCAGCAACGGGCAGAGGTTATGGCCGCTGCTGTGCGCGGTACCAGCCTCGAAGAGTTGTTCGGAAAGGTGAAGCAGGGCCAGGTGAAAGAGCTGAACCTGATCCTGAAAGCCGATGTCCAGGGTTCGCTCGATGCTATTGCCCATTTGATCGAGCAGTTGAACCAGTCGCAGCAGGCCGTACAGACCCGCATCATCCATCGCGGCGTAGGGGCGATTACTGAGGGTGATGTTAACCTGGCCCTGGCCAGTCATGCGATCATTATCGGCTTTAATGCGCGCCCCGACCCGGCAGCGCGTCGCCACGCCGAGCAGCATGGGATCGATATTCGCTTCTATAACATCATCTATCAGTTGCAGGATGATCTGAAGAAGGCGATGGCCGGTATGCTGGCCCTCACCGTCAAAGAGGTGGTCGAAGGCTATGCCGAGGTGCGCAATACCTTCCGCTTGCCAACCCGTGAGGTTGTTGCCGGTGTCTACGTTTCCGATGGTAAGATTACCCGTACCGGTCAGAATGTGCGCGTGCTACGGCGAGGCGTGGTGATCCACGATGGTAAAATCTCGTCACTCAAACGTTTTAAAGATGATGTGCGCGAGGTAACTGCCGGCTACGAGTGTGGTCTCATTGTCGAGGGCTTCAACGATATTGAAGTCGGTGATGCCCTGGAGTTCTACCGTCAGGAGACGGTTGCCGCCTCGTTGTAGGTGCGATAACTGGCAAGATGTCTGCCCGACTCTGACGCACACCTCGCGTGGGGTGTGCGTCAGCGTGACTCGCTGCACATAACGACAGAATCATGACTGGCAATCTCCTATCATTCGTGATACCCTGAGAAGAGCATCTGTCCAGCCCAAGGCAATGGTTGGCGATCTGCATGCCCGGACTCACCAGGGTAGCTAGAAAGAGAAGAATCATATGGCAAAACACCGCTTGCAACAGGTTGCCGATACCATGCAACGTGTGCTTGGTGATGTCATACAGAAAGAGCTAAAAGATCCGCGGGTCGGTTTTGCAACAGTAACCGGCGTTGAGGTCAGCGCCGATCTGCAACATGCAAAGGTGCGCATTTCGGTCATGGGTTCACCAGAAGAGCGGGAAGCGGCAATGGCTGCGTTACAGCGCGCACGAGGCTTTTTGCGTAAACGAGTGGCCGAGGAGATGAGTTATATGCGCTTTGTTCCTGAATTACACCTGATTCAGGATACCTCGCTCGATTACACCATGCATATGGACGAAGTATTTCGCGCTATTCAACACGAGCGGTTAGTCAATCCGCCCAAACTTGACGATGAACAGTAATCTCGTTCCGTTCGATCCCTACTACAAGAAGCGGATCACGTATGTATGGCGTGGTCAGCAGTTTGCATTCGATGTGGCGCATACGATCTTCTCTTCATTTCAGATCGATGAGGGGACTGATTTACTCTTGCGTCTGATCGAACCGGCATTCTCAGAACCGCGGCGTATTCTCGATGTAGGTTGCGGTTGCGGGGTTATCGGGATTTGTCTTGCCCGCCGTTTTCCGCAGGCTGATGTGACTCTGGTCGATAAAGACCTGCTTGCAGTGCGCTATGCTCGTCATAATGCCGAACTGAACGCCATAACGAATGTAACCGTCCTTGGCAGCGTCGGTTTGAGTGAGGCTCCTCCCGGCCCATACGATTTGATCGTCTCGAACATTCCGGCTAAGATTGGTGACTACGCTATCGAGCATGAGTTTATTCTGGAACCGTTGCGCCATTTACGTCCCGGCGGCGAGTACTGGTTTGTTGTTGTGAGCGGTCTCAACCATCTGATACCCCGCCTTGGGCCGCGCCACAATCTGCGTCTCAAAGAGATCAAGAAGCGGGCTGGTCATTCGGTGTACCGCATTATCGCGCCAGCAGCTACGATGCCAACAGGAGGCTTATGATCTACACCGATCCCCGGCAAGCGGTCGAACCGATCCGGTCACTGCTGGATCAGGCTCAACGTATTCTGGTGCTGAGCCACGTGAATCCTGATGGTGATGCAATTGGGTCAATGTTGGCAACCATGCACGTCTTGCGTGCATTGGGTAAAGAAGCGATTGCAGTCGCTTCTTCTCCGCCGATTAACTACTGTGCCGTTTTACCCGGTTTCATTGATCTGCTCGTGTATCAATCCGGCACCACGCTACCGGCCTGCGATCTGATCTGGATGGTTGATGTGGCCCATCTCTCACGCGCCGGTCTGATCTACGATGAGCATGCGGCGCTGCTCAGCAATCGTCCACTCATCATTGTTGATCACCATGCTACCAATGACGGCGGTGGCACGGTGAGTGTCATTCAGCCGCAGATCCCTTCCTGCGCTGAGGTTTTACTCGATCTGTTTACCGCACTCGCCTGGCCGATCTCGGCTGACGCAGCAACATGCCTCTACCTGGGCATGCTCACCGACACGCAGAGCTTTCAAACACCACATGTTGCCCCGGCAACGATGCGTCGGGCCGCAATGTTGCTGGAAGCCGGTGCTGCCAAACAACTGGTCATCGATGCTGTCTTTTTTTCGATTCCACCGTCTACTCTACGTTTGACCGGCATGGCAATGGCACAGCTCCAGCAGGAAGATGGTATCTTCTGGACTGTGGTTTCCCAGGCGATGTTGCAGGCGGCGAATGCTGATGAATCGGCAACCGATGATACCGTCTCCCGCCTCCAACGGGTGGCCGGCATGCGGGCCTGTGCCCTCTTCCGCGAACGTCCCGATGGGACGGTAAAGATCAGTTTGCGTTCAGTACCGGGTGTTGACGTGGCGGCAGTTGCTCAGCGTTGGGGCGGTGGTGGTCACCGCCAGGCTGCGGGGGCAACGTTGACCATGAGCCTCGCCGCGGCAGTGGAGGCCGTCCTGCCCGCCTTGCGCGAAGCTGTGCATGGGAAGCAATGACAGCATTAACAGGATTTCTGGTTGTCGATAAACCGGCTGGTCTGACCTCGCACGATGTAGTGGCCCGTGTGCGCCGACTGGTGGGTCGGACGGTAAAGGTTGGTCATGCCGGCACCCTCGATCCGGCAGCAACAGGTGTCTTACCCGTTGCCCTGGGCAGTGCAACGCGCCTGATCGATCAGTTGGTCGATGCCCGGAAGGGCTACCGTGGCGTCGTGCGTCTTGGTGTGCAGACAACGACCGATGATGCCGAGGGTGAACCGGTAGCGACCCTGCCGGTACCGGCATTCACGATCACGGAAATCTCGGCTGTTCTGGCCCGGTTTCGAGGTGACATTCTCCAACAACCTCCCGCCTTTTCGGCCTTGCATGTTGCCGGTCAGCGCGCCTATGCGCTGGCCCGTGCCGGTGATCAGGTGACGTTAGCGCCGCGCCTGGTGCGAATTGATCGTCTGGAGCTGCTTGATTGGGCGTTACCCTATCTCACCATCGAGGTCGAATGCGGCAAAGGGGTCTACATTCGCGCACTGGCCCGCGACATCGGCGCTGCCCTTGGCTGCGGTGGGCATCTGGTCTCATTACAACGAACCTTCGTCGGCCCTTTTCGTCTCGAAAAGGCGGTACCGCTGGCAATGTTGACCGATCAGTCATGCTTACTCAATCATCTCCTGCCGCCGGAAATGGTTCTGCAAGACTGGCCCCTCGTCCAGGTTGATACCGACGATGCCAACCGGCTACGTCATGGAATGCCCATTACGGCAACCGAACCCGACGCACCGCGTGCACGGGCACACGATCCAGCCGGTAAGCTTATCGCGCTCCTCAAACGCGATGGTGACAACTGGCAACCGGTAAAGGTGTTGGGGTGAATATCCGAACACTCTGTCAGCGCGAACGCCTATCCTGCAAGGTACATACAACTGATACAAGCCAAAGTCTATGAACGCCACTACTCGCCTCTATTACGACGATTCCTACCTGACAACGTTCAACGCGCAGGTGATTGCGACGACCGAACATCACGGTCAGCCTGCGGTTGCCCTCGATCAGAGCGCCTTCTACCCAGAGGGTGGCGGTCAACCCGCCGATCAGGGCTGGCTATCCGCCGTTGCCGATCCTGACCGGCACTGGCCGGTGATTGACGTGCAGAGTGATAACGGCGTTGTCTGGCATATCCTGGCGACCGGCGCTCAGCTTCCCGAACCGGGAACTATCGTCACCGGTCAGATCAACTGGGAACGCCGCTTTGACCACATGCAACAACACTGTGGTCAGCACATCCTTACTGCGGCCTTCATCGCGACGTGCAATGCGCCGACCGTCTCCTTCCATTTGAGCGAGCGCAGTGTCACTATTGATCTCAGCATTGCCGAACTCAGCCTGGATCAGGTACAGGCCGCCGAGTCCTGGGCCAATCGTGCTGTATGGGCAAACGTACCGATCCAGGCCCGCTTTGTATCGCCGACCGAACTGGCTCAGATCCCGCTGCGTAAACCACCGACCGTCAGTGACGCGGTGCGTGTGGTCAGCATTGGCGACATCGATCACTCGGCGTGCGGTGGCACCCATCCGGCCCGCAGCGGTGAAGTTGGTGCGATTGCCGTCCTGGGATGGGGGCGACAACGTGGCCTGATCCGGGTCGAGTTTGTATGTGGGAATCGCGTCATTACTGCTCTCCACGAACGGGATACTGCCGTGCGGACGGCTGCCGCCGCGTTAAGCGTGGGCTGGACAGAACTTCCGCAGATCGTCAATCGTTTGCAAGAGACCCAGCAATCGCTCCAACGCGAACTGCGCCAGACCCAGCGCGAACTTGACGCACTGCGGGCAACGCAGTGGTATGCGCAGATCCCACCCGTCAACGGGCGGCGTATCGTGACCACCACTCTTCCCTCTGCCGATGCCGAGCGCCTACGCACCATTGCCGGCTTTATCGCTGAATTGCCGGGTGGCATTGCCATTGTTGCCGGCGGCAGCGAACGACCGCAGATCGTCGTTGCCTGCGCCGAAGACAGTGGTAGCGACGCCCGGCAAATTCTGGCCGCCGGGATGGCCGTCCTCGGTGGGCGTGGTGGTGGCAATGCCCGCCTTGCCCAGGGCGGTGGCGGCTCACCCGACGCCCTGTCCGCAGCAATGGCAGTAATGATCGAGCGTGCAGGGGCATCTGAATAGGGAACGCGCATCGGCGCGGATTGGGCGGATGAACGCGGATTATCCGCGTTCATCCGCGTCAACCCGCGTCTATCCGTGTGCTATAAACAGGGTACGCGGATGGACGCGCCTCATCTCGCCGGCGTAAATCCCTCTCCCAACACCTCTTCAACTTCGCCGATAATGACGAATGCGGCGGGGTCTACATTGCTCACAATGTTTTTCAAAGCACCGATTTCTGTGCGTGCTACCACGCATAGCAACACCGCTCTGGTTGTGCCGGTATAACCACCAATCGCTTCAAGTTGCGTGATTCCGCGTCCGAGTCGGTGCAATACCGCCTGGCGAATCGGTTCAGGTGCCGAGGTAATGATGAGCGCCTGGCGGGCACCTTTGCCTGCGGCCAGTACGGTGTCGATGGCGCGACTGGCCGTGAACGCGACCAGCAGGGCGTACAGAATCTTCTCCGGCCCGTAACTAAACAGTGCAGCCGTGAACACCATGGTGTCGAAGCCGAGCAGGCTACGCCCCGGTTGCACGCCAAAGCGTCGCTCGATGAGCCGGGCTAGAATGTCGCTGCCGCCGGTGGTGCCCCGCGCCCGCAAGACCAGGCCAATGCCAATGCCGTCGATCACGCCGCCGTAAAGACTGTAGAGCAGGGGGTCATTTGTGATCGGACGCGCAAATGGTGCCAGACCGTCGATTGCCAGCGACATGACAACTACGGTGTAGAAGGTACGGACGCCAAATACTGCTCCACCCAGATAGCGCCAGCCGGCAATCAGTAACGGAATGTTCAATATCAAAACGACCACACCAACCGGTGTTCCAATAAAGGTGTTCAGCAGTTGCGCGACACCGGTCAGACCACCGGTGACTACCTGATTAGGAACCAGAAAAAAGCGTACTGCTGTGGCACTTAGTAAAGCGCCAATCGTGAGCAGGGCATAGTCGGTGAGGGTACGGGCGATACGTCGCCAGCGTGGCGATGGTGTCATAATCTGGCTCCAGAGGGAAGTCTTTCTGGCACATGGATGATACGCAAGAATACTACAGGACTGCTCTGAATAACACAGGAAAAAGGTGTGATGCATCTCTGGCTGACAGATACATCACACCTTTCGGCGTGCCGGGTACGTTCCGGTTTACATCATCCTCTTCAGGAACTACCCGAAACATCCTGCCGGGTAGGGTAGAAGCCTACAAGCCGGCAGCGCGGCGCAACTCTTCCACCCGATTCGTGCGCTCCCATGGCAGATCAATGTCAGTCCGCCCGAAATGTCCACCAGCCGCTGTCTTGCGGTAGATCGGACGCCGCAGATCGAGATCGCGGATAATCGCGCCTGGCCGCAGATCAAAGACCTCATTCACCGCTTTGAGGATGACTTCATCGGGAACGGTGCCGGTACCGAAGGTTTCGACGCTGAGTGAGAGTGGGCGGGCGACGCCGATAGCGTAGCTCACTTGCAGTTCGACCCGGCGGGCCAGGCCAGCGGCGACAATGTTCTTCGCAACCCAGCGGCAGGCGTAGGCAGCACTGCGATCAACTTTTGAGGGGTCTTTGCCGCTGAAGGCACCACCACCATGGCGGGCAACGCCACCGTAAGTGTCCACAATGATCTTGCGCCCGGTAAGACCGCTGTCACCCATCGGTCCACCGATCACAAAGCGACCGGTTGGATTAATGAAAATCTTGGTCTGGCTATCCAGCCATGCTTCGGGAATTTCTGTCTTAATGACGTGCTCGATCAGATCGGTGCGGATTTGATCCTGAGTGACGTCCGGTGCATGCTGGCTGCTGATCAGCACGGTGTCAACCCGCACCGGTTTGCCAAAGCTGTACTCAACTGTCACTTGCGATTTGGCGTCGGGACGCAGATAGGGCAGTGTGCCATCTTTGCGTACCCGCTCAAGCCGCCGGATCAGGCGATGGGCCAGTGCGATGCTGGCCGGCATCAGCTCCGGCGTCTCATCACAGGCGAACCCGAACATCATCCCTTGATCGCCGGCTCCAACCGCTTCTACGTCATCGGCCATAGCGCCGATCTTGGCTTCAAGCGCTTTGTCAACACCCATCGCAATATCGGGCGATTGACCGTGAATGGCGACCATCACGCCACAGGTGTCGGCGTCGAAGCCATATTCGGCGCTGGTGTAGCCAATCTCTTTCACGGTGCGGCGGACGATCTCTTCAATTGGGATGTAGCCGCGTTCATAGGTCACTTCACCCAACACCACGATCAGGCCGGTGGTTGTCGCTGTTTCCACTGCTACCCGCGCCTTCGGGTCGTGACTCAGGAACGCATCGAGAATAGCGTCGCTGATCTGATCACACATTTTGTCGGGATGGCCCTCGCTAACACTCTCACTGGTGAAGTAGAAGCGAGGCGAGTTCATAAAAGTGTTTGCCATAGGTAACCTCTGTTGTCGTTCTGGAGCTTATTTCTTCAGCGCCCTGCTGCGCTGTACGTCACTGGTTACTTGTTAATGGAAGGCTGCAACGAGGCAATGATTGTTCCTTGCGGCGTGGCGATGTGATGTGCCAGTCACACCGTCACGCCGTCATGGGTGAACAACAAATTACGTGCCCTCTTGCCAGGAATTGAGATACGCTTCTTGCTCGGCAGTGAGGGTGTCGATCTTGATGCCCATTGCTGCCAGCTTCAGTGCTGCAATCTCGCGATCCAGCTCTTTGGGCAGGGCATGCACGCCAACCGGCAATTTGCCTCGGTTGCGCAGCAAAAACTCGCTGGCCAATGCCTGGTTGGCGAAGCTCATGTCCATTACCGCGCTCGGATGGCCTTCTGCGCTGGCAAGGTTGATCAGTCGTCCTTCACCGAGCAGATTGATCGCTCGGCCATCGCGCAGAATGTACTGGTCAACAAAAGCTCGCGGCTGTCGCTTCTCAACACTCAGTGCCTCGAGCGCAGGAATATTAATCTCGACGTTGAAGTGACCGCTATTCGCAATCACACAGCCATCTTTCATCACGGCAAAGGCATTGCTGTCGATTACGTGCTTGTTGCCGGTTGCCGTGACGATGAAATCGGCCTGCGATGCAGCCTCTTCCATCGGCATCACCCGGAAACCGTCCATCACTGCTTCGAGCGCCTTGATGGGATCAACCTCGGTCACAATCACATTCGCCCCCAGACCGCGTGCGCGCTCGGCAATCCCGCGTGAGCACCAGCCATAACCGGCGACCACAAAGGTCTTGCCGGCCAGCAGAATATTGGTAGCGCGAATAATCCCGTCGAGTGTGCTCTGTCCGGTACCGTACCGGTTATCGAACATGTGCTTGGTGTCACTGTCGTTCACGGCGATGACGGGGAACGGTAGGACACCCTCTTTAGCCATTGCCTTCAGGCGAATAACGCCGGTTGTGGTCTCTTCAGTGCTACCGACCATGTGTGGGATCAGATCGGGTCGATCCTTCAGCACACCGGTCACCAGATCGGCACCATCATCCATCGTTAACTGCGGATTGTGATCGAGTGCGGCCCGGATGTGACTGTAATACACCTCGTTGCTTTCACCTTTGATTGCGAAGACTGGAATCTCTTCATAGGCCACCAGAGCAGCAGCAACATCATCCTGCGTGCTCAGGGGGTTGGACGCAACCAGTACCACATCGGCACCACCGGCAGCCAGAGTCCGCATGAGGTTAGCAGTCTCGGTGGTAACGTGCAGACAGGCACTGATGCGCAGGCCGGCCAGTGGGCGCTCGCGGGCAAAGCGCTCGCGAATCAGGCGTAGCACGGGCATCTCTTTTTCGGCCCACTCGATGCGCTTGCGGCCCTGCTCGGCCAGATTGATATCTTTGATGTCGTAGCTTACGGTCATAGCTGGTAGACTCTCCTTTACTAATAACCAGGCGACGTGCCGACCGGCCATTCCGGTGTGAGTGTCGGCTGGTGAACAACACTATGTGTGGCAGTAGCAGCACTGCGCAAGAGTGCTTCCATTGCGGCCAGGTTGTCGAGCGACTCGGTCAAGGGCATTGCACCGATTGTCGGTACCGGTTCACCACCGGTTGCCAGTGCAGCGAAGCCCTCGGCTTCCAGCCGAAAGTGATCGGTAGCCGGGATCGTCAATGTCTCTACCGTCACGTGACGACCACCACGGGCAACCGCGATAGTGGTTGTCAGATCAGGCGTCGGATTGAACGGTCGTTCAAGATGAATCCATCCTGCACTGCCGATGATTTCGATGCGCTGATTCCAGGCACTCTGAAAGCTACAAGTGATGGTGGCAACTCTGTCTTCAGCAAACCAGAGCAGACCACTCAGGCTCAGATCAACCGGTTTCCCGGCAACAAAAGCACTGGCTTTTTGGGGGGCACTGCCAAAAGCCATGCGGGCATAACTCAGCGGGTAGCAGCCGATGTCGTACAGCGCACCGCCGCCCAATTCAGGGTTGAGCCGGATGTTTGTCGTATCATCGAGCAGAAAGGCAAAATTGCCTCTCACCTGTTTCACATCACCAATAACACCATCGGCCAGCAGACGTTGAACAGTGATAGTTTGCGGATGGAAACGGTACATAAAGGCTTCCATCAACAAACGTCGGTGCGTCTGCGCTGCGGCAGCCATCGCCAGGCCATCAGCCAGGGTCGTTGCCAGCGGCTTTTCACACAGCACATGTTTGCCGGCCTGTAACGCCGCAATCGACCAGCGGGCATGCAGGCTGTTGGGCAGCGCGTTGTACACTGCCTCCACGTCGGGATCGTTCAGCAAAGCTTCATAGTCGCTATAGGCGCGAGCGATCCCAAATTCGCCGGCAAAGGTAGCAGCCCGTTCAGCATCACGGGCTGCAATGGCGACGACCTGCTCAGTCGCTGATCCTGCCACAGCGGAAGCAAAGCGACGGGCAATCCGACCGGCGCTCAATATCCCCCACTTCATGCTGCCTCCCGCAATGAGAAGAGATCGTGCGGCAGATCGTAACCAAATGCCTCTCGATAACGATGTGCGAATTGGGTGGGGGTAAAGCGATGTTCCTGGCAGCCACGCTCTTCAATCGCATATGCCGCACAGAGGGCCGCGATCCGTCCGGTGATGTCAAGTGGCAATTGCCGGGCCAGCCCAAAGGCAATTCCGGCCAGGTAAGCATCGCCGGCACCGGTTGGATCGCGAACCTCAGTGACTGGTGCCACCGGAATAGTGGCGGCCAGTTGTCCATCTACGTAGATGTGCGACCCTTCGACACCACGAGTGACCACAGTGATTGGTGCCTGATCGATCAACTCCGCTTCACTGATACCGAGGCATTTTGCCATCATCCCAAACTCATAGTCGTTGCTGATCAGGACGCGTGCCCCTTTCAGGCCCACCGTCAGCAAATCAGCATCGAGGCGGGGTGTTTGCTTGCCCGGATCGAAGATGTACGGTACCCCCATCTGCTGGCATTCGAGCGCAAAGCGACGCATAGCGTCAGGACTGGTCGGCGAGATGAGCACCAGATCGCTGGCAGTCAGGCCACGATTGAGCAGGGTGTTATGGTGATCGTGCCCCATAGCGCCGGCATAAAATGCCACAATCTGATTGTTCGCCTGGTCGGTATTAATAAAACAAGAGGAGGTAAACTCGTGTTCAATAATCGTAATCCCGCTGGTGTCAACACCGTGTTCTTCCAAGAGTTCGCGGTACGCACCAAAATCATGACCAGCGGTACCGACGATGAGGGGGCGTTCACCGAGAAGTGCTAAATTATACGCGATATTTCCGGCTACTCCACCGCGCAATTTACGCATCGAGTCTACGAGAAAACTAACCGAAATGATGTGTGCCTTATCGGTTAGCATAAAATCTTTAAAATAACCGGGAAAGTCCATAATGTAATCAAAGGCCAGGGAACCGGTGACTACAATTTTCACAGCGTCTGCTCCTCGTGCTCATCCCGCACCAGGCGGAATTTCGATATGTTATGGATTGCTAACATCTATTTCCTGCCGAATCAGGTGTGCTGTTTCGCTACAAAGCTGCAACGCCTGCTCAGCATAGGCCGGACTCATATAGCTCAAGCTACCGGTAAAGGAAAGCAGTGATTGTTGCTGCACAATGTGCAAGGCGACACCGGTTGTCTCTGCCACTCGCTGCATTCCCTTTAATACCTGATCGCGCAAATCAGTTACTGTTGCGGTGTCGATCTGCCGATGTTCAGTTGGAATAATGCCCCAGGCCAGATAGCCTCCATCGGTCAGGAATTCGGTGAGCGCCGACGTAGCGTTCAGGAATGAGTCGAGCTGCTCTGTTACATGCAGACCAATGACATCAACCGGTAAATGTAGTAGCTCTGACCAGCGCACATGACCGCTCAGAAAGATGCCACGCCAGGAAGGCAAGTCAGCCAGAAAGCGGTTAAGCATGTCCAGGCCATCTTCCCAGGTCAATGGACATAACGGTGAAGAGAGGGCATCAAGGAATGGCTCCTCAATCATCGCCAGACGATGAGCTGCATAGCCCTGGATTTGTTCGTGTTGCCAGATGACACGCAGGCTACAGAACTGGAGGATGATCTCGCGCCATCCCGGATCGTAGGCCATTGGTCGTTCGTGATCATCAGTTAGAGCCAGACTCAGGCTTACCGGGCCAATGGTCTCATATTTCAACAGTAGGGGTTGGCGGTCTTCTACGTTCAATCGGTGCAGAATCTCTTCTAGCGCGGCGTAGGCCGAACCGGTTAGGGCAGCCGGCTGTGTATCACCGCGCAGGTATGCCAGACTCACCTTTGTTGCTTCCTGCTCCAGAATTGCCTGATCGACCATCAAACGGTCACGCTCAATATCAATCTGAATGCCCGGAAAGCCCTGCGCTGCCAGAGCGAATGGAGTATCAGCCAGTGTCCGGGGAGGCGGGAGTGGCCATGCCGGCGTTTGCGGTTGATAGCGACAGATCAATTGTGCAGCCTGCGCCAGGCTCTGGTGAGGGAGACCACCGCGCAAGAGTGGCTGACAGGCCGGTAACAGTGCTCCGAACCTGCTCATTGCCCACTCTCAAGCTGACGCAATACGGCCAGATATGGCGGTCGCACAATGCCCCGTTCCGTAATGATCGCTGTCACAAGTTCGTTTGGTGTCACATCAAAAGCCGGATGCGCTGCTCGTACACCCTGGGGGGCAATTGCCACGCCGGCAATGTGGGTGACTTCAGCAGGATCGCGCTCTTCAATCGGAATATCGGCACCGCTTGCTGTCGCGAGATCGATAGTTGAAGAGGGTGCAGCGACGTAGAAGGGAATATGGTGATAGTGTGCGAGTACTGCCAGGCCATACGTGCCGATTTTGTTTGCGACATCCCCGTTAGCTGCGATGCGATCCGCGCCGACAATCACGCAATCTATCTGCCCACGTTGCATCATATAGGCAGCCATATTATCTGTGATCAAGGTCTGCGGAATGCCGGCTTGCAAGAGTTCCCACGCCGTCAATCGAGCACCTTGCAGGAATGGCCGTGTCTCATCTACAAAGACATGGACAGGACGCCCCTGGGCAAAGGCGGTGCGAATCGGGGCCAGAGCAGTACCATAACCGGCTGTTGCCAGCCCACCGGCGTTACAGTGGGTGAGGACATGACCACGGGGCGGGATCAACGACGCTCCATGCTCACCAATGGCGTGACACATTGCCAGGTCTTCAGCAAAGATCGCTTCTGCCTCAGCGTGCAGCGCGTGTTTGATCGCTTCCACTCCTTCGCTTGCCACCGCCTCCGCCCGGCGGAGCATTCGGCTGGTAGCCCACGCCAGATTGACAGCGGTTGGGCGTTGCGAATCGAGCGTTGCTTTAGCCTGGACGAGTTCGGTTAGGAGTGCTGAAGGGGTAAGCGCAACACTTTGCTGCGCGACAAGGGCCATACCGTATGCGGCAGTGCAGCCAATGGCTGGCGCACCACGTACTTGCATACTCCGAATCGCGTGTGCAACTGCTGCCAGATCGGTGCAGCGCACGACCTCCATCGTGTGTGGTAACTTGCGCTGATCGATCAGGCAGACTGCGTCATCTTCCCACCAGACTGTGCGGAGTTCCATAGGCGTCGCAATAAGATGGAGCCACTCGCACGGCGAGAGGCTCCGATAGACTTCGTTCCTCTCATCTTTCGGTCAATGATGTCCATTGCCGCTGGATTTGGCACCTTCCCTGGCGGGGGTTGCCGGGCGTCATCGGGCCAGTCCCTCAGCCCATCTTGATGAGCATCTGAAGTTCGCCGACGCACCATGGCGCCGCACGCGAACGTTGTCTGCGATTATAGCACGATTATTACGTTGCAGCAAGTGGCCGTCATCTTCCACATGAGAACTTATTTCATAAAAGCTGCGCTGTCGTACTCCCAGAATACCGCATAGGTTCATGAATGCTGACTAATCGCCAACTACAGCATGTCCTGTTTCCCGGCTACCGGGACGACAGCGGGGAGGGCTGACGACCATCTTTGGTGCTATCACGCGCTGGATTGGTTGCCTTGCCTGCTCGTCATCCGCATGTCGCGGCGTGTAAAGTGCGATAGCCATACTGTCGCAGCAGCCGTGCTCACGATCCGGTGCTTGGTACGAAGTATCAGCAATGCTCGTGTTAAGTTATTTTGGTATATCGTTGCTGTCAATTGATGAAAAAGGGGCAGGTTGTGCACCTGCCCCGTACTGAAGGTAACTTTTATCCTCTGTTCTACGCTCCTGAGTGAACCTCTACTTCATCCTGACGACCACGCTTAAACCAGTTGCGCCACTCGCGATGCTCCCACACCACCAGCAATTGCGCCGCGTTGAAGATCGACGAGTATGTTCCGCTGACCAACCCGATAAGCAGGATTAAGACAAAATTGCGGATGGTATCGCCGCCAAATAGCAGCAGCGCTGTCAGGGTGAAGAAGGTCGTCAACTGTGTATTGATCGACCGTGGCAGGGTTTGCACCAGACTGTGGTTCACAATGTCGTCGAACGTTTCGGCAGGATGACGATTGATGAGATTTTCACGGATGCGATCAAACACCACAATCGTATCGTGTACCGAGAAGCTCAGTGTGGTGAGCAAGGCCGTCAGGAAGAGAGCATCAACCTCTAACCCGATGGTGGCTCCCAGGATGGCAGCAATCCCCAACACGACTAACACATCGTGCAGCATCGCAATCAGAGCACAGACACCGTAGCGAAAAGGATGCGGTGCCTTGCGAAACGCCCATGTCAGGTAGAGCAAGATAATCAATGAAGCACCGAGCACAGCAATGATTGCGCTGCGTGTTGACTCGGCACTGACCGTTGGCCCAACGCTCTCCAGCCGCTCACGACTGACTGTACCAAAAGCGTCAGTCAAGGCTTTCGTAACGGCATCGATTTCGGCATTTGGGTCAGACTCGCTCAATGGTCGTGTTCGCACCAGCGCAGCAGCTACCGGTTGGCCGTCAACCACTGTTGGGCTGAGCTGAACCTGTGCGCTCTCGAAGCCGGCCTCCGCAAAAGCCTGCGCAATCCGGTCGGTGCTTAATGTCTCGGGCGTAACATCGGGAAAGCGCAATTCCCACAATGCGCCACCGGCGAAGTCAATGCTCGATCGTAAGCCAATTCCCGGTCGCCCCGTCGTCAGCAACGGGTGCAGGAAGAGCATATACAGGCCGGGCAAGATGATCAGCAGTGAAAAGGCAAACCACCAATAACGACGGCGGACGAGATGTTCCATACAGGCGTTACTCCAGTATTGCGCGGTGTCCGTGTACTCGACCGAATTCGTTTCCTGTTACGCGGCGGTCTGTACCGTTGGTGATGACTCGCGGCGATCTACGCCAAACCACCAGGCTCGTTCATCGCTGAACAGAGGCAGTACCAGCCGCAGGAAGGTTCGCGACACAACAAGCGCCGTAAACAGACTGACGACGATGCCAAGTCCCAGGGTAAGGGCAAAACCCTTAATCAGGCTGACGCCGAAGCTGTTGCCAAACATAAACAGGACAATGCTGGTAATCAGCGTTGAAACACTCGAGTCCCGGATGGCCGGCCACGACTCGACAAACCCTAGTTCGAGCGCACTGCGAATGTCACGACCGCGGCGGTATTCTTCGCGTAAACGGGCAAAGATCAAGACGTTGGCATCAACCGCCAGCCCAATCGAAAGAATGAAACCGGCAATGCCCGGCAGGGTCAGGGTGACTGGGATCAGACGGTAAATCGCGAAGCTGATAATCGTGTAAATCAGCAGCGCCACCGTTGCAATCAATCCTGGACCGCGGTAGAACAAGATCATGAAGATAGCGACTACCGCCAGCCCGATGATCCCGGCGGTGATGCTGGCCTGCACACTCTCCTGACCGAGGGTTGCCGTTACGGTACGACTTGTCTCGACTACCAGGGGTACCGGCAGAGCACCGTACTTCAACTGATTAAAGATGCGATTTCGATCATCCTCGCTGCTTACTTCAATAATTCCAGAACCATCCGTCAGCGCAGCATTAATCACCGGGCAACTCACCACCACGTTGTCGAGCACAATACACATTGGCCGCCCAACATTCGCTGCGGTAAAGGATGCCAGCCGCTGTGCTGATCCACCCCGGAAGGCAAATGAGACGGCCGGACGGCTGCCGAGGGTGCCACCCTGCGAGAAGGTCGGTTGTACGGCACTGGTGTCCAGATCGGCACCATCAGTGATGCTCTGGTAGATAGGGCCAAGGGTGGTAGGATCGGTAATGTTTCTGCTTTCGGTCAACTGGGGTGGCGGAATGGGGCTGCTCGATGTCCGAACAATGGTACCGTCGGCCAGGAATTGCCCTTGCGAGTCGATGAACTCGAGCCGGCCGGTGCCACGCAGGGTTTCGATGGCCTGTTCGGGATTGGCTACCCCTGGCAGCTCAACAATAATGCGGTTATTTCCCGCTTGCTGAACAACCGTTTCGCCAACACCGAGAGCATTAACCCGCTGCTCGATAACACGCGCTGCCGTGGCAATCTCGTCGGCAGTGGCATCGGGATCGGCTGAGCGCAACAGCACCTGAATTCCACCCTGTAGGTCAAGCCCCAGCCGCACACTGACATCGCGGCCCAGGAAGATGTTGTTGGGTGCGAAATTGATCGCCAGTGCCAGACCAGTAGCAAGAATCGTGATGATAAGCGCTAAAATGTTACGGTTCTGCACGGTTGCGTGCTCCTCACTCGTATCGAAAAAGCCGGCCCATTATAGGCCGACAGCGACAGCGCGTCAAGAGAGTCCCGGCAAAGAATGACAAAGATTATCTCTGCACGGCACTCGCACAGGTAGATACACCTTCTCTCTGCCCTTCAGGAAGAGCATTGCTCCGTTCCTGCCAGAGGTGGGTCATAAACTCTTCATCTCTGGCGGAAAGCGGCGCGTTATTTATCGTCCTGCCGCCCGTAACGCCGCATCGATAGCGGTAAACAGGCGACCCGAGTCGACAATCTGACCATTGACACTGAAGGATGGCGTAGCCTGCACACCGAGGGCTGCGGCCTCTTGGGCGGCGGCCAGAATTGCTTCACGATGGGTGCCGGCCTGCATACAGGCGTCAAATGCGGCCCGGTCGATACCGATACGTCCTGCGTAGCCACTAAACACATTCAGCGGCGAGTTTACCTGGGCCCATAGGCTCTGATTGGCAAAAAGCTGATCGTGCATCTCCCAATACTTACCCTGATCGCCGGCACAGCGAGCGGCTTCGGCTGCGGCAACGGCGTTGGGGTGAATATTGGTGAGCGGCAGTTCGTGATAGATGAACTGTACCCGACCGGTATTGATGTAGTCGCGCTCAAGAATAGGGGCCAGATTACGGCTGAAGTAGGCACATCCCGGACACTGGTAATCCTCGAAAGCGATTACCTTGACCGCTGCGTTTGGGTCTCCTTTATAGTAAAATCCCTCTTCCGTCCGTCCAACCGGTGCTGTCGGCGCCTTCACCTCGGTGTTGTTGCGAGTCAGCAGGACGACCAGACCGGTGATAGCGATCACTGCAACAACGCCAACTGCAATATACAAGTAGAGAAGGTTGTTCTGCTTTGCCGTCTTCACGCGACGACCGCGGGTGCTCTGCACGCTCATAGTCGGCTCCTGATCTGATGCCTTATAAAACTCGCGTTATTATAGCGATTGCCTGATCACTCGTCAATTACCCGATCAGAGTTGCCACAAATTCTAACTCTAGCCGTACCTCATCGGCCACAGTATCTACCGATGGGGAATCAGGTATGGTCAAATTGAAGTCGCGGTAGAGAATAGTCGTCTTCGCCAGCCCACTGATCTCGCTCTGGCTCACCGGGGTCACGGTGACGGTAAATGTCGCTGGACGGGTTACGTCGGTAATCGTAAGCTCACCCTCGATGGTAAACTCGAACGGTACGCCAATTGTTACCGTGTCGGGCAAATCGGTAATTACTCGTGGCGTAAATGTGATCAGCTCAAACTGATTGGTACGCAAGATGGCATTCTTGATCGCCCGGTTACGAAATTCATTATCAGTGGTCAGGGTCCGGGCATTGATCTGGATCACACCAACCTGTGCCGCTTGCGGATAATTGGGATCGAGCGCAATCTGGCCAGCGACCTGATTGGTCAATCCGACCACAGTTATCGGACTACCGCGCAATACTTCATCGATCAGAAAACGTGCTTCTGAGCGATTCTGATCAATCGCGAAGAGTTGGAGTACCGGTTCGCTGCTTGCAGCGGGTGTCGGCGCAGGAGCGTCCGCTGCCGCAGTTTCTGTAGCCGCCGGAGCGACGGTAGGTGCATCCTGCACCGCGGTAGAAGCAGCTAACGTAGGAGCTGTGGTTGGCAGAGCCAGCGGTACCGCTTCCAGCGGCCCGCTTGCCGCCTCTGGCGGCCGAAAGACATACGCAATCAAGCCGCCGGCAATCAGTACAATAATGGCTCCGACAATCAATGCAATGCGCTGAATAGACATCACGATATCTACCTCTTACAGTTCAGTGTCTGTATAGTGTTCTGTCAATCATCATACCGGATCAGCGATGGCAATGGCAGGTTTCTCATCAAATACTTAATTTTCATGTTGTGACATATAAACACGATTTTGTCAAAAAGTGTTATACTTTCTGGGTGACGCTCTTCGCACGGAGGTGAACAATGAGACGCTCAATCCCATGGCAACGGCTAGGACGTATCACATTACTGATATTACGTTATGTGTTCGGGGCAACCTTTGCGTATGGGGCCTACCACAAACTTACCCGCCGATGGATGACCTCTTCGGTTCTGCGTGAACATTTTGAACAACGGCTATCGGAGATTGATCCACACAGTTTCAGTGCCGCTTATCTGCGCTTTTTTGCCATTCCGTTCTACCGACTGATTGCATGGGTACTGACCATCGGCCAGATCATTGTGGCTTTCAGTATGTTAACCGGGATTGGGGTGCGGCAAAGTGCAGCGCTGGCCCTCTTTTTGCTGGTGAATATCAGCGCTGGTTCGTACTTTAACGCCAGTATGCCACCGTATCTGATAACGGCGGTTTTGCTGATGCTTGACCTCGAACGTGGTCGGGAGCGGGATGATAAACCGGTTTCATCAATTCGTGAGCGTTTGATTGAATAATCTCCTTCAGATCAGGAGTATACAGGTTGCATCTTTAGCGTGCGGAAGCCTCTCTTCTGCACCAGTTGTACTCTGCGCCGACCGTGCGTCACTATGCCAAAATGCTGATCATTGTCGCCTGGTTTGTCAACGCTGTGGTAGACAAATCCCCGACAATTATCGAGATACGTTTTGTGTTGTGCTGCACTTCACCGATGGATTAAGATAATTTCTCGCAGAAATATCCTTACATCCTCTTGCAGCCAGCGAAGACGGTATTATAATGACTCGCGTCACCACCAATCGCCGGCATTGTGTCGGCGGTTTTTGTCTTACGCGAGGATGCGATGTCTGAACCTGCCATTGTTGCCGATTCATTGACCTACCGTTACGGTGATCTGCTCGCCGTCGATCACATCAGCTTCGCCGTAGAACGAGGTGAAATCCTTGGCTTTCTGGGACCAAACGGTGCCGGTAAATCAACCACAGTGAAGATGCTGACCGGCCAGCTCCGCCCGTTGGGTGGGCGGGCCCTCTTGTTGGGAATTGACGTGTCCCGCCATCCCAAGCAGGTCCAGGCCCGGATTGGCGTCTGCTTCGAGCAACCAAATCTCTACGAGGAGTTGAGCGCCGCCGATAATCTGCGCCTCTTTGCCCGTCTCTTCAATGTCCGTGATCTTGATCTGACGGCCTTGCTGCGGCGCGTCGGGCTCGATGGACGTGGGAATGATCTGGTCAGTCACTATTCCAAAGGTATGAAACAGCGCTTGATGATCGCTCGTGCACTGGTCAATCGACCTGATATTCTCTTTTTGGATGAACCGACCGAAGGTCTCGATCCAACATCTGCCGAAGCGATCCGTCGTGTCATTCGCGAAGAACAGGAGCGCGGCGCGACAATCTTCCTCACCACCCACGATATGTATGAAGCCGATCGGCTCTGCCATCGGGTTGCCTTTATCAACAGTGGACGGATTGTGGCCCTCGATACGCCTCACAACCTCAAGCAGCAGTACGGTAAGCGGATGGTGCGGGCCGAAGTGGTTGGCCCCGATGGTTCACTGCTGACCCACGAGATTATTCTTGACCGACCGGAGACTGCCGCCGAGATGGCGAACCTGCTTCAGCACGAAAAGGTGATTACGTTGCACAGCGAAGAGGCTACGCTGGAAGATATTTTCATTCAGCTTACTGGACGTGGCCTGGCCTGACTGTTGTCCGGTTCGAGTGAAGGAATACCCGCTATGAATATCGCTGCGCTTTGGGCGTTGATAACGAAGGACGCCCGCCTCTACTTTGCGAATCGGCTCTTCGCCCTGGTGACGGTGTTGGGTCTGGTAGCGTACATCGCGATCTATTTTCTATTACCGGCAACGGTTGATGAGACACTACGGCTGGGTCTGGTGATTCCCGAATTGCCACCGGCCCTGGCGGAAGCTCTGACTGATGATGCGGTACAGATCAAGCGCTTTACCGATGCGGCGGCCTTACGTTCTGCTGTGGCAAGCGGTGAAGTAACCGTCGGCATTGCCTTTCCCGCCGATCTCTTCGATCAGCTTCGCCAGGGAGCACGACCAACGGTTGAACTATTCCTGGCGCCTGAAGTGCCAACCGATTTTGAGTCCGTCTACGAGGCTGCGGCCCGCGAATTGAGTTTCAACCTGGTCGGGCAAGAATTGCCGGTCGTCATCAGCGAGGAGATTCTCGGCCCCGATATGGCCGGTGCGCAGATTGCTCCCCGGCAGCGGATGTTGCCGCTCTTCGCGGTGCTGGTGTTGATGGTCGAATGCCTTGGCCTGGCCAGCCTGATCGCCGCCGAGGTCGAACAGGGCACGATCCGCGCCCTGCTGGTGACTCCCCTCTCATTGCGTGGCCTCTTCGTTGCCAAGACCATTTTTGGTTCACTCTTTGCCTTTGTCCAGGCAGTCTTGTTACTGGCGGTTACCGGTGGCCTGGTGCGCGAACCGCTCCTCAACCTGACCGCACTGCTCATCGGATCGGTGCTGATGACCGGCACCGCCTTTCTCATCGCCTCGCTTGGCCGTGACCTGATGTCGGTGATGGGCTGGGGCATGCTGGCCCTGTTGATCATGGCGTTGCCGACCTTTACCGTTCTCCTGCCCGGCTTAGCGGCGGACTGGGTGCAATTCATTCCCACCCACTATCTGGTAGACACCATCTACCGCTCACTCAACTTCGGTGCCGGCTGGAGTGAGGTCGGCGGAAACCTGCTACCACTGACGGTTTCCGCCCTCTTGTTCCTGGCTCTGGGCATGGCCATTCTGCAACGGAGGTTCGCATGAGTCTGCGCCGCATTCTGGCTCTCCTCTACCGCGAAGCGGTACAGGGGCCAAAGAACTTTATCTTCATTTTCACGATTGTGGTTCCGTTGGGCTTGAGTCTCGCTCTGGGCCTGATCTTCGGCACCTTCTTCAGCGGCAAACCGCGACTGGGCATCTTCGACAGCGGATCATCGCAGATCACGCAGTTTGCCGAGACCATGCCGGGATTGATAGTTCAGCGCTATACGAGCGAGGCCGAACTGCGGACAGCGACTGCCAGAGGTGCGGTGGATGTTGGTATTGTGTTGCAGGCTGGATTTGATCAGCGTCTCCTTAGTGACCAACGGGGCAGCCTGACCGTCTACGTGTGGGGCGAGAGTTTGTTACGCGACCGAGTCTTGATCGGTACCGCGCTTGCCGACTGGCTACGTGCGCTGGCCGGCCACGAGCCGCCGGTGGTCATTACCACCTCCGTCCTGGGCGCTAACAGCGATCTGACCTGGCAGCAGCGCTTGTTACCGCTACTCGTGCTCATGACTGTCGTGTTTGGTGCGTTAATGCTACCGGCCTCCTCATTGGTGAGCGAAAAGCAACGTCGCACACTGACTGCCTTGCTGGTAACACCGGTGACCCGCGCTGAAATCTATGTTGCCAAGGGTATGCTGGGTGTTGCTCTGAGTACGGTGATGGCATTGCTGGTATTGGCGCTGAATGGTGCCTGGAGTGATCAGATCGGGTTGGTGTTGCTGGTACTTTTGCTGGGGGCAATCTTATCGGCAGAGTTCGGTGTGCTGTTAGGCGTGTTGGTGAAAGATATCAACTCGCTCTTTGCCACCGTGAAGGCGCTGGGTCTATTGCTCTACGCCCCGGCGTTGATCGCACTCTTTCCGGTAATTCCACAATGGATTGCCCAAATCTTCCCGACGTACTACATGGTCGATCCGGTGATTGCGATTGTTCAGCGCGGTGCCACCCTGAACGATATTGCTCCGCATCTGGCAGTACTGGTGGCCATGATTGTGGCGCTGGCAGCGGGTTTACGGGTGGTTCGGGAACGATGAGCACTGGCAAACGAGGTCTGGTTTGTTATCACCACCGAGGCACAGAGAGGATGAAAGGACAAACCCCTCTGTGTCCTCTGTGTCGCTGTGGTGAACATATCCAAACCACAATTGTGTCGAGCAAAGTTGACATAAATACCTCCTGAAAACCTCTGTGCCCTCCGTGTCTCGGTGGTGCATATAGCCAAACTACAATGGTATCAAGTAAAGTTGACATAAATGCCTCTAAAACCTTTGTGCCTTCCGTGTCTCTGTGGTGAATACAGACGTGGTACAATAGCCTCGCCGTGCAGGTTATATCTAAATCCCTTCTCCCGGTACTGGCTTTGTCCATCGGTACGTGAGTGCTGACTACAAAGGAGTTTGCATGACCACGCTTGCTGCCTCGACCGATAACCGTCGCGAACAGGTTGGCTGGTATTTCTACGACTGGGCCAATTCGGCATTTTCGACCACAGTAGTGACCGTCTTCTTAGGGCCATACCTCACCTCAATTGCCCGTAATGCGGCTGATGCGAATGGATTTGTCTATCCGTTTGGGATACCGGTGGCAGCCGGTTCTTTTTTTCCTTACATGGTTTCGCTCTCGGTCTTGTTACAGGTCTTCTTTTTACCCATCCTTGGTGCCATTGCCGATTACTCCAACGCTCGCAAGCAAATGCTGGCGATCTTTGCGTATGTAGGGGCATTTGCCACTATGGGCCTCTACTTTCTCGAAGGCACCAACTATCTGCTAGGTGGTATCCTCTTCCTGATCGCCAACCTCACCTTCGGCGCCTCGATAGTCTTCTACAACGCTTTCTTGCCAGACATTGCCAGTCCTGATCGGCGAGACGCCGTTTCTTCACAGGGATGGGCACTTGGCTATCTGGGCGGCGGCTTATTACTGGCGGCCAACCTGGTCTTCTTCCTGAATGCCGAGTCGTTTGGGGTTGAGAGTGGGATGGCGGTGCGAATCAGTCTGGTGTCTGCCGGTATGTGGTGGGCCATTTTTACGCTCATTCCAATGTGGACGCTACGGAACCGTGGTGCAGTTCGGCGCTTACCGCCTGGCGAGAACTACTTGACGGTCGGGTTCCGTCAGTTAGCCCATACATTTCGGCAGATGCGCGGTTATCCACAAACCCTGCTCTTCCTGGCGGCGTATCTGCTCTACAACGACGGTATTCAGGCAGTGATTGCGCTGGCTGCGCAATTCGGGGCTGAAGAGCTGGGTATCGGCGAGTCAACCCGGATTGTCACCATCTTGATGGTACAGTTCGTCGCTTTCTTCGGCGCCCTGATCTTTGGTGCTCTGGCAACACGGTTGGGTTCAAAACGAGTGTTGCTGGGTAGTCTGGTCATTTGGACGCTGGTCGTTAGTTATGCCTACATTATGCCGGCCAACAACGATGTGCAATTCTTTGCGCTCGGTGCGGCAATTGCGCTGGTGTTGGGAGGTAGTCAGGCAATCAGTCGGTCGCTGTTTTCGCTCATGATCCCTGATGGTCAGGAGGCAGAGTACTTTAGCCTGTACGAAGTAGGTGAGCGTGGCACGAGCTGGCTGGCGCCTCTCTTGTTCGGGGTTGCTTACCAGATGACCGGTAGCTACCGGATCGCCATTGTCTCACTGATTATCTTTTTCATCAGTGGGTTTATCCTGCTCTTGTTCGTGAATGTACGGCGGGCGGCTGCCGAAGCCGGTAATCAGGCACCGGCGCATGTGTAGAACTCATTTCAAAAAAGCTGTGCTGTCGTGCGTCCAGGCAGTCGCCCAGGCGTCTGAATGCTTGCCAATCGTCAACAACAGTCAACCCGGCTTCTGACCTGTTGGCAGAGCGAAGGTCCGGTCGTACCATCACGCACTGAATTGGTTGCCTTACCCGCTCGTTATGTCCGTGTCGCAGCGTTTGGAGTGCGGCAGCATGGCTGCCGCAGCAGCCGTGCTCACGATCCGGCGCGTGGCACGTCGTTGACTTTACTGGTCACGGACTGAATGTGCTCGTTACGATCATAGAGACGGTCAAGAATGAATGAGATAACTTCTCGTAAATGTTTTTGAACCGGGTTCTAAACATCGACGTTCTACCATTCGTGCTTGAGCCAACCCAGGAGGGGTAGCCTACGTGGTGCCCCTCCCTCATGGTTCCTGACCCTGTTCATGGGTTGGTGCTATCCAGATTGGCAGCGTAAACGAGAAGCTGCTGCCGCTCCCCTCAACACTCTTCACCCAGATTCGACCACCGTGGAGTTCGACCAGCAAACGAGTGATATACAGTCCCAAACCCACTCCACTCTTCTGGCGGGTATTGCTGTTATCAACGCGCTGAAACCGCTCAAACAACCGGACCTGATCTTCGGGTTTGATACCGATCCCTTCATCGCGCACGACGATTAACATCCACTGACCGGGCGGATGGGTCGCCGGCAAGTCGTCTGCATTGGCTCTGCGCACGGTGAGCTGAATTTCGCTCCCTTCCGGGCTATACTTGATGGCGTTGCTCAGCAGATTGAAGATAATCTGTTTGACCTTGTCACGGTCGGCAAAGACCGGTGGTAACGGCGTTCGAGCATCAATCAAGAGTTTGTGATGGATCAATTGAGTATGCAACTGGAGTGTCAGCTCTTCAATCACCTGCCAGAGGCCAACCGCCCAGCGGTTCAACTTCACGACCCCGGCCTCCAGCCGTGACACATCCAGTAAATCCTTGACCATTTTATGCAGTCGCTCGGCCTCGTTAGAAACCGTAATCAAGAACTCGCGTTGGCTCTCGTGGTCAAGGTCTTGCCGGTTCAGCAGAATCTCGGTATACCCAAGGATTGAGGTCAGTGGTGTACGTAGTTCGTGCGACACAATACCGATAAACTCATCTTTGAGCCGATCAGACTCGCGCTCGCGTGTGCGATCACTGACCACCCACAATCGTCCGGTAAGCTGTTGCTGGCTATCGCGGGTTGGCACTGAGAGCACGTATAATTCCTGGTATGGGTTGCGGAGCTGAAGGCTGGTTTCAAACGTCTGATCAGGGGTTCGCTGTCCGAGATCACAAAATTCGCTGAGCCGGAATGGATCGTTGAGCCGCGTCAGCAGGTGCTCAACCAGATCAATCCCAACGTAAAATGAAGGCCGTTGTAATCGTGCTTCTAAGCGCCAGACCTGATTCCAGGCCGGATTGGCCCGGATAACTCGTCCATTCAAATCGAGGAGCGCCAGCCCTATCGGTAGACTGCTGAAGACCTGACCAAGGTGGTACGATGTTTCATAAGCGGCCTGATAAGACATCGCCCGAGCCAGTGGGCGGGCAGCACGCTCGCAGAGGGTGGTAACAAACGCCAGCACCTCTTCAGTAAAGGTCGTCGACCGACGACTATGCAGAATGAGCACCGCCAATACCCGATCATCGACGATAATCGGGGCTGCCAGCTCGGCCAGAAATGGCATCGCGTTCGGCAATCCCGGCTCGCGTCCTGCATCACGAACCAGCAAAGGACGCCGCATCTGGACTGCCTGACCGGCCAGACCTGTCTCCCAACTCCAACGCTGCCGCGGTAGCGTGGGCAGTGCGCGTCTGGAACGCTCAGCTTCGTACCCTTCGTACAAGTGCAGCACCAGTTCGCGTTTGTCATAATCAACCAGGGCAACTGCTCCTGCTTCAGCACCGCTCCCCTCTAATGCCCGACGCAAGATGACTCCGGTCAGCTCGTGCAGGTCGATAGTACGGTCGAGCTGTTCATTCAGGGCGATCATCTTTTGGCGTAGCGAAGGGGTGAGCGTCAGGCCAACGGGTGTTTCGCCGGCAAAGCGTGGTGTCGGTAACTGGGGAAGACGGGCACCTTCTTGTGCAATCGCAGCCGCCAGCAACGGCTTCAGCGCCTCGATCAGTTCGCTGATGCAGCCGGTAAATCGTCGCTGATCGTCGTTGCGCAGTTCGAGAACCCCCCATAATCTACCGCCCCAAAAGATCGGTGCTCCCAGATAACCGGCAGGGATAACGGGTAAGTTTTTATCTGGCTGACCGGCGCTACCAAGCGCAATCGTCTTGATAACCGTCTTCCCGCCGAGTGCTACCGAACGGGTCAGGGTATCGTCCCACGGATAAGCCCACGACTCTGGTGAAAAAATCTGCTGGCGATGCGCACCGGGTCGTGCGGATTGTAACCAGCAGGTCAGGCGTGCATCCCGGTAGCGTACTGCGAGGCGCAAAAGCCCGAATAGCCGATGGATACGTTGTACCAGCGGCAATTCCTCTTGCAACAAACGGGAAGCCGCACTCAGCACACTCAAGTAGCCGGTTGTGATGTCTTCTGATTCGTGTGTCATTGTCGTGTATTGTAGCTAACCGTGAGTAGCTGTCAATTATCTCGTAATAACCATGTGCTATGATATGCTACATCCATCGGTATTACGGTGGAATACAAGGAGTAAACTATGTTTACGGCAATCGATCATATCGGGTTGGTAGTAGCCGATCTCGACGCTGCAATTGATTTTTATCGCACTGCATATGATGTGACCGAATGGGAGCGGATTGAACTCCCTGAACGCCATGCGCTGATCGGTGTGGCTCGCTTTGGCGATGTTTTGATCGAATTAATTGCCCCAACCAGCGATCAGGCCAGCTTTGCCCGCTTCTTGCGCGAAAAAGGGCCGGGTATGCATCATATTGCTTATCGGGTCGATGATATTTATGCAGCGTTAGCTACATTGCAGGCGCGTGGTTTACCATTGATTGACCGTGAACCTCGTCCTGGTATCCACAACACACTGGTTGCGTTTGTCCATCCGAAAGCTGGCGGACAGGGTGTATTGGTTGAGCTGGTGCAGCATCGTTCCCCGCATCACAGGTAAGTCAAAAAACACGTTTGGAGCAGCAGTATGACCTGGAATGACGAAGAGCACCGTCGCTTGCTGGTAAGCACGAGTATCGGGTATACGGCGTACACTGCCTGGGCGCGTCAGGCTCGTCGTGAACGACTGTTTAACATCGCCCGTTTGCTTGATGCGTCAGCAGCAGTTAAACGGGTTCGAGCCGAGCAGGCGTTGCGGCATCTGGGTGAAGTCGCGAAGACGACGACCAATATTGAGCGGGCACTTGCCGGTCTCGAACCAGAAGCCGTTGTCACCGGCCCTGTCACCGGTACCAGCGCATTTCAACGCGAGTTGCTGGAGCGGGCAGCGCGGGCACTGGCAGCGGGGCGTGATCTGATCTACACCGAGCTGGGTGATCTCTTTGTATGCAGTACCTGTGGTCACTTGATGGAAGGTGATCCACCACCATTCTGCGCCATCTGTGGCACGGTGCGTGAGGGGTTCCTGGATTTTCGGATTGTCGATTGTATGGGGACATTAAGCCCCGCTACGATTGTGCGTCGCCTCGAACAGGGACTCCGCACCGTGCAGAATCTGGTCACCGATCTGACTGAAGAACAGCTCTCAACCCCGGTAAATGGCTTTCCTGCCTGCAAAGACCTGATCGGCCATCTGACCGACATGGACATCGTCTTTCGCGAGCGGACGTGGATGATTCTTGAGACGAACCAGCCCAGGCTGCCCTCAGCCCATCCGCCAACGTTACAGCGCGCAGTGAAGTATCGCACGGTACCGATTGCTGATCTCCTCGAACAGTACACCTCTAGCCGACAACAGACGCTCAACTTACTTCGCGGCTTGACCCAGGCTGCCTGGCAGCGCATCGGCTACCACGAGATATTCGGCCCGGTTCCCCTGCTGCATCAAGGAAACTGGGTGGTCACGCACGAACAGGGACACCTGATTGAACTGGCGCAAATGCGGCACAATTTGTTGCATGGAGGAAATCAGGTGATCGAGATTGCGCAGGAGATGCTGCATCCATAGCCGGCACCGGCAACTGTCAGGCGCAGTAACGGGGCGACCGGCCAGTCGCCCCGTCTTTCATGAGAGTGTTTCAGTTGCGCTTACGTTAAATCTAACCCACTCAGACTATCGTAGAGCACATCAAGATTTTCCAGAGCCAGCCCGGTACCGATGGCAACGCACGAAGCCGGCTGATCGGCGACATAGCAGGGAACACCGGTAACATCGGTCAGGAGATCGTTAATGCGCCGCAGCATCGATCCACCGCCGGTCATCACCATGCCCTTATCGATAATGTCCGAGCTTAATTCAGGTGGTGTTTCGACCAGTACTGCCCGCACCGCGTTAATGATAGCTTCCAATGGTTCCTGAATAGCCTCAGTAATCTCGTTGCTATCAACCTGGATTGTGCGTGGCAAACCGGTGACCTGATCACGACCACGCACCTGAGTCACAAGCGGCTTATCAAGTGGCAGCGCCGAGCCGATCTCAATTTTAACCGCTTCCGCAGTACGCTCACCGATCAAAAGATTATATTTGCGCTTGATATACGCAGCAATCGCTTCATCGAACCGGTTGCCACCAACACGCACCGAGGTACTGACCACAATATCGTTCAGTGAAATCACTGCCACTTCGGTAGTGCCACCGCCGATGTCAATCACCAGGTTGCCTGACGGCTGGGCGATGGGAATATTAGCGCCAATGGCGGCGGCCAGTGGTTCGCGGATGAGATAGGCCTTGCCAGCACCTGCTTCGAGCGCAGCATAGCGTACTGCTCGCATCTCGACGCTGGTCACGCCAGCGGGAATACAGATCATCACTTCAGGCCGTGAGAAGCGGAAGCGCCCTGCGGCACGGCCAATAAAGTGACGTAACATCTCTTCGGTGACAACGTAATCGGCGATCACGCCGTTGCGCATTGGACGCACTACTTCGATACTCTCCGGCTCACGGCCTAACATCGCCATCGCCTCTGCACCAACAGCGCGAACCCGGCCATCGCGGGTGCTCAGTGCGACCACCGATGGTTCCGAGAGAACAATTCCTTTACCTTTGACATAGACTAAGACATTGGCAGTGCCAAGATCAATCCCGATTTTGCGGGCCATACGTAGTATTCCTGCTGTGATGTGTTTGGTTACGGACGCTACACCTCGATAGAATAAGGCGGCGTATATAATCGCGCCGTATTATAGCAAATTTACGTCAGTTTGTGTTGAGAGCAACGTGAGAGGTGATCGATCCCCGCTAACTGGCTCGTCGCCAGTTGGTAAAAAGGCCGCATTCCAAACGAACAGACCCCGTCTGTAAACGGTATCCTCGCTGAAACGTAATCCCACTACGTGCGGAGTGGGAGCAACGGTTTTTATGCTTTCGCACACAGGGATGATAGCGGGGTAATCGCCGGATCACAGGTTGTATCACATCTTGAGTGATACTGTGCATTATTCGGGTGGGCAGCCTCGTGCTGGTGCACGGTCAGACGTGCTACCTCAACCATGACCGCCGGTGGTTTATCGCAGGCAAACTGGTTGGTGCCTGTGTAGTTGGGGTCAGGTGCAGTGCCAGCATTATGAATAGCAAGCATTGATATAGAGGCTGATTCCAGCAGGGTGTTGCGATACGCCCCCACCCTCACCCGCCCCCGCTGGGGGCGGGAACTAGCGGTACCGGATGACTCCCGCTGGCGCGAGCTGGTTCTGACTTGCGATACCTCGTTGGATGAAGTCTCTACGGTGTGTTGCATGTGATGAGGCGCGTCGGAGGCGTGCGCTTCCAGCGCTCCCAGGAGATGCCTGACGGTGACCGTCAGAGGTGAGCGCGTCGGAGGCGTGCGCTCCTAGCGCTCCCAGGCGATGCCAGACGGTGACCGTCCGTGGTAGGCGCACCGGAGGCGCACGCTCCCAGTGCTCCCAGGCGATGCCAGATGGCGACCGTGTATGGATAGCAAGCATTGATATTGGGGCTGATTCCAGCAGTGTGTTGTGATACGCCCCTACCCTCACCCGCCCCCGCTGGGGGCGGGAACTAGCGGTACCGGGTGACTCCCGCTGGCGCGAGCTGGTTCTGACTTGCGATACCCCGTTGGATGAAGTCTCTACGGTGTGTTGCAGGTGGTGAGCGAGCAGCGCACTGGAGGCGCACGCTCCCAGTGCGCTCAGGCGATGTTGGACACCGATTGTGGCACCAGATTTGATGTAAATCTGCCTTCCGCACACCAAATCTGCGACACGGGCACCTCTGACCGGGAACGGTATCCACTTCGGTTTGGTGTCTGCGAATTACTCCTGCTCCAGTCGTACAACAAAACCCCTTCCCGATCTTCGGGGAAGGGGCACCAGACCAAAAAAGCGTGGTAGATATCTGCTACGACTGTCGCCGCTTGATCTTATGGAGCTGCGCAACCCGCAGGCGAACCATCTCTTTGCGCAACTTGGCTTCGGCCAGCGCCATATCGCGTTCGCTCTGAGCTTCGCGCCGGCGGGCTTCAGCTTCAGCCCGCGCCTGTTCAGCTCGTGCTTCATCGATCTCATCGGCCCGCTCGACCGTATCGGCCAGGATAGTAACACGATGGGGAAGTACCTCCATAAAGCCGCCGGATACAGCAAACGGAGTGCGCTCGCCATTCTTAATAATGTCTAGCTCGCCTGGTTCGAGAATCGTCATGAGCGGAGCGTGGCGCGGCAGAATACCAACGCGGCCATCTTTCGTCGGTGCACTGATCATATCAACGTCATCCGAGAGGATAACGCGCTCGGCGGTGACAATCTCCAGATGGATGGGCATGGACTGCTCCTTCTGCCTGCCGTAGATGTGAACCGGCGACAACACACACTGGCCATCGCCGGTTTAACCTTACTTCTGGCTGGACTCGTAGGCAGCCAGTACGTCATCGAAATCGCCCTGCATGTAGAAGAACGACTCGGGAATATGATCGCCTTCGCCATTCAGGAGTCGGGCAAAACTCTCGACTGTCTTCTTCACCGGCACATACTTACCGGGGCGACCGGTAAACTGCTGAGCCACCGTAAACGGTTGTGAGAAGAAAAGCTCGATCTTACGTGCGCGCTGCACCGTCAGCTTGTCTTCGTCGCTCAGCTCTTCCATACCGAGAATGGCAATGATGTCCTTGAGGTCTTTGTAGCGCTGCAAAACACGCTTCACCTCTTGTGCCACCCGGTAATGTTCCTCGCCGACGATGTTGGGATCGAGAATCCGTGACGTTGACGCCAACGGATCGACCGCCGGGAAGATTGCTCGCTCGGCAATGCTGCGTTCGAGCGAGATCGTTGCGTCAAGGTGACTAAACACCGTCGCCGGTGCGGGGTCTGTGTAGTCGTCGGCCGGCACGTACACCGCCTGCATCGAGGTGATCGAACCACGCCTGGTTGACGTAATCCGCTCCTGCAATTCACCCATTTCGGTGCCCAGCGTTGGCTGATAACCTACCTGGGACGGCATACGACCGAGGAGTGATGAAACCTCTGAACCGGCCTGCACGAAGCGGAAGATATTATCAATAAAGAGCAGAATATCGCGACCCTCATCGCGGAAGTACTCAGCCATCGTTAGGGCAGTCAGACCGACCCGCAAGCGAGCGCCCGGTGGTTCATTCATCTGACCGAACACCATCACCGTCTTGTCGAACACGGTGGTGTTTTCGTCGATCCGGGCTTCCTTCATTTCGTGGATGAGGTCATTTCCCTCGCGGGATCGCTCACCTACACCGGCGAAGACTGAGAAACCCGACTGCTCTTTAGCGATATTGGCAATCAACTCCTGGATCACCACCGTCTTACCCACACCGGCACCACCGAAGATAGCGGTCTTGCCACCACGGGTAAACGGAGCAATCAGATCGATCACTTTAATCCCGGTTTCAAAAATCTGCGCCTGAGTATTCTGCTCTTCAAAGCTGGGTGGATCACGGTGAATTGGGCGGCGCTCAACCTCCGGGCCGATAGGTCCCATGCCATCGATTGGGTCGCCCAACACATTGAACACGCGCCCAAGTGTAGCCGGGCCGACCGGTACAGCGATAGGCCGACCGGTATCAATGACCTCAAGACCACGACGCAGACCATCAGTCGAACCCATTGCAACCGCTTTTACCACGCCATTGCCGAGCTGCTGTTGCACTTCGCAGACGAGACGGTCGCCATTCCCTAATGGAATTTCGATTGCATTATAGATTTCCGGTACCTCATCTTCCGGGAATTTTGCCCGGATGACCACACCGATAATCTCTTGAATAACCCCCTTGGCCGGCATCGGCTCCTCCTCTTGTCATTAACTGGTGAGAGCAGCGGCGCCCGAAGCGATTTCGCTGACCTCTTTAGTAATGGCGGCCTGCCGCGCTTTGTTAAACGACAGCGTTAAATCGCGGACCAGATCCTTGGCGTTGTTTGTGGCGTTGCGCATCGCGACCATTCGTGCGCTGTGTTCGCTGGCAATGCTTTCAAGAACTGCCTGATAAATCTGGGTCTCGACATAACGCGGCAGAATGCTATTGAGAACTTCTTCTTCGCCCGGCTCGTAGGTATAATCAACATTCGTCGTAGTCGAGATGTCAGGACTCTCTACCGGTAACAATTGCTTGATAGCCGGACGTTGCACCAACGTGTTGATGAACTCACTGTAAATAATGTAGAGTTCATCATACTTGCCCGACTGAAACCCATTAATGGCGCTAATTGCGACACCCAGGATCGCTTCGAGCTTTGGTGCATCACCGAGACGGGTTGCTTCACCTGCCGGGGCAAAACCGGTTCGTAAGAAGAAATCGCGTCCCTTACGACCGAACGTATACACATCAACGGTGCGGCCCATAGCGCGTTGCTCGGTGATAAAGCGACCGGCGCGACGCAGCACGTTCGCCACCAGGCTCCCGCAAAGCCCCCGATCAGGCGTTACAACCAGCAGTGCAACACTCTTCACCGTCTCGCGCTTTTCAAGCAACGTACCGCGACGTGCCGCTCCCACGACTCGAGCAGTAAGATTGGCCATTACCTCCCGCATACGGTCGGCATATGGCCGGGTAGCTAAAACATTCCGTTGTGCGCGCCGCATCTTTGATGCTGACACCATCTCCATCGCTCGCGTAATCTGAGCGACGTTCTTTACAGAGCGGATGCGGCGCTTAATCTCGCGACTACTCGGCATATCGAACCCTTTGCAGTTTGGATTTTGGCGAGCGCTTCGAAGATACGCTCGCCAGTAGCCTGCTGCTAGCTATAGTTGCTGGTTGCCTTAAATTCCTTAATCGCCGCTTCCAGCGCCTCTTTCACTTCAGGCGTCGGGAACTTGCGATCAAGGCGATTGTCGTAGATCAGCTTCCGCACCTCGGGGTGAGCGGTGCGCAGGAAGGCCAGAAAGTCATCGCGCCACTTCGTGATCAACGGCACCGGTACATCGTCGAGGTAGTTATTGGTTGCTGCGTACAGCACAGCCACCTGATCTTCGACCAGCAGCGGTTGATACTGTGGTTGCTTCAGCAATTCTTGCAGACGCTGACCGCGCTCAATTTGCGCTTTGGTTGTCGCATCGAGATCGCTGGCAAACTGGGCGAATGCAGCCAAGTCGCGGAACTGAGCCAGCTCACCTTTCAGCTTACCGGCAACTGCCCGCATTGCCCGAGTCTGGGCAGCACTACCGACACGCGACACTGAGATACCGACGTTGAGCGCCGGGCGTTGACCGGCATTGAACAGGTCGGACTCCAGATAAATCTGGCCGTCGGTGATCGAGATGACATTCGTCGGAATGTAGGCCGACACGTCGTTTGCCTGTGTCTCGATGACCGGCAGTGCGGTCAGCGAACCACCGCCGTACTCTTCATTCAGACGAGCGGCGCGTTCAAGCAGACGCGAGTGCAGGTAGAAGACATCACCGGGATAGGCTTCACGTCCGGGTGGGCGACGGAGCAAGAGAGATACCTGGCGATAGGCAACAGCGTGCTTACTCAGGTCGTCGTAGACGATCAGGGCATCCTTAACCAGTTGCCCGTTGAGCATAACACCGTTTTCCATAATCTCTTCGCCCATCGCACAACCGGCGTAGGGGGCAATGTACTGCAACGCAGCGCTCTCGGAGGCGGTTGCCGATACGACGATGGTGTACTCCATCGCCCCAAATCGTTCGAGCGTTCCGACCACCTGGGCAACCTGTGCCCGGCGCTGACCAATTGCAACGTAGATACACACCATCCCCTGGCCCTTCTGGTTGAGGATGGTATCAATGGCCACCGCCGTCTTACCAGTCTGGCGGTCACCGATAATCAGCTCACGCTGACCGCGTCCAATTGGAATCAGCGCGTCAATGGCGATGATACCGGTTTGTACCGGCGTATCAACCGACTTACGGGTAATCACACCGGGGGCAATACGCTCGATGGGGCGGGTCTTCTCGTAGACGATTGGCCCCTTACCATCGATTGGTTGCCCAAGAGGATTCACCACTCGTCCCAACAACCCCTGCCCAACCGGCACCGAAATCACCCGGCCGGTTGAGGTAACTATATCCCCTTCCTCAATCGTCTCATCGTCACCAAGGATAATTGCGGCGACGCTATCCTGTTCGAGGTTCAGGGCAATACCGTAAATCGACTCATTACGACCGGCTTTTGGGGGAAATTCAACAATCTCGGAGGCGACGACCTGATCAAGGCCGGACAGCCGCGCGACGCCGTCTCCGACGGCAATCACCGTACCGACATTGACCTGGCGCGGCTGAAGGTCGACGCCGCTCGTGATCCCCTGCTTCAGCCGGGCGATCAATTCCTCAGTAATCGTCGTCATGCTCTACTCCGTCGCGCTGGTAGCCGGCGGTACCGGGCCAGCGAGCTGGACTCTAACTTGCCTGTAATACACGCTGAATGGCACTCAGGCGGGCACGCAGGCTATTGTCAAGCACCTGATCGCCAACCCGAATAATCAAACCACCAATCAACGTTGGATCGACATGATATGTGACATGGACATCGCCGTAGCGCTGCTGCAATTCACGGGTAATCCGCTCTCTCTGCTCGGCGCTCAGCTCAATCGCACTGGTGACACTGGCATCAACTGCGCGGCTGCCGGTTTCAAGATACCCCGGCAGAGCAGCGGCCACCGCATTGAGTTCACCGGTCAGCCCCTCTTTAGCCATAGTGAGCAAGAAATTGCGCACCTGTGGTAGCAGGTCAGCCGGCAAGACGGCGGCTGCCTCGCTGGCTGAAAGACCGGCAATCCGTGGAGCCGCAGCGCGTATCTGTTCAGCGGCCGTTGTCAAGAGCGCCTCTACCAGCGGCGCAGCCAGCGCTCGTGCGTCAATGGTCGTTGCCATACTCTCGTTCCCTCACGCAAACCAGGCACCCGCCAGTCTGCGACGTTAGTTGCGGCGATCAAGTGCTGCCAGCGACTCAGCAATTAATGCATCGTGACCACGCGCTTGCAGCTCTGCACCAAGCACACGACTGGCGGTCAAGGTGACCAGATCGGCGATCTGGCTCTTGGCCTCGCTCAACATCCGAATGCGCTCCTGCTCGGCCTGGGCACGAGCCTCTTCCTTCAGGCGCTCTGCTTCGCGACGCGCCTGGGCAATGATCTCTGCCTCCTGCTGCTTGGCTCGCTCCTGCGCCTGCGCCACGATTTTAGCGGCCTCCTGGCGTGCCCGAGCAATTTCTGCCTCGTAGTCACGCCTGGCATTTGCCAATTGTTCGCGCACCTTCTCGGCATCCCGTACACTCTCTTCAATCCGCCGGGTGCGCTCATTCAGCAGGTTCATCACCGGCCGGTATAGCAGCGTGCGCAGAATGAAGATGAGCAACAGGAAGTTGATCAGTTGCGCAATAAACAGGGTCGGATTAATACCTAATGCTTCCACCCTTCAAACCTCCTGTAACGCGCAATCGCTTACTGCAACACGCCGAAACCGATCAAGAATGCAATCACCAAACCGAAGACTGCCAGTGCTTCAGTAAAGGCGATACCGATGAACATGTACGTTACGACACGGTTTTCGATCTCAGGATTGCGGCCAATCGCCTGCACCGCACCCGATACAATGATACCGATGCCGACACCTGGCCCAATTGCGCCCAAACCCACAGCGAGCGCGGTAGCGACGAGATTCAGACCCTCCATGATTGAGATGCCTCCTTAAAAGCAGACTCTGCGACGAACCCAATATCAAACATTCTAGCGGATAACTCCGCCCGAACATCAATGTGCGTGTTCCTCATCGTGGCCAGTGACGGCAATATTCAAGAATGCGTAGGTCAACAGCGAAAAGATCAGCGCCTGGATGAAGCCGACAAACACTTCAAAGCCGTAGAAGGGAAGTGGTAACAGGAGTGGCACCAGGAATGCCATCACGACCAGCAACACTTCACCGGCAAAGATATTGCCGAAAAGACGGAAGGCCAGCGCGAAGGGTTTGACCAGCTCTGAGATAAACTCAATGATCCCGACGAACGACATGATACCGTTTGTGTTAAAAAACTTCTTCAAATACCCTGGGCCAAGTGCCCGGAAGCCCCAGTACTCGATGAAGACGAACGAGATGACGGCAATCGCGAAGGTGAAGTTGAGATCAGCCGCCGGTGCCCGAAAGAGCGGAACCAACTTCTTCCCCTGAGCAGCACAGGTGTCGTGAATCTCCTCACCCTCTGCGGCCACCACACTGCTCAGCGGAGCTGCCGGCGCTGCCAGTGCTAGACGTTCATCGACAACTGCATGCTCTTCTTTCTTCTCGTGGCACACGCCAATTGAGCCTACTCCGGGCAGCAAACCGAACCAGTTGCCAAAGAGCACGAAGAGGAAGATCGTTGCTACCAGCGGAAAAGCAGTGGCAACATATTTGGCGTTAATGTTGCGGAAGAGATTGTAAAGTGACTCGAGGATGAACTCCATGACGTTCTGCAACCCGCGTGGCACCATTTGCAAGTTGCGGGTAGCAGCCACAGCCAGAGCGATCACAAAAATGTCAATAATAATCGAAACAACGAATGAATTGGTGATTGGAAAGCCGGGAATACCGTCGAAAATGACCTCAGCGGCAACTTCTACGTGCGGTGGACCGGTGTAGAGGAAGAAGCGACTGACAATCGAAATGATGAGCGCTCCTACAATGATAAGAATGTTTCGAGTCCGCGTTGACAACGCCTACCTCCTGCTCGACAACGTCGGAATTACGCAGCGCCCGGGTATTGCTCTCTGTGCGCTGCTGCCCGATGGACGAACAACAACTTCCTTGTTCGATCTTTCACAAACAGTATAACGCACCTCGCAAAATTTCGCAACTCGCCTGCTCCATTGATGGCCGGTTCACTTGCAGTTCTACGAGGCCGACGCGAGTATACCATAGCTACGCGGGATGGGCAACTGATGTTGTGGCAGGGTGCGGGGGCACAGTGCTACTCGCGGGGTGGGTAATTCATTGTCGCTATGAGTGAAGATGGTGCTTACATTTTCTGTCTGTTCCTAAAAGCGACGATCCTTAAGTGGTGCACCCGGATGAACGCAGCGATGCCTCAGCGATGATGCCATCCACACCTGGTGATGGTCATCACGCAGGATGTGGAGCACGAGGAGGTAGGGGCGGGTTCTCAACCCGTCCCTACGGTAAACCGATGGCCGGTTATCGCCCATTGTGCACGAATTCCTGTGTATCACTGCCTGACAACGAATATGCCGTGATTCGGTGATTATCTGTCCCCGTGATGACAATCGGTGGGGATTACCGCTACGACCCGGATGGACGCAGGGTGAGCGGATGAATGTGGCGATGCCGTCAGCGGTGTCGTCATTCACACCTGGCGATGGTCATCATGCCGATAGAGCGTGCTGTGTCAGGTTATGGGAAGTGACTCAAGTGATGCAGGCGATGACAGATATGCGGATTACCCTGACACCCCGCACAAAGCAGGGGTCAGGGAAGGAAAATGTCTTAGCGGGCGAGTACGTCGCGTAATTCCCGGATGGCACGTTTGGCGTTGACCCACACGGCACCGATCTTCGAGCTGGCGACACGCTTGTTGAAAACCAACACGAGCAGAAATCGCTGAGCTACGTCGAAGCAGTAGAGATCGATGTTTACCCCTTCGTGGATGTAGACGCTTGTTGCATCTTCTTCGCGGAGCTGACGGGCCACTTCACCGGTGGTTGAAAAGCCGGTTGAGAGAAGTGGTAAGACGATCATCAACGGCAGATTGCCCTTGTCGCCAGTCTCGACCAGGATCATGCCCGCTCGATCAGTTAACATAATACTTTGAGTGCCCAGGTCTTGCCCCAACTGGCTCATAACACTGCGGATAGCCGCAATGTTCTGTTCGGTAACGATCAGGTTACGGCCATCGCTGTGCCAGGTTGATGGCGGTGCAGGTGGTGAGGTTGGCGTTGATCCAGGAGAAGATGAAGGGGTTGGCGATTGTGTGCGTCGTTCAGCGGCTGCACGTGAGCGAGCTGCCAACCCACCACGTGTCGATGCTGTTTCACGGGCCGCACGTTCAGCGGCTTCACGTTCAGCAGCCTCGCGTTCGGCGGCTTCGCGAGCAGCTCTTTCAGCAGCTTCGCGTTCAGCCCGGGAAGGTAAGACGACTCGTGCCGGTGTAAATTGCCGCCGTGACGGTGAGTCGGTAGGTGGTTCACTTGATGTTGAACGTGCCGGTTCGTTCTTCGCAGATGGTGTCGGTGTGCTCTCTACCGGTTTGGCTACTTCCCGTACTGCTTCGGTAGCGGCTGGAGCAGGTGCTGGAGTTGCCGGCAGCGGCTCAGTTCGTGGTGAGTTAAGGGCTGTGTGTATTACGTGACGTACCATATCCAGGCTCAGATCGCCAGTGAGTACTCTCGCAACACCAGCCATTTGCGCACGTTCGCGGTCGGTACTACTCAGGTTGTTTCCCCAGAGAAGGACACGGGTGTTCGGGTCAAAATTTGGCACAATTTCAGCCAAATCGAGACCACTCATCTCATCAAGATCAATCTCGCTCAGCACCAGATCAGGCGGTTCGGTACTGATCGACCACAGAGCATCGTTTGCCGATGTAAACATTTGTACTTCAGCGTCGCCAGCCAGCGCCTCTGGTAAGCTGCGGAGCGTTGAGTTAGCGCGGGCGACTACGACGATACGATACGTCATTGAATTCTCTCACACTATCGCTCAACGTAGAAACCATCTACTACTGTTCACTAGTATACTCGAAATAGCTACAACTTGAAGCAAATTTTGGAGGCAAGATTGCCACTGTTTACGCGATCACCTCGACACAACTTCTGGGTAGCCAGATGGCTTCACCGCTGTCTAGCAACACTTCAACGGCTGCGGTACGTATACCGGCAGGGATGCGTTGTGGAAGAGCGGGCAGACTACGCACGCGACCGATACGTCCAAGGTGATCGTGGTCGAGCAGTCGCACAGTGGCCCCGATCCGTAAAGGTGGTCGCGGGGGTTCAAGCGATGCGTTGCTGCTCCGTGACAGGGGGATGATGACTCGTGGCCGACGGTGGGGATGGCGCAGACTGGTATTACTCTCGATGTAGACTTCGCGCCGATCATGGCCGGCGAGTAATTCAAACAACGGTGTGGCCATCGGTGCACTACCTATCCCTTCGGTCAGCACAATCGTCAGTGGTGAGTTGGTCTGGGAAACCCATTGCCAGTTACGCAGACCGGGAAGAAAAGGCAGATGCTTTGTCCATTGGAAAAACTCACGCAGGACACTTTCGCTGATACTACCGATAATGATGCCACGAACCTGATTCTCAACGGCTTTGCGGAGTGCAGCAGCACTGATCCCGCTGCCCCCAATGAGCACAGCATACATACTTTGCGCATCAATCATCGCTTCGGTGATTGGCTCACCTGGATCGAGGGTAAGCAGGCGGGTGACGCCATAACAATCATTTCCCAGGCTGGCGATCCCGAAGATTTGAGCTGCCGGTGTTTCGATGATTACCCGTTGTTGATCGATGATTTCCATCACAATACCGCGAATGCCAGCGGTTACGGTGATTTGCTGTGGTTCTGGCTGAAGAATTGCATAACCGGTCGCCGGATCGACGGTGTAGAGGATACCATTAATCGGGCTGAGTACACGGCGACTCAGCAGGCCACGCCGGCGCGCCAGAACAGCACCGGCATTTACCGGCTGACCTATCGGTGCAACGACGGCACGAGCAGCCTGATCAGGGGGTAAACCCAGTGCCTGCGCAAGGTTGATCATGTACGGCGGATTGTGCTTCTGACCACGAGCCACAATGTCATCAGGCTCGACGCGACCACCCTGTCTAACCAGAATTTCCCCTGGTTGGGAAAGTGTGCGATCAAGGCGAGCTACTGTGCTCTTGATAATCGGCGGTACACCATCGGGTACGTACAGCATAGTGTTTCCATGTGTGGTGCAGGGGTGTCAGCTCTGCGCAATTATACCATGTTCACGGTGCTGATACGCAAGGCGCAGCGATTACTATCAGCATTCGTTTCACGCATTCACGAGTAGTACGCTGTCAGATGACAAGCCTTTTGCTCCTGAAGATGCATGAATCGTGTTATTTACGACGTTTGTGCGACGATTGCCTACAGGCTAACATCTGGACTACGTTACTGCAATTATCGATCACGCCTTTTCACAGCATTGGTGAGATAACCTGATGTATGCCTCGTCAGTATACCTTGACCGGTACGCCGAGATCAGCCCATTCGTAAAGCCACTGGGCATCATCGATCCGCAAGTTAATACAACCGTGTGACATCCGCACACCACTGCCGTGGGCGTTATGCCAGTAGGTTCCGTGGAGAGCAACCCCACCGACGACATACTGCACCCACGGAACATTGGGTACATACCAGCATTCGCCTCCGAGGCAACCACTCATTGTTTGTTGCGGTAAGCGGTAGTAGATAGTGAAATCGCCGCGTGGGGTATTAAAACCGTCACGTCCGGTGGCAACCGGTGCTGAAAAGACTAACAGGTTGTCCTCGTAGGCGAAAAGGTATTGGCGCGCCAGATCGACTTCAATGCGGCGTGACCATAAGCCGGGGCTCCAATCAACGGCGCCGGGGAGACGGGTAACTGGTGCTGTGTTGATGCCGTACAAGGTAGCGATCTGAAGACCAAGATTATCGATTTGAACTTCAAAGAGGCTATCAAGATCGATGCCGTAGATGGCTTGCTGTTGACGGAAGAAAGGTGAGAGTGCTTCCGGTCGGTAGAGAAAACGGGCACGCTCGAAGTATTGGACAAGCGTGCCGTTCTCGTCACGTTCTGCGCTAAGGGGAAAGCCGAAGACTGGCAAGCCGCCATGGCGCTCCCAGAACTCAAGAAATTCACCGCGCAGGGTGTAGCCGGTTTCCGGGAAGAAGGCACCGATTGTCGTGTCGGTCGCGGGTGGCGGGATTGTGGGCTGGTGTGCCAACCATTCACGCCCGATCAGGCCAAGCTGTACCTGTTGAGGTGTGCCGGCGTATTCGGGGTGGTACTCAAACCGGGCACGTTCAAAGTATTGGACGATCCGACCATCAATGACCAGTTCTTCGCTAACTGGCATGCCGAAGGTGTGAAGCTGACCATTGGCTCGCCAGAAATCGAGAAAGCCGACCCGGTTCGAGAGATGGTGGCCGGTAGCTGGAAAGTAGACGGTGCGCACGACCGGTAATTGTTTTGACCAGGCCGCTGATCCCGCCGTAGCCGGGTTGATCCAGTACAACCAGAGTAGCAGGCTACATCCGATCAAACTGGTTAGTACTAGTTGAGTATGTGATGTGTAGCGACCAATCCGCATATGCAACTCTGAACAATGGTGCTCGTTCGTGGAAAAACTGCCGTCTTTGGGTTTGTCATCCGTTCGAGAAATGATGTGATACAGGCGAGACTGTGACTCGTCACAATGTGCAGCTTTGCTATATGGTTGCTTGCATACTTATTCACTTCGGGCGATCACGCAGATATTATATCAGGTTAAAATGGGATATTCTCTTCAAAATTGCTTAAAACTTTTTCAATATGGTTTTCGTTTGTGATGGGATGGAACATGGGGTGTGGGGGCGAAATTATCTCCAATTCTAGAACCTATTTCAAAAAACGCTTACGAGAAGTAATCTGACCCAAGTTGCTACCTTTATCACCACAGAGGACTCAGAGGATGGTCATAACCCGATTTGCTACCGTAAGGCGTGAAGGAGCGCGTCTGAAGACGCTGGCTGCTATCCACGTGGTTCATACAGTTCAGCTATGTTGCACGGTGTTGTACGCAGCGTCGTGCTGTTCATTATGACGGTCAGCCTCACGTAGCATGATCACTGCCTGGGTGGCGACTTGGGTTTATCTAATACATTCCTGACCGACTCTATAATGGTGCGAGCACATCCAGTATCCACGTGACCAGCAGGGTTAACGGTATGACACGTGCCAGATCGTGAGCACGGCTGTTGCGGCAGCCATGCTGCCGCACTCCAAACGCCGCGACACGCGCATGAGGAGCGGGCAAGGCAACCCATCCAGCGCTTGATGGCAAGACCGGAGCTGCGCTCTGCCAACGAGCCAGGAGCAGGGTAGGCGCTGTCATTGGTGATTGGCAAGCGTTCAGGCGCCTGTGCGACAGTCTGGGAGCACGACAGCACAGCTTTTAAGTTCTATCTTCCCAAGGCTATGTGCCTGACAATGTTCACATTCAACGTCCTCAACTCACGTTATACTACACGCAATGCGAACGATTATGATGGTAGGGCGCCGCTAATTCGGGTCTGGTGGCAAACGTATGGCGTCATCTTCAAGTACCCATACATGTGAGCAGTGAGCGTCATATATGGCCGATCTCTTTACACCGCTACAGGTTGCCGGTCGGCAGTTACGCAATCGGATTGTGATGGCGCCGGCACCGAGCGGGCTGGCCGGTTCTGATGGTTTTTGCCATAGCGCTCTGGTCAGTTATTACGAGCGACGAGCAAAGGCTGATGTAGGTCTGATTGTTCCTGAACCGATGCTTGTTTGTGAGCCATCAATACCGACGCGGCATCTCGGCATCTGGCACGATTGTTTTGTGCCTGCACTCCGGCGCCTTTCAGCCGCAGCCCATGCGTTTGGGAGCCGGATTGTCTTTTTGCTGGAAGTGCTGCTTGCCGACATAGCAACGCCCAGGCTCGTTGAGAGCTATGTACAGGGTGCATGGCGGGCATTAGCCGCCGGTGCAGATGGTGTATTCATCTCTGTTGCCGATGGTGGATTGTTAGCGATGACCATTGCGGCAAATCAGCAAGCGAGTAACGGCAGGCAGATACCGATCACTGAACGTATTCTGCCGTTACTGACAATCATTGAACAGATTCGCCGAAACTATGGTCGTCATATGTGGGTTGGTTTGCGTATGCCGGCGGTGGAACTGGTGGCAGATGGCCTGACCCATCAGGATGCCCGACTGATTGCCCGGCGGGCTGTGGCCGCCGGTGCGCAATTTCTTGACGTGACGATTAATCGTTATTCGCCTGATGTAGCGCGCTTTCCGGGTTGGACTATTCCTCTGGTTGCGAGTATTCATCGCATTGCCAGTGAGGCGGTTGTCATTGGCTCAGGGCAATTGAGTGATCCGTGGCTGGCCGATGCGGCCATTCAGGACGGAAGTGTTGATTTGGTCATGCTGTGTACCGCCCTGCGGCTCTTGCCTGAATGGCCGCAACTGGCACGCCGGATGCTGGGAACGGTCAGCGTAAAATGACCAGCATGACTCCCGCGGCCACTGCTGAACCAATCACGCCGGCGACGTTTGGACACATTGCCTGCCAGATCAAGAAGTTTTGCCGATCCTCCGCCTGTGCAACGGTATGTGCAACTCGTGCCGACATTGGAACGGCTGACACACCAGCCGCGCCGATGAGCGGATTGATCTTGTTACGGGTAAAGAGATTGTAAAATTTGGCGAACAAGACACCACCTGCGGTCGAGATGGCAAATGCGCAGGCACCAAGGGCAAAGATGGCGATAGATCGCGGGGTGAGGAAGTTGCTGGCCTGCGTGCTGGCGCCGACGGTCAGGCCGAGCATGATAGTCACGCTATCGATCAGGGCGCTGCGCGCTGTTTTGGCCAGTCGTTCAGTGACTCCACTCTCTTTAAGGAGATTGCCGAAGAAGAGCATCCCAAGCAGCGGTAATGTATCCGGGACGATGAGCACGCAGACGATCAGACCAATGATCGGGAACAGGATACGCTGTGTGCGACTAACCTCGGCGGGTGGTGGCATGCGGATCAGGCGCTCTTCGCGGGTGGTGAGCAGGCGCATGATCGGTGGTTGAATGACCGGCACCAGGGCCATATATGAGTAGGCAGAGACAGCGATCGCGCCGAGGAGATCAGGTGCAAGCCGTGAGGCGATAAAAATAGCCGTTGGCCCATCGGCCCCGCCGATGATCCCAATTGCCGCCGCAGACCGCAGCAAACGAAGAGGATCGGTAGCATCGGCCAGATCGAGGAACGGGAGATACTGTCCCAGGAAGATTGCCATTAAGAGCGTGAAGAAGATGCCGAGCTGAGCAGCAGCACCGAGCAAGATCAGGCGCGGCTGGGCAATCAGGGCCGAGAAGTCGGTCATTGCCCCGATGCCAAGAAAGATCAGGGGTGGGAAGAGGCCAGTGATGACCCCAAAGTAGATGTAGTTCAAGACGCTGCCCTGGTCGTAGACGCCCTGCCCCATGCCTGGTTCAAATGGCATATTGCCGAGAATGATGCCGAATCCAATCGGTACCAGGAGGAGTGGCTCGAAGTTGCGGGCAATCGCCAGATAGACGAATACACAGCCGACGACAATCATCAATAGATTGCCCCACGCCAGATGGGCAATCCCGCTCGCTTCAAAAAATTCAATCAGCCATTCCATCAGGCAAACTCCAGCAGTGGTTGACCCTGACGCACCGAGTCACCGACTTTCACATTGATGGCACGGATGGTGCCGGCAATCGGTGAGCTAACGTTAGAATTCATCTTCATTGCTTCGATCACAACCAGTGGATCATTTTCCTTCACCTGATCGCCAACACTCACTTTGATTTCAGCCACAATGCCGGCAATAGGTGATACCAGCACGCCTGGACCGGTTGGGTTTGGTGCGGTTGGAGTCGGTGCAGAGTCAGTGCGCATTGGCGATTTGGGCGGAGGTACGGCATTCACACTGGTTGGAGCATGCAACGCTGGCTCGTCATCGTCGGCCAATACCTCGACTTCGACTTCGTAGGTGATACCGTTGACAGTGATGCGTAAGCGCTTCATATGCTCTCCGTAATGCAGGTTCGTACTTCTTGATCTCAACAACCGATAAGCGACAGTCCTGCAACGACTGATGCGATCTTATCGGCGTAACTGGCGATTAGCCATCACGCTGATGCGCCCCAGTCGTACCCAGTTCACCGATAGCTGGCGGTAGTAGCGTACTCGCAAGATACGTACCGGCCGGTCAAGTGCCGTCACCGCTGCTGCGGTCAGGATGGCAATGAGTTGGGGATCGAGTTGATCGGCAGCGACAGGATTCCTCTCGGATATGGATGGCGGTGTGATAGCATCTGGCGTGGTTGAGCGAAAGAGACGTTGCGTGGCATTGAGTGCGCCTAAGACCAGAGCCACAATTATCAACACAATGAAGACGATGCTTATGCCGGTAATCGCAATCTGCAAACCGGTCAGGAGGGGATTGGTGCCAGGATCGATCATAGGCTCTCCTTTGGGATTTACAGCGGAACCAGGCCATGCTTCTTCTGCGGACGGAACTCGCGTTTGGTGCGCAGTGAGGCCAGGGCCAGGCTAAGGTAGCGGCGAGTTTCGCTAGGGGCAATGATGCTATCGATCAGGTTACGACCGGCACCGACGTAGGGTGAGGCAAACTCAGCTCGGTACTGGCGTACAAATTCGGCGCGTGCCGCAGCCGGATCATCCGCTTGCTTAATCTGGTCGCGGTAGATGATGTTGACTGCTCCCTCTGGCCCCATGACCGCGATCTCGGCGCTCGGCCAGGCGGCTACCCGATCCGCCCCCAGGTCTTTGCCGCACATGGCCAGGTAGGCGCCGCCGTAGGCTTTGCGCAGGATGATCGATATTTTCGGTGTGGTTGCTGCGGAGTAGGCAAAGAGCATCTTCGCCCCGTGTCGAATGATGCCGCCGCGTTCCTGGGCAACGCCGGGAAGGAAGCCTGGAACATCAATAAAGGTGATGAGCGGAATGTTGAAGGCGTTGCAAAAACGGACAAAGCGCGCTATCTTATCCGAAGCGTCTATGTCGAGTACTCCCGCCATCACCATCGGTTGATTGGCAACAATCCCGACGGTACTGCCGTCGATGCGGGCAAACCCGATCACGGCGTTATCGGCGAAGCCGCGCTGGACTTCGAGGAAATCACCATCATCAACGATCCGCTTGATGATGGGAATGACATCGTATGGTTCACGCGGATCATCGGGGATAATGGTGTCGAGTACCGGATCGTTGAACAGGCGCAATTCGCCGTCACCACGATCTGGTGGGTCTTCGAGGTTGTTCGCCGGTAAGAAGCTCAGCAGTCGCTTGCAGATCGCAATCGCTTCCACATCGTTTTCAGCAATGAAATGGGCAACACCGCTGCGTACTTGAGCTTCAGGGCCACCGAGTTCGTCACCGGTGACGTGTTCGCCGGTCACTTGTTTGAGTACTTCCGGGCCGGTGATGAACATCTCGCTGCCCCGCACCATGATGATGAAGTCCATCAAGGCTGGCGAATAGGCGGCACCACCCGCACATGGCCCGGCGATAATGGCAATTTGGGGCACTACTCCGGAGAGAAGGACGTTGCGGTAGAAGATGCGACCATAGCCACTGAGGGCATCGATGCCCTCCTGGATGCGAGCCCCGCCGCTATCGTTGATGGTGATGAACGGTGAACCGCATTTGAAAGCGAGATCCATCGTCTGACAGATCTTATCGGCGTGCATCTCGCCGACCGAGCCGCCGGCAACGGTGAAGTCCTGAGCGGCAACGAAGACCTGACGGCCATCAACACTGCCACAACCGGTGATGACACCTTCAGCCGGCATCTCCTTATCGGCCATGCCGAAGGCCGTACAGCGGTGACGGGCAAAGAGGAAGAATTCCTGAAACGTTTCCGGTTCAATCAACAGGTTGATACGCTCGCGAGCGGTCAGTTTACCGGCTTGATGCTGACGTGCGATACGGTCTGGGCCACCGCCCTGTTCCAGGCGCTGCCGATACTGGCGCAGGGCTTCAATGCGAGCGCGTAACGTTGGCGGTGCTTGTCGGGTCGGCTCGTGCTGAGTCATCGCAACCCTCCCTTGTATTCATTGCTTCACTCGCCCGGCATTGCCCATGCGGGGAGTGAACGTCAGTGTCAGGGTTGAGCGTTGTGGGGGATGTACAGAAGTCAGTATAGCACTCGCAATTGTTGCGAGTGGTAAGATAGGGTCATTCTTTGCTAACCGTGCATTGTCGTTGTCTTCACGGAGTGAACAGATGACAACAATTCCCATTCCACCTCGTCGCGCAGGGTTTGTGGTAATAGTGCTGGCAGTAGCAGTGCTGCTGGCGAAAGGGACGTGGTTTTCCGCTTCAGCAGTCATTCCGGCATTGACTGCCGAATGGGCCTTGAACGATACGGTTCGGGCCTGGCTCACGATGTCGGTGCAGTTGGGCTTCGCCTTTGGCGCGTTTATCTCAGCAGTCCTGGGATTGGCTGATCGCTGGCCGACCCACTGGTTTTTTGCCGGTTCAGCCTTGCTGGCGGCATTGTGTACGGCGTTGATTGCGTGGTGGGCTAATGGCCCTCTGCTGGCGTTACCATTGCGTTTTTTGACGGGCGTGGCACTGGCTGGAGTATATCCGGTTGGGATGAAGATCATGGCAACATGGACACAGCGGGGGCGTGGACTGGCAATCGGGGTGTTGGTCGGAGCACTGACTGTCGGTTCAGCCTCGCCACACCTGCTGAATGTCATGGGTGGTATTGATGACTGGCGGCGGACGTTGTTGATGGCTGCTGGTTTAGCGGTTGTGGGTGGCCTGATCGTTGCGCTCATGGTACGTGAAGGACCGCTACGCACAACGGCCCCACGCTTCAGTTGGTCGCAGGTGGTGGAAGTAGCGCGTGAACGTCCGGTGTTGCTGGCGAATCTGGCGTATCTTGGTCATATGTGGGAGCTGTATGCAGCGTGGGCATGGTTACCGCTTTTCCTGCTAGCCAGTTTCGAGGAGCGTGGTATCACGGCGTCGTGGGCGGGTCTGGTGGCCTTTGCCGCGATTGCAATGGGCGGGCTGGGGAGTGTACTGGCCGGGCTGCTTGCCGACCGGATCGGGCGAACGACCGTCACGATAGTAGCAATGGCGGTGAGTGGCAGTTGCGCACTCGCGATCGGCTTCACCTTTGGTGGTGAGCCATGGGTGGTTGCTGTCCTGGCGATGGTATGGGGCCTGACGATTGTTGCCGACTCGGCCCAATTCTCGGCAGCAGTGAGTGAACTCTCGCCGCCGGGCCGCACCGGTACGGCGCTGACGTTGCAGACCAGTCTGGGGTTTTTGCTGACCCTGATCACCATCTGGTTCATCCCGCCACTGGTCAATCTGGTTGGCTGGCGGTGGGCCTTTGCCGGGCTGGTAGTTGGCCCGGCAATCGGGATTTGGGCAATGGCGACGCTGCGGCGTTCGCCAGCAGCGGTGCGGTTGGCGGGCGGGCGAGGATAAGAGTGGAAAGGGCATGCAGCCGATTGGATTCTGTCATACAATGACATAATGCAATAATAACTCTTAGCTAATCGGGTGGAGTGGCGCATGTCCGTTGACCTCCTTACCTTATCCATTGCCCTGAATCTTGCCAACCTTCTGCAAAGCGCTGCGCTTATCGGACTGGCGCTGGCAAACCGAGACAGAGTCGGGCCGGTCTGGTGGGCGGCCGGTATGGGAGTACTGGCAGCAGGTCTGATCCTAACCACGTTGCGTGATGTGGCTTTGCTACCTTTGGGTCTGCACGCGATCAGCAATGCGTTGATAGGGATCGGCATGATCTTACTCCACTACGGCGTGTGCCGCTTCTTCGGTGATAGTGGCGGTCGGCAGTGGTTCTGGCTGGCCGGTGGATTGATCGTTACCGCCAATCTGATGCTGGTGTTTACCGATGATGCGCCGCCGCTCCGCCGCATCCTGTTTTCAGTTGTGGTTTCCCTGGTCTCGATGCTGATTGCCCAGCGTCTCCTGCGCGCATTACAAACCGATGTAAAACCGGTCGTACTGTTTCTGGCGATAGTCTTTCTCGTTAACAGTACCTTTTTTGCATTACGTGCAGTTGCCTCGGTGACGGAAGCAGACTGGTTAACGGTTTCACCGCCATGGCAAACTGCTACCTATCTGGTTTCAATCGCAACGACCACACTATGGACCTTCGGTCTGATTTTGCTGGTCAACCAGGAACTGGTTAACAAACAACGTGAAGTAGTACAGCAACTTGAGCAGATTTTTGCGGCGCAGCCCGATGCTGTGCTCTTGTCGCGGTTGACGGATGGCGTATTTGTGAAGGTCAATCACGGCTTTACGACGATTAGTGGGTACAGTGCGGATGAGGCAATCGGCAAAGATGCGCTCACGCTCAATATCTGGCGTTCACCAGAGGATCGTCAGCGATGGGCTGGGATCATGCGTCGTGAGGGCTCCTGTACCAGTTTGGAATTTGATTTTCGTCGTCGTGACGGCACCTTTCGCACCTGTCTTCTCTCATCACAAGTGGTTACGATCAGAGGTGTACCGCACGCGATAAGCATTGTCCATGACATCAGCGAACGGAAGCAGATGGAGGAAGCATTGCGGCGGAGTGATGCTCGCTACCGTCTGATTGCCGAGAACACAACCGATGTGATCTGGTTGTACGATCCATTCAAATCGCAGTTCACCTTTTTCAGCCCATCGATAGAAAAACTGATCGGCTATTCGGCAGCCGAAACGCTTGATCTGCCATTGTCAGCTTTTCTGAAGCCAGATTCGATACAGCATGTCAAGACAGCGCTCGATTACATGCTTCACGAGTGGGAAGGGGAGCTAATGAACGCACCACCCTGGACAGCCGAAATCGAGCTGATTCACCGTGATGGGCGGGTAGTACAGGCCGAAATTGTAACCTCATTTGTGCGCGATGAAGAAGGTCAATTGATGGTACTGGGTGTAGCGCGGGATATAACTGCACGCAAGCAGACTGAGATAGAGTTGCGCCTGGCTCGCCAGCAGGCCGAAGCGGCCAATCGGGCCAAGAGTGCATTTCTGGCGAATGTCAGTCATGAATTGCGAACACCACTACATGCTGTGCTTGGTTTTGCCCAGTTGATGAGCCGTGATGATAATTTAACGGCGACTCAGCATGAATATCTGGCGATTATCAATCGGAACAGCGAGCACCTCTTGCATCTGATCAACGAGGTGCTTGATCTGGTGAAGATTGAATCAGGACGCTACACCTATACGCCAAATCCGCTCGATGTCCGTCGATTACTTGCCGATCTTCAGGCGTTGTTTGGGCCACAAGCCGAAGCGAAACAACTGCAACTCATCGTTACCTGTGAAGAGCAGGTTCCGCCGATGATCGTGAGCGACGAAGCCAAGATTCGCCATATTTTGATCAATTTACTGGGAAATGCGATCAAATTTACTCATTGTGGCAGTGTTCGTCTACGAGCTGATACCGACAAACAACAGATGTACTTTGTTGTCGAAGATACCGGTGTTGGCATTTCCCCCCTTGAGCAACCGTACCTCTTCCGGCCATTCTTTCAAGGAAAACAGACGGTCGATGCGGTCTCAGATACCGGGGTTGGTTTGGGGTTGAGTATCAGTTATGAGTTTGCCCGCTTGATCGGCGGTGATCTCTCGGTGTACAGTGCAGGTGAGGGGCATGGTGCTCGATTTACGCTCACATTGCCATTGCGTACCCCAATCACCTCATCATTTGCCTTGCCTGCAGAACCGATAAAGCAGCGAGTAATTCAGGTTCGTACCGACCAGCCAGTGTACCGCATGCTGGTAGCTGATGATCAACCAGCTCATGCCTTACTGTTAATTTCGTTATTACGGCGACTGGGTTTTGCTGTGCAATCGGTCACCGATGGTGAGCAGACGCTGGCAGTCTGGCGTGAGTGGCAACCACATATGATCTGGCTTGATCTACGGATGCCGCGGGTGGATGGATTGACGGTGGCGCGGCAGATTCGCGCAATCTGTGCGACTGAACCAGGATTATTGCAGCCGGTAATTATTGCACTGTCGGCTCATGTGATGGGTGACATGGCAGCGAGTGTGCTGGCTGCCGGTTGTGATGGATTTCTGGCGAAGCCGTTTCCTGAGCACGAGGTTGTTCGACTGATCGAACAACATCTGCATGTGCAGTTTGAGTACGCCAGTGCAGCGATACTTGAGGTGCCGGAAACGGCAGAACAGGGGTATCACCTGGGGTGGTGTCAGGCGTTGCGTCAGGCTGCCCAGGTCGCACATTTTCAACGCTTGCAGGAATTAGTGGCGATGATTGAGGTCGAACGCCCTGATGATGCACGGCAGCTTCGGCACTGGATTGAGACATTTAACTATGAGGCCATGATACAGTGGCTTGATCAGTTGGTTCCTTCTCAAACCGAGAATCGTATTGTATAGTGTATGCAGGTTAAAAATGTATATACTCTGTTATCCATGACCACAAACCGTTCACCTGTCATTCTCGTCGTTGACGACACTCCGGCAAATCTGCTGTTGCTCACCCAGGTTCTGAGTGCACAGTCCTACGATGTGCGCCCGGTTACTCAGGGGACAGCGGCCTTAACGGCTATTCGTACCATTCGCCCTGACCTTGTCTTGCTTGATATTCGGATGCCGGATATGGATGGTTACGAGGTTTGCCAGAAATTGAAAGCCGATGAGGAAACAGCACAGATACCGGTGATCTTCATTAGCGCACTGGATGACGTTGAAGATAAAGTGCGGGCATTTGAGTGTGGCGGAGTGGATTATATTGCGAAGCCGTTTCAACCTCTCGAAGTACTGGCACGGGTGCGTACCCACCTGGCGCTGGCCCAGGTGCGCAAAGCTCTCGAAGCTGCCAATCGCGAACTCCAACGAGCATTGGCCCGTGAAGCTGAGCTGGCCCGGATTGACTGGCTTACCGGTGTGTATAATCGGAGCCATTTCTACGAGCTGGCCCGCCACGAATTTGCGATTGCTACCCGTTATGAACGACCACTGACGATGTGTATGTTCGATGTTGATCACTTTAAGCAGATTAATGATCGCTATGGTCATCTGGTTGGTGATCAGGTCTTACGGGCGGTTGCCCAAACTGTAGCGCATCAGATACGCACTGCCGATAGCATCGGTCGTTTTGGGGGGAGGAATTTATTCTGTTATTGCCGAACACGAATCTCCCTTCTGCACTTACGCTGGCCGAACGATTGCGGGTAACGATTGCCGATTTACAGGTTCACACCGATAGGGGTATTGTTACCGCAACGATCAGTGTTGGCGTAGCTGAACGCCAGTCAACTGATACAACGATTGAGCGATTGATTGATCGCGCCGATCAGGCATTGTACGCTGCGAAACGGCAAGGGCGTAACTATGTGGTCGGGGTGTAAACATTTGCTGCCCCCTCTTATTTCCTCACTGTGGTGCTGTAAACTGCCCTGATACAAAACAAGGAGAACATGCATGACAGTGCCGGTTATTGAACTCCATGACCTTACGGTCTACTATGGGCGGCGGCGTGGTATTGAAGGGCTTGATCTGGCTGTTGAGGCAGGTGAGGTGTTCGGCTTTCTTGGCCCGAATGGGGCCGGTAAGACGACTACTCTGCGGGTGCTCCTCGATCTCATCAGACCGGTACGCGGTCGGGCGCTTATCTTTGGTCAGGATTGTCGGCGGCACGGGCCGGCCATTCGCCGGCAGGTGGGGTATCTCCCTGGCGAGCTGAATCTGCCGCCTCAGCAGACTGCTCGCCAGTATCTGACAATGCTCGATGAAGTGCGTGGACGGGTCGTTGAACCGGCCTATCTGAAACAACTGTGTGATCAACTCGAAATAGAGCTGGATCGCCCGCTGCGTACCTATTCGCGTGGAAATAAACAGAAAGTGGGGCTGATTGCCGCTTTTATGTTCCGTCCACGTTTACTGATCCTCGATGAACCAACCGGTGGCCTTGATCCGCTGGCGCAGCAGGCAGTGCTTGAGCTGGTACAGGTTGCACGGAGTGAGAGACGCACCGTCTTCTTTTCTTCGCATGTGTTGCCTGAAGTCCAGGCGGTGTGTGACCGGGTAGGGATTATTTGTGAGGGTCGATTGGTGACGGTAGAACGCATTGACACGCTGCTGCAACGGCAACAGGTGCATCGCATGCGGCTGCGCTTTGCCCATCAATTGCCATCTACCGTGTTTTCCTTGCCCGGTGTCACGGTACTGGCGCACAGCGGCAACGACATCACGATTGAAGTACGATCAGGGTTGGCGGATGTGCTACGGATCGCCGCCGAACAAGCAGTGATCGAACTGGAGACGATCCCGCTTACGCTGGAAGAGGTCTTTCTGGCCTACTACGGTGGACAAGGAGAAAACCATGCTCAGCCTGTTTTGGCATGAATTGCGCATGCGGCGTATGCTGTTGATCGGCTGGGGAAGTGGTCTGCTGGTCTTTTTCAGTGTCTACCTGGCATTTTATCCGGCTTTACCCGCCGAAATGCGCAACCTCGATTTGCAGGCGATTGAACTCTACCGGGCATTTGGTAATCTCAGTATGGCTACCTTTGAGGGGTATATTGGCTCAACCATCTTCCACTTTTTCAGTGTATTGATAGGAGTGTTGGCCATTGTCACCGGCACCGGTGTGCTGGCAGGTGAAGAAGATGCCGGTACGCTTGAATTGCAAATGGCGTTACCACTGACACGCCGGCAACTGGTGACGGCGAAGGTGTTGGAACTGGCAGCGATTGCGCTGGCTGTGTTGACGATGGCTGGCATCGCTGCCGCGCTGGTCTTTCTGGCGATTCGTTCTCAGCTCACCACTAATCTCGATGCTGGTGACCTCTTTCGTGCGGTCATCGCGCACTGGCCATTGGTTTTTCTCTTCCAAATGATCAGTCTGTGGTTGGGCACGGTGACTCCCTCGCGACGGGTGGCGCTGGCGCTGGCAACGGTCGTGCTGGTGGTGAGTTTTCTTGGCTACAACCTGGTCGGTATGTCGCCTGATCTGGAGTGGTTGCAGCCATTGTCGCCATTTCACTATCGCCCTTCAACGCCTGACGCATTAGACGGTGGGCCGGCAGCGAGTGATTTGCTCGTACTGAGCGGTGCAGCGCTGGTTTTCTATTTGCTGGCAATCGTGAGCTTTGAACAGCGTGATGTTACGGTTGGAGCCTGGCTTTGGACGAGGCTGGTGAGACGGCGGGTCGTATGAGGTTGCACTGATCGGCAGGATGTCGTCGCTATGTCGGGCTAGAGCTTGTTTCAAAAAACATTGAGAAGTTATCTCATCAATGACTGACAGACTCTACGATTGTGACGATCACAAACGGCATCTCCGTGACCAGCCAGTTCAACCGCGTACCACGCGCCGGGCACAAAGTACGGCTGGCGCGGCAGCCATGCTGCCGCACGCCAAACGCTGCGCCACACGCATGAAAAGCGGGAAGGCACTCAATCCAGCGCGTGATGGCACCGGCAAGGGTCGTCAGCCATTCTCACTACCATACTGGCATCCTGGGGGCAGGATATGCTGTTGTTAGCGATTGGCAAGCGTTCCTATGCCTGGACGACCGTCTGGGAGCACGACAGCACAGCTTTTGTGAAATAAGTTCTAGCGAAGATCAGGATCGTCGGCTCAATCCTTATCGCTCAGCTTGAGAAAGTTGGGTGTGTAGCTATACCCAACAGCGAGGCCGTGTCTATGGTATACTGCATAGCAGAAACGAAGGGACATTTGCGGTATTGCCGCCGATTGAAGCACACATGTCAGATCAACTGCACATCCGTAATTTCAGCATCATTGCCCACGTCGATCACGGCAAAACAACGCTGAGTGATCGCTTACTTGAAGCAACGCGCACGATTAGCGAGCGTGAACAGCGCGAGCAGCTCCTCGACTCGCTCGATCTAGAACGCGAAAAAGGGATCACGATCAAGTTAAAGCCGGTGCGGATGGAGTATCGCGCAGCCGATGGTCAGCTTTACCAGCTTAACCTGATCGATACGCCCGGTCACGTGGATTTCAGCTACGAAGTCAACCGCTCGCTGGCAGCGTGCGAGGGGGCATTGCTGGTTGTTGATGCCTCGCAGGGGATTGAGGCGCAGACTCTCGCCAATACCTATCTGGCGCTGGAAAATGATCTGGTGATTATTCCGGTCGTCAACAAGATCGATCTGCCCGGTGCGCATCCCGAAGAGGTGGCGCAGGAGATTGAGACAGTGATTGGTATTCCCGCCGAGGATGCGATCATGGCTTCGGCGAAGGAAGGAATCGGGATTACCGAGATTCTGGAGGCGATTGTCCGGCGCATTCCGCCGCCACGTGGTCAGCGCCAGCAGCCGGCACGGGCGCTCATCTTTGACTCGCACTACGATCCGTACAAGGGCGCCATTGCCTATGTTCGGGTTGTTGATGGTGCCTTCACCAGTCGTGATCGGGTGCGCTTTATGGGCACCGGTGCCCAGGCCGAAACCCTTGAACTCGGTATCTTCCGCCCGGCCATGACCTCGCTGAATGAACTGGTTGCCGGTGAAGTGGGCTACATTGCCACCGGCTTGAAGAGCGTGGCCGATTGTCAGGTGGGTGATACGATCACTCTGGCCGACGCCCCGGCTGCCGAGCCGCTACCCGGTTATCGCCCGGCCAAGCCGATGGTCTTCGCCGGTCTCTATCCCATTGACTCAAATGCCTATCCTGAGTTGCGAGAAGCGCTCGAACGTTTGAAACTGAACGATGCAGCGCTCTCGTTTCAGCCAGAAAGCTCGGCGGCGCTGGGATTTGGCTTCCGCTGCGGATTTCTCGGCCTTTTGCACATGGAGATTGTGCGTGAACGGCTTGAACGCGAGTATAAGCTCGATCTGCTGATCACCGCACCCTCGGTCGAATACCAGGTTTTGCTTTCTGATGGCGAGATTGTGACCGTCGCCAACCCATCGGAGATGCCCGATCAGTCGCGGGTTGAAGCGATTGAGGAGCCGGTGGTCGAGATTAGTGTGATCGCACCGGTGCGCTATATCGGTACGATTATGGAGCTGGTGACGACCCGACGAGGGACGTTCATCAGTATGGATTATCTTGACCCGACACGGGTGCTCTTGAAATATCGGATGCCCCTGGCCGAAATCGTGATCGATTTCTACGATCAACTGAAGAGCCGCACGCAAGGCTACGCCTCTCTCGATTATCATCTGGCCGGCTATCAGGAAGCTGACCTGGTGAAGCTGGATATTCTGGTTAACGGGCAACCGGTTGATGCCCTCTCGCTGATTGTGCATCGCGATTTTGCCTACCAGCGCGGTCGTGATCTGGTGGAACGGTTGCGACAGTTGATCCCGCGCCAGATGTTCGAGGTGCCGATTCAGGCGGCGATTGGCTCGAAGGTGATCGCCCGCGAGACGATCCGTGCCTTGCGCAAGGATGTGCTGGCGAAGTGTTACGGTGGTGACGTCACGCGCAAACGGAAGCTGCTCGAAAAGCAGAAAGAGGGCAAGAAGCGCATGAAGATGGTGGGGAGTGTGGAGATTCCCCAGGAAGCCTTCATGGCTATCCTGTCGCTCAATGAAACGGGTAGCGAGCGTGAGCGGTAGGGGTGTGAGGATGAACGAGGCGAAGAGACATTCGCCTCGTATTTTTGTGAAGAGAGCCGCTTGAGCGGTTCCCGGTTTGGTGAGCAGGTGTGCTGTGTTAGGGGAGAAGCCGTCGATGCGTCGTCTGCTATGGTTGTTTGCGCTTCTGGTGCTGGCCGGGTGTCAGAGTGCCGTTCAGGGCCAGCAGTGGGAATCGGTCGACTCGCCGGTTGCGTTCCGGCTGGGAGCACAAGTCTTCACCGTTGCCGATGTCAATGCTGAGATCAAGCGGGCGATTGGTGATGGGGTAGCGAATGCGCTGTCCAGCGGTCAGACACGTGAGCAGATCGAACAGATTGTGGTCGAGAATGATCTGCGTCGCCAGATTTTCGAGCAAATGATCCAGAATGAGCTGCTGTTGCAGTATGCACGCCAGTATGGGATCGGGATTGATCCGGCAGCACTCGATGCTGAAATTGCTGCTCGTCTGCCGGCTGATGCCGACCCGGCTGAGGTGCAGGATTTGCGCAACGTGCTGGCACGTGAGCAGATCGTCTTTGCTGTGATTGCCCGCAATACACGCGCCGATATGGCGCGGGCACGCCATATTCTGGTTGCCGATGAGGCTACGGCGCAGGCAACGCTGGCCGAATTGCAGGCCGGTGCTGATTTTGCAACGCTGGCTGCCCAACGTTCGCAGGATACCGGATCGGCGGCAAATGGCGGTGATCTGGGATGGACACCACGTGGCGAGTTTGTGCCCCCGTTTGAGGAAGCGATCTTCTCACTGCCGCTCAATACACCGCACATTGTGCAAACCGATTTTGGCTTTCATATTGTTGAGGTGTTGGAGCGTGAGAGTCAGCGTCGATTTTCGTCCTTCGACGATCTGCGCATACGGCGCAACGCCGGCCAGTTTTATCAAGAGACATTTGTGCCCTGGTACGAAGAGCTACGCCGGCAAGCCGAACTGAGCGGTGAGTTGCAGATTGCAACCGGTTTTGACCCCAATACGTTGCCGATACCCTTCCCGGAAACACCATGAGCGATGCGTTCTCTACACTACTGAATGTGGCAATAGCAAATCATTTGATCGATCCGGCATCAATGCAGGTTTGTACCATCGATACGGTGTTGCAATCGCCACCGTTGCCTGCTGCGCAGAAGGTATTGCCCTGGGTAGAAGAACAGAAATTGGGCAGGTATCAACCGCCGCGCCTGCCCTATCCGCTGGCACGCCATACTCCGGCATTGATCTGGGGATCGGCTGATTCCTTTAATCGTGATCTGTTAGCCGCGGTGCTTGGTGAGCGCTACCCCGATCACCACCCGTTGACGTTCATTGCCTTACCGGGTGATACTGTGCACTCCTGCCAGTTGCGTGATCTGCCAACGGTGAGCCTTTCGGATGCCCAGATGGTGGCGCTCGTGGTTCCGGCTCTAGCGCTGGCCGATGATCGACGGGGTTTTGAGCGCCTGCAATGGGTCGTCAGTCGTTTGCTTGGCCCCGATGGTTGTCCGTGGGATGTGCGTCAGACCCATCGAAGTCTGCGGCAATACCTCATCGCTGAGGTCTACGAAGCGGTTGAGGCGCTGGACAGCGGTGATATGACGGAACTGTGCGAAGAGTTGGGGGATGTGCTCTTGCAGGTCTTCGTGCATAGCGAGATGGCACGACAGGCGGGCACGTTCACCCTTGAAGATGTCATTCGGACGGTGGCCGATAAGCTGGAGTTCCGCCATCCGCACGTCTTTGCAACAACTGAGGTTGATGGTCCTGAACAGGTATTGCGCAACTGGCATCAGCTTAAAGCGCAAGAGCAGGCGGCGAAGGGGAAGGTGCGTAACAGTGCGCTTGATGGCGTACCGGTGGCACTGCCGGCGCTGATGATGGCGCAAGAATTTGCACGCAAAGCCACTCGTGCAGGGTTCACGTGGCAACATCTCGATCAGGTGTGGGCCAAAGTCACCGAAGAGTTGCATGAATTGCGCACTGCCGCTGATCCGGCGGCGCAACAGGCTGAGTTAGGTGATGTGCTCTTTGCGCTGGCAACGCTGGCGTACTGGTTGAAGCTGGATGCTGAGATAGCCTTGCGCGACGCAGCTATGCGCTACAAACAACGCTTCCAGTTCGTTGAGCAGATGGCTGCGCAAAGCGGGCGTGCATTGCAGGATTGCTCACTGGCTGACATGCTGGCCTGGTGGGCAGAAGCGAAGACGCTTGGTGACGGACGGTAAGATGAAACCCATACCGCTTGCGCTTAACGATGTCGTGCAGTTACGTAAGCCACATGCCTGTGGTGGTGATACCTGGCGGATCGTGCGGCTGGGTGCCGACATCGGTCTGCGCTGTGAGACGTGTGGTCGGCGAGTGTTGCTGCCACGCGCAGAGGTCGAACGCCGGATCAAGCGGTTTGTGGTGCGGAGCGAAGATGCGCAGGGCGCTGAGTAGGTGACGGATTGTTGCCGCGTGCGGGATGTGTTTCGCGTATACCTTGCGTGGTGTCAGGTGTGATGTACAGCCATGGTGTGGCGGTCGAACCTCTTGTTTGGCGGGATCGTGCTGCCGGTAGGGGCGCACGGACGTGCGCCCCTACGACTACGTAATATCAGCTCTCTCAAAGATATGTACTGTCCAGGTGTGATAGCCGTGCTGAAGTGCTGATGGGCGAGCTGCTGGTGGCTGCGAGTGGGTCGTTGCAGGCACACTGACCGGTTCACGGACATTCGTGTTCAAAGGCAGCGCCAGGGTGAAGGGTGGTGAGCGTGATGCGTTGCTGCTTTCAACATAGAGCTTATTTCAAAAAACATCTACGATAAGTTATCTCAATTCATTACTGACAGACTTCTGTGAATGAGCACACACAGCATCGCCGTAACCAGCAGGGTCAACGGCGCGACACGCACCTGATCGTGAGCACGATTGGTGCGGCAGCCATGCTGCCGCACTCCATACGGTGCGAATGCGTATGATGAGCGGGCAAGGTAACCAATCCAGGGCGTGATTGCACGGTGAATGGCCTTGAGCACTCTCCGCTGCCATACCGGCAGACTGGGAGCAAGCTATACTGTCGTTAGTGATTGGTAAGCGTTCCTGGGCCTGTGCGATGATCAGGTATCACAACGTCACAGCTTTTTATGAAATAAGTTTAGCGTACTCGATAGTGGGGTAGGCTGACAGCCTGTCCCACCAGGATCACGGAGCGGCACAGGTACGCGCTGCGACCCGCACCTGCCCATGCGTGCGGAAGATGCGGAAGCGTGGTTTCCGCACTCCGAAGATGCATCACGGGCAATCCAGCCTGAAAGTGGAAACGCCGTTCTATATATCTGCGGTCTCTGACAACGTGTATACCAGCCTTTAGTGCTGCCCTTGCTTGCCGGTTAGCGATAGTCAAGGTATGATGGCAATATCGCGTTTAGATCAGGTTTGTACGTCTATATGAGATACTGTTTCAAACAATACTGTTCACTCCTTGAGGGGAAAACCTCTGATCGTAGATTGTGCACCTGGACATACCGGTTGATACTTGTTGGGCTGCTATGGATACTGTTGGCAAGCAGTGTGGCAGCTCAATCGGTGCAACCGATTTATTTCGTCGAGTACGATGGCGTGCTGAGCAGCTATGCTGCCGGGTATCTTCGCCGTGCGCTGCGTGAGGCGGAGGCGGCGAATGCCCAGGCGCTGATTATTCAGCTCACTCCACGTGGTGCAGTCATGCAAGAGGCACGCACGCTGGCGGGAGAGATTGCCGAAGCGAAGGTGCCGGTGGTTGTATTTATCAGTCCAGCAGGTCACGATGCTGGTGCAGCCGGAACGTGGTTACTGGCGGCAGCGCATGTTGCGGCAATGGCTCCAGAGAGCCGGTTTGGGCTTGCGGCACCGTTGTTCGTCCCTGCAATGGGGGTGAGCGAAACGACCCAGGAACTTTTGCTTAACGAGCAATTACAGCAGTTTGAAGAATGGGGGGCAGCCCGTCAACGGGATGTGAGTTGGGCTGATGCTGCCTTACGCCGTGGTTTCATTGCAACCGCAGCACAGGCTATCGAGGGTTCACCGCCGATTATCGATATTGTTGCGCGTGATGTAGACGAGCTTCTGCTGCGGCTGGAAGGACGTGTCATTACCCGCGCCGATGGCGCTCAGGTAACACTGGCAACGCTTGGGCCACGGCCACGGATCGTCGAAGTGAATCTTATCGAGGCAGTTTTGCTCGTTCTGGCCAACCCGACCGTCGTTTTTATCCTGTTGATTATGGCCGGGCTGGCTTTTTATGCAGAGTTTCTCAGTCCAACGGTCGGTATTCTGGCCGGTTTAGGTGTGATCTTACTGGCCGGCGCGATTGTGGGCATGATTGCCTTGCCGGTGCAGTGGCTCAGTGTGCTGGGCATTCTCATCGCCTTTGGTCTGGTTGCGGCGGATCTCTTTGTGCCATCGCATGGTACGTTGACAGTCATTGGGGTGGGCATTATGATCGCCAGCTCATTAACGCTCTTCGATCAAGTACAGGCACCTGGAGTTACGGTAGCCTTGTGGGCGGTCATTCTGGTGGCAGTGTTGATTGCAATCTTTGCGATTAGTGGGGTCTGGCTGGCGTTACGTTCCCAGAATCGTCCGGTCATGACCGGTCAAGAGGGATTGATCGGTCGGTTAGCTGAGGTGCGCAAACGGCTCGATCCAGAGGGCATGGTCTTCGTAGAAGGTGCGCTCTGGCGGGCGGTATGCGAAAATGGCACTGCTGAGGAAGGTGAATTTGTGCGTGTCACCGGTATCTATGCTCTGCGGTTGACCGTGCGACGGATTGATGCCGGCGAATCTTCGCCGCCACAATTGTGAGTGTGGCGTGTCATGACTCTTGTCACAAGATTTCGATAGGAAGGAGCAGGACTATGGGAAGTGCAACGTTCTTTTTGCTGGCCTGTCTGTCAGTGCTGGCCTTTATTGCCCTGATGATTCTATTGTCGGCAATCAAAATTGTGCCTGAATATGAGCGTGGGGTGATCTTCCGGCTGGGCCGGTTGATGGGGCCGCGAGGACCGGGCATTTTCTTTGTGATTCCGGTGTTCGAGCGGATGGTACGGGTGGATATGCGGGTGATCACTATGGACGTGCCGGTTCAGGAGGTGATTACTCTTGACAACGTCACGATTAAAGTGAATGCGGTGCTCTATTTCCAGGTGATCAATCCGAACTGGGCAGTGACAAAGGTGATGGACTACATCCGGGCGACGATGCAAATCGCGCAGACGACGCTCCGCAGCGTGGTTGGTCAGGTCGAACTCGACGAATTGCTGGCGCAACGCGAGAAGATTAATCAGAAGTTGCAGCAGATTATTGACGAGCAGACCGAGCCGTGGGGGATTAAGGTGACGATTGTGGAGGTGAAGGACGTTGAGCTACCGCAGAATATGCAGCGGGCGATGGCGCGGCAGGCTGAGGCCGAGCGTGAGAAGCGGGCCAAGCTGATCCATGCTGATGGTGAGTTGCAGGCGTCGCGCACACTGGCTGAGGCAGCGCGAGTGCTGGCCAGTGAACCGACGACGTTGCAGTTGCGCTATTTGCAGACATTGACCGAGATTGCCACCGAGAAGAACAGTACGATTGTCTTCCCGCTGCCGATTGACATGCTCAAGACCTTTCTGGCGTCAAACAATGGGGCCACCAGCGATGAGCGGCGGATTGTCCGGAGTGAAGAGGCGTAACTGTATAGGGGGTAGGGGCGAAGCGTACTTCGCCCCTATTTGCGTGCAATGACGGCAATGCTGGCAATGAGCAGGATTGCGCCGACAATGCCCGTAGCGGTAAAGCGTTCACCGAGGAGGAGAATGGCTAGCAGCGCCGAGCCAAGTGGTTCGAGGAGCGTAATGGTCGCCGCAGTGGTCGCACGCACACTGCGCATGCCGCGCACGTACAGTGCATACGCGATGGCCGTGGGTACGATGCTGAGGTAGATCAGCACCAGCCAGCCCTGAACGGGATAATCGACCACCAGGCCAGTGGAGAGTGCTGCCGGCAGCAGCAGGATGGCTCCCAGCGTAAAGGATAGGGCGACCGGCACAACCGGATGATAATCGGTGGCAATCAGGCGTGCACCAAGCACGACCAGACTGTACGAGAAGCCGGCGGTGAGGGCCAGTGCCGTCCCGATCAGCAGATCGATGGTGGATGTCACCTGTGGTGCACCACCAACCAGGAGGGCAGCCCCAACGACGGCACCACCAATTGCCAGCCAGGTTACAGGTCGTAGTCTTTCACCGAGGAACGCACGCGCCAGGAGCGCAGTAAAGATCGGCGCACTACAAATGTTAATCAGTACAGCCGCTGCCACGCCGAGGTAGGGAATGGCGGCAAAATAGGCGACCTGATAGCCGGCAAAGGCACCACCGATCAGCCCCAGTGTCCAGCGATGGCGCGGTTGAATGCGGAATGCCTGTTGTCCGGCCAGGAGGCGGGCGGTTATCAGGAGTACCGGTGCCGAGAGGAGCAATCGTAGAAAGCCAATCGAGAGGGAATTGGTTTCCGTTAAGCGGTAGAGCCAGCCAACCGCGACCCCAATAGTTCCCCAGCTAAGTGCAGCGATCACGACCATTGCTACATCGAGCGGACGTTGTGCTTCATCGAGGCGTTGCATAGTCATCACACAGTACATACATAGCCCCCGTGCAATCGTCACGGGGGCTGTCATAGCTTATGCGCGAACGATAATGTGATTAATCCAGATAGCCACGGAGCTTTTTACCAAGATGAGGGTGGCGCAGCTTGCGGAGAGCAACTGCTTCAATCTGGCGAATGCGCTCGCGAGTAATCCCAAACTCGATCCCCACCTCTTCGAGCGTGCGGTAACGACCGTCTTTGAGGCCGTAGCGCAATTGAATAATCTTCCGCTCGCGTTCGGGTAGCTTCATCAAAACCTCTTCAAGCTGCTCGCGCAGCAACGAGGCAGCAGCCGCTTCGGCAGGAGTGGAAATACGATCATCCTCAATAAAATCGCCCATCCGTCCTTCACCCTCTTGCCCGACCGGCATCTCCAGGGAAAGGGGATGCATGCTCGCCTCAAGCGTGCGGCGTACTTTACCGGCGGAGATACCCATTGCATCGGCGATCTCTTCTGGAGTCGGCTCGCGCTGCATAGTTTGCTGGAGGCGATGAGACATGCGCTTAACCTGACTGATCGCCTCACCCATATGGACGGGGAGGCGGATCGTGCGGCTCTGATCGGCAATCGCACGAGTGATCGCCTGACGGATCCACCACGTTGCGTAAGTGCTAAACTTATGACCCTTTTTGTAATCAAATTTCTCAACTGCCCGCATCAGGCCAATATTTCCCTCTTGGACGAGATCCATCATCGTCAGGCCGTAGGATGTGTACTTCTTGGCAATACTGACAACCAGGCGCAGATTTGCCTGAATAAGATGATGACGGGCATCCTGGCCCTGCTGGACTGCTCGTTCAAGCTCGAACCGCTCGCGGGCAGAGGTGTACTCTTCGCGATCGAGGCGCTGGCGAGCAGCAGCACCTGCTTCCATTGCTTTCGCCAGTTCAACCTCTTGTTCGGCAGTCAGCAATGGTACCTGCCCGATCTCTTGCAAGTACATGCGAACCGGGTCATCAAATGCAATATCGCCCAAATCAGGCAAATCAGCAATGAGATCAGCATCTGGATCGGGTTCAAAATCGGTCGGGCCATCGAGTTCATCACTTGACTCGATTACTTTGATCCCTTCAGCTTGCAGCATCGCATAAAGCTGATCGATCTCAGCAATGTCGTGCTCTGGGTTGGGAAAAGTAGCAAGAATGTCGGCGTGGGTGATGTAGCCACGCACACGAGCTGCGGCGAGCAATTGCTCGATCATTGCCTCTGACTCCGGTGTAGCTTTGCTCAACATCGTTCAACCAGTACTCTGTTGATGGCGTCAGGCTGGCGTGACGACCATCACTAGGCCGTTGATGAGACGGCGGGCTGCTGCAATTGATTTTTCGTCTTCAGGAATATTGAAAGGCCTCAGCGACACTTCTGAAACGCCGGGCCTTACACGTCGCGTACTCCCTGTTGCTTCGGCAAAGGAATGGGGTTGAGAGAAGGCCCTCAAACCCCATGCTGTCACCGCGATAGAGGGACGCAAACGTGGCACCCCATTAGACGTAACTAACGTAACTATAGCACTGTTGGAGTATCAGAGTCAACCCCCTCTTTGGACTGATTCTGAAAAAGCATGCGATAAACGACCTTATTGTCCGTTTGAGCTGATCACTCTGTCTGCGTATCGGGCAAATATGCGCTAATGCGTGAAAGGAGGAAATTGCGAATATCGTTACGCAGGTAGCAAAAGGCGCGCACGCTGATACCGTTAGGCTCGACAACCAGCTCAATAGGGCGAATGCGGCGTTCGAGGGGTTGGGGACTACTGTGAGAGGTGTACACGATGCGAAGAGTAGAGCCGGTAGCCAGTGCAGCAGCCAGCGGTGGTGGGGCTTCCGGTTCAGGGTCATTGGGGCGCAGACCACGCGCAAAACGAAGAACATCACCCAGAGTTATGATACCGAGGCTGAACATTTCATTGACGAAATGATCAAAGAGTGCGCGTAGGGTCAACACATCATCCATTGCCCGATGAGTGGGTGTCGGCAGGCCGAACGTTGCGGCCAATGCCGCCAGACTCAGTGAACCGCGACGGATGCCGAGGCGACGGGCCAGTTCGAGGGTGTCGAGTGCCGGGCCGGTAAAGGGTGGATAACCGGCCCGCCAGAGTTCCATATTCAAAAATGACTCGTCGAAGGGAAGGTTGTGGGCGATACGCACCGCATTCTGACTGAGCTGAACAATTTGGGGGGCAATGTCGGTAAATAAAGGCGCATTGTTCAGATCTGCCGGCTGAAGGCCGTTAATTTGGGCTGCCTGCGAATCGAGTTCACGTTCGGGATTAATCAACGTATTAATCCTGCTCACCTCCTGGCCATGCTCCCAGCGGAGCATAGCCACTTCGCAGATGCGATGACCGGCCTGAATCTCAAGCCCGGTCGTTTCGACATCGAAGAAGAGGAGCGGCACGTCTGTAATGGGTTGTTGTAGTTCAATGCCTGTCATTGTGTCACCGGTACCTGCGCTGCGACATCATCGGGAATTCCAAGCAGGTTGGCCTGCACCCAACCCTCACGGTCACGAACATTGCGTACTCGATACCATGTGCCGTCGGCAGTGCGCTCAAACAACTCGACCACTTCATTGACCTCAACCCGATCAATTTGCGCACTGGCCGGATCAGCAGCCAGGTAGAGCGGACCGCTGACAAAGACCGTCACGACATTGGCAACTGGCGTTTCGGCAGCGATCAGGTCGGTGATGGCAATGAGGGTTGCGCTGACCCAACCGATTTCATCTCGCACAGTACGCACGTAATACCATCGTGCATTGGGGGTGCGGGCCAGGATTTGTACCTCTTCACCGGCATTGATCCCGCCGATCACGTTATTAATGCCTGTGTAGGGTAGACTACGCACATTCCCGCCATTGGTGACGGCAACCGGTTGGCCGGTAGGCAACGTTGGGGTAGGGGTTGCCGTTGGCGACGGTGGTGGAGTTGGGGTTGCCTGCGCTGCTGGAGGCTGGGTGGCCGTTGGTGATGCGGTAGGTGACGGTACCTCTGCCACGCCACCTGTTTCACCGTAGAAGGCAGCCTCAAAGTTTGTCAGTACCTCCAGCTCAGCTTCAGCGCTTACGCTACCGTCTGGCGTGCTGACGACGATGGTATAGCGTTGTCCCCGCGGTGTTGGATCGCCATCAGGGAGCTTTGCCGTGCGTAAATCGCCTCGGTCGCGGCGGATCCGAATGGTCTGAGCAGGATCGATCCAGCGCAGTGGTTGTCCGTCGGCGCGTAGTTCGACTTGTAGCTCACTTTCATCAGGCAGACCGGTACTACGCACCCTCACCCCGATGGTCAGCGGATCGGCTCGGACAATTGCGGCATCTTCTATTGTAATGGTGACCGGTACCGGTGAAGGTGTGGGTGTTGGCGGTGGGCTGGCAGTCTGATCATTATTGATGCTCAACACCAATATTCCAATTCCCAGACAGAGCAATACCGGGATCAGTAGAAAAAGGATTTTGGCTGCCAGTGAGAGATTACGCAGTCGATCTTGCCAGCTTTGTGGTTCTTCCAGCGGTACCGCTGTGTAATCAATCGGTGTTGCCGGAGGAAGCTCCAGTTCAGGTGCTGGTTGCTGAGCATAACGACGGCGACGAATCAGGATGACGACTAGCAGAATGACGATAAGTCCAAGAATGATAAGCCCGATGGCTAGTGGTGTTGGTATTTGACTGAGCGTTGTTTGCATGCGTAACCTCGAATACAATCGCTTCAGATGCCTATAATATGCGAATCTGGCAGTATCTGCAACTGGTATTGGGAGGAATAGTAAAGATTATCTCGTTAATTATTGACAAACTACCTGATCGTGATGAGAACACACATCATACTCGTGACCAGCAGGGTCAACGGCGTGCCACGCGCCGGTTCGTGAGCACGGCTGGCGCGGCAACATGGCTGCCGCACTCCAAACGACGCAACACGCGGGTGATGGGCGAGCAAGGCAACCAATTCAGCGCGTGATGACACAACCGGAGCTGCGCTCTGCCAACGGGCCAGAATCAGGGCGGGCTGTCGTTGGTGATTGGCAAGCGTTCATGCACCTGTGCGACAGTCTGGTTGCACGATAGCACTGCTTTATGAAATAAGTTCTATAATATTGATAGCCGGATAGTAGCACGAGGTTATCCATGGCGACACCATCCCTCCCTCCGATTCAGCGTTCGTGGGCACGTTGTCAGGCACGTGGGCTTGACCCGACGTGTGTACCGCAAACCGGGATGATTAATCTGAGTGGGTGGAGCCATCTGCAAGCCCTGGTTCGTTCGTCAATAGAAGATTTGTATCAACTCAGTGACCATCCCGGTTTTGTGGTGGTCATTTGTGATGATCAGGGAACGATCATCGATATGGCCGGGGATAGCGCTATTATGATGCAGGCACAGCAGTATGGGATTGGATATGGGATCACCCTGGCCGAGGAGTATGCCGGCACCAATGCAGTTGATCTGGCTTTGCGTGAAGCTCTGCCCTGTCAGACAACCGGTGACGATCACTACTGTCAGTGGTTGCAAGCATTTGCGCTGGCTGCGGCACCGATTTTTAGCCCTGATGGTCGGGCATTAGGTGCGATAGCCATCCTCAGCATGGCCGAAGAGTGGCATCCGTATGCGCTTGGGATGGTTATCGCAGCGGCGCAGGCATTTCATAGTCAATTACGCGCTGAACGGTTGTTGAACGAAGCGAACGATCAGCTTACCGAACTCTACGCGACGCTTGATACGATCAACGAAGGGTTGATCTTTGTTGGTCCTAACGGGGAAATCCGGCGCTTGAGCCGGCGTGTCGCCAGTATTCTGGGTATCAATGTCCGCTCGGCTGCCGGGCGCCCACTGACCAGTGTGATTTCGCCGCCACCCGCGATTGCGGCTGCGCTCCAGCAGCTCAGTACGCTTGAAGAGCAAGAGGCGATCTGGCAAACACCGACCGGGGTCCAGGCGGTTATTTGTGGGGTACGTCCGGTGTGGGATCGCAGCCGTCGCTACCTGGGCAGTGTGATCACGCTGCGACCAACTGAAAGTGTGCGTCAACTCGTGCAACAAGTGGTTGGAGCGCGGGCGACATTTACGTTTCGCGATATTGTTGGTCAGAGTGAGAGTATGCGGCAGGCAATGCGCCAGGCGCGGCTGGCGGCTGCCGGTCGGGGGGCAATTTTGTTGCGAGGTGAAGCCGGTGTCGGCAAGGAGATTTTTGCGCAGGCGATCCACAATGCCAGTAGTCGGGCTGGCGGCCCGTTCATTCGCGTCTCATGTTCAGCAATTCCTCGTCAGTTGATCGATAGCGAGTTGTTTGGAGTGGAGGGCACAGATCGCCAGCCTGGACGCCCTGGGAAGCTGGAGCTGGCCCATGGTGGCGTATTGTATTTAGAAGCTATCGATGCGCTCTCGTTCGATCAACAGACCAGTCTGCTGCGAGTGATAGAGATGGGGCGGGTGATCCGTACCGGCGGAGCGCGTCCGATACCGGTTGATGTGCGGGTGATTACCACCGGTCATGGTCTTGAGCAACTGGTGGAAGAGGGGCGTTTTCGCGCCGATCTGTACGCACGCCTGAGTGCGTTTGTGGTTGATATTCCACCGCTGCGGCAGCGTGGCGACGATATTATCTTGCTGGCTAATCATATGATCCGGCGGTTGAGTGAACAGTTCGGGCGGCAAGTGGCACTCGATCCAGATGCACTGGCAGCGTTGCGGACCTATCCATGGCCGGGAAATGTTCGTGAACTGGAAGTGGTGCTGGAGCAGATGGTGCAGACGAACGCCAAGAGTGTGCTCACGGTGTCGGATTTGCCCCCGGCCATTGCCCGCCACACAACACCGTTACTCATCTCCGACAGCCCGCGTCTGGCCGAGACCCAGGAGTTGAGTGAACGAGACGCCATCTTACGGGCCGGGCGGGCGGCGGGCGGTCGATTAGGCCGGGCAGCCGCGTTGTTGGGGATCAGTCGGGCCACACTCTGGCGCAAGATGACCCGTTATCGAATTTCGCGTGAGGATATGGTACCGTAGTCCGACAGGTGGTTGTGTTCGGGTTGTACGCAACTGGTATGATGTAACAGGACTACCGTCTGGCAGCATCCCAAACGCTATTGTTGAGACCCTTTATGCGACAATTGACCGGCCCTTGTTGTCTGGTAATGCTGTGCCTGATTGCCGGGTTGTTGTGTGCTGACGCGCTCATCCCGCAGGATCGGGTTACAGAACCGTTTGCAGTTCGCACCCTGCCAGAGACTCGTGCGGTTGGGATCAACAGCCATCTCACTACCCGTTACCCCGATGCGGCTACAATGCCAATTCCAGCGGCAATCCTGGCCGATCTCGGTGTGCAATGGGTACGCGAAGATTTGCACTGGCACCGAATTCAGCCCGATCCCGCTACCTGGGATTGGACATTCAGCGACGCCGCACTCTCGGCATTGCACCGGCAGCGCTTGCAGATACTGGCTGTGTTGGGGCCGGCAGTTGGATGGGCCACACCTGATACTACCGATCATCCCAACCAGATCTCGTTTGCTGTCCCAGACGAGGCCGCATTTGTGGCGTATGTGGCAGCGGTTGTGCAACGTTACCGGCACATCGTAAAGCACTGGCAGGTTTGGAATGAGCCGGATCAAGCGTTGTTCTGGCGACCGGCTCCTGATCCTGGGCAATATACGCGCCTGCTGATCGCAACAGCACGGACAATCCGGGCAATTGATCCAACGGCGACGATAGTGCTGGGCGGGATTAATCCGTTTGATACAAGCTTTCTGCGTGCGATTGCAGCCTATGGTGGCTGGCATGCCTTTGATGTGCTTGCTATCCATCCCTATGTCGATCCGCTGAACCCGCTAGAAAGTAACCTGATCGCTGCGGCTGATGGTGTGAGGGCTGTTGCCGCTCGCTACGGCTGGAAACCGGTCTGGGCAACTGAACTTGGCTGGGCAAGTGGGGCGAGCGACCGCGATCCGCTGGCGCTGATTGATGCTGCGCAGCAGGCGGCCTATTTGCCGCAGGCGTACTATGCCCTCTGGCAAGGCGGAGTCAGCCATGTTTTCTGGTATGCGCTGAAAGATGATCCGCACAACACGTATGGCTTGTTCGGGTATGGCAGCGGGCGGGCCGATTTCAGTCGTGCCAAGCCGGTAGCTGCTGCCTTGCGCGATCTGGCTGCATCTATGCCTACGGTGGACTCGCTTATGCCAACGACGACCATTCATCTGCTTGATCGGCAGGTGGAATGGCTACGTCCTGCCCAACCAAATGGTTCGATCTGGCAAGCACGGGATGGTCTGCATATTTCGTATCGTTTCACCACCCGCACCAATGATTACGTCGCCTTTGAGTTGCGCGAGCCAATCGCGCTGCCTGACTATACCAGAGCATTGATCGTGCGCCTGACCGGCGATGGGAGTGCGCATCATCTACGGCTCTGGTTGCGTGACGCCGAGGGCGAGCGTTTTGCGCTGACCGTTGGGATGATTGGCCCGGAAGTGGAGCAGGTTTTATCAGCACCAGTCGGATATCGGGCGCTCCAGTACGGGTATGTTGCTGGTGAGGGGAATCGGCGTCCTGATGCACCACTGGCATTGCAGGCGATTGTGGTTGATGATCAGTATGATGGGTGGAGTGGTGTAGGCGAGTTGATCATTAGCGAGATTGCGGCACTGGTCGGTGAAGCCGGTGATAGTGGTCATCACAGATTACCGGTCGGTGGTGCACGACCGGGCATTGCGTCCGCGATGGCGCTCCGGGTACGGTTGATGCGGTAGAGTGGCTACCACACGCCATACCGGCGACACGATGAACCGGTCAGGATATAGATGACCGGACGCTAACCAGAGATGACAGTCAAGAGCACAGTTGGGTGCGGTAGCGTAGCTTCCACGCGCTACTGGCCGTGGAAAGTGTTCTGATGTGGCATCCACCTGACCAGCACGGTCAACAGCGTAACACGCACCCGGCACAAAGCACGGCTGGTGCGGCAGCATGGCTACCGCAATCCAGGTGACCAGCCCGGCTACCCGTGTAACGCACCCGGCACGACGCACGACTGGTGCGGCCTGACTGGCGGGCCGGTGGGTACGAGTTCAGGACATGTAACACGCACCCGGCACAAAGCACGGCTGGTGCGGCAGCATGGCTACCGCACTCCACACGCTGCGACACGCGCATGACAAACGGACAAGACAACCAATCCAACGAGTGATGGCATTGACGATGGTCGACAGCCCTCCTCGCTGCCTTACTAGACGCCTGGAAGCAGGATATGCTAACGTTGGCGATTGGTAAGCGTTCATGCGCCTGGGCGACCGTCTGGGATCACGACAGCACAGCTTTTATGCAGTAAGTTCTACACACCCTCTTCGGTATCCTGCCTCTCTATTTCCAACTTCCTATTTCCTATTGTCTACCTCCTATTTCCTATCTCCTACCTCCTACCCTCCCCCTCAACCCGCGAACGACTCAATCACCGCTTGATACAACTCAATCGTCTGGCGGGCAATTGCGTCCCAGCTAAACACCTGTTCGACCCGGCGCCGACCGGCCTGACCGAACTGATGACGCAGGTCGGGATTGACCAGCAAGCGATTGATCGCAGCTGCCAGATCTGCCGAGAATGCGGCGGGATCGACGGGATCGAAACTGCCCGGCTTGAGATTGGGATCAACCAGTAACCCCGTCTCTTCGGGAATAACAACCTCTTTGATCCCGCCGACCGCCGAGGCCACCACAGCCGTCTCGCAGGCCATCGCCTCAAGATTGATAATGCCGAACGGCTCGTACACACTTGGGCAACAGAAGACAGCAGCGTGCGAGTAGAATTGAATCACATCCTGGCGAGGAAGCATCTCGCGAATCCAGATCACACCGGGGCGGTGGGCGCTCACGGCGGCGACCCGTTCCTCCATCTCGATCCCGATCTCTTTCGTATCAGGAGCGCCGGCGCAGAGCACAATTTGTGCTGTCGGGTCGATGTGAGGGATGGCATTCACCAGATGGATAATCCCTTTCTGGCGCGTAATCCGCCCGACGAAGAGCACGAAGGGTCGGGTTGGATCAACGCCGTACCGTTCCAGGGCATCGGTTGCGTTGGTTTTCCGGTACTCGTTGAGATCGATCCCGTTGTAGATAACGTGGACGCGATCCGGATTGATATTGAACAGGCGCAGAATATCAGCGCGAGTCTCTTTAGAAACGGCGATCACGGCATTGGCCTGCTCAATCGCCGTGCGTTCGATCCACGAGCTAAGATGGTAGGCGTTGCCCAGTTGTTCAACCTTCCAGGGGCGTAATGGTTCGAGCGAGTGGATGGTTAATACGTAAGGAATCCCCCATAGCTTGCTGGCGAACAGACCTGCCAGATCGGTGTACCAGGTATGACAATGAACCACACTGGCGTCGAGCGTATCTTTTGCCATCGCCAGTGAGCGAGCAACTGCGTCGACCGCACCGGCAAAGCGAGGATCGGTATTCTGGCGTGCCTCTTCCCATCGTGGATAGCCGCGCACCTTCAGGTTTGCTGTGTCAACGTGTTGGTCGCCAAAGCAACGAACTTCAACCGGTACCATCCGGCTAAGCGCCTGGCTCAGATACTCGACGTGGACACCGGCTCCGCCATAGATATACGGTGGGTACTCATTCGTAAAGAGGGCCACACGGCGCAATTCAGGCATAGCAAGCCTCTTCTCTCATGGTATGATGAACTCGTTTCTTCAGTATACATGGTTTTGCGACAACAAGAACAACCTGGATCGCATATCATGCACCAGAGAGGATGCCGGCAATGCTTGAGTTATTCGTCCGCGGTCTCTTGTTTGGGCTGGCGATTGCGGCGCCGGTCGGACCGATTGGCTTGCTCTGCATCAGGCGCACGATAACCGACGGGCGCTTGACCGGTTTTATCAGTGGGTTAGGCGCTGCCACGGCTGATGCGCTCTACGGCAGTATTGCTGCGTTGGGTTTACAGGCGATGAGCCTGATCCTGCTTGGGCTAAGTTCCCTGCTTCAGCTTGCAGGTGGTATCGCTCTGATCTGGATCGGCCTGACAATGATGCTCGCTCGACCCGATCCGGTTATTGCTCAACCGACCATCACCAGGCGAGGCTTGCTCGGCGCATATCTCTCAACCTTCTTGCTTACGCTGACCAACCCGGCAACCATCCTGATCTTCACCGTCATCTTTGCCAGTTTGGGTCTGAGCACTGCCGGCAACTGGCTCAACGGGATGACGCTGGTTGCCGGGGTTGCCTTTGGCTCGGCGCTCTGGTGGACGTTGTTAAGCAGTGGGGTTGCGCTGGTACGCGGGCGAGTGACTGTGCCGGTGTTGCGGGTGATCAATCTGGTGTCGGGTTTGGTGATTATCGGCTTTGGGGTAGCTGCCTTGTTGAGTAGAGGCCTGTGATGACGTACACAGTGATTGTAGCAAATGCACCGGCAATTGATCTCACACCGTACCAGCGGTTGTTGACGCTTGCCGACCGGCTGATTGCCGCAGATGGTGGCGGTACTGCCCTGTTTGCCGGCGGCTACACGCCACACTTAATCATTGGTGATCTTGACTCAATTGCTGCGGAAGCACTGACTGCGTATCAGGCAAAAGGAGTAGCGATCGAACGGCATCGTCCCGACAAAGACGAGACCGATCTCGAACTGGCGTTGCTGGCCGCAGCCGCCATGGGTACTACCCGAATCGACGTGATCGGGGCACTGGGTGGACGTTGGGATCAATCGCTGGCGAACGTAATGTTGTTGGGAATGTCGGAGCTGCGTGGCCGCCGGGTTCGTCTGCTCGACGTTCCACAACAGATCTGGCTGGTGGATCGTGAGAGTGTGATTCCCGGTCTCGTGGGTGATACCGTCTCGTTGCTGCCGTTTGGCGGCGATGCCCACGGTATCACGACCGCAGGACTGGCCTATCCGCTTACCAATGGAACGCTCTACCATGACCGGGCACGCGGCGTGAGCAATGTCATCAATAACCTGCCGGCACGAGTTTCGGTTGGGCAGGGCATGCTGCTGGTGGTGCTGACGACGCAGGCTGAGCCGGTGTAGAGAGTTGGTCTGCGCTGGCGCAACACAGAGTCTTGTGTTTTTGAGGAACATAGCGCAATGCTTCTCGACCTATCCTCACTGGTTCGCGTGATTCAATTCCTCGATGCTGCACTGCGTATCGTGAATGATCGGTCGTGGTTCGATGCGCAGAGCGCGGAGGTTCAGCAGACAATCATGGCCGGTGTCGTGCAAAACTTCGAGTTCGTGTACGAATTGTGTATCAAGATGATACGGCGGCGGCTTGAACTGGATGCTGCTTTTCCAGAAGAGGTTGATATCAGTCATTTTCGTAACTTCATCCGTACAGCGGCTGAAAAGGGTCTCATCACCGATGTCGAAGCCTGGTTTCGCTATCGCTTGTTGCGTAATATGACTTCTCACACATACGACAGTGCGAAAGCGTTGATGGTATGTCAACACGCAGGTGATCTGCTTGCCGAAGCGCAAGCAGTATTGAAAGCTCTGGATAGACGGAATGAACAGACAAACAATTGAGGTTCAACCGGAGCATCTGGCTATCGTATGCGCGATTCTGCGTAAACACGTTCCCCGCTACGATGTCCGGGCCTTCGGTTCACGGGTGCAGGGACGGGCCAGACGATACTCCGATCTTGATCTGGTCATTATGACCGATGAACCGCTTGCGCTTGACGTGCTGGCGGGCCTGGCCGAAGATTTCCTGGAAGGTTGATATTGTAGATTGGGCCACAACTGATGCGGGATTTCGGGCTATCATCGCGCGCGACAGCGTGCTGATACAGCGTGGTATACAGCAATGCCAGGAAGCAAAAGGGGCAGGATAAACAACCTGCCCCTACACAACGCGCACAAACTTACGGCGACCAACCTGTACCACGACATTAGCACCGGGCGACAGCGTTAGGGCGTAGTCCTCAACCCGTTCACCGTCAACCCGCACGCCACCACCGTCAATCAGGCGACGCGCCTCACTCTTGCTAGGGGCGAGACCGCTGGCGACCAACACCTCAACTATCCCGCTCGGTGCTGTGAGGGTAAACGTTGGAATATCCTCGGGAATCTCGCGCTCGACGAATTGACGAACGAAGGCGGCTTCGGCGGCAGCGGCAGCAGCCGGGTCGTGGAACTGGGCCACAATCTCACGCGCCAGCCGCATCTTCAGATCGCGTGGATTGACCTGTCCGGCGGCCATTGCCATCTTCATCTCGTCTATCTCTGCCATCGGCACATCGGTCAGCACTTCAAAATAGAGAGGTAATACCTCGTCGCTCATTGACATAATGCGACCATACATTTCCGCTGGCGGCATCCGAATATCGACTGTGTTATTAAACGTCTTCGACATCTTGCGTCCATCGGTGCCGGGAATGAGCGGTACGAGGAACACCTGCTGCGGGGTCATGCCCAGTTGCGCCATCAATTCACGACCGGCGAGGATATTGAATTTCTGGTCGGTACCACCGAATTCCACATCGGCCTTGATCGCCACCGAGTCATACGCCTGAAGCATGGGATACATCAATTCGAGGATGGTCAGTGGCGCACCGGTTTCATACCGCTTGCGGAACGTCTCGTGGGCCAGCATTTGAGCCAGGGTGAAGCGACCGGCCAGATCAAGGGCATGCTCCAGCGTAAATTGCCCAAACCATTCGCTCTGCCAGCGCACCTCGGTGCGTTGGCGATCAACCACGCGGAAGAACTGCTCCATGTAGGTTTCGGCGTTGGCCCGTACCTCAGCAGCCGACAGGCGGGTGCGGGTTTCGTCGCGACCGCTTGGATCGCCGATTTGTGCCGTCCAATCACCGACAATCAACACCACCTGATGCCCCAATTCCTGGAAAGCACGTAATTTGCGCAGACCAACGGCATGGCCGATGTGCATATCGGGCTTGGTGGGATCAAAGCCCTGTTTTAGCCTCAGCGGCGTTCCACTTTGCAAGCGAGCACGCAGTTCGCTCTCGACGATCACTTCGGCAACGCCGCGCCGTAATAGTTCGGACAGATCCATCCCAGACGCTCCCAGCGCTTTATAAAGACTGCAAACGTAGTTTATGCTAACAGGGAGCGGGGTGTGTGTCAAGCGGAAAACGAGCGCGGATGTTGGGAGTATTCGGGCACTTCACAGGAAGGTGCAGCCGTACAGTTATGGTTGTCAATCTATTGTCATACTGACGACATACTACATCGCTATAATGGTAGTATCGATTTGTTATATCAGCGCTTGCAAGTAAAAACGTGTTTCGCATGATTGGGCGTCCGGATCAGTTCCCAAAATACGTATCAGACATCTATGAATGCAGCACCGATCATTGAATTTCGCTTATTCGGCGTTCCACGTCTACGTTTCAATCAACGTGACATTCACTTCCGGCGCCGTCAACCGCTGGCAATTATGGCAATGCTGGCCCTGAGTGAGCGCTCAGTTACCCGTGATGAACTGACCTATGTTCTCTGGCCGGATGTACCACAACCGGTTGGCCGACAACGCCTTCGTCGCTCGCTCTGGCATCTGCGTCAGGCGATTGGCCCGCTCGTCGATAACGTGTTGCGTGATGAACCTGGGGGAAAATCCGATATCCTTTCACTCGATACCAGCCAGTGTTATATCGATGCCTGTGTCTTCGTCCAGTTGGCCGGTCAGGTTGCAGAACTACCTGATCGCGAGGGTATTCGAGTTGCCGAGCAAGCAACGCAGCTTTACACCGGGCCATTGCTGAGTGGGTTAGAACGCGTCGAGTCGACAGAGTTTGAACACTGGGTATTGCAGCAACGTGAACGCTTTGCTCGCCTCCACCTCGATGTATGGCGTCGTCTGGTTGATGGTTACACCGCGATTGCTCATTTTGAACGGGCGATCACAGCAGCCGAGCATGCGCTGGCACTTGATCCGCTCTCCGAAGCGTTACACCGCAAATTGATGTGGCTCTACACCCGCACCGGACGACGTGCCGATGCCATTCATCAATTTGCATACTGCACAGCGTTGCTCCGCGAAGAATTGGGACTTGATCCGGAAGCCATGACCTCGGCGTTGTATCAGGCGATTTTGAATGATCAGATTGAAGATGTCTACCATCTTGCGTTTCGTGACCATAAATACCGAACCAACAGTAGTGATGTGAGTCGGCGTCAATGGCCACCAGGTTTAGGCATAACTCATCTTCCGGCGCTGACGGAACTCATGACACCGTTGCGTGAGGGATTGGCCGGTACACCGAAGGTTGTTTGTATACAAGGAGCAGCCGGTAGCGGAAAGGGTTATCTGGTACGGCAGGTACTGGAGAGGATTCGATCCTCGGTGCCAGGGGTACAGATATGGACAGCCAGTGCGCCACAGCTCGATATATACATTCCCTTTGGAATGATCAGTGATGTGTTTAATGTGGCCTTGCGTCATCGGCTCAATCAGCCATTCACCACAATGCAGGCTGCGGCACCACCCGATCCCTGGATGAACGAGGTTGTGCGTTTGTTGCCCGAACTACGAGCGATCTTTTCGCGCTTACTCCCATTTCGTGCTCCTTCGGAAACGGTGCCATATCTTGCGTATCGCCGGCTGTTGCAGGCAATACCGCGTGCATTTCAGGCGCTCATTGGTACCGATCCTGTCATTATCGTTCTGGAAGACGTGGATCAGGCCGATCCACTTTCCATCGATGCGTTTGCCTGGTTTATCCGCTCCCTATCCGCTATCAAAATGTCACTGCTCATCACCTGTCGTGATGATAGCGCGATCAAGAAGATCATCGCCGACGCAGGCATGCCTGATCGCCTGCGTTCATTTACCATTCCGGCCATTGATCAACAGGCGGTGTTGCGTCTGGCGCAGGATGCAGGTCTGAGTGTTGCTGTCGGTAAGCAACTCTGGCAGCAAACGCAGGGCGAAGCGTTGGCGATTCGTGAAACCTTACGCGCCATCACGATGGCTCCCGATTCGGTTATACCACCTTCATCGCTTGCGGAAGCAGTCCATCTCCAGTTGCAGATGTGTGATGCCGCCCTACGGCGTATTGTTGAGGTGCTGGCCGTGATCTGTTGTGGAAGTGGCCTGCTTATTCAACAGGTGAGTGGCTATACCGGTGATGAGGTTGAGGAAGCCTGCGCATATTTTCAGCAACTCGATTGGATCAGCACAACCGAGAATCAATACTTCATTGCCCATCCTGAAATTCGTGCGGCCATCCTTGCGCAACTCAATCCGGTGCGTCGTCAGCAACTGCATCGGCAAACCGCATTATGGTTGCGCCAGATGAATGCAGAACCGGCACGAATTGCATACCATTTGGAAGCGGCTGCGCAATCGGAAGAAGCTGCCCGGATGTGGCTTCAGTCTGCTCGCCGTGCCCACGCGATCTGTGCGTGCGACGCAGCCTTGTATGCGGTTCAGCGTGGCCTGGGACTGGCCCAAGAGCGGCCGACACTGTTTGATCTGTTGTGCGAGCAAGAAACCATAGCGCACGACTATGGGTTGCGATCAGAACAACAGATGACCCTCGACGCACTTGAACAGCTTGTCAGCCAGACCCCGGATCATCCCGAATGGTGGATTGAGGTTTACCAGCGCCGTGGTCGCTATGCTCTGGCGTGTAATCGCTGGCAGGAGGCGGTTGATGCGTTGCAACGGGCTGCGGCCCACACCCTGCATCGTGATAGTGCTATTCTGTGCTCACTTGCTCGCGCCCTCGCGCATCAGCAGCAATGGAGCGAAGCAGAGGACGTTCTCCGTCAGACGGAACAGATCGTGCAGCACCAGGATCGCGATGCCCAGATTCGTTACTGGTGTATCTGTGCCGATATTGAACAGATGCGAGAGCGCCCTGCGGCGGCAGAGGGTGCGCTCAAACGGGCAGTACAGTTGTCTGAGCCGACATCACCCTTACTGCCGCAGGTCATGCTCCAACTGGGAACAATTGCTGCACTCCGTAACAACTTCTCGCAAGCGTTGCTCTACGCTCAGGAAGCACAGCGACTCTTTGCCCAACGTGGTATTCCTGATCGGGAAGCTGCCGCCTCTGTCTTGGTTGCCCGGATGCTGGCGCGACAACATCAATATGATGAGGCACTGGCAGCCTATCAACGAGCCTATGCCGGCTATGCTGCCATCGATCTGTACCAGGGTATGGCTGCCAGTCGCGTGAATATGGCGACGCTGCTGCTACGCCTGGGTGCATTTGCCGAAGGGGAAGTGATGGCCCGTGAGGCATACAACCTCTTCGCGGGTATCCAGGATGGCCGGGGGATGTGTGTTGCCGCCAGCAACATCGGGGCAGCACTGGTATGGGTTGGTCGTGGTGCCGATGCTGAAGCATGGCTGCGTGAGTCGTATGAACGGGCCGTTGCCATTCCACTGCCTGCTCAGCAGGCGGCAGCGCTGGCAAATCTTGGCGCAGCGTTGCTCCAGCAAGGACGGCTGATGGAAGCTCGCCGGATGATGGAGCAGGGTCTGGCGTTGCGTGCAGAACAGGGGCATCTCGATGTCAGTATTGATCGAGCCTTTCTGGCAATGACCTGCTTACGTCTCGGCGATATCGACGCTGCCGACAGGCATAGCCTGGATGCTGTCGAAGACCTGATCCGGGTACCACAGGTTGAGAACCCGCAGCAAGTCTGGTTTGCACGGGCCCAGATTCTGCGTGCTCAGGGCCGCATGACTGAAACGGTCGCAGCGCTGAAGTCGGCGGTGGAATGTTTGCAGCACAGCGCATATCAACTGCCGGCACAGTACCAGGAACAGTACCGCACCGCGTTTACGTTCAATCGCGCCATCCTGTGCGCTTACGACAATGATGTCTGGCCCGATCCGCCGATGTTAGTATGAGATGATCACCCCACGGCAGCACTGATTTCAGATGTCATGCGGGCTGAAGCCTGCCTGATAGCGTGACAGTGCCGGTGTCGTGTGGGCTAAAGCCTTCCCTGACGATGTGGAAGCCCTGGTGGGGCTAGCAGAAGTGCGCCTGGCGCGTTCTCCCGCCCGGTCGTGCGGGCCTAAAGCCCTCCCTCACGACGTGGAAGCCCCGGTGGGGCTAGAGGCCCCCACTCCCCGCCGACAGGCAGCCCAGCAGGGGTTTGCCCGAATTACGGCAGAATTTTGACCCGCCGACTCGTTCACCCGCCGACCATCCAACCCGCCGACAGGCTAGCCCCGCTGGTGTCGGGCAACAGCACACCTGGCGAGCCGAAGCGATAGTGGATGGCCGGAATGAAATGCACGGCCATGTAGACGCTTTGTAGACGCCACCCTCTGTATGCTGAAGTAACTACGATGTAGACAACAATTGCTTTACCCAGGAGAATCTGCCATGAAACAGCTCATCTATCTTATCCTTACGATAAGCCTGATCGGTAGCTCTGCGTCGTTGACTTTTGCTCAGCATACGCTGCCGGCATCGCACGGGGTACAAGGGGAAGCCGGTTCGGTCAATGGAACGCTTGCCACCATTCCAGACACCTGGGCAAATGAGGAAAGCTATATTCCGTTAACGCTACATAACAGCGTTGTCTTCTGGCCTGGATCGCCACCATCTTGCTCATCAACGTTAGAATTTGCTGAGCCGTGTCAAATCTCCAGTCGTACTGCGAATGGCGCACCTTCAATGAGCACTGCCCGTCTCTTGCACAATGCCGGTAATACCGGACCATTCATCAAATCGAACCTCGCCGTTGACGACACATATGTGTACTGGATCGGTAGCGACTTCCAGATCAAACGCTTACCGCGTAGCGCCACAACCACGACGACACCAGAGGTGATAGGAAGCACAACGTACACCACCTCAACCCTGCGCTTCGAGATTGATGTGGACGCCAACTACATCTTCTGGATAGAGAGCAATACTGCGCCGCCGATTTCGGGTCGGTTGTTTCGCATGCCAAAATCGGGTGGTGCAGTACAACTGATGGCCGCACGTACCATCAGTGGCTTCGGTGCAGGGTATTTTGAGAAATTGCGCGCCGATGGTTCTGGCGGTGCGTACTATGTGTCCACCTTCTTCAGCAGCCTGTTTCGTACTGTTCCAGACGGTGCCGGCTTCACCTCTACCTTTCTTGGAATTACCGGTGTTGCTTCCTATGCCCTTAGCAGTTCTCACATCTACTGGGCAGAGAGCCTCGCTAACCTCGTCATCAAACGCGCACCACGCAGCAATCCCAGCGCTATTGAGACTCTGGTGAATCGAGGCAACACCGGTACCCCCACAGCACCGGTCATTGCCGTCGACAGCCTGAATGTCTACTGGCAAGAGGTGCGTGGGTCTACTGGTCCTATCTTTCGGCTGGCGTTAAGTGGTGGTACACCAGAGCAAATTACTGATAACTATAATGCCGCTCTGTCTCTGGCGAGTAATGGCCGTTACCTCTTCTGGAATATCGGCTGGAACGGCACAATGTACCGTTTGCCGGTCAATGCTTCGACCTGGACGCTCGATCTGGATGTGACGGGCCTGGAAGTGGTGCAGATAGTTCAAAACCCGAATAACGATGTGCCCCTGGTGAGTGGTAAAGAGACGTTTGTGCGCGTCTTCCCGCGCATTCTCAGTAGTTCACCGTCCAGGGCTACGGTCGATCTATGGCCGAATGTCCTGCTGTACGGGACACGCGGTGGCACACCGCTGCCCGACTCGCCGCTTGAACCGGTGTATTACGTCGGCAATGCGCGTAGTGTCGGATCGACAACTGATCGTCGTGACATCAACAGTGGCGTCTGGTTCCGCCTGCCGGCTTCCTGGGCAGATGGGACAGTACAGTTGCGTGCTGTCGTCAATCCCCGCCGTGTGCAAACTGAGACCAGCTATGCAAATAACGAAGTGACACGGACGGTCTCGTTTGTGCGGAAAGCCCCGATCTGTCTGGACATCAAACCGGTCAGTACGGAGCGTGGGGTAACCATTTCGGCGTGGCCCCGCGATGAAGGGGCACGGCGCTTCATCCAGTCTTTCTTCATTCGTGCAGAGCAGTTGTTGCCTACGCATGAATTGCGGGTCTTTATGCGTGGCGGTGACCCATTGCGCAAACCGCGCTGGTATCTCTTTGAGAGTGATCCGTTTGGTCTGTCGCGCTCCAATGCCGATAGCGGATGGATGCTCGTCCTACTTAAGGTCAACACTCTCTTCGATAGCAATCTGTGTAGCGATGGTGGCAGGACGCTGCGTGTCGTGATGGCACAGGATTTTCCCGACCGTGAAGTCAACGGGATGAATCTTGAAGACACGGTGCTGTTTTTCACCTTCTGGAACCCTAATGGTAATTTTACCCAGAATGTGCCGGGTGGTGGCGTAACCCTGGCGCACGAGATTAGTCATGCGTATGGTCGTGGGCACATTAACTGCCCGGTGGGTGTACCCGATGGTGTGGATGGTGGATATCCGCATCCGACCTGCCAGATCGGTACTTCTGGCCCGAATGAGTTTCTCGGTTTCGACTCCGGTCTGAGTCGGAGGTTTGGTCAACCGCCAAGTCTCCTCTTGCCAGAGACAACCGGCGATCTGATGTCATACGCGCATTTTATGCCGCGACCACGCTGGACATCGAATTATACCTGGCAAGGCATCTTCAACCAGATCAGCAATCGCAGCCTGGCGGTCGCAGACAGCGGGGAAGATGTCTCGATTGCCCAGTCCACCGTCTCATTCATCGTCACCGGCTTTATTTCAGGGACGGTTGCTGAAATGCGCGAGTCGTTCCAATTACCCGAACCACTGCTCAGTCAGGTTACTGCCCAGATCAACGCCAGTACAGTAGAAAGTCCGAATTATCGTATTCGTGCGCTCAACGGCACAACACTGCTCGCCGACCGACCGTTGCGTGTGGCCGAGGTTGACGGTGATCCGGCGCCCGGTACATCGGAACCGGATCTGATTGGCTTTTTCCAACGCCTCGATCTGACGCAGCGTCCTACCCGGATCGAGATTGTTCAGGTAGGAGGTGGTAGTATCGGTGGGCTGAATGTCAGTTCTAATCCGCCTACAGTGTCGATTACTGCGCCCACCGCAGGCAGTACTGTGAATCGCACGCTGACCGTAAGCTGGAATGCCAGCGATCCGGATGGTGGCGTTCTGCATCATATGGTGCGCTACAGTGCCGATAATGGTACCACCTGGACGGTCATTGCTCAGGGTCTGACGGCCAATACGCTCAACGTAGATATTGCCAGTTTACCGGGTGGCACAGCACGTGTACAGGTTATTACCACCGATGGCTTGAATACCGCGATTGCCACATCTGCGGCGTTCTCGGTGGCACGTCGCACACCGGAGGTGTCGATCTTACTGGAAGGCGGCCCTGTATTTGCGCCGGGCGACTCGATCACCCTGCGGAGCCGGGCCTACGATCCAGAAGACGGTTTTCTGAGTGGCTCGCGGTTGCAGTGGCAGATTACCGGCCCGCTCAGCATTACCGGTGATGGCGGGCAGTTAACCCTGCTCAACCTGCCGCCCGGCCTCTACACGGCTCGCCTCCAGGCAACTGATAGCGATAGCGGTAGTGGTGAGGATACTATTCAATTCTCTGTTTCACCCAAACGGATCAGCGATGATAGTACTGCACCGGTTGTCGATGGTTTCTGTGAAGATGCTGCCTACAACGCTGATCCACACCCTGTATCACTCCGCTACAATGAAGGCACTTCCTCGGCAACAGCGGCGCAGGTGCGGTTTGTGCGCGTAGGAGCGTACCTGTATGCCTGCTTCAGCGGCCTACCGCTCAGCACAAGTGCCACGGAAGCAGCCATCTTGAAATTCGATCTCAACAACAGTGCCGATGCACTGCAACAGGCGGACGACCTGATTATGCTGATCCAACGCGATGGCGTTGTCCGCAGCGGACGTGGTAATGGCAGTGTGAACGATGTCTTTGACCCGATCCCGCAGAGCATGACCGGAGCGGTGAGTGCCGGTACTATCAGTTGGAGTGCGGAAATGCAGATAGCGGTTGACCGCTTTGGGGGGTGGGATCGATTTGTGCGGATGCTGGTTGCCCACGACACCCGATCGGCCTGGCCGCGGGGAAGCGTTGCCTACGAACCGCAGCGCTGGGGGGTGACGATGCTGGGTGAGGTGAACTATCGGGTGAACCTGCCGCTGGTTGTCAAGTAAATGTATGCTCCAGGGGAGAGGTTTCATCGTTCCTCTCCCCTGCTGAACATCTCGTGAAGCCGCGCTGGACAAAGACAGGCGCACGAGCCTGGCCAGAAAAGGTAGTGGAAGAAAACCGTCTTTTGTGCGGTGGTGTGCGGAAGATCCCGGCAGGAACCGCAGCGACTATGACGCGAGAAACGCCGGAAGCAAACGCGGAAGAACGCCATTTTTGCACTGCGGGATGCGGCTACATCGGGGCGGCAGGGGGCATAATTGATCACGATACCGCTCGCAACCCAACCGGAAAACAGCGTCGCGAAACCGTAGCGATGAGGATACGAAAAACGCCAGCGTCGACCCGAAGGATGCGGAAAACACCGGCGCTGAACCAGTTGGACTGGAGCGCGAAAAAGGTCGGTGGAACCGTCGGCATGGTGACACGATCAAACGGTGGCGGAATGCGCACTTCACAGCCCGTGATATGACCAGGCGCTGCGGAGTCTGATCTGCACGCATCGTGGTTAGTCGTGAAGGAGTCTGACATTATCTGTAGCTGACTGTTTGATAAGCTCTCTCGCTCATTAGCTGTGCCGGTCTCACGCACCTTTGCCAGCTCTCCGCCAGCAGCTAATGCCTGGCGTTAGGCCCATGAAAGAGGGTATGCCTGTGAATAAACATGATGAATATGTCGAGTGTTTCGAGTCGCCTGACGGCAGTTTCGTGATTGAAGTAATGTCAGAAGAGGTGCGCATGTCGCACTGGATTAACTCTTTTCGTATCGTCAAGAACGGCAGCAGAGTCGTTGTCTGGGAGCCGGCCAGGAGCTGGTCTTTAGAATCCCACACATGGCTCAATGGAAGTGAGGTGGAGGTGGTGTTGCGCAAATACCCAGGCAGTCCGTACTTAACGGTTCGCATAGATTGCAACGGGCGTACTGCTCAGTTTAATAATGCAGTCTTCCCGTTGGCTACTTTAGAGACTGTTATGAACCTTGAACTATGAAAGAGACGAACCGATGGGCCAACACGATGGCAACGGCGACGACATGCAACCCGGCCTGCGTCCCGCCATACATTCGTCGTCGCGACCAGGCGACGGAAGTGCGTCGTCTAGTCCAATCTGCGCTTGACCACCCAGGGCCGAGGCAGCAAGATGAAGTCCCGCGTGGCCGTCGGCAGCGTGACCATCGCCAGGCGCATGCCGTGAGCAGCGGCCTCGGCTGCCGGTTGCTCACCGGTGTCGTCCTGTTGGCGAAGGTTACTTCCACCACGTCATCGGTCACCTCCTGCATGCGGTGGGCCAGCGCCGCCACCTGTGCGCGGTCGTGGTCGTTGGCCGGCACGACCACCACTGCCAGCACCTGCCCCAGCGTAGCCACAGCCAGGCACCTTCGTGTCTTTGCGTCGTTTGTGCCCATCGTCGCCGGCGCGTCCCCCGCGTTCAGGCTTCGACGGCAACATCCGACCGTCCACGATGACGGCACGGGGCAGGAGCGTGCGGTCGGTGATGTCGCGTCGCAGCATCCGCACGTCAGGCTCCATCTGCCCAAATACCCCCGCCGGCATGGCTTGAGGCAGGGTTTTAATCCACCGCCTCTTCACCAGCCAGGAACGACGGCCTCAGCGCACCAGTGTCGTCAGTGCTGCCTGCAACTGGTCAGAGAGATTGAGGGGATTGCCGTCCAATCGAATGATAGCCTGCACACCTGCCTGCCGGGCGATGGTGGCATCCTCGTCATCGTTGATCAACGCGATCAGCATCGTATTGTGATTCACTTGTTGCCAGATCTGAACTGGGGTGTCTCGCCGGACTTCAGCCACGATGAGCGCCGGATGAGGGTTGTGTGCAAGTAATCCCTGGGCTGCGATCTCGTTATCGGCAATGAGCAGGCGATAGCCACGTACATTGAGCGTAGCGATAATTGCTGCGCGCACAATGTCATCGTGACAAACGATGAGCGCTTCGGGAGATGAACCACTGCGGCGGTCATTGAGGGAGGGGGGTATTGAGTCATCACTTCGTCGATCTATCTTGTATGCACTGCCGGCAATCTGCTTGGCCGCCTGCTTCAATTCTGCCGCAACCCGCCCTAGTTCGTCATAATTGCGAAAGGTGCGTGTGTAAGTGGTTACCACTGCGATAGACAGGCTAATAATTCCAAACTGACGTACAATACCGTAACGATCTGTGGCGACCAGATAGCCTCGTTGGAGATCAGCCTCGTCGTACAGAGTACGAACACGCTGGTCAAAGACCTGGATAATACGCTTGCACAACGTCTCAGGGTCATCACCGAAATGAATCACCACAAAATCGTCGCCACCGATATGACCGATAAAGTCGCCTGGCGGACACTGTTCCTGTAAGACACTGGCCACGAGGTGCAGCGCTTTGTCGCCACGTGCAAACCCATAAACATCATTGAACGCTTTGAAATTATCGAGATCGATATACAGCAGGGCAAATTTAGCCCCTTGCTGGAGTTGACGATTGCTCTCGGCCTGAATGGATACATTGCCGGGTAAGCCGGTGAGCGGATTCCGGGCCGGTAATTGCGATGCTCGTCGCAATTGTGAGCGTACACGGGCCAGCAGGACTTCGCGTTCATATGGTTTGACAATGTAGTCATCGGCACCGGTCTCCAATCCTTCAACAATACGCGACGATTCGCCAAGTGCGGTGCGGATGAGCATCGGTAGATGTGACGTGCGGGTATCGTTACGCAATTGGCGGATTGCCTCCAGGCCATCCATCAACGGCATGAGCAGATCAACCAGGATCAAATCCGGTGGCTGTTCCTGGGCGCGTTCCACCAGGAGGTGGCCGTTGGGTACCAGTTCTACCTCGTACCCTTCACTTACCAGAATTTCCCGCAGGAGCATGCCCACATCTGGTTCATCTTCAGCAACGAGAATGCGAGCCGGTGCTGTCATGTCACGCTCCTACCGCATTGTATGAATCATATGAGCAGATGCCCAATGAAAGCGAAATCTTTCTGATGACTATAGAATACCACACACACTGGTGATCCGTGAAGGTGACGTTGATCCTAAAATTGTATGCCCTCTTTGCTTAAAAAAGGTCTTTCAAAATCAGAAATGTATGCTATAATTTTGATCTTGCGTGGCGTATCTTCGTCACGATGTAATGTGGATATGTGAAACGGAATACCATGACGACTTTTGCTGAGTTGGGCCTGAGCGATGCGCTGGTGAGCACATTGAGCGGGCTTGGCTACGACGAACCAACACCCATTCAGGCCCAGGCTATTCCATTGTTACTTGCCGGTCGCGACGTGATCGCTCAGGCCCAGACCGGCACCGGGAAGACGGCAGCATTTGCGTTGCCGATGATTGAACGTGTCACCGACGCGCTGGTGGTGCAGGCGCTTGTCCTCGCCCCTACCCGCGAGCTAGCCGTCCAGGTGGCAGAGGCGATCCATCGCTATGGCCGCCACCGTTCGTTGCGCGTGTTACCGATTTACGGTGGCCAACCTATCGAACGCCAGTTGCGCGGGCTGGCTCAGGGAACGCAGGTCGTGGTCGGGACTCCAGGACGAGTGCTCGATCATCTGAAGCGTGGCAGTCTGCGCTTTGATCACCTGCGTATGGTGGTACTTGACGAAGCCGACGAGATGCTCGATATGGGCTTCGCCGAGGAGTTGGAGGCGATTTTGCAATTGACCCCAACGGAACGGCAGACCGCTCTCTTCTCGGCGACGTTGCCACCAGCAGTGCAAAACCTGACCCTGCGTTATACTCGCCAGCCGGTGCGGGTGAGCATTGCTGCCGAGCAATTGACAACCCCGCGTATCCGGCAAACCTACTACGAAGTGCTGGCCCGCGACAAGCTCGATGCTCTCTGCCGGGTACTCGACGCCGAAATGCCCCAGTTGGCGATTGTGTTTTGCCGAACACGCCAGGAGGCCGATGATATTGGTGAACGGCTACAAGGCCGGGGCTACGCAGCCGAGTCGCTGCATGGCGACTTAAGCCAGGCCGCCCGTGATCGGGTGATGCGGCGTTTCCGCGAAGGGCAACTTGATGTGTTGGTGGCAACCGATGTTGCAGCCCGCGGCCTTGACATCGCTGAGGTGAGTCACGTGATCAACTACGATGTACCCACCGACCCCGAAAGCTACGTACACCGGATCGGTCGCACCGGACGAGCCGGGCGCGAAGGAGTGGCGATCACCTTTATCACCCCACGCGAGCGCCGCATGTTGCAGATCATCGAGCGGGTGACACGCACCCGGATCGAGCGCTGCCAGATGCCGACGCTGGCCGATGTAGCGGCCCGCCGTCGTGCGGCGCTGGTCGATCAGTTGCGGGCGGCGATGGCCGATCCTGCGCTTGCCGGCTACACCACCATGGTCGACGAACTGGCTGGCACAGGTGATCTGCGCACGGTAGCTGCCGCTGCGTTGAAATTGCTCTTGAACGAAGATCAGACCGATCAGGTTGATACGATTACCCGGCTCGCCCCACCGCCTGCTGAGCGTCCGCAGCGTGAACGCTCAGAACGATCTGCGCGTTCGCCACGCACCAAAGCCGACGCACGCAGCGAGCGTGCTGAGCGGACGATGGTGCGCTTGCAGATCAACCTTGGTCGCAATGATCAGATTCGCCCTGCCGACATCGTCGGCGCCATTGCAAACGAGTCCGGTTTGCCCGGACGCAGCATCGGCGAGATCGAAATTCGAGCACGGACCAGCATCGTCGAAGTACCGCGCCGGGCAGCCCAACAGGTGCTCCAGGCACTTAATCGGACAACGTTGCGCGGTCAGCGTGTCCGGGCTGTGCTCCTGGCAGAGGCGGCAGTGGCAGCCTGAACGGCTGGCTATGATCGGGGGGATTGACCAGCTTCAATCCACGTCCGTCATCCAAACGCTCTAGCATTGCCATCTCCTATACCACGGCTCTGCCAGATTGCAGAGAGAAGCGGGCGCTTGCCCGCTTCTTTCCTTTCAGTATCGCCGGGCTATGCTATAATCAGTGGCGAGATGCGTACACCTGTGCGAACAATGGTGGAAAGGATGGGCATGAGCGCCGAGCGGCTGGTCAATCCACATTCAGATAGCGACGACCAACAGGTTGAGAAGAGCCTTCGTCCCCGCACCCTCAGCGAGTTTATCGGCCAGGAGAAGGTTGTCGAGCAACTGCGGATTGCCATCGCCGCCGCTCGTGGGCGGAATGAGTCGCTCGATCACACCCTCTTTTATGGCCCGCCGGGATTGGGCAAAACATCGCTGGCAAATGTGGTAGCCAATGAAATGGGTGCCAAAATCAAGATTACCAGTGGGCCGGCGATTGAACGGGCCGGCGATCTGGCTGCTATCCTGACCAATCTCCAGGCCAATGATGTGTTGTTTATCGATGAGGTGCATCGCCTGAATCGGGCCGTTGAAGAGGTGCTGTATCCGGCGATGGAAGATTTTGCGCTCGATCTGGTGGTTGGCAAAGGTCCCGGTGCCCGTAGCTTGCGTCTCAGTCTGCCCCGCTTTACCGTAATCGGTGCCACCACCCGTCTGGCGTTACTCACCTCACCCCTGCGCGACCGTTTTGTCGCCGTGCATCGGCTGGTCTTCTATTCTGATGACGCGATGACCGAAATTGTCAGCCGTTCGGCGCACATTCTTGGCGTTCCCATCAGCCCTGAAGGTGCTCGCGAAATTGGTCGTCGCGCCAGAGGGACGCCACGGATTGCGAACCGAATTTTGCGCCGGGTGCGCGATTATGCCCAGGTTGTAGCCGACGGTGCGATCACGCTTCAGGTGGCGCGGGATGCGCTGGCCCAGCTTGAGATCGACGAATTGGGCCTTGATGAGAATGACCGTCGTCTGCTCCGGGCAATCATTGAACTGTTCAACGGTGGCCCGGTCGGTCTCAGTACCCTCGCCGCAGCACTGGCCGAAGAGGTTGATGCTATCGAAGACGTGTACGAACCTTTTTTGCTGCAACTTGGTTTCTTGCAGCGCACCCCACGCGGTCGGATTGCAACCCGGCGGGCTTACGAACATCTTGGCCTGCCTTACCCGGAACGCTCCCTACCGACTGATGACGAGAGCGGGCCGCAACAGGCAATACTATTTTGATTATGCTGCACCATTCCTTGCTTTCGATTGCCATCATTGCCCGTGATGAAGAGCGTCATCTTGCCGGTTGTCTGCGCAGCATCGCCGGCCTGAGCGATGATGTGGTCGTTATCGTGGATGCCCAGACTCGTGACGCTACCACGGCGATTGCCGCAGAGCACGGTTGCCGGGTGTTGATTGAGCCATGGCGTGGCTTTAGTGCCCAACGGAACCTCGCGCTGCGCCGGTGTCGGGGCGATTGGGTACTCTTCATTGATGCAGATGAGCGCCTGACGCCGGAACTATTCATCGAACTTGCCACATGGTTGCAGACAACCCCTCCGCCCGACCTTGTCGGTTACCGGATTCCCCGCTACAACCTGTTTTTTGGGCGGCGTCTGCGTGGTGGCGGCTGGTACCCGGATTTTCAGCTTCGCCTGCTGCGGCGCAATGCGGCTCATTACGATGAGCAGGTCGCAGTACACGAAGTGGCAACGCTGAACGGCACCGTCGGGACACTGCGCGGGCATCTGCTCCATCTCAATATCGAACGGCTTGATGAATTGTGGCAAAAACAGGCCCGCTACGCGCTTGCCGAGGCGATAACGCTGTATCGGCATGGCAGACGGATGCGGCTGCGTAATTTGATCGGTGCGCCGGCCCGTGAGTTCTGGCGCCGCTATGTTAAGCTCGGTGGTTGGCGCGATGGCTGGCTGGGGCTGTTTCTCTGCGCCACTCTGGCCTGGCACGAAGTGGTGAAGTTTTGTATGCTGTACGAATTACGGCATATTTCACGACCGTGACCTGCGAATCTTGCCGCACTTCCCAACAATTCTAGTATGCGAATCATCACTATTTCTCACCCTTTATTACAACATGCTTTTACCCCTGGTAGATGTCTTGTGGTATGATTAGTTAACTCGAGTTGCCACCTATGCTGTGCGCAGACCACGGAGGCTGACTGTCAGGATGAACAGCACGACGTTGTACGCAACACCATATGGCGTAACCGTGCGAATGATGTGGGTTGCAGTCAATTCCCATGGACGTGCTACGTCACGCCTCATGGTCGCAACCGGGTTATATCCATCCTCTGTGTCCTCCGTGTCTCTGTGGTGACAAAGGGAGCATTTGGGTTAGTTAAGGAGGCAACCCCCGGTGTTGCCCGGACATGATCTCGCACTTGGCGAACAGTTACCCTGGAATGATGAAAGTAGATAGTTACATGCCATTTGCAGAGATCACGACACGCTAGCCGACTATCACCTTGATGTGGCACCTGAACGATGCGCTGCCGGATGCCCGTAGGGGCGACGCATGCGTCGCCCCTACGGGCACTAGCGACTTGCCGGTGGTACCTGGTAGCGCTTCAGCACGAGAATCACATCTGAACAGTGCATGTTGTCGAGCAAGAGTTGGTATGACACAGGTAAGATAAAGATAAGAGTGCACTCACCGTTCGTTGTCCGGTTGTGCAGGAACTGTAACCCGAACTGAAGCCTGGACCAGACACTTACTATCGGCACAGGGCTGATCTGACTGACCAGGCAGAACATCTGGCTCAGGTTGGAGCCGGTGCCATTTTTGCAACGAAGCCACGAAGGAGGAAGCTATTCGCAAAGCCTATTCCTCGCCGAAGGGGGAGATGGTCAAGATGAGTTCGACAAATCCGATAACTGCTGCCCTTGCCCAACGTCCACTCCTGATCCTCGATGGGGCACTGGCTACGGAGCTAGAACGGCGTGGTTGCGATCTCGCTGATCCGCTCTGGTCGGCAAAGGTATTGATCGAGAATCCATCGTTGATTCAGGCTGTGCATGCCGACTATTTTGCGGCCGGTGCTGATGTTGCCATTACTGCGAGTTATCAGGCAACGATTCCCGGTTTTATGGCACGTGGCATCGCTCCAGGTCAGGCAATCCTGCTCTTACAGCGCTCGGTCGCATTGGCCCAGGCTGCACGTGATCAGTTTTGGGCTGACCCGGCGAATCGCGAAGGGCGGCTACGACCACTGGTTGCGGCCTCGGTAGGCCCGTATGGTGCATTTTTGCACGATGGCTCGGAATATCGCGGTAACTACGGCTTATCTGTGGCTGAATTGATTGAGTTTCATCGACCTCGCATGGCTGCTCTTGCGGCTGCTCAACCCGATCTCTTTGCCTGTGAAACGATTCCCTGTCTCGACGAAGCACGGGCATTAGTTGCGCTCTTGCCCGAATTCCCGTACCTGACCGCATGGATTAGTTTTAGTGCTCGCGATGGTGCTCACACTGCTCAGGGTGAACCAATTGCCGAATGTGCTGCTGAGATTGCTGCCCATCCCCAGGTGGCTGCAATTGGGGTTAACTGTACAGCTCCTCGCTTCCTTCCCGATCTTATCCGCGCTGTACGGTCTGTTACCGACAAGCCGATTGTGGTCTATCCTAATTCGGGAGAAGTCTATGATCCGGTTGGGCAATGTTGGATTGGTACGACTGAGATTGGCGATTTTGTGACCCAGGCCAGGCAATGGTACGCTGTGGGGGCACGGCTGATCGGTGGTTGTTGCCGGACCACTCCTGAACATATCCGAGCGTTGGCTGCCTGGGCCGCTGCCGGGGTGAATCATGATTGAAGCATGGCCATTCGATCCTTTCGTCATTCCCTCGCCGCAGGTATTACGAGTCGGTGCATACCCCTTGCACGGCGCACCGGTTTTTCATGTCGATCCTGCTCACTATCATGCCGAATTGATGCTGAAACGGGCATTGTTAGCTGCCGATCACTCATACTACGTGCAGGCATACCCTGAGAGTCTGCCGGCACAGTGGGAACTGTTAGAATGGGGATTAGCAGAACTACACTGTTCCTACCCTGAGTGGTTCGTGCTGCGACAGCGTGGTGCAGAATTGGAGTGGGAAAATCGTCTAACCAATCAGGTGTCAACAATTCGGATTGGTGACGATCTCGGCCTATGGCCAATCGACTGGCTCGGTCGTCAGGTTCAGGAAGATTTGCTGCTGATAGCGGTCGATGAAGCGTCCGGGCATCCGCTGATTGCCGGTCAGCTCTGCTTTCCCAACCGCTGGTGTCTCTCCGATAAGATGGGGTTACCGCTGTCCGCTATTCACGGGCCAGTGCCTGGTTTCGTCGCACAACTGGCCCGATCAACTGATCAATTGATAAGTCGACTGCAATCACAGCGTCCGGTCTGGCGGCGCAACTGGTCACTGGCGGTGCTTCCCGATCTCGATCTCTCGCCGCGCCTTGGTCCACTCGATCAACAGAAGAGCACAGTAACCGCAGATAATGCCGGTGAACGTGTCTTTTACCGTGTAGAGCGACAGACGCTCGTTCGCCTTGTTCGTCATCCGGTAGTCTTGTTCACAGTACGAACCTACGTGGCCCCGCTGGCACAACTGACCAGCGATTCGCAGTGGACGGCTGCCATGGCTCAGCTCCTCCGCCAGCTCGATCCGGCCATCCTCGACTATAAAGGAATTACCCCTTACCTGCATCCACTTCTGGAGTATCTGGATCGTCGACTGTGCGATCTGGTGTCATAGTCTGCCACACATCGATCAGCCGTACAGGCTGAGTTGCCAGACAAAGATATGCTATCATATGTCGGCGATGAGGCGAATAGAGGAGACGTTCATGAGAGAAAATCCAGAACGGCAGACCAGAAGTACTGATCCGCGACCAGGTGATGCGGCTCAGCGACGTGACACAGCACGTACTGAACGTCTGGACGCCACAGCGTCTGCGCCGCGCTGGCGACCGACATCTGCTGCCAGTGGTACTACATACAGCGGTAATTTTACCCAGATTTTGATTCGGTGGTTACAACAACGGGGTTGGATGTATATGATTGGAGGTCTTGTACTCATCGTCCTGATTTTTATCTTGTCGTTGTCTCTCCTACGGGGTGATCGTCGGGAGGCGCCATTAGGTGTTCCTACTGCCCCTATGCTTGAACAACCCACAACCGCTACTGATATCCAGAGTGGTACCGGTACCTTAGCTCCCACCGCAGCCCCAACACCCGCTCCTCGCTTCTTTGTAGTCGTCAATACTGGTGGTCAGGGACTCTTCCTCCGCCCTCAACCCAATCGCAATAACCAGCCGATTGCTACGCTTCCCGATGGCACTCGCCTTGAGCAGATCGGTGATGATGTTGTCGGTGCTGATTTTGTCTGGCGACCGGTACGTACCCCTGATGGCCTGGAAGGATTCGTCGCTGTCGATTTTCTTGCCCCGGCTCAGTAAACAAGGTCAGCTCGTAAGGGCACGGTATGCCGTGCCCTTACCGGCTACTATCAACCCTGGTGTGATCGGAGTCATGCCACGCTATCCAGGATGATCCCGGTGCTATACCCCCGTAAGGCGTCGACAGACACCCCGAAAGTGCACGCATTCCGCTCACCCTCCACCTGAAACAGCACGCCTTGCCTGCTGCCAGCGTTGTATCGCAACCCTGAATAAAGTCGCGTATGCCGGAAGGTGCCCAACACCGGTAATTCCCGCCCCCAGCGGGGGCGGGTGAGGGTTGGGGTATTGTACTTCACACCTGGAAGGAGAAAAGGCGTGACGCGCTATCAGTGACGTAACCGTATGCATGCTGTGGTGAGCAGCCAGTTTCCATAGACACACGCTACGTCACGACCCCCCAAGGTAGCACAGCACTCGGATTATGCCCTTCCTCTGTGCCTCTGTGGTGAAAAAGGTGGCAACTTGAGTTAACCGCTAATCTTCTTTCCCTCCAGAAACCTGGCGTTCCATCACCTTCGTCAGGTCAGGCACAGCAATGGAGAGAAAAAGATCAACCAGTTGCGGATCAAAATGTTTACCCTTTTGATAGTGAATGTATTGCCAGGCCTGCTCACGACTCCACGCCTTGCGGTACGGTCGATCATTTGTCAGCGCATCCCAAACATCAACCAGGGCAAAGATACGGGCCGCAAGTGGAATCTGTTCGCCGCGTAAGCCTCGTGGGTAGCCGGTACCATCCCACTTTTCATGATGGCAGTATGGAATGTCCAGAGCGGGGCGCAGGTAAGCAATCGGGTAGAGTAACTCGTAGGCATAAGTTGTGTGGCGACGCATAATCTCCCATTCTTCTTCGGTGAGTGGCCCCGGTTTGTGCAAAATGGCGTCAGGTACGCCAATTTTGCCAATATCATGGAGCATCGCACCGCGCCACATGTTGATCTGCTCTTCTGGGGGAATATTGAGTGCCTGCGCCACAGCCAGCGTAAGTTGAGCGACCCGTTGTGAATGCCCCTCTGTCTCTTTGTCACGGAGGTCAAGTGCACGTGACCAACCGATCAGGGTTTGATCATATGCATCCGCAATAGCCTGGGCTGCCTGCCGGGCCTGTTCGGTCAGGAGACGCTCCTGAGCTGCTGCGCGCTCGCGCTCTTCGATCAATCGGCGGTAGCGGTTGATCCGCTGCATCGTGCGCACCCGCAGGCGCAACTCGCTCAATTCGACTGGTTTGGATAAAAACTCATCTGCACCGGCCTTTACTCCTTCTAACCGCGAAGCCCGATCATCAAGTGCAGTAATCATAATAATGGGAACTTCAGCCGTCAGCGGATCTTCACGCAACATTCGGCAGACACTGAACCCGTCGAGATCGGGCATCATGACATCGAGCAGGATCAGATCGGGTAACTCGGCCTGGGCAGCCGCAATGCCGCTTTGCCCTGATGCTGCGGTGCGGACGATACAGCGTTCACGTTTGAGCAGACTGCTTAGAATATCGCGCACATTGGGGTCATCATCGATGACCAACACGTTGTAGGGTTGACTCTGCATAGGCTATGATGCTTTCCGGCTTAACGGATGTTGCTGCGATGTTTATTGTAGCATGGCGTGATGCGGTATATCGGTTTCAAATCGCACTGATAACATCCTGGCTCAACTACGTCTGATAAATAGCCTGGCTGTGTTCAGTAACGACATCGTAAAGCAATTGATCGATCATCACATATTTTGAACTTCGCGGTAAAAATCCTTTACTCATTTTAGACCAGTACGATTACTATCATATTACCAAAGCCATTATGCTTTTTATCGATAGTTCCATATCAAACTGTTTGCGAGCGGAGTGTATTGGGGAAGGCTGCGATATTAGACACCATCGCATCAACAGGCAGGCAACAGCGTAGCTCCCGCTTCTGCCTGTGTACCGGAAACGGGTGGCTCACGCCCATTCACACATCGCTGTCGCTCTGGGTAATATCCAATCTGGTTGAATAGAAGTCATCGTTCTCGAGTGTACCATCACGCCGGCAGTAACTGCGGAGGTCGTTTCCGTCGTACACCCTGTGGTATCACGCGCCGGCGTGGATACGGTGTTCGGGTTGGGTTGCCTGTAGCGCATTGTTTGGTGTGTGGAAGTTACGCTTCCGCCGCACGCACCGGCAGGTGCAGGTCGCAGGGTGTACCGTTGCCGGTACGTAACCCTGGCGAGTATGCTGCCAGTCTGCCCACCATCGATCACGCTATGACCTTTGCTGCACCAGATTTGCTATACGCTGTCTCAACGCCGTGCTTTTCAACAATCGTTGACACGTTGTTGAGTTACCTGCCTGCCAGTCTTCTGGGCTATGGTGAACAGCATTCGCATAAGTGAAGGACTACCTTCACCCAACCGTTATTGCGCTATTGCCGCGATCTGGTTATCTGCGCAATATCGTGCGGTCTAATGAGATCCCATCACGCCGCTACCTTCTCACGCACCAGTTGTTCGCTGAACTCCCACAACCTCTTTGCCAGGGCTACATCTTGCGCTGCTGCCGATGGTTTGGCAGGCTTCTTGCGAACAAAATATTGCCCACTGATCTCCGCAACTTCTGGTGAAGAAGCCAGGTAAATCGAGGTCGCTGCCCCCTGTTCCGGCGAGAGCATGAAAGGACGAGCAAGGCGAAAGAAGAATGCAAACAGACCACGGGCGTCGGCGGCAAAATTGGTGGCGACTGCGCCGGGGTGCAGGCTATTCGCAGTCACCCCACTCCCATGCAAGCGACGGGTCAGTTCGTTTGTGAACAGAATGTTACACAGCTTGGAGTCACTGTAAGCCTGGGCAATGTTGGGGCGCTGGGGAGAGGCGATCTGTGGGATCGTGATTCTGCCGGCGACATGCGCGAAAGAAGAAACGTTGATGATGCGGGCCGGTGCACTGGCGATGATCCGTTCGAGCAACAGGTTGGTGAGCAGGAAGGGGGCCAGGTGATTGACGGCAAAGGTCATTTCGTAACCGTCGACGCTGGCCAGGGGTTCCGAGACAAACAGGCCGGCATTGTTGATCAGGACATCGATCCGTGGGCAGCGCTCCAGAATGTCACCGGCAGCACGGCGTACTGATGCCAGTGAGGCAAAATCAGCCAGTACTAGCTCTGGTTCTGGTGCTCCTTTGGTTTCTTGCAGGATCCGTTGCCGGGCCGCTTCGCCCTTGCTCTGCGAACGGCAAACCATGATTATGCGTGCTCCCATCGCAGCCAGTTCGCGTGCCGTAACGTAACCAATACCCGAATTAGCACCGGTGACAATCACCGTTTTTCCTTGCATTGTCTGTTCCATCGTCACCTGCCTCATTCATACAAAAACCCCGGTACATCAACCGGGGTCTTCTCGTGTCACGTGCATCCTTTTGTACTATACCACAGGTACAGGCGCTATTTGCCTGATCATGGTTTTCAGGATAAAGGTGAAGCACAAAGTGGGTTTACACCTTATCGAACGTGCGTAGCCGGTCAATCGTGACCTGTTCCTCTGGTGGGCATTCGGTGGCGAACCAGGCATCGAGGATTTCGCGCACCAGTTCAGGTGTTGTGGTACGCAGACTCAGGGCCAGCACATTCGCGTCGTTCCATTTTCGTGCTCCTGCTGCCGTTTGCGCATCGTGGCACAGAGCAGCGCGGATACCGGGTACTTTATTGGCAGCGATGCTCACCCCGGTACCGGTGTAGCAGCACACGATACCCTGATCGGCCTGGCCAGCAGCCACAGCTTCGCCAACTGCCCGTCCAACATCGGGCCATGGGTCAGATGTGCCGGCAAGTGGTCCAAACAAGATCACGTCATGACCACGCTGTTTGAGTTCGGCGATGAGCGCATCGGTCATGTAAGTCCGTTCATCACTACCTACAGCAATCCGCATACGACATCCTTTCCCTCTGTATGGCTTTCACTGTCCCAAAATGGGAGAGGCTGCACCATACTGTTCAATTCTGCTCCGGAGTCGTGCAGCCAGATGTGGACTGGCCGAACCGAGGGCTGCAAGAATGAGTTCAGCTTCAGCACGATACGCAGCGATTCGCTCTGCCGACCAATAGTCAGGAGGTGGTGTTGATAGATTGCTGATCCGGTCGGCCAGCTTCACCAGCCAGACTTCACGCGGCTGATGCTGGATGCGATGCAGACTATCGGCCATCCGTTCGGCCTGGGGGAGGGTCGGGTTTTTTGTGAGTGCCCGCACTCCCGCCGTGATCGCCGGCCCAAAGAACTGCGTCAACTGTGCCTCGTCAGTATCAGTATCCTCAAGCACATCGTGCAAAAGTGCACAACAAAGTGCCAGCGTTGTGTCATGTCCTGGCTCAATCATCAGCGTTGTCGCCACTTCAAGAGCGACGTCGCACAGATGCACGAGGTACGGCCAGGTACTGCCGGGGCGCAACTGGCCATTGTGCGCCTGGGCAGCAAAGAAGAGTGCAGCCTGTACCAGATCAGGTGTTTGCATACCGCTTCAGATCAGGCCAGGTGTCACGTGGCGCATCACCGTGGCTATGGAGCCTGATCAACCGGTTGCGCGTCACGCTCCTTCGTAATATCGCGCAATGTGCTGAGGTCACGGATCCGTTCCGTGAAGAGAATACCGTTGAGATGGTCAACTTCGTGCTGAATGGCCCAACCCAATAGATCACCAGCGCGGCGCAAGCGGTGGTGTTTACCGTTCAGATCCTGAAACTCAACCGTTACCCAGGTCTGACGCGGCACCATCCCGTACCAGCTGGGTAGACTGAGGCAGCCTTCGTCGCGCATGACCTCTTCCCCGCTCATCTTGACAATGCGCGGGTTAATCAGCACGTATGGTTCGGCTGGTGCCACCTCAACCACACTGCCGTCGGCACGCTCCTCATATTCGGCAGGGATTTCAATGATACAAAGCTGGATGGGAATACCAATCTGGGGCGCGGCCAGCCCAACTCCGTGGGCAGCGCGCATGGTCTCAAACATGTCGGCCACCAGTTGCTTGAGACTGCGATCTGGCAACTTGACTGGGCGACATTGCATCTTGAGGATCTTGCGATCCTCAGCATCGTCAATCCGCAGAATACGTCGAATAGCCATATGATGTGTGTTCCTTGCCCGTAGGCTTCAATCAGTTACTTCCTCCATTCTACGACAGCGTGAGGTTTGCGGCAAGGTTGTCAGGTGGTGAAATGAAAGGGTGAATTACGAACTTCCTCACTCCTTTGACAAGCCAAATATCCGTCTGGAGATGCTGGTTATGACAGATATGTCTGTGGTACCCTATCCGAAGAGTAAGCTGCATTTCTGGAAGCCGAGGATGTATGACAACCACCACCACCCGCGTTGAACAGCCGGTTTTGTTTGCCGGTTTGACCCCGACCGATCTGACGATGTTGCTGGTTGTGTTGATCTGGGGTGCGAATTTTAGCATTGTGAAGGCTGCGTTGATCGAGATTCCTCCGCTGGTGTTTGCGACGTTACGCTTTACAAGTGCAAGTGTGCTTTTGGTGGGCTTTATGTTTTGGCGTGAAGGGCAACGAGCACTCCCTGATCGGCACACGTTCTGGAAGTTGACCTGGATTGGTGTAGTCGGCAACACGATCTATCAGGCGCTCTTCACCTATAGCCTGACCCTGACAACAGCAGCGAACGGTTCGCTGATTATTGCTACAACGCCGGCGCTGGTTGCTCTGGCGGCAGCGTTGCTCGGTATTGAGCGGATCCGTCGCGTCATGGCAGTTGGGATTGCGCTGGCGATCAGCGGGGTAGCATTGGTGGTGGCCGAACGTGGTCTGAGTCTCGGTGGTCAGGGATTACTGGGTGATCTGCTGATGCTCGGTGCTGCGTTCTGCTGGATGATGTACACCCTCGGCGTCCGTACTCTTGGTCAGGGTCTATCCCCGCTGGCGATTACAACCTGGACGATGGTAACCGGTGTGCCGGGTATGATCCTCATCAGCATACCAGATTGGTCAACGGTTGTATGGACGCAGGTGAGCATGCAAGCGTGGCTCGCCCTGGCCTACGCAACCTTACTGGCTCTGGTGCTGGCCTATGTCCTCTGGAATAATAGTGTGCGTGTGGCCGGCAGTGCGCGCACGGCGATCTACGGCTGTGCCATTCCGCTTGTAGCAACTCTCATCGCCTGGCCGCTCATCGGTGGACAGCCAACGTGGGTACAGGGAGTCGGTGGCTTGCTGATCGTCAGTGGGGTCTTGCTGACCCGCCGTCGGTAACCAATGCCGTTTCTCGTGGTACTATACTAAAATGTAAATCTTTGCAACCGCCGGTACGTCGGTCGGCGGTTCGTTGTGTGTTCAGGTTATCAATGGTAACACCATTGCCAGCCACATACCATCAGCTCACAAGTGTTCAGTCACTCGGTAAAGTGTTGGCTGACCTGCCGGGCATTGCAGCGCTGGCAGCATCGCTGCGCCCTGGCTGTCAAACGATTGCGCCGGTGCCGGCGGCTGCCCGTCCGGCATTGATTGCTGCACTGGCCTATTACCGCACGACGCCAACCCTCTATGTCACCCTCAGTGCCGAGAGTGCGCTCCGGTCAGCCGACGATCTCCGGCTGTGGTTAGGGTCGGATCAGGTCTGGCTCTTCCCTCCTGCTGATGCGTTGCCATACGAGCAGATGTCTCCCGGCCGCGATGTACTTGTGCAACGACTGGCTGTGTTGCGTGGGTTGCAGGCAGCTTCCTTTGCCGGGGTGATTGTAACTTCGGTGAAGGCGTTGATGCAACCGACATTACCACCGTCTGATCTGGCGAACGCCACGATCAGGCTTCAGCGTGAGATGCAGGTGTCGATTGAGCAGACCGTGGCAACCCTACTTGACAACGGCTATCAACGGGTGGCGATGGTTGAAGAGCCGGGTGAGCTGAGTCGGCGCGGCGCGATCCTTGATGTCTGGCCTCCAGGCGATGAACTGCCGTTGCGCATTGAGTGGTTTGATGACGAAATCGACAGTCTGCGTCGGTTTGATCCGGCAACCCAGCGCAGCGAGCAGCGCCTGGAGCGGACCGAGATTGGCCCACCCCACGAGATTCCATTCTGGCGCCGTGCTGAGGCACTGCGCCGGATTGATACTCTTGATCTGAGTCAGCTTCGTCGCGAAGTCCGTGATGAATGGGCTGTTGCTCGTGAACAACTCGCCGGTGGTCAGCGCTTTGAGGGACGGGCCTTCTATGCCCCGTTTTTCTACAATCAGACGGCGACCCTGCTGGATTACCTGCCACCGCAGAGCATGGTTGCCCTGGCGGAAGGTCATCTCCTTGCCCAGCATGCTGATGAAATTGATATGCAGGCTGCTGACTACCGTGCTCAACTACTGGCTCTGGGTGAGTTGCCGCCTGACTTTCCGCGCCCTTACCTGCGCTGGAATGAATTGCACCTAAGGGACTCGACGACGCTTATCGTTGCGGATTTAAGCCACAACGCATATCCTGACGCTTTGCCCCCGTTATCGTTTGGTGTTCCGCCGCTATACGGTGGGCAATTGCGCCGCCTGATTGATACGGTTGTTGAGCAGGTACGAGGCGGTGAGCTGGTGGTCGCAGTTACGGCACAGGCGGCGCGCCTGCAAGAATTGGTGAATGAGCGGCTGGTACAGGAAACAGTCAGTGGACGTTTCGTGCCTATTCATGGCGGACTTGAAGCCGGTTTCACGCTCGCCGATCTTCACCTGACCCTGCTCACCGACAGTGAGATTTTTGGTGTGCGCCAGCGCCGGCCACTCGCCGAGCGTCGTCGTAAAACCGGCACAACTGATCGCGCCGCATTTCTGCGTACGCTAAAGCCGGGCGATTATGTGGTGCACATCGAGCACGGTATTGCCATCTTCGACGGCATGATTCGTCGTACCGTCAGTGAAGTCGAGCGCGAGTATCTGGTGCTTCGTTATGCGGGTGAAGATAAAATCTACGTGCCGGTTGATCAGATCGACCGGGTAACTCGTTATATCGGCGCCGGTGATGGCCCACCAGCGCTGACCCGTCTCGGCACCCAGGACTGGGAGCGTACCAAACGCAAAGTGCGCGCTGCGGTGCAGGATTTGGCCGAAGAGTTACTACGCCTCTATGCGCAGCGTCAGCTTAAAGCCGGCCACGCCTTTTCCCCCGATAACGAATGGCAGCGTGAACTCGAAGCCAGTTTTCCCTATCTGGAAACTGATGATCAGCTCCGGGCAATTGCCGAGGTCAAGGCCGATATGGAGAAGCCAACGCCGATGGATCGCCTGGTGTGTGGTGATGTTGGCTTTGGCAAGACTGAAGTTGCCTTACGTGCTGCCTTCAAGGCGGTTCAAGACGGAAAACAAGTAGCTATCCTGGTGCCGACCACTGTACTGGCTCAGCAACATTTCGACACCTTCCGCAAGCGCATGGCAGCCTTTCCGGTGACGGTTGAAATGCTCTCGCGGTTTCGCTCGCCGAAAGAACAAGATGCAATTATCCGCGATCTGGCGCGGGGTAAGATCGACATTATTATCGGCACTCATCGGCTGCTCTCCAACGATGTTGTCTTTCGTAACCTTGGCCTGGTGATTATTGATGAGGAACAACGCTTTGGTGTCCGTCACAAAGAGCGCCTCAAGTTGATGCGCACAGAAGTGGATGTCTTAACCCTGACCGCCACTCCCATCCCGCGCACCCTGCATATGGCGTTGGCCGGTATTCGTGATCTGAGTGTGATTGACACGCCTCCCGAAGACCGTATCCCGATCAAGACCTACGTGGTGCCGACCGATGATCACCTCATTCAGGAGGTGATCCGGCGTGAACTCGAACGCGAAGGACAGGTGTACGTTGTCCACAATCGGGTGCAGAGTATCTATCACATGGCCGAGCGGTTGCGCCGGCTCGTACCGGAAGCCCGCATTGCAATCGGCCATGGCCAGCTTGCCGAGCGCGAGCTGGAGCAGGTAATGATCGACTTCTTCGAGGGTCGCTATGATGTGTTGGTCTGTACCACGATTATCGAGAGCGGTCTTGATGTGCCGAATGCCAATACCATTATCATCGACGATGCGACCAATTACGGCCTGGCCCAGCTCTATCAATTACGTGGTCGGGTCGGGCGCGGTGCAACCCGCGCCTATGCCTATCTGCTGTACAATGTCGCTCGCATCATGACTAACGACGCACGTTTGCGCCTGGAAGCAATTCAGGAAGCAACCGAACTCGGCGCCGGTTTTCGGATTGCCATGCGCGACCTGGAAATCCGCGGTGCCGGAAATCTTCTTGGTGCTGAACAGTCGGGTCACATTGCTGCTGTCGGTTTTGATCTCTACTCGCGGTTGCTTGAACAGGCTGTGCGAAAACTGAAGCAGGATGTAGATGAACTGACAGAAACGGTGACCGATACTTCGGTTACGCCAGCGGCAATGGCCGAGAGCCTGCGTGCGCCAAACGTGTCGGAACGTGTGCTGGTAGCGCCACTGGTAACGATTGATCTGCCGCTTACTGCTTACTTGCCGCCCGACTATATCAGCGATGAAACCGTGCGGCTGGCCGTCTATCAACGCATGATTGATGCAACAACCCTTGATGAAGTTCGTGGGTTGCGCCAGGAGCTGATCGACCGCTTCGGTGGGCCGTTGCCCGAACCGGTGTTACACCTGATCCTGTGGTTGCAGATTCGACTACTGGCGTTACAGGCCGGTGTGGCCTCAATTACAACCGAAGGCGATGTCTTCTTCATCCGGCTGGCAACACCGCTCGCTGCGGGCGTGCGCGAACGATTGCGCCGACGGTTTCCGCGTGATGCCGCGATTGCCTTTGGGCCGCAATCGATCCGTCTTGATCGCCGTCTCCTCGGATCGCAATGGCCTGAGCGACTCCTGGCGGTGGTAGAGCTACTGGCCGGCTACAGTGGTACCTGATACTCATTGAGTACAGCCACCGTCTTTACACTTCGGCGAGCTGACCACGGCGAAAGACAACGACAACCTGGTCGAACTGATAGCGCTGCGCAGCGCCGTGGAAGATAACCCCGTCATAGGCGTACCGATCAAGCCACCACTCAATCACGGCATCAGTCTCGATATCAAGCCCCAGACCGGCAGCTTCGTGCGTCATCTGCTTCACCTGTCGCTTCCATTCACCCAACCCAATAATAAGCGGATACTCAACCCGAATGTAATACCGTGTAGGACCGGGCGCCAGCAGGCGTTGCCACCAGCTTCGCCTTTTCGTTGTGTCGCTTGTGACTTCGGTCAGTACCAGTCCTCTACCGGCCGGCGTTCGTTGCTGAACATTGCCCCCCACAAGGCGGTATGTTCCCTGCACAGCGCTACCGGCAAGCCAGTGCTTCATCTCGTCAGTAGACATCTGTCTAATAGTTTCACGAAAATCTGACACACGCAAGACGCGCGGTGGTGCCATAATTTGTATCTCCGGTAGCGGTTGATGCCGAATCACCTCTCCATTCGCGTTGCGCCACTCAGCGCGGATTACCTGCATTGGCGGATTACTTCCTTCACGGTAACGAAAGCCGAGCCGACTTTTGCCCTCTTCGGATTCGGCAGTCGCCGCAATCGTGACATGGAGCTGAAGGCCACCACCACAACCTGGGGCCGGAAACCAGACTCGTTCAGCAGTAAAGGTATGTACCATACGTGAACCGGAGATGGCATAGCGCTCTTCGCGGCGCCAGCCATTGCCGCTCAGGCCGCTCCATCCCCCAACAACCGCCCGTAATGGTGCGTAGATGGCTACAACATGCTGCGCGCCGGGTGGTTCATCGAGCACCCACATACCCGGCGGAATAGCTCCAGACGAGGGCAATCGGATTGTGCCACCGATCACACTCTGTTCGACACGGGCGTTCGGTAAGCGAACGGTCATGACACTGCCTGGAGAAGACAGTGTTGCTTCCGATGCCGGCAATGGCTGAAGCTGATGCCCACACTCAATACAAAAGCGCGGGTTGCCGGCGGGCAAGAGTGCTCCACAGTTTGGGCAAAAGCGTGGTGAACGATGAACGCTGTTCATACGGCCTCGTGAGCTGGTAGGGACATTAGATTGGCTTTTATTATACTTGCCTGTTGGGTTACGTACCGTCTATACGTGTGAATAAATAAACGATCGTGTCCGGCCAGTCATTACGGTATTGTAAAGTCTCATCACCTTCCCGCCCGCTTGACGCCAACCGATCCATCATCTACCATACCAAACAGCACAGTCTGGTGCGAAACGATAACTAAAACGGAGAATAGAATGGGTCAGATACTGGAACAACTCGGACTTTGGATTGAAAGCATCATCCTTGCTATCGGCTATCCTGGGATCACACTGGTTATGTTGGCCGAAAACCTCTTTCCGCCTATCCCGTCTGAGCTGGTAATGCCGTTTGCCGGCTTTCTGGTAGGACGCGGAGAGATGAACCTCTTTCTGGCTATTGCTGCGGGAACGCTCGGTTCAGTTCTGGGGGCAATTATTCTCTACTACATTGGCATGCTGGCTGGTGAACCGCTGGTACGACCCTTTTTCCGTCACTATGGTCGTTTCTTCTTGCTCTCCGAGCAAGACCTCGATAAAGCCCTTCATGCCTTTACCACTCATGGCGATATTATCGTGTTGGGTGGCCGGGTCATCCCGATCATTCGCAGCCTGATTTCATTGCCGGCTGGTATGAATCGCATGCCGCTGGGCCGATTTTTGCTCTTTACCACCATTGGTTCGACGATCTGGACATCGCTGCTAACCATTGGTGGTGTTATTCTGGGTGCCAACTGGGAATTTGTGATTGAGATCGTTGATCAGTATCAGAAGCTGGTGCTGGTGGTACTGGCTATTGCTGTAGTGGTGTTTGTTGTGCAGCGACTCCGCGGTTTGCACAAACCGATACTGAACCAGAGTGAATAACTGGCTGGCTTCGTCGTTATGAACCAGGATGATAGTTTGGTCACAGATCAGGAAGCCAGATTGAAGCAGCTCTCACCCCTTACGGTCACCGAACGTGAGTTGTGTTGTGCACTGGCTCCGCTGCTACCGACAGCAACGTGGCTGGTGATTGGGCCGACGACCTGGATGATTGCCGATGGTGCCGCCCAACCAACTCCGTTTTGGCCGTTGCCGGCAACAGCAACGCCTCTGAGTGTTGCCTCGGCTATCGATGGAGCCGATAACCTTGATGGCTTCTGGGTGCCACTGACTTCGCACGGGCGTACCGTCAGCGGTCTGATCTTGCCCTCGGACACCTCCATATCGTCGTCGCTGCTCAACCAGCTTGCCTTGCTGGTTGAGGGTATCTATATCCGACGAATGGCAGTTCGTCAGGTTATCTGGCAGCATTTGCTTGCTCAGATCAACGTGCGCTACGCTGCTGGCGAAGAGCGATTTGCGTTACTGAGTGAGGTGTTATCGTGCAGCCTGGGGCTTATCCCACAAGCGATGACAAAGGCGCAGGTGACCATTCCGTACACCTTTGAACATCAAGGGGAACAGTATGGTCGCTTACGACCGTTTTGGCCTGACGAGGTGCACTTCATCGAGCTGGCGCTGGCGATTGCCCATCCGGCAATCACTCGATCACGGGTGTTGAGTCTGGCAGCCGCCGGCATTGCCCATGACCTAAACAATCTGCTGACGGTGATCCTGGGTCGTGCCCAACTTCTCGAACTCGATGCAATCGACGAGCAGATCAGCGATCTGCAAATGATCGAAACTGCTGCTGAAACCGGTGCCGGCAGTGCCCGTCGTTTGCAACGGTTTGCCCAGCTTGATCACGCTGCTGCGCATCCGGTAGACCTGGTAACAGTTGCTTTCGCCGCTGTAGCGATGGCCCGGCGGGCATTTGCGCAACCGGATCAGGTTCAGGTAGTAGTGAACCTACCCGTTTTACCATCGATAGTCGGCGATGAAAGCCTACTGCACACAGCACTGACTGGTCTTATTGTCTCGGCTGCACGGGAATTACCGGCTGGCAGTATCATGACGGTCAGTGGAGGTGCCGATGATGATAACGTCTGGATCGAGATAATCGATCCCGCATTGCCCCCAAACACCGATCTCCGTGCGTTGTCAGCCCAAAAGCGCCGTGCCCACACACTGGAGCTGGCAATTGCACGTCAGGTCGCTCGTGTTCACCATGGTCATTTACGGATTGACCCTGATTCGTCGGGAGGTACCCGTGTCCAGTTGATAATCCCGCGCTGGAAGCAAGAGAACGGAAGAGGATATGCCGGCCTGGAAACTCCGCAATCGTGAAATTGTGTTACATCAACCGCCATTTCTGACCGTTGAACGTCATCATATCGAATTGCCTGATGGGCGTGAAATTCCCGACTGGCAGTGGATCATTACACCAGAATATGTGAATGTGGCAGCGATCACCGTTGATCAGCGGTTTGTCCTGTTTCGGCAAGAGAAGTATGCGGTGGAAGGGCTGTCACTGGCACCGGTGGGCGGATACCTTGAACCTGGTGAGGATCCACTGCTGGCAGCCCAACGCGAATTACGCGAAGAGAGCGGCTACGTTGCATCTGAATGGGAATGCCTGGGGCGCTATGCGGTTGATGGTAACCGGGGCGCCGGAGTCGCGCATCTCTTCCTCGCCCGCCAGGCGACGTTTGTCGGCAAAGGCGAGAGCGATGATCTCGAAGCCCAAGAACTGGTGTTATTATCGATAGATGATGTGCAGCAGGCGTTAGCCACCGGTGAGTTTAAGGTACTGGCCTGGACAACCGTCATCGCACTGGCCCTGCTGCGTTTACGGCGGTGATCACCAAAACCGCATCCGACTATCCCTATCTTCTATTTTCTAGATTCTATTTTCTAAATCCTATGGGAAGAGGACGTTATCCAGCTCGCCTGCACGTTACTGTGCCGCCACCTGAGATTGCGGCGCGCTACTATCGTTCGTGGCCAGCAAAAGAACTTTACCATACGCCGGAACACTTTCCGCCCGTGAGCGCAGAGGGACTGTTTGGCTACAATGCACCACTGACGCTTGAATTTGGCTGTGCAACTGGTGAGTACTTGTGTGCACTGGCAGCCGCCCAGCCATCCTCTTGCTTTGTGGGCATCGATATTGTTGCCAAGCCACTCTACCGCGCCGTTGAGCGGGCCATGGCAGGAAATCTCTCGAATATCCTGTTCATTCATGCCGATGCCCGGCTTATCTATCAACGCATCCCTACTGACGCATTGCACAGCATTATTCTCCACTTTCCACCCCCACTCCTGCGCAACCGCCAGCGTAATCAGTTGCTCGTTTCGCCGCAATTGCTGGCGTGTGCGGCGCGCACGCTTGTTCCTGGCGGCTATCTCAGCTTTCTCACCGATCATCCAGCCCTCTTCACCTTGATGCAAGAACTCTTACCTGCCTTTCCTGTCTTGCGTGCTATACCGGCTTCGGTCGACGAGCTGGCAGTCTTCGAGTCGCATTACCATCGTCGCTGGGCCGCTCGCGGCCGCACGATTAGCGGTCTGCGGATCGAGCGGGTGATGGAGGATAAGGGGAGAGGGGAGAGGGGAGAGGGGAGAGGAAATAGGAAATAGAAAATAGAAAATAGGAACGAGGAGCGAGGAAGGGGGGAATTCCAGAGTTTGTCAAGCTATCCTGTCGTGATGGCTTGGTGAATATTGACAACGCACCTTAGACAGCATATGCTGCTTTCAGATCGACCGCGAGGAACGGTGTAGCCTGTCGTCCATTCACACCTCAATGACACACTGAACTGGCAACCTTCTACGCTCCGCGATGCGTGTGTCGCGGTGTTTGGAGTGCGGCAGCCATGCTGCCGCAGCAGCCGTGCTTTGGACCAGGCGCGTGTCACGCTGTTGACCCTGCTGGTCACGGGTAAGACAAAGATATACCATTCGTAGCCTCCGCTTCCGTCGGCAACCGTATGTTGGCTGTGTATAAGAGGAATCACCGGCAGGCTACCCAACATACTCACGATGCTGTGTAAGGGTAGTGCGGTCTCGGTCACCGCTGGAGGTGGATATGGAGTGTCGCGTTGGTTGTGGCGCATGTTGTATTGCACCTTCAATCTCGTCACCAATTCCTGGGATGCCGAATGGTAAACCGGCTGGTGTGCGCTGTGTGCAGTTGACTGCTGATAACCGGTGCGCACTGTACGGCAAACCAGAACGTCCGGCGGTATGTGTGAGCCTGCGGCCACACCCCGATATGTGTGGCCGTAGCGCTCAAGAGGCGCTGCGGTTACTGACGGCGCTCGAATTGATAACCCAACCTGAAAAATAACTGAAATGTTATCTGGATCGGTCGTAAGTTGCAACTCAATAGGCCGAATTTGCGTTATTATTGCAGAGAAGAGATCGTGGCTACCCCCTCACATGGAAAGATTCTTGTAACAAAATTGGGGTATGATACATGTGAGGATCAGGTAGACGATCAACGCACACCGCAGTGCGCTCTACCGGGTCCAGGATTCTCTATGTATGGGTGTCGAGGCGGGCCGGAACCATACCAGCTACGGTAGACCGGATCGACATCCCAGGAAAGGAAGCCGCAGTGACTGACTTCGATCTGGAACGTTTGAGCATCCCTGAGCTCGAACGGCTGCGGGACGCAATCAATCAGCGCCTGCTCCAACTGCGTTACAGTACGCCGCGTTCGTTGCCAGAACTGTTACGCATGCTGGAGGAGGTTAAGATTATCCTGAGTGATCAGGGTAAGGAATGGCGTTCGCTCGAGCGCTGGCAATGGATGGACGGTCAGATTCGCTTCTGGCTCAACCCTGCCGATCAGGTACGTTATCGAGCAGGATGGTATACAATCGAAGAATTAATCCTCTGGTCGCAGGATCGTGGTCCAGTGCTCGTTCCGCAAGAAGAGGAAGAGGAAGATCTCGAAGGATGGACGGAGATCAATGGTGTTCGCATTCGCTGGTTGCCTGATGGTACAATGGAGCGCCAGTGATCGAGCGGCCTGATGCTGCCTGTCCCGAAGCCGTCCATTGGTTTTGCTGTCAGAGCGCAGCGACGGTACAATTCGATACTCTACGCTGCGCTCAGTTGGACATTGTTGTCAATCTTTTAAAGCCCTAGCCAGTGTGTAAGCACTGGTGCCAGTAATGATGTCATTGCGCCATTAAGCCCCATTGCCAGGCCAGCCAGTGCACCGGCTTCGCTGCTGAATTGTAACGACCGGGCAGTACCGAGGCCGTGTGAGGCAAGGCCAAGTGCGAAGCCACGTTCACTATCGTCGCGAACTCCGACCAGCCCCAGTAGCTCCCAGCCCAAGAGCGCCCCTACCATCCCGGTGACGATGACAATCACCGCTGTCAGCGATGGCAGTCCACCCAACTGCTCGGCGATGCCCATTGCAATGGGCGTCGTGATCGATTTGGGAGCCAATGAACGTAGAGTTACGTCTGATAACCCGAAAAGCCTTCCGCTCAATACTGCCACTACGATCCCGGTTGCTGAGCCAACGACCAGCCCGGTCAGGGCCGGCCAGAAGATTCTGCGGAGCGTTCGTTCCGCTTCGTAGAGCGGGATCGCCAGCGCGACTGTTGCTGGCCCTAGCAGAAAGTGAACAAATTGCGCTCCGTCAAAATAGATTGCGTAGGGGGTGTCGGTCAGAAGCAGAATCATTACTATCGTTACAATTGACAGTAAAACTGGATTCACCAACGGAGATGAACCGAGGCGACGACTGATCGCTGTCATCAGGCGATAGACGGCAATCGTCGCCGTTAGCCAGAGCAATGGGGTTTGCGCCAGGTAGACCCAAATTGAGAAGATGCGTTCATCCATGATAGTCTAACCCTTTCGCTTGTGCAGAAGGCGAATGGTCAAACCGGTGATTAACAGCGTTACCATCGTTGAGACAACAATCGCCGCAAGAAGTGGTGCCCCCTCGCGACTAAGTAATGGCAGATGGACGATCACGCCTACACCGGCAGGAACAAACAGTAGCGGCAGATGGGCCAAAATGCTGTGAGCAGTTGTTTCAAGTGGTGCTGGTACCTTGCCTTGCCAGCGTAATATGGTGAATAAGAGGAGCATGCCAACGACCGGGCCGGGAACCGGTAGATTAAGCGCACGACTCACGACTTCGCCGATAAGCTGGCAAATCAACAGTCCCAAAATAGCATCGACCATGATAGATACCTCCCTGCTACAACGACAATCACAAACCCTGACCACTTCGTTTGCGATCCCTACTATAATAGAAGGCGGAGGACGCACCCATACTGGCGTCCAGGAGGAGTTATGACAAAACCGATTGTGGCCATTGTTGGCCGCCCAAACGTTGGTAAATCGACATTTTTCAACCGCTTGATTGGTGAGCGGCGCGCGATTGTCGAGGACCTGCCCGGCACAACACGCGACCGTCTCTATGGTGATACCTTTTGGAATGGACGCGAGTTCACTGTCGTCGATACGGCAGGTGTCCTCTTCGGTGGTGAAGACCCAAACTTGCCTGAAGCCGAGATTGCCCGTCGTACCCGTGCTCAGGCTGAACACGCGATTGCTGAGGCAGACGCGATCATCTTTATGGTTGACGGTCGTGACGGCTTGACTGCCGCTGATGCCGATGTAGCCGACGTGTTACGCACCACGTCGAAACCGGTTGTGCTGGCCGTCAACAAGTGTGACAGTCAGGAACGCATGCTCGATGCAGTTGAGTTTTATGCGCTCAATCTTGGCGACCCGATCCCGATGAGCGCATTTCATGGTCTGGGAACGGGGGATGTACTCGACCGCCTGACCGAGTATCTGCCGCCAAAGACCTTTGCTGAAGAGGAAGAGCGCCATCTACGGATTGCCATTGTCGGTCGACCAAATGTAGGCAAGTCTTCGCTGCTGAACCGTTTGCTCGGTCAAGAGCGCAGTGTAGTAAGCTCGATTCCAGGTACTACGCGCGATCCTATCGATACCACCATTACCTATCACGGTGAACCGATCACACTGATCGATACTGCCGGTATTCGGCGGGCCGGAAAGATCGAGCGTGGTATTGAGAAATATAGCGTGCTGCGCACATTGCGAGCAATTGAACGATGCGACGTAGCGCTGCTGCTGATCGATGCGACCGAAGGGGTAACAGCCCAGGATACCCATATTGCCGGCATGGTGGTTGAGGCCAAGAAAGGCTTGATCCTGGTCGTCAATAAGTGGGACGCTATCGAGAAAGACTCGCATACCTACTACGCATTCCAGGATCAGGTTCGCGAGGCATTTAAGTTTGTTGATTATGCACCGATTGTTTTTGTGTCGGCATTGACCGGCCAGCGCGTCTCGCACCTGCTCGACTATGCGCACGAAGTGTATGTCCAGCGGCAGAAGCGAGTGCCAACCAGCGAGTTGAACAACTTCTTGCGGGAAGTGATGTTGCAACAGCCACCGATGGCTGTCAAGAAGGGAGCACATCTGCGCCTGTACTATGCAGTGCAACCACAAACTGAGCCGCCGGTTTTTCTGTTTTTTGCCAACGATGGTGAGTTAGTCCACTGGTCGTATGCTCGCTACCTCGAAAATCGTCTGCGCGAACGTTATGGTTTTCAGGGCACGCCAATCGTGATCGTGTTCCGTTCGCGTGAACGAAAAGAGGAGCGTTGAACGTTGCTTCTACAGGCTTGTATCCGCTCATGATCATTGCTTAACGTCTATTGCAAGGCGGCATGTTGTTGATCGTTGCAGGTCAACACGGCTGCCTTTCTTGTTGCAGGAGGATTGTGACAATGCATATTACCGACATCTGGCCGGGTCTACCATATCCGCTTGGCGCGACGTGGGACGGTGAGGGGGTGAACTTCGCTATCTTCTCAGCCCATGCCACGTGCGTCGAGTTGTGTCTATTTGATAGTCCAACGGCGCCTCGTGAAGCGGTACGTATTGCCTTACCAGAACGCACCGATGATGTCTGGCACGGCTACATTCCCGGTTTGCGACCTGGTCAGCTCTACGGTTATCGCGTCCACGGCCCGTATCTGCCACAACAGGGGCATCGCTTTAATCCACATAAACTGTTGATCGATCCTTACGCCCGTGCTCTTTGCGGCGAATTGACCTGGGATAAGGCAAACTATGGCTACCGCGTTGATAGTCCATACGGTGATCTGACCATCGGTAAGCGGGATAGCGCACCGTATATCCCACGTTCGGTAGTTATCGATCCCACTTTCGATTGGGGCGATGATTGCCATCCCAATATTCCTTTGGCCGACTCGGTTATCTACGAGCTGCATGTCAAAGGCTTCACCAAGCTTCACCCAGAAGTACCCGAAAACCTGCGTGGCACCTACGCCGGTCTGGCATCGCCGGCAGTGATTGACTATCTCAAGCAGTTAGGGGTGACAGCAGTTGAACTCTTGCCGGTTCATGCCTTCATTACCGATCAGTTCCTGGCTGATCGTGGTCTGACCAACTATTGGGGGTATCAGCCGATCAACTATTTCGGCCCGGAGCCACGCTATGCCAGTCAGTCCGATCCGCAGGCACAGGTGAATGAGTTCAAGACAATGGTTAAGGCACTCCACGCCGCCGGGATTGAAGTCATTATCGACGTGGTCTACAACCATACCGGTGAAGGTAATCACCTGGGGCCAACACTGAGCTTTCGCGGGATTGACAACGTGGCCTATTACCGCCTCGTTCCCGATCAACCGCGTTACTACCTTGACGATACCGGTACCGGTAATAGCCTTGACTTGAACCATCCACGCACGCTTCAGTTAGTGCTCGACTCATTGCGTTATTGGGTCACCGAGATGCATGTTGATGGGTTCCGGTTTGATCTGGCTCGTACTCTTGCTCGTGGCCCGGCCGGTTCTGATCTGCCCAGCCCCTTCTTCACGGTTGTTCGTCAGGACCCAGTCCTCTCGCGGGTGAAACTGATCGCCGAACCGTGGGATGTTGGTTTTGATGGCTATTGGGTAGGGCGCTTTCCGGCACCCTGGGCAGAATGGAATGGTCGCTATCGCGATACTGTGCGCTGTTTCTGGAAAGGCGATCCTGGCCAGGCCGCCGATTTTGCTTCGCGTTTTATGGGATCAATGGATCTCTACCACCACAATGGCCGTCGTCCATACCATTCCATTAATTTCGTGACGGCGCACGATGGCTTCACCTTGCGCGATCTGGTGTCGTACAACGAAAAGCATAATGAAGCCAACGGTGAAGATAATCGTGATGGCGATAACCACAACAACTCGTGGAATTGTGGGGTAGAGGGCCCAACCGACGACCCCGACATTCGAGCGTTGCGGCTGCGGCAAATGATGAACTTTATCGCTACGCTCTTTCTGTCACAGGGCACACCAATGTTACTGGCCGGTGATGAGCGTGGGCGTACCCAACAAGGAAATAACAACGCTTATTGTCAGGATAACCCGATCTCGTGGGTTGACTGGCAATCCGACTCAGAAGCCGAGGTGTTACTTGCGTTTACTCAACGCCTGCTCGGCTTTCGTCGTGAACATCCGGTATTGCGTCGCCGCCGCTTCTTCGTTGGCCATCTCGGTAACGCCGAATACGATGTTGAATGGCTCAGTCCTGATGGTCAGGAGGTTAGTCCAGAGTTATGGCAACATTCTGAATTACGGTGTATCGGCGTCTTACTCAATGGTGCGGTTATCGATGATCGCAACGAACGTGGCGCATCAATGCGTGATGACGTGTTACTGGTATTGATCAATGCTGGTGATGAGCCGGTACCATTCATTCTGCCCGACTGGCCGGATGATGCAAGCTGGCATGTAGTTATCGATACAGCCCGGCCTGAACTTTCAACACCTCTACCGGTAACCGATCAGATGTACCACATCCAACCGCGTGCCCTGGCAGTCTTGATTGAAAAGGTGTCTGCTGTGCCGCCGGTACAGATCGAGCCGGCAGCGAAATAGCTAATTTGCTTCCTGGTAGCACTTCCGTAAGACCAATTCGTATACTAATATATAGTATCCACACTGTGTGCGGCAGGTGCACTGCCGCACTTTCCTGGAATAATAGTGGTCGTGGTGCAGCCATGCCGGCAGGTGGAGATACATCTTTTGCGATCCTGTGCAAGCAACATATGGCATCCTGGCTTCGTCAGGCCGTGTGTGATGTCGCACTGATATGCTACTGGTGCTATCAGATAAGTGATGGAACGGTACTTGCCATTCTGTACGAGAAATCATGCCACGGAGCGTCAAGTGATCGAACCTCCTCTTCACCCTCAGAAACAACAGCTAGATGTTTCTGACCAACTGGCGGCCCTGCAGGCAGAAGTGAGTCATTTGCGGTTACAGAATCACTTCCTGCGCACGGTGGTCGACGAAATGACCAGCGGTGTGATTGTGGCTGATGCGCAACCCGATTACCCTATCACCTTCGTCAACGGGGCTTTCTGCACTATCACCGGTTATGCTCCAGAAGAGGTGATTGGTCGTCATTGTCTCTTCTTGCAGGGGCCAGGTACTGATCAGGCTGCCGTGACCCGCATCCGTGAAGCCATTGCTGCCGCTCGTCCTGTTCACGAACGTCTGCTTAACTATCGCAAAGATGGTCAGGCTTTCTGGAATCAGATCACGATCAGCCCGGTTCGTGATGACCAGGGGCGGGTGACGGCTTTCATCAGCGTGCAAACAGACGTGACGGCACAAGTGCTGGTTGAGCATGAACAGTTGTTACGTGCAGTGGGGAAGATGGCCCAGATCGGGGGATGGGAGCTTGATCTGGTCACGCAACGCATGGTCTGGTCGGAAGAGATGTTTGCGATCCATGAGTTGCCGATAGGTGATCCTCCGGCACCGGACGTGGCTTTATGGTTTTATCCCCCGGAAGTGCATCATATCGTGCGCGAAGCCTTTGAACGCTGTCTCGCAACCGGTGCCGAATGGGATATTGAATTGCCGTTTCGTACCGCACGTGGTCAGTCCCGTTGGGTACGCTCTATTGGTCAGCCGGTCTGGGAAGATGGTCAGATCCGTAAACTACGGGGTACGTTTCAAGATATTACTCGCAGCAAAGAGAACGAACTGGCACTGCGGGCAAGTGAGCAGCGGTATCGCATGCTGGCCGATATGTTGCCGGGCACTGTCGTGTTCATGTTCGATACCAGCCTGCGCCTGACACTGGTTGCCGGGGCCGATCTCAAGCGGCTTGGAATCGATGCAGCCCAATTTGAAGGTCAGTGTCTGACCGATCTCTTCGATGAACCTCATCGCTCGGCATTACTGCCGCTCTGTTATCAGGCTCTTCTTGGCCAATCATCACGCATCGACTACACATTTCGTGAGGAAATCTTTGACACCTCGATTATGCCGATTGAACGTGCTTCTGGTCAGATAAGCGGTGGTTTGATTGTGGGCCGTAATATCACGGCAGAGCGGCAGATTACCGCCGATCTTTTGCGGGCGAAAGAGGCTGCGGAACGGACCGAACGAGCACAGTCGGCGTTTTTGTCAGCAATCAGCCATGAAATTCGCACACCGCTCAATGCGGTGATCGCCAGCGCTGAACTGCTGCTAAACGACACCTTAACCCCGTCTCAACGCTCATTGATCGAAACGGTCCGGGTTGGTGGTGAGGCACTACTGGCGCTGGTGAATAACGTGCTCGATCTCTCGAAGATCGAAGCAGGGCGGGTGGACATTGCTGCCGAACCAACCGATGTGCGCACTATCGTTCACGCAGTGCTTGCTCTGTTCAAGCGAGAAGCTGATCAGAAAGGTCTCTTGATCGAAACCGTGATTGATCCACACCTGCCGGTACGCATCGTCAGTGATCCGGCTCGTTTGCGTCAGATATTGATGAATCTGGTGAGTAATGCGATCAAGTTCACTGACCACGGTGGTATTCTGATCATGGCCAATGTCATTGGGATGGCTACTGATCAACCCCTGGTGGAAATTGCAGTTCGAGATACCGGTACCAGTATCGCGCCCCAACAGCGTAGCCGCCTGCTTCAGCCCTTCACTTACATTGATGATGATCAGACCCGACAAAGCGGGGTTGGCTTAGAGCTGGCAATCAGTGCTCAGTTGGCACGTTTGATGGGCGGTGAATTGACGGTTTCCGGTCAGCCGGGTCAGGGATCAACGTTCACGGTAACGCTGCCTCTTCAGCCGGTAGAGTACTCACCATCGGTGACCATAGGACAGCCGGTAGCGAGCGGGCAATCGGCAGTCCTGCGTGTGCTGGTGGCCGAAGACAATGAAATTAATCAGCAGGTGGTGCTGCGTCTCCTTCAGGCGCTGGGACATCAGGTTACCATCGTAGCCAATGGTGTTGAGGCCGTGCAGAAAGTGCAGCAACAATCATTTGATGCCATCTTGATGGATATCCAGATGCCGGAGATGGATGGGGAAGAGGCTACGCGCCGGATTCGGGCATTGGGTAACCAGATTCAGCAACCGCGCATTATTGCCCTGACGGCGTATGCATTAGCCGGTGTACGCGAACGTTGCCTGGCAGCCGGGATGAATGGTTTTCTTACTAAACCGGTACGTCTGCAAGATTTACGCAATGCGTTGTCTGCCACCCCTGTGCCATCCCAACCGTCACCGGTCAATACCTGGCAGACTGATCCCGTCATCGACTGGACAGTATTTGGTGAACTATTGACAGCTCTCGGTGATCAGCAACCTGAGATCGTGATCAGAACCCTGACGCTCATTCAACACGAATTTCAACAGCAACTTGACCAACTGCGTGTTGCGATAGGGTGTGGTGATGTCGAACGGGTGCAACGACTGGCCCATCGGCTTAAAGGCAGTGCTCGCCAAATCGGAGCAGTACGGGTAGCACATGCGGCCAAGGCTCTTGAACATGCAGCAATGGCACGGATGCAGCTCGAACCGCTTTTTGATGCACTGCAATACTCGGTTACCGAGACGCTCAAACTATTTGCGGAAAGCCAGGGCCGACATGAAAATCACCGTTGACAGTTATCGGCCACTGTGTTACCGTAGAATCATCCTGGCCAACAATTTGCTGACAGAGAAGTCAACTGCATACCGTCAGGAGGAGTAGGCAATGGCGAAGAAGATTCTCTTTCTCGTTGGCGACTATGTCGAAGATTACGAGGTGATGGTACCATTCCAGGCCCTGGCTGCACTTGGTTATCAGGTTCACGCAGTCTGTCCGGGGAAGAAGGCGGGAGAGTTCGTGCGGACAGCGGTACACGATTTTGAAGGCGATCAGACCTACAGCGAAAAGCGTGGTCACAACTTTACCCTGAATTACTCCTTTGATGAAGTTAATGAGCACGAGTACGATGCGCTGGTTATTCCCGGTGGTCGTGCGCCAGAGTACATCCGGCTTAATCCACGGGTGCTTGAAATCACCCGTCACTTCTTTACCGCAAACAAACCGGTAGCTGCTATCTGCCACGGTCTTCAGGTACTGGCTGCCGCTGGGGTGCTTAACGGTCGCCGCTGCACCGCTTATGCGGCAGTAGGCCCAGATCTGCCACTGATCGGGGCGGAGTACCACGAATTACCTGCCGATCAAGCAATTACTGACGGCAACCTGGTCACGGCACCGGCCTGGCCGGCTCACCCGGCGTGGCTGGCGCAGTTTCTCAAGGTACTCGGTGCAAAGATCGAGATTGAACCACAGACGGAAGCGGTAACGGCATAACATCTACGGCGTGCGCTAACTGTTATGGTGAGTAGCACAGGCTAATGCCTGTGCTACTTCGTCAACGGAACTCTACGGGGAGTAACTTCGTCTAACGAAAGACGTATTAACTAAAGACGTACTAACTTAAGTTGCCATCTATACTGTGAGCAGGCCACGGAGGCTGACTGCCAGGATGAACAGCACGAAGTTGTACTCAATACCGGGTGGTGTAACTGCATAACGATAACGATGCGGGGAGTAGCCAGTTCCTATGGACGTGCTACCTCAAGGCTCAAGGTAGCAGTTTGAGTTATACCTGTCCTCTGTGTCTCTGTGGTGACAAAGGTGGCAACTTGGGTTACGATTTCGCCTTGCCAGCGGCGGTTGTTCCCGGTACAATGCCAGTATGATCATCCATCACGAGATTGCCTATGCCGTATGTCTCTTTTATCTACCCTGAAGCACTCTGGTTGTTACTGATACCAGCTGGGATGGTGGTGCTTGCGCTGCTGTCCCCACACCGGTTGTCGCCAGTGCGATTCTGGGGTAGTCTTGCTGTGCGTACTATCATTGCGGTAGTGCTGGTCTTTGCCTTTGCCGGTATTCAGTTTGTGCGACCGGTAAATCGGCTAACGACCGTCTTTCTCCTCGACGGCAGTGATTCGATGCCGGCTTCAACCCGTGCCCAGGCAGAGGCATTTATTCGCGATGCGTTGCAAACGATGCCCGCCGATGATCAGGCGGCAATCATCGTGTTTGGCGATAATGCACTGGTTGAACGTGCCCCCGAAAGTGATCCCCGGTTAGGGCGAATTACGTCTATCCCAATCACCAATCGCACCAATATCGAGGCCGCTATTCAGCTCGGTCTGGCGCTGTTTCCCGCCGATACGCAAAAGCGACTGGTTCTCCTCTCGGACGGTGGAGAGACCAGTGGGCGTGCAATTGATGCTGCCCGGTTGGCTGCCAGTCGTGGTATCCCTATCGATATTGTCGATCTCACGTTAGTCGATGCTGATGCTGAAGCGTTGATTGCCAGTGTTGACGCACCGAATAACGTGCGTGATGGGCAAGAAGCGCTGATTGTAGCGAATGTTGAGAGTAATGTTGCCCAAGCGGCGGTTGTACGTCTAATCGATGACCTGGGGGTTATTGACGAACGCACCCTTGAATTAACGCCGGGGACGACGCGAGTCGAGTTTCTGGTACCGGTTGAAGGCAGTGGTTTTCGGCGCTATCGAGTACAGGTTGAGGCTAGCCGTGATGGTCGCGTGCAAAATAATGAAGCTGCCGCTCTAATCCGTGTGCAGGGTCCACCGCGTATTCTGCTCGTTGCTCAAGCTGCTGCCGATGCTCGTCCCTTGATGACTGCACTTACCGCTACCGGCATTATTGCTGAACTGGTATCACCCGAAGCTGCACCCCGCACACTGGCCGATCTCAGTACCTACGATGCGCTGGTGCTGGTGAATACGCCGGCACGGATGTTACCGGTTGGTCTAATGCAGGCCATTCCCGGTTATGTGCGCGATCTGGGTCGTGGCTTGTTAATGATTGGTGGCGAAGACAGCTTTGGTGTTGGTGGGTATGGTCGGACTGCGGTTGAAGAGGCGTTACCGGTGTACATGGACGTGCGTAACCGTGAGTTGCGTCCCAACCTGGCGATTGTCTTTGTGATTGATAAGTCAGGATCGATGGACGCCTGCCACTGTGCCGATCCTGATCGTGGTGCGCCGATCACATCTTCTTCCGAACGTAAGATCGATATTGCCAAAGATGCGGTTGTGCAGGCTGCTGCCTTGCTTGGCCCGCAAGATACTGTTGGTATCGTGACGTTCGATGGTGCAGCATCTGCAACCTTTCCGGCTACACGCGGGGCTACGGTCGAACAGGTGATGGATGCAGTCAGTGGTGTTGAACCGCGTGGGCCAACTAACGTTCGCGCCGGGTTGCTGCGGGCCGAAGAGATGTTGCAGCAGGTCGATGCCCGGATCAAACACATGATCCTGCTCTCCGATGGGTGGGGAAGTGGTGGCGAACAGCTTGATCTGGCAGCGCGCTTGCGCGAACAAGGCATTACCCTGACCGTGGTCGCTGCCGGGAGTGGCTCGGCAGCCTATCTGAAACAACTGGCTGCTGAAGGTGGTGGCCGGTATTATCCGGCTGCGGATATGGCCGAGGTGCCACAAATCTTCGTTCAGGAAACCATTACCGCGATTGGGAATTATATCGTTGAACAGCCATTTGTGCCGGTACGGTATAGCAATAGTCCGATTCTGGCCGGTATCAATGCCACTCCCCCGTTGTATGGCTACAATGGCAGCACGTTGAAAGATACTGCGCAGTTACTGTTGGCTACTGAAGATCAACAACCAATCCTGGCAACCTGGCAATTTGGCCTGGGGCGAAGTGCAGCCTGGTTGAGTGACACCAAGGGGAAGTGGGCACGTGACTGGATCATGTGGGAAGGCTTTCCGCGTTTTGCTGCCCAACTGGTTGGTGATTTGACGCCACGGGGTGGGCAGAATGTCAATACGGAAGTCTCTGTTGTTGGTGGCGAGACGGTGATTCGTCTGGTCACAGCCACGGCTCAGAATGACTTAACCGTTGTTGCCACCCTGATCGGTGGCGATGGCTCGCGGCGTGAAGTGCCGCTTATGCAGGTGGCTCCGCATCAATATCAGGCGCGATTGGCAAGCCCCGCTCCGGGAACCTACCTGGTGCAGATTGCCGGTACCAGCGCTGATCGCGTGGTGGTGCAAGAGACTGCCGGTATGGTAGTACCCTACTCGTCAGAATATCGTAGTGCGCAAGCCAATCCTGGTTTGCTGGCGGAACTGGCTGCGACGACCAATGGTCGGTTGTTGAATGAACCGGCAGATGTCTTCGACCGTTTGAGCCACGTCTTTTCGGCGCAGGAGGTGGCGTTGCCACTCCTCTGGCTAGCCCTGATGTTGTTACCGCTTGACATTGCCTTGCGGCGGTTGATGTTGCGGCAGAGCGATTTCGGTGTCCTGGGTTCGCTTGCCAGCCGATTGCGACCGGCAGGTGCGACGCCAGTCACACCTGATCCGGTGCTCAGCCGGTTACGGGCAGCCCGTGATCAGGTTCGCCAACAGATAGCCGGTGAGCGGATTCAGGTACCACCAACCGAAACAGCATCATCGGCGCCACAACCACCACCTGCACCGTCGTCAACTGATGATGCTCTGAGCAGGTTACGTGCGGCCAAAGAGCGAGCACGCCGGCAAATTACCGGTGAGGGAGACAGGTAAGTGATGGGTACAGTTGCGCATGAACCATCTACTGATACCTTTCAGTCCTGGCTTGGTCGCCTACTGCTGGCACTCATCATCGGTTGTCTGGTTGGTGTTCTTGCCTATCTGACGGTACGTGCAGTAGGATCGGTCTGGCTCTTGCTGAACCAGCAAGAGCTTATTAATGTCACCCGCCAGGCATTGCAGCAAGGGGTAATGGGGCTGGCCGACACTAATCTGCGAGCTCTCCGCCTGGCCGCCGAAGCGCAGCAGTATCACATTTCTGAGGTAAGTACCTGGTTTGGTTTCGGGACGGGACTCAGTGCGGCGATTATTGCCTTCGTCCGCCTGGAAAGTCAGCAGGGGTAGAGACAGGTTGCCGGCTGAACTCATCAGTAGCGGGAACACACCGAGTCAGCTCAGTGTTCCCGCTTTCACTTTTCAGGTATCGAGGTTTACCGGTGAGTGACGTTATCTGTCATCTACTCATCTCACCCTCTCGCTGCCAGAGCGTTGTCGGCAATTCCAGCACGAACGATGACGGCTGATCGGCATCGGCGCAGACCAGTAAAGCACGCATGGCTCGCGAACAGCCTACGTAAAACAGCCGTCGCTCCTGGGCAATCATTGTGTCGCGCTCTTCCGCCGGTAAATGATCGTAGTTGTGCGGCAGATGGTCTTGAGCTAACCGCATCACCGCCACAAACGGAAATTCCAACCCCTTTGCTGAATGGATCGTCAATACTTTGACAACCGGTTTGCGCAAGTCGATCTGCCGCTTTTCCATAAATTCTGCCGGCATCCCAAGTTGTTGCAATTGGGCGCAGATTTGTTGAGCTACTTGTTTGCTATGGCAAAGCACTGCACCAGCGTGTGCGGGTAGTCGCCAGCGGCGAGCGGCAGCAATGAAGAAGCTCCGGATTACCTGTGCCTCTTCTGCGACACTACGACAAAAACGCACTACCGGCAGTGAACCGTGATGAACGGCGCTTACTTCCTGATCACTGTCAGTTGTGTCCAGAATGGATGTACAGGCAGCGGCAATCTCGGCTGTATTGCGATAGTTGCGTCGCAAAACAAAGCTGCGACCACGAACATTCAACTCGCTATCGATCTGTTGCCACGAAAAACCACGTTGATAGAGCGACTGGCTGGCGTCGGCGGTCAGGTACACCGCACGGGGAGACTCAACACAGGCCAACAGGTAACGCAATGCTACCGGTGACAGGTCTTGTGCTTCGTCGATAACAATGGCGCGATACGTTCGTTGAGGTCGCTGTAATGCCAGTTCGAGTGCACGCTGGCGAAGCTGCCCCCAGGTCGTCAATTGCTGGTGCTGGAGCATGCTCTTCCATGTCTCGTAGACTGCCCAGATCGCTTCCCGAATCGGGGGACGTAACGGAAGCTTACGCCCTATCCTTGGTTTGGTCAGATATTCATCACGAATCTGCAACCCCCAATGCTCAATCACACTGGTAAATTCATCGAGCAAATAGGTTTCACCAAGTGTCTGTAACACCTCATACCGTCGCAGTCGTTCGTGCTCGTTTGCCGCAGGCAGGATCATGGTGTGCAGTGCCTCGTGCAGCATCTGGATCATCTGCTCTTCAGTGGCAATCCGCGGTGTACCGTGGGTGGCAGCATACTGGCGAAACATTAACGCATCGACGGTATTGACTTCTACTCCGTTGCTAGTCAGATCGCCTTCAAGTAGACGCTCTAATAACTGTTCCGAATAGGCGGTTAATGTGTTGGTGAAGGTCGTAAATAAGACTGGAGTCATGCCTTGCTGAACAAGGCGTTGCACGCGGTAGAGGGCAACGATTGATTTACCGGTTCCCGGCCCACCCCGTACCAACACGGGACTTTCGAGTGAGGCTGTGACTAGCCGTTGCTGTTCAGGGTCAAGAACCAGCAGAAAATCGGTCAGTTCACCGGCAATAAACCGATCAAGATCGTCTGCTTCAGCGATCAGGTATTGCGGCTGTTGCAACATCTCGTCAACGCTCCGTGGATACAAAATATCGAGCAGCTGTTCAATAACCTTTGGTGGTACCGGCGCGTTTATTAAATCGTCTTCAGTTTGTATCTGTATGAGAGTGACCCAGTACTGTTCTGGGATCAACCAGCGCCGCAAATTAGCGGTAGTCAACTGGTATGGAAGTAGTTGCGATGGACTACCTGTCGTGGCTACGTCAGACGAGAGCTGTCGAGCAGGAGGTAGTGTTGTCTCAGGCTCTGCGGTGAATAGTTCGGTTGCTGAAGCTACTGCAACGGCCTCAGAGAGATCGCTATCGGGCAGGTCAACGTGACCAAAATCGCGCTGATACGTTTGATCATCGCGTTTACGGCTAGCGACCAGCTTGACCCATCCGGTGCCAAATGTATAGATCAGACGGTAGTCACCAATTCTAATTCGATAAATGGAGGTTCTCGATTCTTGAGCTTTTTGGCATCACCCTGGGCTGAAACAGGATCATGCTCAAGGATTTTGACCTTCTGGGTGACCAGTTTTTGAATTTTGCCCGGTAGCCCAAGAAGTTCGTTGAAGAAGGGTGGTGGTGTAATTAGCTGATATTTGGTCATCGGACAATCCTGATGGTTGGACAAAGGGATTGCTCTGAGAAAAAAGCCTCTCTGAAAACTGTTCTTATGATAGCATCTCGAATGAGGTCTGCAAAGGATTTTTTATAAAAAGTCAGGAACCGTACAATGATCGTATTGTGCGGTTCCTGATGTTGATGTCTGAGTTGTGATCAGACGCTTTCAATCATCGTCGTCGTCATCAGGG
>NZ_DAOTZQ010000003.1:0-30271 GCF_034434295.1 Chloroflexus sp.
CATTCATTGCCGACCGCCTCCATTGTTCGTGGCGAGCACACCCGGTATCCGTGTGACCAGCCGGGTCAATGGCCTGCCACGCGCCGGATCGTGAGCATGGTTGGCGCGGCAGCATGGCTGCCGCACGCCAAACTGCGCAACACCTGGATGATGAGCGAGCAAGGTAACCAATCCGGCGTGTGATGACACCGGAGATGGTTATTAGAGTGCGACAGAACAGCTTTTATGAAATAAGTTCTAATATGTTCTACCCCGTTCATCATACCGGAAACTCAATAAACCTTGCCGGCACCTGTTTCGTCGCCCATACTCCATTTGCCGATACGTAAAACACATAACCGGCAGCCATCATCGCCGCGGCATGCACCGTCAACACAACTGGTCGACCGTGGCGTTGTCCGACGGTAAGCGCTGCTGCTTCGTCTTGGGAAAGATGCACATACTGTCGTTGGCCGGGGAGCAACCCATCACGCTTGATCGATGCGACGAAGCGCTCCGCCGTGTCGTGGTAGAGCGCAGGCGACGGTGGTGCAGGTGTCAGTTGCAGATCGACCGGTAGCGAATGGCCCTGATTTGCCCGAATCCGTCGACCGTCGGCACTGAAGGCAAAGCGCTGTTTATCGTTTTCGGCAACTACCTGTTCAATCTGCGCCTGACTCAACCGCAATCCGTGGCGATTGGCACACCGGATCAGCTCATCAACTTCTGCTCAGCCGTGTTCATCGAGTGTTAACCCGATCTGTTCAGGACGGTGGCGCAGCACCAGGCTGAGAAGCTTACTGATTCGGATGAGTTCACGCTGTTTCATCTGTCGGTTAGTAAGGTAGAATAATACGCTTTGAGCATTGATCTGAATGACTCTGCCCGCTATGTCTCGTCATTTGCAGTGCAGTACACCGTTGAAGGGTCGTCTGCAAGCGAACGGAGGATGGAAACTGCGATCCAGTCGGCTTTCCCCAGCTTATCAAACCATACGAAGTGTCGGCAAATCATCGGTAGGTCGACGCAGGCATCAGGTCAAATCTGGTCGCGTAGCTTTGGTGGTGTGACACTAATGCATAGAACGCACTGCTGCTATTCGCAAATGGCACACGATGATGTGCGCCAACGAATGTAGGGGCAAATACATATTTGCCCCTACTCCTCATCATCGGCAGTAGTACCGCCTGTATACGCTCACGAACGGCTGTTGATCTTGTGCAGACCCGACTCGTACTGTAGGTTGTACGCAGCGCTTGTATAGAGAGTGTGATATAATTCACATAGCCAATGCCGTCATCAAGTCTATCAACGTACACGTACCGATCAGGTCAGGCTCGCTTCTTTACCTGTTCTCGCTTGTAGGTGTTGATTCCAAACGGCCAGTACAGCGGGCAAACCGCGAATGCAGCGGTAGCCAACATAATCAATGCCAGGAAACCACAAATGACCTGGAGCCAGAACATCTGGCCAAACAGTGAGATGAGACCAAAAACCATGGTTAATACCAGACGAATATCGCGATCAAAAGTGCCCAAGTTGCGAGAAAACATAGCTTTGTCCTTTCCCTACACCATATCTCGTGCCTAGCATAACAATCTCTGTCAGTGTTGTCGGTAAAGATATTGCTACTTGCCGTAACGATAACTTATCGGTATTGAGGGGCGTATTCTGGTGTGTAGCGTAGCACAGCGCCTCTTGTGATACAATAGGGTAGTTTCGCCAGAATGATGCTGTGGGGAGCTATGAAGGACGAAACAACAGAATTGCCAGCCGATCAGCCCGATCCCTTCGGTCTCGCTGCCGTTCGCATGCTCTTGCAAATGCTCGAACGGAGCGACGTTTACGAAATCACGATTGAAAACGGTGATGCAAAGCTACACGTTAAGCGCGGTCAACCGGGTGGAGTGATCTATTCGGCTCCACTGCCAACAGCACCGGTTTCCAGTGCATCAATACCGGCTACACCGGTCACACCGTTTGTTCAGCCGCCACCTGCACCGGAAGGACCGCCGGTCGAGATGCCGGCAGGCCATACGATTACTGCGCCAATGGTCGGTACGTTCTACGCTGCTCCTTCGCCAAAAGATCGACCGTTCGTCCAGGAAGGCGATGAAGTCCGGGTTGGCGACACCGTTGGTATTGTTGAAGCGATGAAGATGATGAATGAGATCGAGAGCGATGTGGCCGGTCGGGTCGCCCGTATCCTGGTCAAGAATGGTCAGCCGGTCGAGTATGGGCAACCACTGATGGTGATCGAACCACTCTAATGCGTGCGTTTACGGTATCCGACCTCAATAGTGCACTGCGTGCTCATCTGGAAGACGAAGGCTTGTTTTTCGATATCTGGCTGCTGGCGGAAGTGGTAGAGTTTCGGCGCTACCCTTCCGGCCATTGCTATTTTACGCTGAAAGATGAGCAGGCGAGCATTCGGGCTGTCCTCTGGCGCTCGAAAGCTGAACAAATAGCCTTGTTGCCGGTTAATGGTGAAGCGGTGCTGGCGCATGGACGGGTCGGTTTCTATGAAGCACGCGGTGAGTTGCAGTTTGTCGTTGATCAGATTGTGCCAGCCGGTGTTGGTTTACTCAATGCCCAACTGGAACATCTACGCGCTCGTCTCGAAGCGGAAGGGTTATTCGACGAACGTCGTAAGCGACCATTACCGGTTCTGCCCCGTCGTATCGGTATTGTCACGTCGCCACAGGCGGCTGCCCTGCAAGACATGCTCACCATTCTGCGTCGCCGCTATCCATTAGCCGAAGTCATCCTCTCGCCGTGTCTGGTACAGGGTGAGTTAGCACCGGCCAGTATTGTCGCCGCGTTGCGGCGTGCCTATGCCGAACCGCTTGATGTTGTCATTCTGGCCCGTGGTGGCGGCGCCAGCGACGATTTGGCCGCCTTTAACGATGAACAGGTTGTACGGACAGTGGCTGCCAGCCCGGTGCCGATCATTACCGGTGTTGGTCACGAGACCGACACGACGCTGGTTGATGCGGTGGCCGATGTTCGTGCACCGACCCCCTCAGCCGCCGCCGAGCTGGTCGCGCCGTCGCTCTCCGATCTGCGGCAGCGGATTATCGATCTGCGTGAACGCGCAGAAGTTGCGCTTTTGACCTGCATTGATGCTCAACGCAGCGAAGTAGCCCGGCAGCGGCTCCTGTTGCAGCGTCATCATCCCCGTCGCCGGCTCGATGCAGCTCGCCAGACGATTGATGATCTGATGCTGCACCTGGATCGCGCCTTTTCCCGCTGGCTTCAGCTTGAGCGGACACGCCTGCACGGTCTGCATTCCCGTCTGGACACGCTTAGCCCGCAGGCAACCCTTGCCCGTGGGTATGCGATTGCCCAGCACGCTGATGGGCGAGTTATTACCGATTCATCGCAGGTACAGACCGGTGAGCACATCGCGCTGACGCTACGCACCGGGATTGTACACGCAACTGTGGAGTCGACGAATGAGTGAGCCGAATCCAGTTGAGCAGTACGAGCAATTACTGGTCGAGTTGCAGCAGATTGTTGAACGCCTGGAACGCGATGAATTGTCACTGGCCGAAGCGTTGCAACTGTACGAACGAGGCGCTGAACTGGCCGCAACCTGTCAGCAATTACTTGATATGGCAGAGTTACGGGTTCGCCAGATTGCGGATGCCTGAAGAAAGGCAGGTCGCTTATGAGCGTCATAGTTGCCGAAAAGGTGTACGATTACCCGTGGCGTCGTCGCATTGGACTGGTAACGCTAGGGAATCTGCTTGTACTGCTCAGTGTGTTCAGTGCACTGTACCAACTGGCACGTGGCTTGCTGGCGGCCAACGAAGGTCTGGTCGCTTGGTTGCGACGTACTGTCTGGCTTCGCCCGCTACTTGATGCGCTCTCGCCATTACCTCAAGACCTCAATCTCTGGATGAGCGAGGCGCTGGGTGTGCTGCTGTGGTCACTGGTCGGCTTGCTGATTGCATTGGTCTTGCTCAATGCCTTTCCCGCCGTTCGGGTGAGTAGTCGTGGCCTGCTGGTCGCGTTTTCCGGTAGCTGGCTGCCGGTCGCGTGGGAAGATCTGCAACACATTCATGTGACCAGTGATGCCGCTGGACAGCGCTTTATCTTGCTGCTCATTCCGGCGAAGCAGGCAAAGCGACTGACCGGCTGGCACCGTCTGTACGGTCTGTTGTACGGCACAACCTTGCGACCGGCCTTCTTCATCTCGTCGGATATTGATGGGTTCGATCAGTTGCTGAATACCATCTTGCAAGAGAACGCACGGGTTATTCGTGGTATCGAGGGCGGTCAACCGGTGGTAGTTGATGAGCAGCGGCGTTCTCCGTTGTTGAGTCTACTGCTCCGGAGTAAGTCGACTGCTGAGGCAGCTCCGGCAGCAGTGAATCTGCCGCCGACCAACCAGCCTGATGTGGTGGCGACACTACCACGCTTTTCGTTGGTGCAAATCATTACCTTTGGCTCAGCCACAGTCATTCTCCTGCTGGCATTGTTCCACTACCGCAGTTACTGGGATCGGGCTTTGAGTCTGCTCTTTCCAGCCTACCGTAGTAACCCGGCGGCGTTGTGGGTCAGTCGCGATCCGGTCTACAGAGCGATTTTCGAGTCGTATCAAGGGATAGGCGTACCATTGTTTGGCATCGCCGGACGTGCCGATCTCCCAGCGCCATTCTGGCTCTTGATCGCCGCCCACCTTATGCTTGCTCTGGCTGTCATTGCCGGGATTGCTATCGTGGCCGCAATGCCGGTGGCCGCTGTAGCCGGCCAGCAAAGTCTGACTATTCGCTATACTCGGAGATTACAGGGACGACGCCTCAGTATCGATGTCCCCTGGACGCAGGTACAGGCGTGCAAGGTGATCGATCTGGGTTTTGGCAAACAGATCGCGTTTGTCCAATCCGCACGCCTGCCCTGGTTGTACCGTTTGTGTGGTCTGATCGTTAGTGGAAGGTGGCAGCCGGGAGTTATTCTGGTGGGCACGATGACCAACTGGGCCGATCTGATCGTTCGTTGTACCGAGTGGTTGAATCATCTGCCACCAATTAAAGGGACACCACGCTTTCAACCGACAGCGTTTGCGCCAAACCTGCAACTGATCGGGCAGCCGGTTGCCACTATCAAAGCCATGGCAGTAGAACTTGCTGCTGGTGAGCGTTCAATCAGTTCGCTACTCTGGGCTGCTGCCCGCTCAATGCTGCTGGTGTCATTGCCGGTTGGTTTGATGTTCTCGCTCCCGGCACTGCTCGATGGAGATCGCTGGCCAGACATTGGGATGATCCTCAGTGGTCTTGCTTTCTGGCTGGCCGGTTTGCTAGAGTGGCCGCTGATTGTGCTGATCTCGCTCCTGATCCAGGGCAACTTCACCAGCGAAGAGGATCAGGCACACATTTTTGCCTTCTATCCGCTTGTGCAGATGCCTCGCCTCTTGCCGATGCTGCTGGCGTTGGTATGTCTGCTGATCAACTTACCCTGGTTAGCCGCTCTCTTCTGGTTTGGTGCGCTGGCTATTGCCTATTGGGTTACGGCTGCGCTGTGGGTTGAAGTCTACGAATGGGATGGTTCACAGGTGATTCTCGGTGGTTTACTTCCTGTGATCTGGAATATTTTTGTGATGCTTGGGTTCTGGCTCTTACGTTAAGCGAGGGATGACACCAATGGAACGTACACCCATCAGTACCGACGCTGCTCCGGCAGCAATTGGACCGTATTCACAGGCCGTTCGGGCCGGTAATCTGATCTTTGTGTCCGGGCAGTTACCGATCAATCCGGCTACCAATGAGCTGATCACCGACGACATTGGGGCAATGACCCGACAGATTTTTGCAAATATTGCCGCGATCCTCCAGGCCGCCGGTAGCTCGCTCGACCGCATTGTGAAGACCACTGTCTTCCTTGCCGATCTGAGCGATTTTGCCGCGATGAATGCTGCCTACGCCGAACATTTCGGTGAGGCATCACCGGCCCGTTCGACAGTACAGGTGGCTCGTTTGCCACGCGATGCCCGGATCGAGATCGAAGTTATTGCATTGGCCTGAAATCCACTGCAACGTTTGCCGCTGTTGCCCGGTTTATTATACAGAGCACACACGTATAATCAACCAGAGAATGATATGCAACAGCGGCTATGGTGGTTTACCAGTCTGATCGGTATCATCGGGGTGCTGGCCTGGCACCAGCGTCCTGACGGAAATTTGCACGTGATCTTGCTGCCAACCGCCGGCGATGCCATCCTCATTCAATCGCCCGGCGGTTCGTTTACGCTGATTGATGGTGGTCGTGACCCGGTAGGGTTGGCGGTTGAACTGGGGAAGTATCTCCCCTTCTGGCAGCGTCGGCTCGCGGCTGTGGTGTTAACCCGGATCGATGATCAGCATGTGCCCGGGCAGTTAGGCGCATTACGTCGCTATCAACCGGCGCTGGCACTGGCACCGGCAGACGTAGGCGGTGAATGGCGTGCGGTATTGCACGATCTGGCAGTCCCAATTCGCCACTTACAGGCCGGCCAGCAGGTTGATCTCGGCGGTACCCGGCTGCGGGTACTGGCCGTCCACGAGGGGAAAGAGGGTGGGGCTGTGCTGATTATTGAGTATCGTGCGACTCGTATTCTTGTTCATACCGGTGGTAGCAGGGGCGACCCAGCCCTCGCTACCCTGGACGGTCAACCAATCGACCTGTTGATTTATCCCTGGCAGCGCCCTATTGACAATCCGCTCCTTGCCCAACTCCGTGTTCAGGCGGTAGCTTTCAGTACCGGTTTTCAAGCCGCTGAACCGGCGCTCCACACGTTGCACGAACGCCGACAACTGGCACCGCAGGTATACCATCCCCAACTCGATGGTGCAATCCGCCTGATCAGTAATGGTCGTGCAATCAAGATAACAACACAATTGCCATGAATGTTGATCGTTTGACTCTGGTCTTGTTACTTATCGGTGCTGGCCTGCTCATCCTCGGCGCAGGTGCCATACTCTGGCGGCGTTTGTATCGTGACGACTCGGCAAACACGGTGCGCCGTATCTTCAAAAACAGTGCCGTCACCTTTGGCTTGCGGCTGTTTGTGCGTGGCCTGGATACCGTCATCCTGCTCCTTCTGGTCGGTTCACTCGATCCGGCTGCGTTGGGTGCATACAACACCGCCGCCCTACTGGTCGCGCAGTACCTGGCAACAGTTACCGAATTTGGGCTGGGTGTCCTGCTCACCCGCGAAGTTGCCCGCCATCCGAACGCCGCCCAACGCCTGTTCGGGGTTACGCTCGGTTTGCGCTTCATCTTGATTGGTGTGGCTGCCGTGCCGGTCGCCTGGCTGGTTATCACTGCCTATCACGCTATCGGTGCTCTTGGTCTCAGCGAACCTCTCACCAATGAGGGGCAGCATGCGATCTGGATTCTGCTCTTAACCCTGGTACCTGGCGCCTACAGCGGCGCGGTCACGGCTCTCTACAATGCCGCCGAACGCATGGAAGTGCCGGCAGCCATTGAAGTGTTTACTGCACTCATCAGTTTTCTGGTCCGGATTGGCGTCCTTGTGCTGGGCTGGGGAGTGATCGGGTTGGCCTGGGCTGCGGTGTTCGTCAGCTCGATTACCGCGCTCATCTTTCTGGCCTTGCAGGTACGCACCTTTTTTACCCCAACCCTGAGCTTCGATGGCACTGCGCTTCGTCAGCTCGTGCCGCAAGCTCTGCCGCTGATGCTCAATAACCTGCTGAGTGTTATCTTCTTTCGCTTTGACCTCTTCATTGTGCGTGCGTTCGGCGGCAGTAATGCCGATCTCCTGGTGCAGCAATACGTTCTGCCGTATCAGTTGCTCAACATCGCCCTGGTCTTGCCGCCCGCAGTCACCTTTGCCGTTTTCCCGCTGTTAGCGCGTCGGGCCGGTGGTGTGCGGAGCGAACTGGCGTCCGCCCAACAGCGCACTCTCCATCTCCTCTTACTCATCGCGTTTCCGCTGGCGATGCTCATGACCGTCCTGGCCGACGATCTGGTCTGGCTCTTTGCCCGCCGTCGCTTCGCCGAATACCTGCCCTCGGTGACGGTTCTGGCGGTGCTGGCCTGGTTCCTCCCCCTTTCGTTTGTCAACGGCTTGTTACAGTACGTCTTGATCGCAATTGAGCGCCAGACGGCAATCACCCGTGCGTTTGTGATCGGTGCTGCCTTCAACCTGACCGCTAACCTGATCGCAATCCCGCTTGCGATTCGGTCGGGCCGCCCACAAGACGCGCTACTGGCAGCGGCGGTGATTACCATCTTGTCAGAAGTGGTGTTGTATATGGTCTTTCATCCGGTGTTACGCCGTGAGGGACTGGCACCAGCGATTCACCGACTCATGTGGCGCCCGGCCCTCGCCAGTTTGCTAATGGCAGTCGTGATGGTGCCGGCAATCCTCTGGTTACCGGGCTGGCCGGGTAGTGCCGTGGCAATCCTGATTGGCCCAGTTGTCTATGTTGCCGGCCTGTGGATGCTGGGGGCCATCGGCGCCGAAGAGCTGGCATTGGCGCGGCGAATCGCCGGTCGGACAGTATTCTGACGAAGCGATGGGTGTGGACAGTAGTACTTATTTTTGATCAGCGATGGTAGTCGGGTATAATACCGACCTGTGTTGATAACACCCTGATCAGCGTATCAGATACGAAATAAACTGTATGGCACCATTTACTATCACCGCTCGTGATCCAGAGAGCCGCGCTCGCGCCGGTCTTCTCCAAACTGCCCACGGCACGGTAGCCACACCGGTCTTCATGCCGGTCGGCACGCGGGCAACCGTCAAATCCCTTACACCCCACGAACTCCGTGACCATGGCGCATCGATCATTCTGGGCAACACCTATCACCTCTACCTCCAGCCCGGTCACGAATTGATCGCCCGTCACGGTGGCTTGCACAGCTTTATGGGCTGGAACGGCCCGATTCTGACCGACAGTGGCGGCTTTCAGGTCTTTTCACTCGTCTACGGCGGGATTGCCGACGAAGTGAAAGGTCGTCGTCCTGCCCATCCAACCCGCCTCAACGATATGGTCACCGTCACCGAAGAGGCGGTCATCTTCAAGTCATACCTCGACGGTTCACGCCACGTCTTCACCCCCGAACGCAGCATCGAAGTGCAGCACCACCTTGGTGCCGACATCATCGTCTGCTTCGACGAGCTGCCGCCATTTCGCGCTGGCTACGACTATACCGCTCAAAGCATGGCCCGCACCCACCGCTGGGCCGAACGTTGTCTAATTGCGCACCAACGTCGGGATCGGTCGGTCTTGCCCAACCCCGATCAACTACTCTTCGGAATCGTCCATGGCGGCATCTTCCCCGATCTACGTCGGGCCAGTGCTCGCTACATCAGCAACATGGCCTTCGACGGTCTCTGCATCGGCGGCTCGCTCGGTGCAAACAAAACCCAGATGTACGAAGTGGTTGCCATGACCGTGCCGTACCTGCCCGACGGCATGGCCCGCCACCTGCTCGGCGTCGGCGACGTTGACGACCTGCTCGAAGGAGTGGCGCGCGGGATCGACATGTTCGACTGCGTCAGCCCGACCCGGCTTGGCCGACACGGGGCGGCCCTGATCCGTAACCGCGAGCGCAACTGGCGGCTCAACGTCACCAACGCCGCCCTTCGCGACGACCGACAACCACTGCAAGAGGGCTGCCTCTGTTACACCTGTCGCCACTTCTCACGCGCCTACATCCATCACCTCTACCGCTCAAAAGAGCTGCTCGGCATCAGACTGGTGAGCCTGCACAACGTCGCATTCTTGCTCAACCTGATGGCCGACATCCGCAGCGCTCTGGCAGCCGGCCGCTTCGGCGAACTCTACACCGAATGGTTGGGTAAACCGCTACCGGTTTTATCGTCGCCCGAATAGCCGCTCCTCATCCCCGACACGACTGGATCATAATGGGTGGAATGGGCATAGCCACCAGACACGATATACGAGGCGCTGCCCAAGCCACCCCGCCTCTGCCTGCCCGCCCTCGCGATACGGAGAGGTCATCAACCGAAAACGCACTGATTATCGATAAAACCACTCCTAGAGGGCGTAATACCAAATCGGGTTTATCACAGCTCGCTATCTAACGTCATTTGAACGCCGCATCCGCGAGCACTACACTGCGGTGCACAAGCATTGGTATCCCCTAAACGCGCATCTCCGGTGCGCTCACCACCTGCACCGGTAGAACTCGCCGCCAGCAGGGGCAGGTGAGATGGGGGCGGCTCGGCCCCTGGCGGGACCCAGTATCGGTAGAACCCGCTGCCAGCGGGGGCGGGTGGGGCGGGTCGCATACTACTTCCAATCACAGCAGGGTACCTCTTACACAGATGGATCGAAGGTGTTATGGCCGTTGCACAACCGGCACAAACACCCGATCACACGCCGTAAGCAGACCATTGCGCACGGCTGAGCGATACACCGCATCTGACAAAGTAAGCGTATCAGTCACGTGTTGGTGGTACGTCGTCACAAGCAACGCCTCGGCCTGCCAGTCGTGCTGGATGGTGCCTGTGGTATCGCCCATAACTCGTATAAAAGCGTCATAACAGCGAAATGTGCCCAACGGCAAGGTGTCTCGCCTACCAGTAAAGGCAGCTTGAGCAGTCGGCTCGTCGGTAAAACGCTCAAGCGTTGCTCCTATCGTCTCGCCTGCATTACCAGTACACTGAAATTGATGGGTCGAGTCGTTGATAGTTTCGACTTGTTGGTAACACCCCATCTCATACGCCGCCTGTTGCAATACAACAACTTCCTGCTGAGCTACTGGAACAGTTACTGACAACGGCTGTGAACTATCGAATGCCCAGTATGCCGGGCCGGGATACCCTAGATGCACCTCAAAACTCGTTGTGGCCAGTAATTCCACTTCACCGATCCCGATTACTTGCAACTGAAACGAAGCGTTATCACTTTCTCCGCTCGCCAAAGCCCGATTGTGCGTGATCGAGATCGGCGAGATCGGTGCCAGGATCGATGACGGCTCAAGCAAAAGCCGGTAGGTTGGCTGTCCTATCTGCCCACAACCAGCATTGCTCAAGGTAACAGTAATCTGGACGATACTGCCGACGACTGGCGTAACCTGATTTGTCGTCAGATCAAGATTACTCGTGTGCGTAGTGCAGGTAAGGATAGACGGTGGTGCGTATATGTCGGTGCTCTGGGCAATGAGAACACGAGCGCCGGATAGCGTAACAATGATCGCGAAAGCAAGCGTGAGGGTAAACGCGAATGCTGTTGGCTGCTGCATCGTAGCCTTCTTTCGTTGCAGAGTTTCGCGTTGTATGCAGACTAACCGTACAACATATTGTAATGCATCTGAAACACCTGTGCAGGCAATTATCACTGTTGAAAATACGGAGTTGGCGTACCCTAAACCATAGAACGTATTTCATAAAAGCTGTGCTGTCTCCTCCCAGACGGTCGTACAGACGTATGAACGCTTGCCAATCGCTAACGACAGCATAGCCTGTTCCCAGTCTGCCGGTATGGTAGCGAGAAGGGTTGATGACTATCTTCGGTGCCATCGTGCTGAATGGATTGCCTTGCCCGCTTGTCATGCACGTGTCGCGATGTGTGGAGTACGATAGCCATGCTGCCGCAGCAGCCGTAACACGATCCAGGGCGTGACACGCCGTTGACCCTACTGGTCACGGGGAGGCTGGGTGTGCTCGTCACGATCTCATAGAGTCGGACAGGAATGAATTGAGATAGCTTCTCGTAACTGTTTTTTGAAATGGGTTCTAGTATAGATGTACCGAAATCAAGGGTCAGCTCGAAGCATGACTTCCGCTCACCAGAGGGGTGTAGGTAGCACGTAATATCAAATCTGGTAGGATAGAAGACATGACACACCAGCCGATCATTACCCTGATTCTTCATCTGAACCATATACCTCTGGGCGCCAGTAGGGGCGACGCATGTATCGCCCCTACAACGCTCGCCGGTGGCACACCTAAACGATACATGCAATAAGTTATCCCCTCCTACCCTATCAACGTGGAACACTATCAGGCTAAAAACAAACATGTAAGCATATCTGACACACTCCTCTGTTCCCCGGTTATAAGGCTCGGTTTAGATGGTATGTGCTGGCTAACGGCTCCGTTCAGCCATCTGCCTCAACGACGCCGCTGATCAAGCGCCTGATCGATTCGCTCTAATACCCGCAGAGTTGCTTCCTGCGATGGCAATCTGTCAGCGTCTAATTCGCGTTCGGTATGAATCGCGTGCAGAAAGCGTAGCAACAAAATCAACAGACCGGTCAGCGTCAAAGCCAGCATACCCCAGGGAAGCAGATCGCTCACCAATGGCACAACAGTCGTTGTTGTCAACCATGTCGTAATAGCCGGATCAGGCCAGGCGACGCCGGCATAGCGGACCAGATATGTGATGACCAGGGCTGCATTCACCAGACCAATTGCTGCGCCGATCAACCGATGCGACCATTCGGTAGCATTCTCCAGGCCAAGCTCAAAAATCGTGTCTACCCCGTAGCCAACTACTATCGCGATCAGCAGGAGGCCGCTCAAGGCCAGAAAGAGAGGCCAACCGGCAGCCATGCCTGCTGGCGTTAGCAGATGCACGACTCCATCACGCCAGAGGTCAACCAGCACGGTACCGATAAGCGTGCCAAGCAGCACAAACCCACTCGGCCATGCCCCCCGCTGAAACCCTGCAATGACAAACAGAAGTAGAATTACTATCGCTCCCCCATCGATGAACAGATTACCCATACCGTCACTCCTTGGCTAACGTCATGTGCATACTACATATTGTAGCAATTCAGAAGTAGAATGCTAAAACCTCATAATTGAATGATGGCTCAGTCGCTGCACCAAAATGAACGAAGGACTGATCACATTCTGGTGGCAGCATACAGCGCCTGATCAGATCAAAAGCACGTCTTCCGTCCTCTTGACATAGCGACCGCAAGCTGGTGTGGATGAGACATGTGGATGAGACAGGCAGGTTATCCTCAACCTGGGAGCGCAAGCCTCCGGCTTGTCCTGGCGCCTGCCATCGATCCACTCCTGACCCAGACAATCGGCACAATTCCCACTCCCGGCTGGTTATGGTGTGATTACCTGCTCCTGGCTCGTGGGCAGAGCGCAGCTCCGGCTGTGCCATCACGTGCTGGATGGGTTGCCTTACCCGTGCGTCATGCGCGTGTCGCGACGTTTGGTGTGCGGCAGCCATGCTCACGATCCGGCGTGTGACACGCCGTGAATCCTCCTCGTCACGGGGAGGCTGGATGTGCTCGTTACAATCATAGAGTCGGTCAGGAATGAGTGAGATACCTTCTCGTAGACGTTTTTTGAAACAGGTTCTGGTATCGGGAGTAATGCCTTTCCCGAAGCGAAAATACTCGCACCTGCCGTCCAATCATAATTGTTTCAATGTAAACAATTCTCTACCCGGTGGGCAAGGAATCTGTATGCGAGCAGACGTACAAAGATGCTATAATGACCGCGTCAGTCAATGGCAACAGGTTACGCCATTGCGGCTCACGGCCCGCTAGCCTGAGCACTTTGTTTGAGCATTTAAGGAGGCTTACATGGTTCGCGTCGCTATCAACGGTTTCGGCCGGATCGGACGCCAGAGCTTCAAGGCGATGCTGGAGTATTACCCCGAAGAGTTTGAGATCGTCGCTATCAACGACCTGACCGACGCGCAAACGTTGGCTCATCTTCTGCGCTACGACTCGACCTACGGTGCCTTCGATGGCGAAGTAACGGTGACCGAGAAGGCGATTGTGGTAGAGCAGGACGACATCCGCTACGAGTTGTTAACTCTGGCCGAGCGCGACCCGGCAGCATTGCCCTGGAAGGAGCTTGGGGTTGACATCGTGATCGAGTCGACCGGCCGTTTCACCGATGCGGAAAAGGCCAAAGCTCACCTCGCCGCGGGTGCGAAGAAAGTGATCATTACAGCGCCGGCGAAAGGTGAGGACATCACCATCTGTCTGGGTGTGAACGACGCGAAGTACGATCACGAGAAGCATCACATTATCTCGAATGCATCCTGCACCACCAACTGTCTGGCACCGGTAGCGAAGGTACTCAATGATCGCTTCGGGATCGAGCGTGGTTTGATGACGACCATCCACTCGTACACGATGGATCAAAACTTGCAGGATAACGTCCACAAGGACTTGCGCCGGGCCAGGGCTGCGGCTATCAACATGGTGCCGACGACAACCGGTGCCGCGAAGGCGGTGGCGCTGGTCATTCCCGAATTGAAAGGGAAGTTCCACGGCTATGCCGTGCGCGTGCCGACGCCGACGGTGTCGATGGTTGACTTCTCGGTATTGCTGAGCACCAAGACCTCGGTCGAGGAGATTAATCAGGCCTTCATCGAAGCCAGCGAGAGCGAAGAGCTTGAGGGCATTCTCGGCGTAAGCAATGATCCGCTGGTCAGCACCGACTTCATCGGTACCACCTACAGCAGTGTGGTCGATTTACCGCTCACGATGAGCATGGGCAACGATTTCTTCAAGATTGTGGCCTGGTACGACAACGAGTGGGGCTATTCGGTGCGTGTCGCCGATCTGACCGCGCTGGTGGCAGACCGCTTCGAGTAGAGTAGAAGAGTGTTCACGCAGTGACACAACACGGCAGGGACTGCGCAATTGCCGGTCCCTGCCGTTTATGTTAGTTCAAACCTGAAAAATACAATGCGTGTCACGCGATTCAAGGCGTACCCGTTTGTTGCATCCCTTGCATGGTAATGTGAAAAGACACCATCTGTAGGGGCGGGTTCTAAACCCGCCCCTACAGAACCCGTCTTTACCTGCCTATCCGTATCATGCAGGTGACACCACGGATCGTCACGCTTCACCACATATCCAGTAATAGGCTGTCAGGCACTGTGTCACTCAAGATTTGATACTATTGCCACTGTTGCAGGCGCACGACCAGATCGCGGCCAAAGCGACGCAGTTGATCTTGCTGCCGCTCAAGAATCACATAGGCTATCAGCATCAATATCCCTAACGCGCCTAACAAGAGCCACTGGTTGAGCATCCTCGCTGTATTGGCAGCCATCCAGAGCACACCAATCACAAAACCGGTTACACCGCCAATAAATGGCGCCCGCAGACGGACAAGAGTACCGTAGGTTGCGACCAGCAGCGACTCCAGACCAAACAACATAATGTAGCCAATATTGCTCACCGATCCGGCAGCCTGGATGAAGGTTGCGCCGAGCAGCAAACAGACGGCTACACTGTCTACCAGTCGTGCCACCTGAATCTGGCGTTGAAACCGCCGAATACCGGCTGCCAGCCCAAAGAGGTAGATCCCCACCGGCACGACGTACAGTTGCAGCTCACGCAATTCCCACACCAGAAACTGACCGAGACTGGCCGCAATGAACAGGGCGCCGGCCAGGTAGGCGTACAAACTGTTCCGTTCCCGCAGCGTAGCCGTCACCAGCAAAACACCACCGTTCACCAGCGCCACAACACTGGCCCGCAGATCGGTCAGAGCCAGCAACCCAACCAATCCAGCCGCAGCCAGCGGAATCCAGAGCGACGGTTGTTGCCAGATGGCCGTACTGCGTAACCGTGGAGCTAACCAACCTACCAGCAGCAAGGGGACAAGCAAGAGCACAAACCATGCCGCCTTCCACACGAGGGTGAGTGGTGTCAGCGATAGGGCAGTGATGAGACACCCTATCAGTGCAATCAGGTTGAGACTGGCAACCAGGCGGCTTTGCTCAAGCCAGGCAACGATACCGATAGTTATCGCTACCAGCAGCAGCGGCAGGCTAAGCTGACCAATCACACCGTCGAACAGCAATGCCAGTGCCAACAACATAACAACGCTCGCGATGACGTAACTGTCAGCAGTGATGTAGTGCACCAAAGCGTCTGAGAATCGCCGGCGGACAACCGCGCTACTCAGCGTGATCATGCTCGCCGTAACCAGCAGACTCCAACCGGTTACCGTGCTGTTTTCGGCGCTCAACCAATGAATAGTGCTGCCCAGAGCAATCAAGAGCTGAATCTGCGCCAGACTCGTTAATCGCCAGCGTCGATACACAAATGCGCCGATTGCGATCATCGCGGCTGAACCGGCGGCCGTCAGAGCCAGACTTGGCAACAGCGAGGCTGGTAAGGGCAGAAAGATAAAGACATTCAGCTCGAAGATTGCCGGTAACGGTGCCAGCAATGCGATGCCAAGCGCAGATTGGGCATACGGTCGATCAAACGGCGACCAGCCACGTAGAATAAGCGTGATCAGGCCATAACCGACGGCGAGGGCGAGCAATAGCACTGACAGCGCGTGCCAGCTTCCGTCCCAGGTAATAAGATTGCTGGCTATCGCCATTGCCCAGGTACCGGCCAGGAGCAACGCGATGGGATAGCCGAAGCGCCAGTTACGATACATTACACTCAGGACGGCAATAGTCGTGCTCCCGATCAGTGCAGCATACACTGCGGCGTGGGTTGGGCTGAGAAATGCACTCAGAAAGAGGATTGAACCAATACCCCCCAGTACTCCTGCCCAGACCAGCGCTGATGGTGCCCAATAATTGTATCGAACAGCGTATTTGTTGAGAACACTTCCACCGATACTCAGGCCACCTGCAAACAGCACACTCGCTAACAGATAGTGATCGGTATTCACCAGCCATCCGACGCGATCCAGGATCACGCCACTCAACACCAACCCCGTGGTAATCGTCATAAACGCCCAGACATGTTCACGGTTGATGATAGCTCGCCAGCCATAGAGGGCGGTCGCAACTGCGAGCGTGGGCAGACGCAGATCGGCATTAAGCCAGCTACTCCATCCGGCACCAATTGCTACCAGGAATGCTCCGCCATAGCACCAGATCGGTGGCGCATACGCAAGGAAACCTCTTATGGGAATGGCACTGATGATAAAAGCTACTGCACCGACAACCAGCACAATCAGTGCCCGCAGCTCCCAGGTTTCGACAAACGCACCAGGCCAGATTGCCAGCAAACCGAGCTGTACTGCCAGTAAACTACCACCCACCTCGTTGCGCCAGGGTTGAAGGAGCGTCAACCGGCGAACCTCTAGTAGGCCAATGACCAGAAACGTAGTGGCAATCAGGATTGGATAGCTGCGCCGAATCGCAATCCAGTCGGTCGTACTCACAGCGGCGACAATGGCCAGAAAAAGGATCAGGGCCAGAAATGGTCTGGAATATGCCGGATCGCGCCGCTCAACAATCACTGCCAGCAGCGGATAGAGCAGCGTTAAACCGGCGAAGCTCAGATTGATCCACATCAGTGCATCGTCGGCGTGAACCACACCCACAATTGCCGCCATGGGGATCAGGATTGCCGTTGCCCACAGCCAGAGCGGTTGCCTGTCGAGCCACGCCAACGCTACCGCGAAAGCAGCGCTGAGTAACGTCACGATGATCGTTGTGGTCGCCTCAGCCGGAATTGGATTGGCCAGGAAGAAACCCAGGCTGATCGCAAGGGCGAGTGGTGGTACAGCGATTTTGATAATTCGTGGCCCCAGCGCCAGTCTTGAGCGGTGATGACCATCGAGGAGTCTGGTGGTAACGAGCGCGATTCCTGACAATACAAAAGACCAGATCGGTTGCCAGCTTGCCGGCACCGCCCACCACCAGAAGCTACTGATCAACACTGCACAGGCAGCGGTACTGGCCGCCAGACTGTAGAAGAGCCGTTGGCTGCGCCATGCACTAATCGTGTACACAAGGAAACTCAGCGTACTTGTGACCAAGAGTGCGAGAGAACCGTCAAGATTGAATAAACCGGGTCGCGTAAACGAAAACACCACCACCGGCACCATCAGCATCGCTACCGATTGTAAATTGCGACCTGCCGTGGTCAGGGTTGTCTTTTGCTGCATCCAATGGCCTGCCCCCCACAAACCACCGGTGAACGCGCTCAAAAATGCGACCTGAACGATGGCTGGGAAGCGGTTCCAGTTGAAGATCACCAGCACCAGGCTAGAGATCATCACCAGGAAGGTGCCAATGATCAAAAGCGTGCGGCGGGCACCCATCGAGAGCAAGGCAGCCAGAAGTGGCGGCACGGCTTGGGCATCGTCCGGTTGGCGTTCTGAGATGACTGGTGCAGCCGACGAGGTTGCGGGAAGTCTTGACGAAGCAGCCTGCCCTTCATGCAATGGTTGGGCTTGTGTGCCGGGAGTGAGTGGCGTTTCTGCGGCGGGGTTTACCACCGCGTACTCATAAGCGAGAGGCGGTTGCGTTGGTGTGACCGATGGTGCTGTGCTGTCCGGTTGCAAGACGACATCCTGGGGCGCTGTCGATACAGTGGCTGGCGCAGGCATACCTGGCGATGGTTCTAACCGGACGTCTGGAGAAGGTGTAGCTACTGCCGTGTCACCAGGTTGCGAGCGTAATAAGGCGAGCAGGTGTTCAGCAGTTTCACGATCAATCTGGCGCGATTGCTGCCAGAAGCGAACCAGGTCGGCGAACTGACGACGCGGATCGCCACGACGAGCTGTTGCCCGTCCGATCACAAAACCAATCACCCCGACGAAGAAGATAATGGGACCCAGACAAATCAAGAGTACAAGAGATTCCATAGACAGGCTACTCCGACGTTATCCCGAACAATGGTGTTTTGGCTAATCATAGCAGCTTCTGATTAACAATTCGGTAAAAAATATGCGCCATTTTTTCATTTCCGATAGCGGCGAATGATGGCTGCGCCAGCGGGAGTCATCCGGTGTCGCCGGTTCCCGCCTCCAGCAGAGACGGGGTAGGGAGGGGGCGTGTCGGTATGGATTGGGAGCGCGCACCTTCGGCGCACCGATCTCGCCCCCCTGCACTACTAGCGCCAGCGGGAGCTGTCCGGCGTCGCTGATTCCCACTCCAGATGCAATGCATTACCCACATGTCACGCTGCGTTAGGCCGGGCTGCAAGTGCTCCCCGTGGCGCGGGCTTTTCGTGGTGCAGGCTTCCAGGCTGCGTGCAAGCATGCCTGTTACCGTCAGGTGCTGGCCGTGGCCGTTGGTGTACAGGCACGAATCTCTTGCAACATAACCGTCTACGCGCAGGGATCGCATGCATACCTGACCGACTCGATGATCGGCACGAACACATCCAGCATCCCCGTGACCAGGATGGATAACGGCGTACCACGCGCCGGATCGTGTGTACGGCTGGCGCGGCAGCATGGCTGCCGCACTCCAAACTGCACGACACGCGCATGACGAGCGGGTACGGCAATCCGGCACGTACCGGCACGGCTGGAGCGGCGCACTGCCACCGGGCCAGTCGCCCCCAACAGCACCCATAGCGATCATCCCCGCTGATACGCACATGGTTGGCACCAGTTATGAGTAATGCATAGCCCAGCGGGGGCGAGCTAGGGTGAGAGAGTACGCCCTGAGCGCACACGCCTCCGGGCGCACTCGTTTCACTCACCTGTACCAACCCGCACCTGCGGAACCATTCGCTCCCGCAGGTTCCCGTCTCCAGCGGGGCGGGTGAGGATGGGGGTGTGTCAGTTTCGTGCTCCACACGGTACACAATTGCGCTGTGAAATGCAGCAATAGCAACACCAGCCATCTGGTACCATTCCAAATCGGGTGAATCTTCCCGGCAGGCAGTGAGCATTACCCCTGGTTAGACACAGTATCAACCTTGTATCTTCAAAGCACAGGGTTAGCAAGAATAAAGGTATAGTGAGGCAATGATGCAGCAAGAGCGAGTTATTTCGAAGCAACGGGCATCCCGATTTGAGATGCCATATCGGCTTGCCCAAACGATTGCAGTTCTGATCACCTGTAGCGCAATGGTTGCCATCGCAGCAGCCTGTAACGCAATTGCTACGATGTAGGAGCAGGTTCGCGGAGACAGTTCTCTGTCTGGGAGTTGATGATGGGTGAAGACATTTCCTTCACCCATCATTCTTTTTCGTCTCCATCTCAGACTGGCGGGTTGCGGATAAAACAATACCCGGTGTCGTTCTGCCTGGAAACGCTGTGCAGTCAACGTGGTACAATAAAAGCAGCGTAACAGCGTTGTTACCGCGCTGTTATTGTTTGTGATAATATGAACAAATAACTGACAACCTTTATCCAGGTAAAGGAGCGGGCGAGGCATGAATGAATGGAACGGCTTCTACGGCCCTAATGCCGGCTATCTGATCGAATTGTACGAGCGCTATTGCGCTGATCCCAATTCGGTCGATGAGGCAACCCGGGCCTTTTTTGCGCAATGGACGCCGCCCGGCGATAGTGTGGCGTCGGCTGGCGAGGCCGGCCAACCGCCTTTGGATGTGACACGGATCGTTGGTGCAGCGCGGTTGATCCGCTACATCCGTGAATTGGGTCATCTGGCAGCACGGATCGATCCGCTCGGCAGCGATCCACCTAGTGATCCTGGTCTGGAGCTGGCAACGCACGGTGTGACGCAGGCCGATCTGGCCGCACTACCGGCGCACATCGTTCGGGGGCCGATTGCAACTCAGGTACGCAATGCTGCCGAAGGTGTTGAACGTCTGCGCCAGGCCTATTCCGGTTCGATTGGGTACGAGACCGATCAGATTCAGGATTACCGTGAACGTGCCTGGATTCGCGAGGCTGCCGAGGATCGGCGCTTCTTTGGCGGGTTTGATGCTGACCGTCAGCGTGAATTGCTCGACCGGCTGACAGAAGTCGAGTGCTTTGAGCGCTTTTTACACAAGACCTTCCCCGGTCAAAAGCGGTTCTCGATTGAAGGCTGCGATATGCTGATCCCGATGATCGACGCCATCATTCGGAATGCTGCGGTCAGTGGTACCAAAGAGGTCGTTATCGGGATGGCGCATCGTGGCCGTTTGAACGTCCTCGCGCATATTCTCGGTAAGTCCTATTCGATGATCTTGACCGAATTCCATTCGCCCGACTATACCAAAGACACCTATGAAGGCTGGACGGGCGATGTGAAGTATCATCTCGGTGCCCGCAAAGCCTACCGTGAGAGTGGGATTGCCGAGATGCCGATTACGCTGGCGCCCAATCCAAGTCACCTCGAATTTATTAATCCGGTGGTCGAAGGTCGGGCCCGTGCTGCGCAAGAACGCCGTAACCGGCCTGGTTTTCCTGAAGAGGACGAGAAGGAGTCGCTGGCGATTCTGATCCACGGTGATGCCGCTTTCCCCGGCCAGGGTATCGTCGCCGAGACACTGAATCTCTCGCGGCTGAAGGGGTATCATACCGGCGGCACGATTCACATTATCATCAACAATCAGATTGGGTTTACGACCGACAGCAACGACTCGCGTTCAACCCTCTACGCCAGCGATCTGGCGCGTGGTCTGGAAATTCCGGTCGTGCATGTCAACGCTGATGATGTTGAAGCTTGTATTGCTGCGGCCCGGATGGCTTCAGCATACCGTGAGAAGTTCCAGAAAGATTTTCTTATCGATCTGGTGGGCTATCGGCGCTGGGGACACAACGAGGGTGATGAGCCGGAGTTTACTCAACCCAAGATGTACGAGCGGATTCGTAATCATCCGACGGTGCGTGAGATTTGGGCACGTGAGCTGGAACGGCGTGGGATCATCACTCGTGAAGAAGCGCAGGCTCACGTTGATGCGGTAATGAATCGGCTCCAGCAGGCATTTGCGAAGGTGCGCGAACGTCAGCGTCTGGCAGCGTCGTTGCCCCCCGCACCACCGCCGCCCGTTCAGCCGCTGCGTCGCCCACCGATCTTTGCCCGCCCGGTTTCGGCAAAAACGCTGATCGAACTGAACGAGGCATTGCTAGATCGGCCTGAAGGGTTTACGGCTCATCCCAAACTCGAACGCACCCTGCAACGGCGCCGACAGGCTATCTTTGAGGAAAATGCTATTGATTGGGGCCACGCCGAAGCGTTGGCGTTTGCCAGTATCCTCGCTGATGGCACGCCCATCCGATTGACCGGGCAGGACAGTGAACGGGGTACATTTAGCCATCGCCACGCCGTGTTGCACGATGTGGTGACCGGTGAGCGTTTCATGCCACTGCACCACATTCCACAAGCCCGCGCCTCGTTCGCAGTCTACAACAGCCCGCTTTCCGAGGCGTCGGTATTGGGTTTTGAGTACGGCTACAGTTGTCACGCGCCTGACACCCTGGTCTTGTGGGAAGCACAGTTTGGCGATTTTGCTAACGGCGCTCAAGTCATCATCGATCAGTTTATTGTCAGTGGGCACGCCAAGTGGGGGCAGAACCCCTCGCTAGTGATGCTGCTGCCGCACGGTTATGAAGGGCAAGGCCCGGAACACTCGAACGCACGCCTGGAGCGGTTTTTGCAGTTGGCAGCCAACGACAATATCCGCGTTGCGAATTGTACGACTGCTGCGCAATACTTCCATCTGCTCCGTTACCAGGCGGCATCGCTGTACGCCGACCCCAAGCCGCTGATCGTGATGACCCCTAAGAGCCTCTTGCGCCATCCACGCAGCAGCTCATCGTTGCGCGATCTCACCGACCATCGCTTCCAACCGGTGCTCGGTTTAGGAGCGGAAGCGCCGGCGCCGGAAGGGGTCACGCGCCTCATCCTGTGTTCAGGGAAGGTGGCGATTGATCTTCTCTCTAGTGCTGAATGGGAAAAGACTGCTGGACGGGTCGATTTGCTGCGGCTTGAGCTACTCTATCCCTTCCCCGCCGAAGAGGTGCAGACAGCGATGAAGCACTATCCGAACCTACAAGAGGTGATCTGGTTGCAAGAGGAGCCGCAGAATATGGGAGCCTGGAGCTTTGTCTGGCCCCGCTTACAACAGCTCTTACCCGAAGGGGTTACGCTCCACTATGTCGGACGTGCTGAGTCGGCCAGTCCGGCAGAAGGGTTGCATAGTATCCACGTGCGTGAACAGGCTCGTATCTTACGCGAGGCAGTAACTGATCTGCCGGAGTCTCCTGTACCGGCATTGCAAGGACGAGAAACGATGACGCGCTGAGGCGTGTGTGTCACTGATGAGTGAGGTAGGTTAGGGCATGGCATACGAAATTCGCGTACCGTCGCTCGGCGAGTCGATTGTTGAGGCGACGGTAGCACGCTGGCTTAAGCGTGAAGGTGAACCGGTTGCTGTTGGTGAACCGGTAGTCGAATTGGAGACCGATAAGGTTAATCTGGAAGTAGCCGCCGATCAGAGCGGGATTCTGACCAGCATCGCATGTCCAGAAGGGACTACGGTTGGTATTGGCGATCTGCTGGGGACGATTGAAGCCGGGGCATTGCCCAAAGAAGCACCGGTGGCAGCAGCCAGTACAACAACGGTAGCGACTCCTGTCGCTGAACCTGTGGCTGCTACTGCGGTCAATGAAGTGCTGGCGACACCGGTTGCCCAGCGTATGGCTGCCGAACACGCTATCGATTTGCGCACAGTTCCCGGCACCGGCCCCGGTGGGCGCATTACTAAAGAAGATGTGATGCGGCTGGTATCGGGCACCGGGCCGAGTGAAGCAACCGCTAAAGCGGATGAAGCACGGGTTCACGTCAGCCATCCGACCCCGGCTGTGGTCGAGCGTCCACAACCTGCTCAGCAGTCACCTGCGCCAGCTCCGGTTGCGCCGCCGTCATCTGTACCGGCACCACGGCCAACGCCACCCGTAGCGCCGGCGGTAGTCAGCACGAATGGCGACCGTCGTGAAGAACGCCAGCGCCTGAGTCGGCGCCGTCTAACCATTGCTCGCCGGCTGGTAGAAGCGCAGCATACTGCAGCGATGCTCACCACCTTCAATGAAGTGGACATGAGCGCGGTGATGGCGTTGCGTGCCCGTCACAAGGACTCGTTCAAAGAGCGGCACGGGGTTGGTTTGGGCTTTATGTCCTTCTTCACCAAAGCTGTGGTTGGTGCGCTCAAAGCCTTCCCGATGGTAAACGCCGAGATTCAGGGCGAAGAGGTCGTCATCAAGCACTACTACGACATCGGCATCGCGGTTGGGGTTGATGAGGGGCTGGTGGTGCCGGTTGTGCGTGATGCCGACCGCAAGACCTTCGCGCAGATCGAGCGTGAAATTGCGCAACTGGCGAAGAAGGCGCGGGAAGGAACGTTGAGTCTGGCCGAACTTCAGGGTGGTACATTCACGATTACGAATGGCGGTGTCTACGGTTCGCTCATGAGCACGCCGATTCTCAATGCCCCGCAAGTAGGCATTCTGGGCATGCACAAAATCGAAGAGCGTCCGGTCGTCGTCGGCGGGCAGATCGTCATTCGCCCGATGATGTACATTGCGCTGAGCTACGACCATCGCTTGATCGATGGTAGTACAGCAGTGCGCTTCCTGGTGAAGGTGAAGGAACTGATTGAAGACCCGGAGGCATTGCTGCTGGAAGGATAGGCCATTTGGTCGTTGAAAGGAACGGGGGCGGCTACAAGAGTCGCCCTCGTTGCATGTTCGTCACCTCACGAAAAACGCTCAGCGCGTAAGCCGCCCAGAAGATAATACCGCTTAATTTGGCGACATCCTCGTATAGCGTGTGCTGAGGGGTAAACGGGAGCACTATGTCGATCAGGTACGAAGTGGCCAGACAGCCGGCAGCAATACCTGCCAGCAGATAGTCGGTTTGCAACATACGCGGCAGGGCATAGCCGGCAAACGTGATCGCCAGGACTGCATAACCGGCCAGAAATACCTTCTCGTCAAGTCCGGTTAGCCGGGGTAAGATATATTCGTGCAACATCCATCCATCATCCATCATCAATCAACAAAATTGTCGTGATCACCCCTGCACTGATGGCTAACCCGTAGCGAGAATCTGCACGATGCGGATGTAACAGGTAGACGATTATACTCCAGACAGTCGCTGCCACACACCAGCCCAATAAGCCTATGTTTGACATCAGTCCTGCATACGGCTCTGCACCAACAACAACGTAAACATCGCGCAATAAAACAACAGGATTGATATGCCAGAGACGTGATGCAAGCCATATCACTGTTACGCAGCATGCAACGATCAGGGTTGCACCGCCGAGAAGGAAACGGTTGCGCTGCCATTGAAGGCGTAGACTTTCAACAACCTTACGCTCGATCCGACTCTCCATGTGTAACAGTTTCATGTTCAACCTTAACCTTTCATTTAACAGGTATTATGGAGAATCGTCGTTCATGATGGAATGCAGGATACGGCTTCAAAACAGATTTTGGGATAACATTTTCTTAATCTTTTTGGCGGAAAATTTTTACATCTTTTGGTTAAATGATTTGTGCTCGAAGATGTTTTTCTTTAGGTTGTCAGTTAAACATTCCCCGAATGTCATAACACTTACTTAATAATAAATTGATAGACAGATTCATGCCCTACCAGAAAGCTATTTACCGATGTGCGTAGCATTGACAAATCCGCGCCTCCGGCGTATAGTAGTGAAGCCTGTTGGCAACGTTTAGATACGATGAGGAACGGAACCGCTATGGATAGTAGTCATTCTCGTCAGCGGCACAGTATGGTAATGACAATCAATACCTGTACCGGCCTCATCGGCTTGTGGTGTCGATATGAGTAGACGTTTGGTCTAATCATAACGATCTGCCCCGGTGAGGTTGAGCTTACCGGGGCTTTTTGTGTACTGAATGTCGTTACCTCCTGTGCCGCTGCCAGAAAGCACAGGGGGTGACAATGACCACATTCCCAATTCCCCGCCTCGATGAGATTCAGGCATTGATTGCCGAACAGCGCTGGCTTGATCTGCGCGAGCAACTTTCGCGCTGGCCGGCGCCGGAGATTGCCGATCTGCTCCGCGAGCTGTCTGCCGCCGAGCGCATGCTGGTGTTTCGTGTTTTGCCGCGTGCGTTGGCCGGTGAAGTCTTCTCCTACCTTGAGCATGACGATCAATACGAGTTGTTGACCAGTCTGAACCTGGAGGAGACTCGTTTACTGCTGGCGAATCTCAGCCCTGATGATCGCACGCAACTGTTTGAAGAGCTTCCCGGCCAGGTGACGCAGAAGTTACTCAATCTGCTCAGCCCACACGATCTCAAAGAAGCCCGTCAGCTACTCGGTTACCCTGAAGAGAGCGTCGGGCGGCTGATGACCCCAGATTACGTCGCTGTGCGTCCGAGTTGGACAATTGCCCGTGCCCTCGACCATATCCGGGTACGTGGGCGTGATAGCGAAACAATTGATGTGATCTACGTTACCGATGAGCAGTGGCGGCTGCTCGATGCGATTGAGTTGCGTCGTTTTATTCTGGCCGAGCCAACACAGACGGTGCGTAGTCTGATGGACGAAAGCTATGTTGTGTTGTCGGCGTTCGATGATCGGGAACGGGCAGTTGAGGCGCTGCGACGCTACAGCTTGCCGGCCTTGCCGGTCGTTGACTCGGATGGGGTGCTGGTTGGGATTGTAACCTTTGACGACCTGATTGACGTGGCCGAGGAGGAGGTCACCGAAGACTTTCATCGCAGTGCCGCTGTTGAGCCGTTGCGTGGCAGTTATCTGGAGATACCAATCTTTGAGCTTGTACGCAAGCGGGTGCCCTGGCTGGTAGCCCTGGTCTTTGTAAATGTCTTTTCTGGGGCGGCGATTGCCGCGTTTGAAGATACAATTGCCGCAGTTGTAGCCCTGGTCTTCTTTCTGCCACTGTTGATTGGTAGTGCCGGCAATGCCGGTTCGCAGTCGGCAACGCTGACGGTGCGTGCGCTGGCGACCGGTGACATCGAGTCAAGCGACTGGTGGCGTTTGCTGGCAAAAGAGTTGCTGGTTGCGCTGTTGTTGGGGAGTGCGATGGCGCTAGCGGTCGGTGTGTTAGGTGTGATTCGGGTTGGCTGGCAGGTTGCCGGCGTAGTTTCGCTGACGATGCTGGTGCTGGTGCTGATGGGCAGTTTGATCGGGATGTCGCTGCCATTCCTGTTGCGCCGGCTGGGGCTTGATCCGGCGACGGCCAGTGGCCCGTTAGTGACCTCACTCTCGGATATTGGTGGGGTGTTGATTTACTTCTCGTTGGCGACCTGGTTGCTGGGGCTAACAAACTAAGCGTCTATCTGAACATTACTTCGGGGCAGGTATACGCCCTCACCCCCAGCCCCTCGCCCGCACAGCGGGCGAGGGGGGCTTACCCCCGGCCCTGCTGCACGGTGGGCGAGGGGACTCGCCCCCGGCCCCGCTGCTGCACGGCGGGAGCGCAACAGCCTGCGTTGGAGTATCCTGATGCGGTAGACTTGTATTCATTCATATTCTCTATCTGCCCCCGGATGAACCTGGGAAGTGGAGCAGTCGTATGTTCAAATTGCGCACTTTTACTCCCGAACCACCAGCGCGTGTAGTTTTTACACAGGCCGATGTGTGGCTTTTTCTGATGCTGATCGGTCTGGTTGGCCTGACAATCGGCGTTGCCAACAATGCACCTGAGACGGTTCGGGGGCCAACAATATCGCTTAGCCCGGCGGCATTGCCGTTCTACGCATTGCAGTCGGTGGGTCGGATGGCGATGGCCTACGTCCTATCGTTTATCTTTACGTTGATTTACGGCTACATTGCCGCCTACAATCCACACGCTGAGCGGGTTTTAATCCCGCTGCTCGATGTCTTGCAGAGTGTACCAATCCTCTCGTTTTTGCCGGTGGTGTTGCTGGGTTTAAGTGCGATCTTGCCGCAGGCGTTCGCCGTCGAGCTGACGGCGGTTGTCCTGATCTTTACCAGTCAGGTCTGGAATATGACGTTTGCCTGGTATCAGTCGCTGAACACAATCTCCAAAGAGCTGCGCGAAGCGAGCAGTATCTTTCGCTTCTCGTGGTGGCAGCGTTTCACCACGCTCGAATTTCCATTCGGTGCGCCCGCACTGGTCTGGAACAGTATGATGAGCTGGGCCGGAGGCTGGTTCTTCCTCATGGCAGCCGAGATTTTCACCCTTGGCGAGCGTGATTTTCGGTTACCGGGCTTAGGTGCTTTTTTGCATACAGCGGCTGATGCTGGTGATCTGACGGCCATTGGTTGGGGGTTGTTCAGTCTGGTGCTCGTAATCATTGTACTGGATCAACTCGTCTGGCGACCGTTGCTCGTCTGGTCTGGTCGGTTCCGACTGGAATTTGTTGAGCGAGATGATGAGCCAACATCATTCTTCTACGATCTGTTTCACCGCTCGGTAGTGGTGGCTTGGATTGGCAGAGGGTTTCGTCGGCTGAATGAGCTTGTGGAACGGTGGGTTGGGCAACGTCCGGCTGATGATGTGCCGGCTAAGGAACGACGACGTTCAGTATCTGGCTGGATTGCGCTGGTTGCCATCATTATTCTAACCGGATGGGGGCTGTTCAATGGGATTCGCCTACTATTCAACCTATCGTTCACCCAGTGGGGCGAGATTTTGTTGGGAATAGCAGCTACCTTTGGGCGGGTCAGTGTTGCGGTAAGCATTGCAGTACTCTGGACGGTACCAGTTGGGGTGTGGATTGGCACACGCCGCAAGGTGGCGGCAGTCTTACAGCCGGTCGTGCAGGTTCTGGCTTCGATCCCGGCGACTGCTCTCTTTCCAGTGCTGGTGTTGGCATTGCTGGCACTGCCCGGTGGTCTCAATCTGGCTGCTATCGCTTTGATGATGCTCGGTACACAGTGGTACATCCTGTTCAATGTCATTGCCGGCGTCAATGCCATTCCACAGGATTTACGTTTCACCAGCGATTTGTTGCAGTTGCACGGGTGGCGCCGCTGGCGGACGTTGATTTTGCCCGGTCTCTTTCCGTATCTGATCACCGGTCTCATTACGGCGAGCGGTGGGGCCTGGAACGCCAGTGTCGTCGCTGAGTACGTGGTCTTCAATCAGCAAACGTACCAGACCATCGGCATTGGGGCGACGATTGCTGCGGCGACTGAAGCCGGTGATTTCGCGAAACTATTTGCCGCAACGCTCACCATGATTATTACCGTAGTGGCCATTAACCGATTAGTCTGGCGGCGACTGTACCAACTGGCCGCAGATCGCTATCGCCTGGAATAGGAGAACAACGATGCAGCAGACTCAAGTGCGGCCCCTGGTGGAAGTGCTGCGCGTGACGCAGCGTTATGGCAACACTGCGCGGAAGTTTACCGCTATTCAGGATGTGAATCTGGTTATCGGCGAAGGTGAGTTCGTTGCCTTGCTGGGACCATCGGGTTGCGGGAAGAGCACGTTGCTGCGAATTATCACCGGGCTTACCCGACCTTCTGAGGATCTGGTACGGTATCGCGGTCAGACGCTGCAAGGGGTCAATCCACACGCAACGATTGTCTTTCAAACCTTTGCCCTCTTTCCGTGGCTAACGGTACAGGAAAACGTTGCCATTGCCCTGCAAGCGCGGGGTGTTGCTTACCATGAGGCACAGAAACGTGCTATCGAGTTGATCGATCTGGTCGGTCTCGATGGCTTTGAGCAAGCCTACCCGCGTGAGTTGTCAGGTGGTATGCGACAGAAGGTCGGTATTGCCCGTGCGCTGGCTGTTGACCCAGAACTCTTGTGTCTGGATGAACCATTTAGCGCACTTGATGTGCTGAGTGCGGAGACGCTGCGCGGCGAGGTGCTGGAGTTGTGGACGAGTGGTAATCTTCAGATTCGGGCCGTGTTGATGGTGAGCCATAACATCGAAGAGGCGGTGTTTATGGCCGACCGCATTGTGGTCATGGATAAGAATCCGGGCCGGGTCATTGCCGACATTCCGATCAACCTGCCACACCCGCGAGATCGCAAATCGGAGGCATTTGCCGCCCTTGTGGCCCGGGTTTACGCCGTGCTGGCCGGGCAAACCCAACCGGAGGCGGTCGAGTATGGTACCGAGCCGGGTCAAAATGGGCAGACTCGTCTGCTTCCTATGGCCAGTGTTACAGCACTGGCCGGCCTGCTTGAGCAGGCAAATGCAACCGATGCAGAGCGTGATCCAATCGTCCAGTTACAAGATGAATTGGGACTTGATCTTGACCAGCTTTTGCCGTTAATCGAAGCAGCCGAGTTACTCGGCTTTGCGCGGGTGGAGAGCGGTGATCTGATTTTGACGCCACTCGGTGAGGCATTTGCCGATGCCAGTATCCAGGCCCGCAAGGAAATCTTCGCGTCACGGTTGCGGCGCTTGCCGTTCTTTCGCTGGATGCTGCGTATGTTGACCGCAGCCGATAATCAATCGTTACGGTGGGAGGTGTTTCTGGCTGCGCTGGAGCGTGAATTTCCCACTGCTGAGGCCGAACGTCAGCTCGATATTGCTCTGGAGTGGGGGCGCTACGCCGAACTGTTCGCGTATGACGATGCGGAAGGTCGTTTCTTCCTGGAGGCACCGGTGGTTGGTTAGGAGATAGGAGAGAGAAAATAGGGTGTAGGTGCGAGGGATGGTGGGTGTACTCCAGGTGGTGCCCGCGCACCGCAATCCCGGTCCCCCCTCCCGGCCTCCCCCCAGCGGGGGGAGGA
>NZ_DAOTZQ010000004.1:0-24271 GCF_034434295.1 Chloroflexus sp.
AGCCATGCTGCCGCACGCCACATGTCGCGACAAGCGCGTGACGAGCTGGCAAGGCCACCCTCCAGCGCGTGATGGCACGACCGGAGCTGCTCTCTACCAACAGGACAGGAGTGGGATAAACTGTCTTTGGTGATTGGCAAGCGCTCATGCACCTGGGCGATAGTCTGGTAGCACGTTAGCAAAGCTTTTATGAAATACAGTTCTACTACTTACCTATGAGGTTTGCCCTACAACCTATGCCCTGAAATACCTGCTACAAGCACATCCGTAGGAAGTCTGTAGAAAAGAGAGGAGGGTAGGTGAAGCCATTACCCTCGCCTACCCTGTCCTGTCAGAATACTACGGGTGTGCTCTGATTACATGCAGGCCGCCAGAATGTTATCCCTGGCATATCCAGCCTACTCTGCCACGTGGCTAAAGATGTCGGTCTCGGAGATAATTCCAACCGGCTCGCCATTCTCAAATACTGCCAGCCGGCGAATATTGCGCTCGACCATCAGCGCCGCGCATTCGGTAATCGGCGTATCCGGGCTGACACTTAGCAATGGCCGGCTCGTCAGATCACCGACGGTCAAACCATCGATGGCCCGACCCTCACGCACGACCTTCTTCAACACGTCGCGCATGGTCATAATGCCCCATTCGCCGCTCGCATCGGGTTTGACAATCACCGAATGGATGCCACGTCCACGCATATAGATCGACGTCTCGCGGAGCGAGGCTTCCGCCGGTACCGCCACTACCGCCCTCGTCATCACCGCACCAACACTGCCGTGCGGGTAAACGCAGCCATCGGCGCGGCGCAGAATCTCAGGGCCGAAGGTCGGAGTGGGATGCGGCACATCGCCGGCAACGATCTTCTCCATATTGGTGATAATCAGGCTGGCAAACTCCGAGGTCTTCACCTCGCGCGCCCCCTCCATCAGACGGGCAAAGTCGTATGTCACCGTCTTGTCGGCAATGGTGCGCTCGAGGCCGGCAATAATCAGATCGGCGGCTTCCGTCCAGCCCATATAGCGCAGCATCATCTCACCCGACAGAATGACTGAGCCGGGGTTGACTTTGTCGAGATCGGCATATTTTGGTGCCGTGCCGTGGGTGGCCTCGAAGATAGCGTGACCGGTGACGTAATTGATATTACCGCCAGGGGCGATCCCGATACCACCGACCTGGGCCGCGAGGGCGTCAGAGAGGTAGTCGCCGTTGAGGTTTGGCGCAACAATCACATCAAACTCGTCGGGGCGGGTCAGCACCTGCTGGAAGATAATGTCGGCAATGGCATCCTTGACCAGAATCTTACCGGCGGCCAGCGCCTCTTTCTGCTCGGCATTCGCCGCTGCTTCACCCCGCGCAGCCTTCGTGCGCTCCCATTGTGCCCACGTGTAGACATAATCACCAAAGGCCCGCTCAGCATGTTCATAGGCCCAATCGCGGAAAGCGCCCTCGGTAAACTTCTGAATATTCCCCTTGTGCATCAGGGTAATGCTCTTGCGCTTGTAGGTAATGGCGTACTGAATAGCCGCTGCCATAATGCGCTCGGTACCGATGCGGCTGATTGGCTTGATACCGATGCCAACCTCGATCTTCCCTTCCGGTTCTTCGCCGATCAGTTGGCGGAATTCATCGGTCTTTTCAGGCGTGCCGAAGCGAATCTTGTCGAAATCCTTCGGAAATTCACGCTGCAAAAATGCGATGATCTTCGCCGCTTCTTCGCTACCGCCGCGATACTCGATGCCGGTGTAGACATCCTCGGTGTTCTCGCGGAAGATGACCATATCAACCTTCTCCGGGTGCTTGACCGGCGAAGGCACACCGGCAAAGTGGCGAACCGGACGCTGGCAGACGTAGAGATCGAGATGCTTGCGCAAAGCAACGTTCAGCGAGCGAATACCTCCGCCGACTGGGGTTGTCAATGGGCCTTTAATCCCAACCAGGTATTTTTGAAATGTCTCAATTGTCTCGTCGGGGAGCCAGTTACCGGTCTCGTGGAAGGCTTTTTCGCCTGCCAACACCTCAAGCCACTCGATCTTGCGCTTTCCGCCGTAAGCCAGCGCAACCGCCGCGTCGAAGACACGTACACTTGCCCGCCAGATGTCACGTCCGGTACCGTCACCTTCTACGAACGGAATGATCGGATGATCGGGTACTTGCAAGCGCCCGTTGCTGATTTGAATGGCTTCGCCTGCTGGCGTCGGTTTCATGGTTACTCTCCTTAAACATGCCTTACAATAGATTGCGGCCTGTATTATAGCCGACAATCGCTGTCTTAACCACTATACACCATGCGATATAATCCCGTTCCGCTGCCCGACATCTGCCCATCTCCTGCACTAAATTCATGTATATCCGGTATCATGATCATTGCCGGTCGATCTACATCCATCTCATATTATTACTTGCAAAGGTTTTGCGATTTGTTGCACGAAGAATTTTCATAGTTCGTGCTGATTGACACAACCTTGAAGACAGGTATAATTCCTTTGACACCGCCATCCGCGTTGGTAGGTTCTGCGATTGCACGCTGAGAGGCCGTCTATGCTTGAATCATATGTTCCGGTACTGATCTTGTTTCTCATCGCCGTCTTCATTGCTGCGTTCGTGATCACGTTGTCTGCCCTTCTCGGCCCGCGTCGCAGCACGCCACGCAAATTGGCGCCCTACGAGTCGGGTATGGATCCGGTTGGGCCGGCAATCCGCCGCATTCCGGTGAAATTTTATGTGGTAGCGATGCTCTTCATCGTCTTCGATATTGAGGTGGTGTTCTTTTACCCGTTCGCGCTGGTGTTTCGTCAGCTCGGCCCTGCCGGTCTGGCTGCCATGGGAATCTTTTTCCTGGTGCTGCTTGTCGGCTTTGTCTATGAATGGAAGAAAGGGGCGTTGCGATGGGAATAGAGGAGAAGGCTGGTAATCTTGGGATTGTGACCACAACGCTCGAGACGGTTGTCAATTGGGGCCGGACAAATGCGATGTGGCCCTTGCTGTTTGGGCTGGCTTGTTGTGCTATCGAGATGATGGGGGCGCAGGCGAGTAATTACGACCTCTCGCGCTTTGGTATGGAATTGAACCGCGCTTCGCCTCGTCAGGCCGATCTAATGATTGTTGCCGGGCGTGTGTCGCGGAAGATGGCGCCGGTTGTGCGTCGCCTGTACGATCAGATGCCCGAACCTAAGTGGGTGATTGCGATGGGTGATTGCGCCGCCTGTGGTGGTATCTTCAACAACTACGCCATCGTCCAGGGGGTTGATGAGGTGGTTCCGGTTGATGTCTATGTCGCCGGTTGTCCGCCTCGTCCTGAAGCCTTAATCGATGGCATCATGATGCTGCATCAAAAGGTGATGCGCGAGAAGATCAGTGGCAAGAAGGAATCTCCCATCCGCATTGATCAGCCGCTTGTGCAGGTGGAGTAGTATGGATAATCAAACGGTGCTTGCTGCATTACGTGAACGGTTTGCTTCCGAGCTTCTGGCTGTCAGTGAGTTTCGGGGCGATCTGAGTCTGACCTTCACGCCCAAGGGTTATCTGGCGGCGGCTCAGTTTTTGCGCGATGATCCTGCTCTTGCCTATACGTTCCTGGAAAATCTTTGTGGGGTTGATTATCTCGGACGCAAGCCGCGCTTTGAAGTGGTCGCGCATCTGACCAGTATGCGCCATCGTCATCGTGTGTGTTTGAAAGTCGGTTGTGATGAGCCTGAACCAACAGTGCCGTCGCTGACGCCACTCTTCCCTACGGCCAATTATCAGGAACGCGAGACGTTCGATCTGCTTGGCATTCGGTTTGACGGCCATCCGTCGCTGACCCGCATTTTGTTGCCAGATGATTGGGTCGGCCATCCGCTCCGCAAGGATCATCCGCTTGGCGATGAAGAGATTGCGTTTACGTTCAATCAGGAACGTATTTACGCTCGTAAGCCGTTCGTGAGGGAGTAGCCGCGTATGACCGAACCGATCACTGTACCTACACCGCAGCAGATCATTGAGCCGGCTGTGGCTGGACGCACCGAGACGATGGTGCTGAATATGGGGCCGCATCATCCCAGTACCCACGGTGTGCTGCGGCTTGTGCTGGAACTTGACGGTGAGGTGGTGGTGAATGTCGCGCCTGACGTTGGCTACCTCCATACCGGCATTGAAAAGACGATGGAGAGCAAGACGTACCAGAAGGCGGTTGTGTTGACCGACCGGATGGACTATCTGGCTCCGCTCTCCAATAATCTGTGTTATGCTCTGGCAGTCGAGAAGCTGCTCGATGTCGAGATTCCAGAGCGTGCCCAGATTGCACGGGTATTGCTCACCGAGTTGCAGCGTATTTCATCACACCTGGTCTGGCTTGGTACCCACGCTCTTGATCTGGCAGCGATGAGTGTCTTTCTCTACGCTTTCCGCGAACGCGAGCAGATTCTCGATATTTTCGAGCTGGTCTCCGGGGCACGCATGATGACCAGCTATTTTCGGATCGGTGGCCTGGCCTACGATCTGCCCTCCGATTTTATCCCAACGGTCGAGCAGTTCCTCGCTGTTATGCCATCGCGGATTGATGAGTACGAGGATTTGCTCACTGCCAACCCACTCTGGCTCGAACGAACTGTTGGGGTTGGTGTCATTGATGCGCAATCGGCGATTGCGCTGGGCCTGACCGGTGCCAATCTGCGGGCCACCGGCGTTGCGTATGATGTGCGCAAGGCGATGCCCTACAGCGGCTATGAGACCTACTCGTTTGAGATTCCGGTTGGCAAGAATGGCGATATTTACGACCGTTATCGGGTGCGTATTGCCGAGATGCGTCAGAGTGTGAAGGTTGTGCAGCAGGCAACCGAGCGTTTGCGTGAGTTGGGGCCTGGCCCGGTTGTGACCTCGAATCGGAAGGTTGCCCCACCGCCAAAGCGCGAGATTACCGAGAGTATGGAGTCGCTTATCCATCACTTCAAGTTGTGGACAGAGGGCTTCAAGCCGCCACGGGGTGATGCCTACGTGAGCATCGAGTCGCCGCGTGGTATTCTGGGCTGTTATGTCGTAAGTGATGGTAGTCCGAAACCGTGGCGTGTTCACTTCCGGGCGCCATCGTTTATCAATTTGCAGAGTCTGGCTCATATGGCGAAGGGCCGGATGGTTGCCGATCTGGTCGCGTTAATTGCCAGCCTCGATCCGGTGTTGGGTGAGGTTGATCGCTAACCGACTATCATACTGCGGAGGAAAACGTGACTCTGCTCGAAACACATCAGGCTGAGATTGAGGCAATCGTGGTGCGCTACGCCAGTAAGCGTAGTGCCGTGTTGCCGTTGTTGTATCTCGCTCAGGACACCTACGGCTATCTGACCGATGAGGCGATTCGGGAAGTGGCGACCCTCCTCGATCTGCCGCCAACCGATGTCTACGAGGTGGTTGGCTTTTATACTCTCTTCTACAATCGCCCGGTAGGTATCTGGGTGTTGCAGGTCTGCGATGACGTTCCCTGTTGTTTCTGCGGTGCCGAGGAGTTGATTACTGCCTTGAAACAGGCGCTCGGTATTCGCGAGGAAGAGACGACTGCCGATGGGATGTTTACCCTCCAGCGTGTCAAGTGTCTGGCGGCATGTGATCGGGCACCAGTGTTGCAGGCCAATCTTGATTATGTGTACGATGTTACTCCCGAACGGGTCGACGTGTTACTCAACAACCTGCGCGAACGTGCCGCCGAAGCCCGCAAGCGGGGGGTGAGTGGTCGTTTCGCTGAAGATTATGAATTTACCCGTGATGGCCGTCTGGTGCAGATTGAACGGTTTTCACCCTACCGGCCACGTGAGTTTGTGACCGAACCACCAGTCACTGAGGTTACGCCACCGCCGGCGGTGGCATCAGAGGCTGAATCTGGTATAGATCGCCCGGAAACCCGGAAGGCCTCGCCGCTGTGATGATGCGCCGGATGTTCGCCATTTGGTGCGCTAGAAAGTTGGGTTCGATGGGGCTGAGTGAACATATTGTGATGCGGGAACTCGATATTCCCGATATTTCCGACTTTGCCGTTTATCGCCGTCATGGTGGTTGGGAAGCCTATCGCTACGCTCTGACCGAGAAGACTCCAGCCGATATTGTACAGATGGTAAAGGACTCTGGCCTGCGTGGGCGCGGTGGGGCCGGCTTTCCCACCGGGGTAAAGTGGGGTTTCCTGCCCAAAGGTGTCTACCCGCGGTACCTGCTCTGCAATTGCGATGAGTCTGAACCGGGAACGTTCAACAATCATCAGATTATTGATAAAAATCCCCATCAATTAATTGAAGGGGTAGCATTGTCGGCCTATGCGATTGAAGCTAACACGGCCTATATCTACATGCGCGGTGAATTTGCCGCCGCTGCCCGCACCCTGGAACGGGCCATTGCCCAGGCCTATGAAGCCGGTTTTTTGGGTAAAAATATTTTCGGCACGGGGTTTGATCTCGATATTTATGTGCATCGCGGCGCTGGTGCCTACATCTGTGGCGAAGAGACGGCTTTGATGGAGTCGTTGGAGGGCAAGATTGGTCAGCCGCGTTTGAAACCGCCCTTTCCAGCGGTTGCCGGTCTGTACGGCAAACCGACGATTATCAACAATGTTGAGACGCTGGCCAATGTGCCGCGGATCGTCGAGAAGGGGGTGGCCTGGTATCGTTCACATGGCACCGACAAGAGTCCCGGTACCAAGTGCTTCTCACTCAGCGGCCATGTTAACCGTCCGGGAAACTATGAATTGCCGTTCGGTGTTCCGCTCCGCGAGCTGATCGAATCGCCGGAGTACGGTGGTGGGATGAAGGGCGGCCGTCCGGTAAAGATTATCATTCCCGGTGGTGCTTCTGCGCCATGGTTAACCGCCGATCATCTCGATGTACCGCTCGATTACGAAAGTGTCGCGGCTGCCGGTTCGATGCTCGGTTCAGGTGCCGTGATTGTCTTGAACGATACCGTTTCAGCACCGCATGTTGCGTATAAAATGGACGAGTTCTTCAAGCACGAGAGCTGCGGCAAGTGTACGCCGTGTCGCGAAGGTACTTATTGGCTGGTACGCACGCTCCACCGTATGGTCGAAGAGGGGCATGCCACTTCTGCCGATATTGATACTCTACACAGTATTTATCGCCAAATGGCCGGCAATTGCTTCTGCCTGCTCGGCGAGAGTGCAGTCATGCCGATCAAGAGTGCATTGCAGCTCTTTCCCCACGAGTTTGAGGCATTGGTCAAGCGGAGTAGCAGCCGTAACGGTCATCATATTCCGCTCGCCGTCCATCGCTAGCCAGATCAACCGTCAGTACGCCGCAGTGTGTCGGTGTGCGTCGTAGAACAGGGTAACGTGCAATGCCAGATGTGACGCTTACCATTGATGGAGTGCAGGTAACTGTACCTGCTGGTACCAATATTGTTGATGCTGCCCGCCAGGCAGGGATTGCCATCCCGGTCTTTTGTTACCATCCCCGCATGAAGCCGGTGGGCATGTGTCGTATGTGCCTGGTGCAGGTTGGAACGCCGAAGGTTGATCCGGCCACCCGCCAGCCGGTGCTCGATGCCAATGGCCAGCCGGTGATCGCGATGATGCCGAAGTTGCAGACCGCCTGCACAACACCGGTCAGTCCAGGGATGGTCGTCAAGACCACCACCGAAGAGGTGAAGTTTGCCCAGCGTGGCATTCTTGAGTTCCTCCTCACCTCTCACCCACTCGATTGTCCGGTGTGTGATAAGGGTGGCGAATGTCCGTTGCAAAATCTGACTATGGGCTGGGGTCCGGCCGTCTCGCGCTTTGACTACAACGATAAAATGCATTTCGAGAAGCCGGTCAAGCTGGGCGATCTCATCTATCTCGACCGTGAACGCTGTATTCTCTGCGGTCGTTGTGTGCGTTTCCAGGATGAAATTGCCGACGATCCGGTGCTTGGCTTCGATAATCGTGGCCGCAACTGGATGATTATCTCAAAGTCGGATCCACCGTTCAACAGTAAGTTTTCCGGCAATACGACCGATATTTGTCCGGTCGGCGCTTTGACCAGCAGCGATTTTCGGTTTAAGGCTCGCGTGTGGGAATTGCAGAGCAAGCCGGTTGTCTGTACGCTGTGCCCGGTTGGTTGTAACCTGAGCCTTGATATGCGTCACGACCGGCTGATGCGGGTGATGCCGCGCGAAAATGCGGCAGTAAACGATATCTGGATCTGTGATAAGGGCCGTTACGGCCATCGTTTTATCGAGTCGCCTGACCGGCTTACCACACCACTGATGCGCCGCAATGGTACGCTGGTGCCGGTAAGCTGGGACGAAGCGCTGGAGTTTGTGGCCGATCAGTTGACGATCATTCGGGCACGCCACGGTGGGCAGGCGCTGGCCGGCCTGGCTGGGCCACAGCTTAGCAACGAAGATTTGTATCTCTTCCAGAAACTGCTCCGTGAGCTGGGGAGCGAGAATATCGATACTGGCATTGGTGGGCCGGCTGCCCTGCCATCTGATGAGATCGGTGGCTGGCTTGCTCCTGGTCCGGCAACCGATCTGAGTCAATTGGGTGCCGGAACGATGGTGCTGGTGGTTGGTGCTGATCCTGAAGAAGAAGCACCACTCTATATGCTTCGCCTGCGGGGAATTGCTCAACGCGGTGGTAAGCTGGTTGTGGCCGGTCTGCGACCAACGAAACTTGAGCGATCGGCAAGCCGGGTAGTGCGCTACACTCCAGAGGGAGAGCTGGCCTTCGCTCAGGGTTTGCTCAAGGCTGCACTTGCCCAGGGGGTACACTCGCCACTGCTCGAACGCTTACCAGGTTGGGATACGTTGCGTTCAATGCTGGATCGAGTTTCGCTTACCGATCTGGCAGCAGCCTGCAATCTGACCGATGATGAGTTAACGCAGTTGGCTAAAGATTTTCTGTCTGCCGGCCAGAGCCTGATTGTCTACGGATGGGAAGCGCGTAGTGCGGGTTCGGCTCTCACCGAAATGCTGGCTGCGCTGATGCTGCTGAGCGAACGTGCCGGCACGGCCAATAACGGCATCATCGCCCTGCTGCCGGGTGGTAACAGCCGTGGTGCTATCGAGATGGGTGTTCGCCCTGATGCCGGTCCCGGCTATACCCCGCGCAAGCAGCGCGGCCTTGATGCCAACGGTATCTGGAACGCAGCTCAAGAGGGGAAGGTACGCGCAATCTGGCTGGCCGGGGTCGATCCGGCAGCGAAGCTCCCTGCAGCGCGGGCAGCACTCGCAGCGGCTGAATTTGTGGTTGTGCAAGACCTGTTCCTGACGGCCAGTGCTGAATTTGCCGATGTTGTCTTGCCGGCAGCCAGCGTTGCTGAACGGGAAGGTACCTATACCAATGCCGAACGGCGAGTACAACGTTCGCGGCAAGCCTGTACACCGGTTGGTGAAGCGCGACCTGACTGGCAGATCGTCGCCGCTGTGGCGCAGACACTGGCGATGGTGCCGATTGGTGGCGGGCGGAATGGGCCGATTCCGGTTACGACCGAGTCCTGGTCATATATCGTAGCTGCTGATGTCGCTGATGAAATCGCCGTTCAGGTGCCCGGTTATACTGGTGTAACCCACGCTGCGTTGGCTGCAACCGGTACCGGTGGCACCTGGGGACGCCAGTTCGACGATGCTTTCTACTATGATGGGACGAGCTACACCAATACCGAGGGAGTTGGTCTGGTATTGCCTGCACTAGTAGGGAAAGGGCAACTCCATCTGACATTCACCGGTGCCGTGACACGCTTTGCCGATGATCGGCCATTACTACTGCTCGAACAGGCACTGGCTTATGACGGTGATCGCCACCTCCGTGGCTCGAAGTTGCAAAATTTGATCCCGACCGGCTATGCTGCGATCAGCAGCGTGGATGCTGCAAAGCTGAACCTTCACAGCGGTGATCGGGTACGTCTGATCTCGTCCGCGGGCGAACTGGTGATACCGGCACGGGTATTGGCAGACTTGCCGGCAGGTATTGTCCTGTTGCCGGCTGGTCTGGCCGACGTTGTGGCTGCCGATATCGAGACCGGGCCACGGACACGGGTTAGTCTGGCTAAGGTGGTGATGGAATAACTGCACAGGCGTATCCGCCTGGAACATCCTGTCCGACGGATACGCATACAGGGAGCGTTTATGGATTGGCTCACCATTCTGATTATCGTTATCCAATGTTTTATCATCACGCTGGCTGTAACCACTGCCTTTGCCTATCTGACACTGTTTGAGCGGCGGATTCTGGCTCGCCTGCAAAATCGTGTGGGGCCAAACCGGGCCGGGCCGGCCGGATTTCTGCAACCGGCTGCCGATGCGGTCAAACTCTTCTTCAAAGAGGATATTGTGCCGGCAATGGCAGACAAGCCGGTTTATCTGCTCGCGCCAGCACTGGCGGTTATTCCGGCACTGATTATCTGGGCTGTCATCCCGTTTGGGTGTTTGAATTTGAACTGGGATTATCAGGCCTGTTACGATCCGGCACGTACCAATCTGTGGAATATCCTGCAAATTACCGATCTGAATATCGGTATCTTATATGTGTTGGCCGTGACCAGTATCGGCGTTTACGGCATAACCCTGGCCGGTTGGGCTTCAAACAATAAATATTCGATGCTCGGCGGGATCCGCTCGTCAGCGCAACTTATTTCATACGAACTGGCGTTGGGAACTGCTGTACTCAGTGTCGTCATGACGTATGGCACCTTCTCGACCCACGAGATCGTCACTCAGCAGCGGGGCTGGTTGTGGGGGATCATTCCGCAGTTACTTGGCTTTATGCTGTATATGGTGGCGGCGACGGCGGAAGTAGTGCGAGCTCCATTTGATCTGGTGGAAGCAGAGCAAGAGCTAACCGGTGGTTACAACACCGAATATGGTTCGATGAAGTTTGCACTCTTCTTCATGGCCGAATACATCAAGTTGATCGCCGTTTCTGCCCTGGCCGTCACCTTCTTCTTTGGCGGCTGGCACTTCCCCGGTCTCGATATTCTCGGTCGTGAAGTGACGGCACTGGCCGGGCCAGTGGCGGGCAGCATCGTGTTTGGGATCGTCTCGCTTGGTGCGTTTCTGCTCAAAGTGGTCATCTTCCTGTTCATCTCGGTTTGGGTACGCGCATCCTGGCCGCGCCTGCGCTACGACCGCTTGATGGATTTGGGCTGGAAATGGCTCCTACCGGTTGGTTTGCTCAATCTGGTTTACACTGCGGTGGTTATTGTGCTGATCCCGGATCGCGTTGTCCATTCATGGGTACTGTTTGGGTTAGGCGCATTGACAATTGCCATCGCTATTGGCTTCAATCGGACACCCAGGCCGGTCGATAATGTTACACTGGTCAACGACATTCAGATACCACAGGGGAATTGATCACAGCAATCGAATGAGCCTGCTATGCTGTAGCACCATTTGCCGGTAGCGATAAACAGGCACGATAGCTATAAAGCAACCTAACAATAGCAACTGTTCGTTCCCGGTATCATCCTTGTGGCGATAAGTACGTTACTTGCATTGACGTGAAACCGTTACGGCAGTCGAACAGGGTTGCCTGCTGAAAGGGAATGGCTCATGATCAAAGAACTGGTCAAAGGTTTAGGAACGACGCTGCGCTACATGTTCAAGCGGCCGGTGACGGTACAATACCCGGAAGTAAAACGGCCGGTGCGCGAGCGCTTTCGCGGCCGTCACGAGCTGAAGCGCTTCGCCAACGGTCAGGAGCGTTGTATTGGATGTGCGCTCTGCGCAGCAGCTTGCCCGGCTGACGCAATTCTGGTGGTACCGGCGGAAAATGATCCGCAGAATCCGCGTTCGCCTGGTGAGCGATATGCGGCCGTCTACGAGATCAATATGTTGCGCTGTATCTTCTGTGGCTACTGCGAAGATGCCTGCCCGACCAATGCCATTGTGTTGGAGCATCAGTACGAGTTGAGCTTCTACGACCGTCGGGCTGCCATCTATACAAAAGAGATGCTGCTGGTGCCACCAGATAAGGGACACGGCGATCCGCCACCGATTCTGGCTCAACTTAATCGCCAACCGAGTCCACCGGCAAAGATTGATCTGTAAACGCTGGCTGATACGGTTCTGATCCTGTTCGACGCCTACGGGCAAGCGGAGCGTAGCGTATGGAATTGATCCTGTTTTTGATAACCGCGCTGATCGCTATTACTGGCGCAGTTGCGATGCTGGTCTCGCGCAACGCAGTACACAGTGCATTGTTCTTACTGTTAAATTTTGCGGCAATCGCCGTACTCTTTTTGTTGTTAAACGCACCGTTTCTTTTTGCTATTCAGCTCACCGTCTATGCCGGTGCGATTATGGTGTTGTTCCTCTTCGTCGTGATGCTGTTAGGCGCTGAAAAAGTTGAAGATACGCCTGATCAGATTCCCTGGCAGCAGCCGCTAGCCTTGTTATTGGGTCTGGCTCTCCTGGTTATCTCGGTGGTGGTGGGTCTAGGTGGCGCAACAAATCCGCCGCCGGAGAGTGAAGCTCTGGCGCAGTTCAGCGATCCGCAGACTCTTGGGGCACTGCTGTTCACCGACTATCTGCTTCCGTTTGAGGTGACCGGCTTTATTTTGCTGATTGCCGTGATTGGTGTGGTGGTATTGAATCAGCGCGGGAGGAAGATCTGATGGTACCCACCTCGTATTACGTGTTGCTCAGCGCGATCTTATTTACGATTGGTGTGTTGGGTGTACTCCTGCGACGCAATGCGATTGTCGTGTTTATGGCCGTTGAATTAATGCTGAACGCTGCCAATCTGGCCTTAGTGGCGTTTGCACGTGAACGGTTAGGCGTTGAAGCACAAGTGATCGTCTTCTTTGTGATCACAGTTGCTGCTGCTGAGGTGGCGGTTGGTCTGGCGTTGTTGGTCTCCATCTTCCGCACCAAACGCACGGCAGACGTGGATGAAGTCAGTACATTGAAGGGCTAGCCGACCATGGAACTGTTGATCTGGCTTATTCCGCTGTTACCATTTATTGGTTTTCTGCTCAATGTCTTCGTCATTCGTCAGGAACGACAGGCCGGACTGGTGGCGAGTGGCATGGTGGCGGCAGCCTTCGTGATCACGTTGATCGCGGTGGGATTTCTGGCCGGTATGCCGCCAGAAGAGCGCCGTATTGTCAGCACTGCCTGGGAGTGGATCAATACCGGGAGCTTTCGGGTGCCGTTTGCGATCATGTTTGATCCGCTGACGGCGGTGATGGCATTGCTGATTACCGGTGTTGGGTCGCTTATCCATGTTTATTCAATCGGCTATATGCATGGTGATCCTCGGGTGGTGCGCTATTTTGCGTACCTCAATCTGTTTGTCACCATGATGCTCTTCCTGGTGATGGCGAACAACCTCCTGCTGCTCTTTCTCGGTTGGGAGGGGGTCGGTCTCTGTTCGTTCCTCTTAATCGGTTTCTGGTTCGAGCGCAAGACGGCCGGTGAGGCAGCAGTGAAGGCATTTGTTGTGAACCGCATCGGCGACGCTGCCTTCATTCTGGCGATGCTGGCAATCTTTACATACTTCGGCACGCTCAACTTCTACAGTGAGGAAGGTGGGGGGCTGGGTTTTCTCGAACGGGTGGGTGACATTGCCGGTTTGCGGATTGGCCCCGACTGGCAACCGATCTTTGTTAGTACGGCTATCTCTTTTCTGCTCCTGATCGGCGCGACCGGTAAGAGTGCGCAGTTTCCCCTCTTCGTCTGGTTGCCAGATGCGATGGCCGGCCCAACGCCGGTATCAGCCCTAATCCACGCCGCCACGATGGTAACCGGCGGTGTCTACCTGATGGCGCGTACCGAGCCGCTCTTCATTGCTTCCTTTACGACGCAAGATTGGGTGGCCTGGATCGGTGCGCTGACGGCATTGATTGCCGCTACAGCAGCCATGGCACAGTGGGATATTAAGCGCGTTCTGGCTTATAGTACAGTCTCGCAATTGGGGTTTATGGTGGCCGCCTGCGGGATGGGTGCCTATGTAGCCGCTATCTTTCACCTGTTAACTCACGGCATCTTCAAGGCATTGCTCTTCCTGGCTGCCGGTTCGGTTATTCACGGCACACACGACACCCAGGATATGCGGCGTATGGGTGGTTTGAAGGATACCATGCCGACCACCTTCCGCACCTATCTGATCGGTGCGCTGGCGCTGGCCGGCATCTTCCCCTTGGCCGGCTTCTGGAGTAAAGATGAGATTCTGGCCCACGCGGTTGCGCATGGTCATACGCCGATCTTTATCATCCTGTTCCTCACCTCACTCCTTACCGCCTTCTATATGGGGCGTCAGGTTGCGCTCATCTTCTTTGGCAAGCAGCGTGATCCCGGCTACCACCCGCACGAGAGTCCCCAGGTGATGACAGTTCCTCTGATTGTGCTGGCGGTAGGTGCTGTCATCGGTGGCGCAATGAACCTGCCGGTCTTGCACTGGCTCACTGATTGGCTCGAACCGGTGTTACACGAGGAGGCCGGCGAATTCAATCTCTGGCTGGCCCTGATCGCAACCCTGGGTGCAGTTGGAATGGGGTATCTGGGCTGGTGGATTTACACGACCAATGCAGCCAGGATCAAAATTGGTGGCAAAGACCCGGCGTATCGCTACAGCGGCGATATTTGGGAAGGGATGGAAGAGGCCTGGTACCTCGATCGGCTCTATCAGCGCACAGTGGTTGCCGGTTTTGAGCGATTAGCCGATTTTCTGGCCCGTGTATTCGATCCCCAGGGTGTCGATGGTCTGGTGATGGGAGTTGGACGCTTCTTCGGCGGCCTGGCCAATGCGATGCGCACCGTCCAAACCGGATATGTCCGCACCTATGCGCTGGTTTTCACCGTTGGTGTGCTGATCGTGCTTGGATTTATGCTCTGGGTTGCTCGCTAAGGACACGGGGTAGGCTGAAGTCGGGGATAGTGTGCAATCCGGTATCGGTGTAATCGCCCGCTGCTGGTATACGATGCAGAGTAACGGTGGGTTGTGAACTGTCGATGGGTCATATCTGATGAGCAATGATGGTTATCGGCGACACGGTGTATGAATGGTTGTCGCCGATAGCAACACTCAGACAACACTGGCTCTGCGATATGACTCGATTGAGGGAGGATTATGAATCAGCTAGGCTTTCCACTCCTCTCGCTCATTTTGTGGCTACCGACCGTCGGCGCGTTGGTGCTCTTGTTTGTACCACGCACCAATGACGAGCTGGCCCGCCGGGTGTCGCTGGTAACAATGATTATTGGTTTCTTGCTCTCGTTGCTGCTGCCGCTGCGCTTCGAGCCAAATCCCATGCAGATTGCGACCGTTGGTGCGCCACCGGTGATGCAATTCGTCGAAGAACTACCCTGGCTTCCAATTGTTGGCGCGACGTATAGTCTGGGGATTGATGGGATCAGTCTCTGGCTGGTGATGCTGACCACCTTTCTCGGCCCGATAGTGGTACTCTCAACCTGGGACTCGGTGCATAAAGATGTACGTAACTTCCAGATTCTGCTGCTCGTTCTCCAGACGGCCATGATCGGCGTCTTTATCGCTCAGGATCTGCTGTTGTTCTATCTTTTCTGGGAATTTACGCTCATTCCAATGACGTTTCTGATCGGTATCTGGGGGAGCCAGAATCGCATCTATGCCGCACGCAAATTCTTTCTCTATACGTTTGCCGGCTCGGTGCTCATGCTGCTGGCTTTAATCGCGTTGCACATTCTCTATCGTGATGCGATTACGGTAAGCGATCCCACTTTCCGCGGTACATTCAGTTTTGGTCAATTTGTGAGCGACCTGCGGGCCGGTCGGTTTACCCTCGATACCATTACGGAGCGGCTGTTATTTGGTGCCTTCTTTCTGGCCTTTGCGGTAAAAGTGCCGCTCTGGCCGTTCCATACCTGGCTACCTGATGCACACGTCGAGGCTCCAACTGCCGGTTCGGTGGTGCTGGCAGGTGTCCTGCTCAAACTGGGTGGCTACGGTATGATTCGTTACAATCTGACCCTCTTCCCGGCGGCGGCGCAGTGGGCTGCACCGGCACTGGCGATCCTGGCCGTGATTGGCATTATTTATGGGGCCGCGGTCGCCTTTGCGCAATCGGACATGAAAAAGCTGGTTGCTTACTCTTCGGTCAGTCATATGGGTTTTGTGGTGCTGGGCATCTTTGCCCTTAACGCAGAAGGCATTAGCGGTGCAGTATTGCAGATGGTCAACCATGGCCTTAGCACCAGTGCCCTCTTCTTGATGGTTGGTGTGCTCTACGAGCGCCGACACACCCGTGAACTGGCCGAATTTGGTGGATTGTGGAAGGTGATGCCGGTCTATGCAGCGTTTAGCTTGCTAGTTGCGCTTTCATCGGCTGGGTTGCCGGGATTAAACGGTTTTGTTGGCGAATTCACGATTATTACCGGTGCTTTCCGGTCGCCATTGCTGGGATGGGTCTATGTTGCCTTTGCAGTAGGCGGTGTGGTGCTGGCCGCAGCCTATTTGCTCAAACTCTTTCGGTCTGTCTTTATGGGTGAAGTCTCGCAGCCGGCTAATGCCAGTCTGCCTGACCTGAATCGCCGCGAATTAACGGCCTTCGCTCTGTTGAGTATTCCGATTGTGGTGATCGGAATCTATCCGGCGCTCTTCTTCGCAGGAATGCAGCACAGTGTAGCAGCGCTGGTAGCCGATTTAATGGCACAGGTGGCCGGGCGTTAAGGCTGGCAGGTGTTCATGTCAGTAGCCCAGGCGAGGAGGAGAAAGAATGGATTCATTGACGATCCCGCCGGTGGATCTTACATTGATGGCGCCGCTCTTAATAGTAGTGACGTGGGCGACCGCTCTATTACTGGTTGATACGTTTTTTATTCCAACCGGGCGCAAGAAGCTAACCGGCTACCTGGCGATTGCCGGGTTGGTTGTCGCAGGTCTGGCAGGATTACCGCTCTGGGGAGTAACAGGCAATACCTTCGGGGGCATGCTGCGGCTCGACCCGTTTGCCCTGACCCTGACCTGGATCTTTTTGCTGATCGGTATTCTCAGTATCGCGATGTCGCTCGAATACCTGCCCCGTCAGGATATTGAGCAGGGTGAATACTATCCATTGATCATGTTTGCGGTCAGTGGCATGATTCTCCTGGCCCAGGGTACCGATCTGATAGTACTCTTTTTGGGGATCGAGACGCTCTCGATCACGCTCTACATTCTGACCGGCTTTGCCTACCCGCGCCTGACCTCGGAAGAGGCGGCGATGAAGTATCTGGTGTTGGGTGCGTTCGCTGCCGGTTTCTTCGTGTACGGCATTGCCCTGATGTTTGGTGCTACCGGTTCGACGCGCCTGAGTGAGATTGGTGCCTACGCAGCCTCGCGTGGGCTGGGTGATCTGAATTTGACTCTGCTATTGGGTGGAGCAGCAATGGTGCTGATTGCCTTCTCGTTCAAGGTGGCATTGGCACCGTTCCACATGTGGACACCGGATGTGTATCAGGGTTCACCAACACCGGTGGCAGCATTTATGAGCGTGGGCACGAAAGGTGGTGCGCTGGCAGCGCTGGTACGTCTGTTGTTCGAGGGACTGCCGACGCTAAACGAATACTGGCTACCGGTACTGGCCGGTCTGACTGCGCTGACGATGGTGGTGGGTAATCTGGGGGCAGTTGCCCAAACCAACGTCAAGCGCATGCTGGCCTACTCTAGCATCGGGCACGCCGGCTACGTTACGCTCGGTGTAATGGTTGCCGGCGAACAGCGCGGGCCAGAGGCGTTTATCTTCTACATTCTCGTGTATGCGTTGAGTAATTTGGGCGCATTCGCTGTGCTGGTCGCGCTGGAGCATCAGGGTGAAGAGGCGTGGCGACTTGACGATTTTGCCGGTCTCTATCAACGGCAGCCGCTGCTGGCAGTTGCCATGGCCATCTTTATGTTCTCGCTGGCCGGTGTCCCACCGACTGCCGGCTTCATGGCAAAATTCTACGCCCTTACCGCAGCCTGGGAAGGTGGGCTGCCCTGGCTGGCTCTGGTCGGTGTCTTGACAAGCGCGATTGCAGCGTTCTTCTATCTGCGGGTCATTATTCGCATGTTCATGACCGAGCCAGAGGGTGAACCGGCTCCCGAACTCAACCGTGGTCTAACCATTGATATTGTCGTGGCGGCGATTGGCACAATTGCGATTGGTCTCATCCCGGCACCGGTATTTGCGTTGGTTGAGCGATCGCTGGTCGCGCTAGGGGGATAACGCAAAGGACAGCGATAGCAGCGAGGGGCAACCGCTGTGGTTGCCCCTCTTCATCATAACCTTCTTACTTAACCCAAGTTGCTACCTTTGTCTCCACAGAGACACGGAGGACACAGATGATGAGTATAGCTTGAGTTGCACCGTGAGGTGTGACATAGCGCGTCCGTGGAAACTGGCTGCTACCCAAACCGTTCATGCGGTTACGCCACGCGGTGTTGGGCGCAACGTCATGTTATTCATCCTGGCAGTCAGCCTCCGTGGTCTGCTCAGAGCATAGATGGCAACGTGAGTTACTTACTATCCCTGTCCCAACAAGAAATTGATCGTATCGATCAAGACCGGCGCCTCTACCGGCTCAGGAACGATGGCAATCGTCCAATCACTGGCGTAAGGTACCGACTGCAACTCATTCATCGGCAAGCCACTGACAATCACAATCGGCACATTTGCGGTTGTTTCATCTGCCCGCAGTCGTTCAATCACCTGTTCTTCGGGTGAGGCCAATGCTGGCATTGCAACAACAAACAGCGCCGGCAGCGCTGTGGGCAGCGTATCTGGGGTACAAATCGTCACGCGGAAGTCGTGCGCCGAGATCAGATCGGCCAACCGGCTAGCGGTTGTATTATCGGACGATACCACTGCAACCTCAACCATGCTCTCCTCCGCATTGTCGTGCGCACATTGTGTTCATTGTAGCATACCGGCGGGTGATCTGCTACTCTTCACCGCTACCGGGCACGACCACATTAAAGCCAGCATCAACATAATGGATTTCGCCGGTTACGCCGGCTGCGAGCGGCGAGCAGAGATACAGGGCGGCATTCCCTACATCTTCAATGGTGACATTGCGCCGCAGGGGGGCATATTCGGCGAAATGTTTGTGCAGGCTGCGGAAATTGGCAATACCACTGGCAGCCAGGGTGCGAATCGGGCCAGCGCTGATCGCGTTGACTCTGATCCCACGGGGGCCAAGACCGGCAGCGAGATAGCGCACGCTGGCTTCCAGCGCAGCTTTGGCGACACCCATCACATTGTAGCTGCCGATCACCTGGCGTGCACCGTGGTAGGTTAACGTCAGGACGCTGGCGTCAGGGGCAAAGATCGGTTCGGCGGCCTTGACCAGCGCGATCAGTGAGTACGCGCTAATCTCAAGTGCGATGCGGAATCCTTCGCGGGTTGTGTTCAGGATTGTGCCACTCAGCTCTTCTTTGTTGGCGAAGGCAATAGCGTGGACGAGAAAATCAATCTGACCAAATGTCTCGCGAGCCTGTTCAATCAAGGCTGTGATGTCTTCATCTCTGGATACATCACAGGGCACGATCAACGGCGAGTTGAGGCTTTCCGCCAATGGACGTACCCGCCGTTCAAGTGCTTCACCAAGGTACGTGAAACCGATAGTAGCTCCCTCGCGGTGTAGTGCCTGCGCAATCCCCCAGGCAATCGAGCGATCATTGGCTACGCCAAGGATCAGGCCCTTTTTTCCCTCCATCAGGCCCATGGTACATCCTCCATTATTGTGCTGTCTGGCAGCGTGCTTTCCTGAGCAAACGTTGCGTTGCCTCACTAGCGCGCCATCTTACCATACTTTGGCGGATAGCACTGTGGCGGGGCGAGGGGAATGGGTGAGATGGTGAGACTGGCCTGTCCTTCTACACCTTTCACCCGAAACCCTGATCACGATTAGCACCGTCTGGCGGGTGCGAGTGTGGCTTTTGCGCCCGGCCGGTTCGGTGCTGCGTGGGTGAGGGTACGATGATCAACCTATCGCCGATACATAGCAGGTAATATCAAATCTGGCAAACGTCATGACACACCGACCAGTATGCCCTGACTCTGCACCTGAACGATACTCTGCCGGACGCCAGTAAAGGCACGGCATGCCATGCCCCTACGCCGACGGCAACTCATCAGCGACTTGTCTGTGACACACTTGCAAATGCTTCAGCAGGAGGATCATACTGAACAGTGCATACTCCAGTTATACCCTGATGCTGCACCGCTAGATGGTGCGACACATGCGTCGCCTCTACGCCGATGACAACATGCGGGTGGCGCACCTCCACCCGCACACCGATACGGCATACGTTGCCCCTACGCCGATGACAACTCATCAGCGACTCGTCTGCGGGACACTCGCTAACGTTTCAGCATGAGGATCATACCGGAAAATGCACATTCCAGCTATACCCTGATGCTGCACCGCTGGATGGGGCGACGCATGCGTCGCCTCTACGCCACCGCTATGCATTACCCACCTGTCACGCTGCGTTAGGCCGGGCTGCACGCACTCTCTGTGGCGCAGGCTTCCAGCCTGCGTGGAGGCATCCTCTCTATCACCGGCAGGTGCTGGCCGTGGCCGCTGGTGCGCAGGCACGAACCTGGTATAACCAAACGTCTACACGCCGGTAGCGCATGCATGCCGGACCGACTCGATGATCGGCACGAGCACAGTCAGCTCCCCCGTGACCAGGATGGGGAACGGTATGCCCCGCGCCGGATCGTGAGCGCGGCTGGTGCGGCAGCCATGCTGCCGCACGCCAAATCCTGCGCCACGCACATGATGGGCGCGTAAGGCAACCCATTCAGCACGTGCTGGCACGGCTGGCGCTGTGCGCTGCCACCGGGCCAGTTGCCCACACCAGCACCAATGGCGATCATACCCGCTGAGACAGCCGTGGTTGACAGCAGTTGTGGGTAATGCATAGACGCCACCGCAGGGTTCATCAGGAGCATGGGTGCGGAGGGTGGAGAAGCTAGAATGCCCCTGGTCAGGCTGGCAAGGTATATCCGCGGTTGACCAATGCTTGCCGTTTGTCATTCCCTCGTTGCCTGTGCGAATCTGTTCTAGCGTCTGGAGATGACTTTCCGCAAGGCCGGGTACGGCTTGGATGCAGCAATGCGCCAGCCCACTCTCGCCATATGACAGGGCTGGCTGTTGTGGCTGCCTGGATTCAAGCGGGATTATTGTGGTGTGGTCCGCAAAACCGATCTGCGACAGCTACCAAAGCGTGACTATGCTCATGGTGCAGCCGTCTCTCGTTCCACAGCCGATTGACGGTGTGGATTTCTACTGTTGACAGTTCTTCTTATACCCTCTCCCAAAATGTGGTACGATGACCGTATTACGGCATATCAATTGTGATGTGCCGGATAGCCGGTGTGGAGAGGAGTCTATTTGTGAGTGTTGATGTGTTTTTTCGTCGGCTGGTCTGGTTGGGGTTGGTTGCCAGTCTGCTGTTAACCGCCTGTGGTGCACCATCCGGGCCGACTGTTGCCGGTTCGCCGACGACGAGTAATCCCCAAACGCCGCCGTCGCCGGTAGCTGGAGGTACGAGTGGTACTGTGCCGGCACCCGACGATGCAATTGCCCGAGTTGGTGAGGTGTTTATCTTGCAGCGCGATTTTGACCGGCTCTATTTGCCCGGTGCTGATGCGCAGAACCTGATCGACCAAATGATCGATGTCGAGCTGGTTGTACAGGCAGCTCTGGCCGAGGGGGTAACGGTTGATGAGGCTACCATTGACAGTCAGGTTGAGCAGTTGCGTCTCGCCCAGGCTGGAGGTGATGAAGCGCAATTTCTGACGTTTCTTCAGAGTAATAATATCGCTGACGAAGAAGAATTACGTCGGCTGCTGGGCCGGGATTTTCTCATCGAGCAGATGCTGCTCAAGCACACCACAGCAGAGCAGGTGCGCGCCCGTCATATTCTGGTAGCAGCTACCCCGGAGGAGGCTGAAAGCCGGAAGGCAACTGCCGAGGCCATCCTGGCTGAATTGCAGGGTGGTGCTGATTTTGCCGCGCTGGCAAGGGCACGATCTGATGATCCGGGATCGGCTGCGCAGGGGGGTGATTTAGGATGGGCACCGCACGGTGTCTACGTGCAGCCATTTGAAGATGCCATTTTTAGCATGCAGCCCGGTGAATTGCGCCTTGTGCAAACCGATTTTGGCTGGCATATTATTGAAGTAACCGAAGGCCCGGAAGTACGCTCGTTTACTGATCGGGCACTCCTGGAGACCCAGGCCGGTCAGGAGGCATTTAGTACGACCTTCCTGCCTTGGGTGGCAGAGCTGCGCAGTTCGGCTGAGGCGGCAGGTAAGATTGAGATTCTGGTTGATGTTGCTACGTTGACGCAGCAGTAGCTGGCGGGGTCTGACACGGAAGACACGGGGTATCGCGATGCCAATCATCTCGCGATACCCTTTGTTGTTGTGGGAACTGCTGTGCGTATTCGTTCATCATGATAAGTGAAGATATATCTGCTCTCGATGCAGGATGGCAGAAGAATGCCTGATGTCTGGCTACTGATCGGGATGGATAATGATAGACACGTTGCGTATTCTGCAGGGTAGAAAGGAGATCGCTCATGCAGCACCGTCTTTGGTTGTTGTGCTTGTTGGTTCTGGCCGGATGTGCAGCGGCGACAGTGCCACCTTCGCCAGTGTCATCACCGCTGTCATCCGCATCGCCAACCATTGTCGTAACCACGCCAACCAATAGTCCGCCCACTGCTGTGCCAACCCTCACCCCAACGGTAGCGGCTGCCTCACCGGTTGCTACGACTGTTCCGCCAACGCCAACGACAATTGCGCAACCGGATGTGGTTGTGCCGGCCTATCCCGCTGAAATCATGTTTCTGCGTAACGGCTCGCTGGTTGCGCTTGACCCAGCGAGTGGTCAGGAGCGCGTTCTGGCAAGCGGGGTGCGCGATTGGGCGGTTGATACGTCTGGTCGGCAGATTGCCATCGCTAATGATCAGGGTATCAGTATTGTGGATCGGGCGAGCAGTGCTGTGCGCAGTGTCGTGAGTAACCGCATCGCTCACGGGCTGAGCTGGACATCTGATGGATTGTCGCTTGCTTATGCAGCAGCATCTGAAGCACCGGTGTTGCCGTTTGATTGGGAGCGTTGGAGTCGCTGGTGCGCAGCTGCTACGGTGTACATCGTTGATCTTCCTTCCGCAACCGAGCGCACGATTGGCCCTGGCTGTGATCCGGTCTTTGCCTCGGATGGCCGGCGGCTGGCGTATGCAACGCCGCCAACGGCGCAACCTGACTTCCTTCCCTTCCCCGCTCAGACGAACGCGATTCAGTTGGTGAACCGGGCCGGTGCTAACGCATGGAACCCGGCGACGGCAGACGGATCACCCGATCAGGGTTATCTCGTTTACGCACCAGTTTGGTCACCCGATGCACGAGAGTTGGCTTATCAGCGGTTTCTCGGTTATCAGGCTCTTGTTGACATAAATCTGACAATAATTGCCGATAGTAGCACAGGTGGGGGTGAGCCGGTTCTGGCCGGGGCGGGCTGGCATCGGCCACCAGCGTTTGCGCCTGATGGTGAACGAGTAGCGATTGTCGAGTACAACTTTAGTGATGCGCGCGGATTTACCGGGTACGACATCTGGAAGCTGTATCTGGTTGAACTGCGTGGTGAGCGCATTGAGTTTTTGCCGGGTGGTGATCTGACGTTACGCGGTCAGTTGATCGCCCGGATGCCGCGGATTGTTGCTGCCACCTGGTCGCCTGACGGTAGTGCGCTGGCGGTGTTGGCTCCAGCAGCGTGGAATCCAACCGCCGATGCCAACACCCCCCTGTACGCCGAGGAAGCAATGGGAGAAATCTGGCAGCTCTTGCCCCAGGGTACCCCGCAACTGCGCCTGACGACTGCGGTGGATTATGTCAGTCCGTTGGTATGGGCACCAGCCGATCTGGTGACCGCCCAGACGGCAAGCGGGACGATCCGGTTTCCGGCTGATTGGGAATTGTTGCCGGTGGCGCAGGAATCTGATCTGATGGCAGCGGCCAACGGGCGATTTATCGGGCGGCGTACCGTCACTGACGCCTCGTTGCTGAGTGCGTCGGGTTGGGCGCAGACGGTTGCCGATTGGGTGACGGTGGCTGATGCCGAGTCGCCTTATCAGCTTCCCGATGGGAGTCAGCTTGTTGCGTTTAGAGGTCAGAGTTCTGATGGTAGCGTGATTGCCGGGGTTGTGCGGCTGACATCCACTGCGATCATTGTCAGTTTTGCACCACAGGCGGAATGGACAGACTATCGGGCAAGCGGGATTGCACTGGTCGTAGCAGCACGATAAGCTGGAGTGGGGAAGGGCGTGCTCCACACTGGTGGTCGTGCACCGTATTCCCGCCCCCCTCACCTC
>NZ_DAOTZQ010000005.1:0-112416 GCF_034434295.1 Chloroflexus sp.
GAGTGCGGCAGCCATGCTGCCGCGCCAGCCGTGCTCGCGATCCGGCACAGAGCACGCCGTTGACCCAGCTGGGCACGAGGGTGCAGTGGGTGCTCGCTATGAGCATGTGGTCTGTCAGTAATGAATGAGACAACTTCCAGTCAACCCACCTGCTGCCGTATCGGGAAGTTCCAGAACGATCTGCTGCTCTCCACGCTCCCGCTGTGTGTAAGAGAGGTTGAGGGTGAGAAGAATGCTGTCACCTTGTTACCAATTTAGACAAAAAGTCTAATCCTCTCTACCTGGATATTGGCAATCCTGTCTATTGGCAACTCCATGAAGGCTTGTTATCATACCATCACTAATGAGTGCACAATCTGGTGAATGCCATGATGCCTGGATAGTGAGGGGGTGAACGTGCGTAATGCGGGCATCTCCTGCGATGTTGCAGTTCAGAGCCGCAAACGCAAGAGAGAGAAATGGCTTCTGGATAGACTTTATCATCAATTTGTTAGTTTTTTTTACAAGTCCATAGCGGACATTCGGTAATGCCTGCAATCGCGATGGTGCTCAGACGGCCTGCAACGAGGCAGAGGCAGATGGTTTGTGCAAATGTTACAAATGCATGGAGCTGTTTTTGGAAAATCATTCCATGCATCACATGCAATCGCTTAGGTATAGGTTAAAGGAGCAGTTCTCATGAAGCTTGCATGGCGCACAAAGATCGGTCTCGGTCTTGGGTTTGGCCTTGGTCTCTGGCTGGTGGGTACCGGACGCGCTTTTGCTCAGGAAGGGCCAACCACTGCTGAACTGGCAGTTGCAATGAATACCTTCTTCCTGATCGTTGCCGCAGCGCTGGTCTTCTTTATGCAGGCCGGTTTCGCGATGTTGACCGCTGGCTTGACTCGCTCGAAGAACACAACCAACATTCTGTTCAAGAACCTGATGGACTTCGTGATGTGTTCGATTGCCTTCTGGGCAGTCGGCTGGGGGATCGCATACGGTACTTCAGCGGGTGGATTTATCGGCACCGATCAATTCTTCCTCTCGGCGATTACGGCTGAAGGTGAAGTACCGGTGCTGGCAAGCTGGTTCTTCCAGGTCGTGTTTGCCGGTACGGCTGCTACGATTGTGGCCGGGGCAATGGCCGAGCGCACGAAGTTTACTGCATATCTGATCTACAGCTTCATCATCTCGCTCTTCATTTATCCCGTTGTTGTCCACTGGGTCTGGAGTGGTGCCGGTTGGTTGAATACCTATAGTGGCAGCACCGAGGGTAACTGGGGCTTCACCGACTTCGCCGGTAGCACGGTTGTCCACAGTGTCGGTGGCTGGGCATCACTGGTTGGTGCAATGATCCTCGGCCCACGTCTTGGCCGCTTCGGCCCCGACGGCAAGCCTCGCGCCATCCCTGGTCACAATATGTCACTGGCTGCACTGGGCACCTTCATCCTCTGGCTGGGCTGGTTCGGCTTCAACCCCGGTTCGCAATTGGCAATCGCTTCACAGGCCGACGCCGATGCGGTCGCAATGGTTGCCGTTACGACCAATCTGGCCGCCGCCGCCGGTGCCCTTGGTGCACTCTTCACCGCCTGGCTGCGCTACGGCAAGCCCGATCTTGGTCAGACACTAAACGGCGTGCTCGGTGGTCTGGTTGCGATCACCGCTGGCTGTGCCTACGTCGATCCACTCTCCTCGATCATCATCGGTTTCATCGCCGGCCCGGTTGTCGTCTTCTCGGCAGAACTGCTCGAAAAGCTCAAGATCGACGATCCGGTTGGCGCAGTTCCGGTACACCTGGTTAACGGTATCTGGGGCACGCTGGCGGTCGGTCTGTTCGCATCCATCCCCGGTAACACCGGCACGACCGGCCTGTTCTACGGCGGCGGTCTGACCCTGCTCATCTCACAGTTCGTTGGTGTTGTCGCTATCGGTTTGTGGACGGTTGCAACTGCTGCGTTGATGTTCTTCGCCATCAAGGCCACCATTGGTCTGCGGGTTAGCAAGGCCGAGGAAGAGGCTGGTCTCGACATCGGCGAGCACGGTATGGTTGCCTACCCGGATCTGAGCGGTGCGCCAGCGGGTGGTGAAGTGAGCGGCGCTCTGGCCCGATAATAAGCAAACTTTCCCTCCTCCTTGCGCAACCCCTCCTCTATGGTAGAGGAGGGGTTTATGTTGCGATGGTGAACCAGAAGCGCTCGCGAAAACGGCGTAGTTCTTTCAGCACAACTTGCCCCAGCAGCGCAATCAAGATGACGTTCCCAACTGCCCGTACTGCATCCCACGCTAGCGATGTAACGATATAGAAGCGGAGATACTGCTGAATTGTTGCCGCCAGACCACTGCCCGGTAGCCAGCCCAATTCGCCGGGTGGTGCAAACGGCCAAAACCACAGATTCATCAAGGCGCCAAAGAGAAAGCCCCAAACGTAACCGAAACCGCAAAGCAGCCCAACCTCGCCCCATCCCCCAGGACGGAGTCGTTGTCCCAATGGTGCCAAAAGACCGGCACTCATGCCCATCCAGCCACTCACGAACATCTGAAACGGCAACCACGGGCCTACGCCCCCGGTCAGCAGTGCCGAGACCAGCAAGGCCAGGGAACCGATCAGAAAGCCGAAACGCGCTCCATACGCATAGCCAATCAGGATGATCAGAAAAAAGAACGTAGGCGAGTCTGCCGGTCCCGCCGGTAGACGCAAGATCGCTACGACCCCGGTGAGCACACCCAAAATGGCGACCATACGGGTATTAAGCCGACCGGCACTGAGTTCGGCAATCAACAGGACAAGCAGTGCCGGGCCGAGAAGAGCGAAAAAGATCGGGGCTGTGGTGGCATGCGCCTGGGTAAACCCGGTTTCAGCACGACCCAGAAAAAAGGGGTAGAGAAAAGCAATCACGCCAAGCAGGCAGATCAGACCAAAGACAACATCACCTGCAAGGGTTGCTATACGTTGAGCGTGTGGGGTTGACATCATCGTAACGCCTGTCTTCGCAAAGCCTTGTCTGGAAGCTGTATCACACAGCCCGCCAATACCGATTGTTCCTGATCATACCGCATGTCCGGTTAACACCCGACACCTATGACTATCGCCAACGTATTGCGTGGATCGCTCACCGCCGGCGGGATTGTAACCAGATGATCAGACAACTCGCCAGAGCTGGGAGCACGTGCCTCCGGATCGCCAGGGCTGGAAGCGTGCGCAGATCACCACGGCGAGCAGCGCTCCCCACACGCTCGCCACTCATCGCCCTGGCACTCTACTGAGCATGAATGTACGGAACCGATCGGTGTGCCTGCACCTGCGACAACCCACCAGCGATTCGCCAGTGAAACGCCCACTGTGGTATGGCCTCTCGCCTGGTCGGTATGTCGTGTTGTCGATTTGCGTGCCGATCCATGGCGTCCGCCCCCACGATACTGCCAGTCGCCACTGGTCACAAGCACAACATACGTGCTCACTACCATCATCTGGCCGGGCGATGATGAATGAGCTGAAGTCACGTCACTACTCACCGTGGTACCGCAGCGTACCACGTCTCATTATGCTGCGTCCCTGCTACCCTGGTTTGTATACACCACACAACCATTGCCGGCATAGGGAGCGGGTATCTCTGTGCCCTCCGTGTCTCTGTGGTAAAAACCACAGATTGAGGGTGCTACCCCTCCTTTTATCTGTCTTGCAGAAAAACGATGATAAAATGGCAAAAATTTCTAGGTTAAGCATTGACAATTACCAATTAAAGTGATAAAATCTCTTTCAGATTGGTAAATATTACCAACCAGGTAATGAAAGGAGTTCGTATGATGCGCGACCTCTACCACCACGAGCAATTGTACGCTCGCGAGATGCAGGAACGGGTTGCCAGTGCCGCTTCACACCACCAGCTTTCGCCTTCGCCCATCAGTCGTCGACTTGCCCGCTGGTTTGGCTTGCGCTTGATTCGGTTTGGCGCCTACCTGTTGCGCTACGCAGCGGATCGGCGCTCTCGCCATCTTACCTATGCCCGCTAACGGAGGTTGCTATGTACCCACTACTGACCCGTGACCCCATCACCGGTGGTGAGTTAATCGTCACCCGCCTCGAATCACCTGAGAGCGGCATTGTCATCGAAGGTCGCTTTAGCCTGGGCTGGATCGGTCGTCTCTCGCCTGATCAGCTCGCATTCGTTGAGTTGCTGGTCAAGAATCGTGGGAATATTCAACGTCTCGCTGCTGAACTCGACATTGCCTACAATACGGCCCGCGCTCGTCTCGATGAAATCGTTGCTCTGCTCGGCGGCACACCTGAACAGGAACCGCGAGTTGATCGGCGTCAGATTCTCGACCGGCTGGCTGCCCGCGAGATCTCTGTCGAAGAGGCACTGCGTCTGTTGAAGGGAGCTGACCATGAACAGCGCAAATGAAGAACGTCACCGGATTCTGCAAATGGTCGAGCAGGGGCAACTGTCGGCTGCGGAAGCTGCGCGTCTGCTCGATGCCCTGAGTGCCGATCCCCGACCAGCAGAGCGTAGTCAGGCCCGTCTGGTGCGCATTCGTGTCACCGATCTCCCTTCACAACGCCTCAAAGCGTCGGTAGCTATTCCGGTGAGCCTGATTAATGTCGGTCTGCGCCTCGGCGCTCGGCTAGCTCCGCAATTGAGTGGTAGTGCGCTGGAAGAGTTGATCCGCAGCGTGGAACGTGGAACTACCGGTTTGTTGCTGGAATGGCAGGATTTGGAAGAGGGTGAACGGATTGAGATCGTGATCGAATAACCCCTGCTACACCCGTAGTCTTCACCATGAGGAGGGTTTGCATGAAACAACGACTTTCGGTTGATCTGCCAGTAACACTTATCATCCAGGCGGTGCACGGCGATCTGGCGATTCGGGGCTGGGCTGAACCGCTGATCGAATGGCAGAGTGATGATCGTCAGGTGACGGTGACTGCGCAAGCCGATGGTCTGGTTGTCAGCCCCTGTGCTGGCGATCTCCAGCTTGCGGTGCCAGAAACTACTGATGTGCGGATCGTCGTGATCCACGGTGATGCGCGTGCCCAGAATCTCTATCGCCTCACCGCCGAGCGTGTCGAGGGTGATCTTTCGCTGCGCCAGATCACCGGTCAGGCCACCATCGGCTCGCTCGAAGGTGATCTCACGGCAACGACCGTCGCTGAATTGAGCGTCACTGCTGATGTCCACGGTGATGTCTCGCTTACTGAGGTTCCAGTAGTACATTTGGCTGGCGTGGCGGGCGATGTGAATGGGCGAGGTGTGCTGAGTCTAACCATCAATCAGGTTGATGGCGATCTTGAGGTGGCCGGTCTGAGCGAGCAGTTACGGGTCGCTAACGTGAATGGCGACGTTGAGCTTACAGTCACCGGTACCGCTGATGTGCAGCTTGATCGCGTCAACGGTGACCTGACGCTCAAAGGACAGGCCCGTCGTATGCAGTGCCTTACAGTAAGCAGTGATGTTGATGCCTCTGAAGCCCAGATCGATCAGTTTACAATTGAGACGGTGGCTGGCGATGTTGAAGCAGGAACTATCACCAGCGGTCGGATGGTGACGATTGGTGGCGATTTGGAACTCAGCAGGGTCTCCGGGGACCTGACGGTCAGTCATGTCGGAGGTGACTGCGTTGTTAAACAGGCTGCCGGCAACGTTATGATCACAGCTATTGGGGGTGATCTCCGTCTTCACGCCGCTGCCACAGCTGGTAGCACCATACGGGCACAGGTTGGCAGTGACGCGGTCATCGTGCTCCCCGAAACGCCTGATCTGACCATCAATGCAGTTGTCGGTGGTGAAGTGAGTGGGATTGAAACCCGACCTTCAATACCTGGTCAGATGCTGGAGTTGCGCTATGGGCAGGGGAACGCCAGCATCCATCTGCATGTAGGTGGTGATCTCACGATTAAAGGCGCAGGTCAGATCGACTCGTTCAGCAGTATCGGTGCCCAGCTTGGGCAAGAACTGAGTGAGCTTGGCCGCGAATTAGGGCGCGAGCTAAGTGAACTGGGGCGTGAACTGGCCGCCGAGTTGCGAAGTGCGTTAGCCGGCAACGATCCGCGTGCGGGCGAGCGTGCCCGTGCGGCGGCTGAACGCTTCGCCGAGCAGGCCCGGCGCTGGAAAGCCGAGTCTGGGCCAGAACGGATGCGCGTCAAGATCAATCAACGCGAGTGGCGTCTTGATCCCGAACGGATCGAGCGCATCAAGGAGCAGGCCCGTCAGGCTGCGGCTGCCGGTCTAAATGGTGCACTTGAGGCGGTCGAACGGGCGCTGAGTCGGATTCAGTCGCCACCACCACCGCCCCCGGCTGCGCCCAATCCGCCACCACCACCGCATCCGCCAGCAGCGCCACCGCCACCACATCCGCCAGCAACCGGGCCAACAGTGCAGCTTCGCCCTGTCCCGTCACAGTCCCCGATGAGTGAGGCCGAACGAGAACACCAACGGGCCTCGATCTTGCAGATGGTTGCCGATGGTCGTATCTCAGCGGCAGAGGGTGATTTGTTGCTGGCTGCTCTCGATGAGGATCGCGGTTAGAGGGTGTTCTGTAACATCTGGCAAGATACAGGTATGCACGTGCTCCAATTTGCACATCATCCAACAGTGACTTGTACAATATGTATTGTCATAAGCAGATCACCATTGTAAACAACATATCCGCGTGCATCCGTCAGAGCCGCGTCCATCCGTGTTCTGCGGATAACACCCACAGATGCTCACCGATGCAGCGGATATGCGCGGATTACCCGACTGCCAGTGCCTTACCGTATGGCGTGACCCATTTGCGCACATACCGTAGGGACGCCGCATGCCTCGCCCCTACCCATGCTTTAGGCTGTACATGATCACGGCCTGGACGCTGCCTCAACCCGCATCACCAGTTCGACCAGTGCCAGATTAAACTCTGCTGGCCGTTCAATCGCACTGAGATGGCCAGCGTGCGGAATCACGACGAAACGACTATCGGCAATCGCACTGTGCATCACCTGCGCTTCAGCAGGGGGGGTGAGGGTGTCTTCCGCACCGACGACAACGGTTGTCGGCACCCGAATCTCGGCCAGCAGCGGCGTCGAATCAGGGCGTGCCGCCATGGTGTGGAGAGCTGCGGCAATCCCTTCAGGTGGATTCGCCGCAGCGATGCTCAGCAGCTCAGCCCGTAACGCCTCACTTGCCCCTGGCGCTACCAGATTGAGTAACATTCGTCCGGCCAGTGCCGCACTTCCCTCTTCCAACGCAATCCTGGCATTAACGGCCCGTGCTGCCCGCGTCTCTTCACTATCGGCAGTTGCCCGGGTATCGGCCAGCAACAGGCCGCTGATCCGCTCTGGTGCCCGCCGCAGCAGAGCAAAGGCAATGTAGCCCCCCATCGACAACCCGGCCAGCACTGCCCGTTCGATGTTCAGGGTATCGAGTAATGCCAGGACATCCGTTGCATAGTCATCGAGTGACTGTGGCAGCGGTGTCGCCAGCGAGCCGCCAAACCCGCGTAGATCAGGGGCAATCATACGCATGCGATCACTCAATGTACTCAATTGCGCTCGCCATAATGCCGCACTCAGCGGAAAAGCGTGCAACAAGACGACCGGTTGTCCACTTCCTGCATCATCGTAGCGTAGTTGCACACCGTGGGGGAGGGTCACGTGCATTGGTACCTCCGTTTCTGAGCCGATACTCAACCAGTGCAATGCGTTTGGCAAACGCCTGTCAGCGTGTTGCCGGACATCAGGATGGCTGCATGATACATCTGCATAACACGTTATACAGCACACGTCGCACAAATAGCAGCCTATGCTCTGAAGTTACCCTTGCCGGGATCGTTGTACCAGTATATGCGAAACATGCCGCACGGTTTACCATAGGGAAGAGAATCTGCATCAGATGGTGTCTGCGTTCTACACCGGATGCGACACTGGTTGCCATTGGGTATGAGGGTAGAGTATCACCTGCTAATCCCCCGACAGCACGACGGCATAGACAGTAGAACTTATGTCATAAAAGCTGTGCTGTCACGCTCCCAGACTGTCGCACAGGCTCATAAACGCTTTCCAATCAGCAAAGACAGTATATTCTACTCCCAGTTTACCGGCACGGCAGCGAGAAGTGCCGACAACCATCTTCGGTGCCATCGTTCGCCGGATTAGTTACCTTACCTGCTCATCATGCACGTGTCGCAGCGTTTGGCGTGCGGCAGCATGGCTACCACACCAGCCGTACTTCTCCATGTCACGCCGTTGATCCTGCCGGTCACGGGGATGCTGGATGTGCTCTCACGTTCTTATAGTCTGTCAGTAATTAAAGTGAACAGAGTGCGGAAGTCAGCTTTCCGCACTCTGTTCTACAAGCAGGCACGCGCTTAAGACGTTGTGCAACCGATGTTCTCAGCGCTATACGTGATGGCTACTGCTGCAAGATAGACAGGAGGTAGTCGATAGACGTTGTCGGCGCTGATGGTGTCGCAGCCTGCATGTTCTGGTGCGACTCCACCGGTCATGACGACACAGAAACAAGATCGACGATCTGTAAGTCCATTAACTGAACAATGCCTTCAACCACATCAATCGCCGACCAGTGCAGATCAGTGGCAATATCCGACAGGCTCTTTCGACCGTCAATGGCCTCAAGCAGCAAATGCAGCGCAACACTTGCACGCGGCAAAGCCTCTTCACGGGAAACCTTCAGTGTCGGTATCAGTTTCAGCGAAGAAACCCTGTGCCAGACCCGCCGCCACCGCAACGCCATGCGCTCAGCGTAGCGGATCATCGTCGCAATATCGCCCCATATCGATTGCTGGCTACTTCTGGCACCGCTACTGACGTTGAACGTGCCTTGTTGGACGTTGAGCAGAATGCCTAGCGCTTCTGTCCCTATTTGTCCCTCGCACTCAACGTGATACATTTGACCATTGGTGAAGAATATCCGACCGGAACGCTCTCCCTGAATATCGAGCGAGCCAGAGAGGGCACTGTATGCAGCGAGATCGATCAACTCGCGCAATGGTACCTGTTGTAACGAACCGTGCAATGCCATCATGGGCCTCCTGGGCACAACTGAAGGATAGGATGGGATGCCCTTTAAAATTGGTTATACCACAACTCAGCAACCATAACAATGTGACCATAGTCCAGTCATAGAAGAAGTCGTCATAGTACCGGTTTAGGTAACGCCTACCTCACCATGCCAGCAGACGATGTTGTTGTGTGCGGCGAAGCCCGAATGTGCGTTACGGAGACCATAGCAGATCGCACGCTGCTGACCGGCATGCCTGCCACGTGCAGTATGTCTGTGTCGCCTGTGTGAAGCGCGGAAGTCATGGTGTGGCCTGAGGGTAGCCTTGTTGCTGCGCGAACATAGATTGGCAGACATACGGTATGATCAGGTGGAATACCCCGTAAAACTCGCTCCTTTGGGAAACGAAAGAAGGGTAACGCAGTGCAGTTACCCTTCTCCCGTTCCATAGCTAATCGGTGCAGCCCGTACTACGCGGAGCGTGCCGGTGCACGTCTCGTCACTGGCTGTGGGACATGATCCTCGCCGGATCGACCGAGGAGAGTTGCGCTTAACAACACCAACGCTAGCCATGCCAGGTCGGCGAAGAGCAGATGCACCAGTTGCATCCACACTGGAGCCTTCAGGATGACGTTGATTGCACCCAGAAAAATCTGACCAACAAAGATCGCAGCAGTAGCCCACGCCAGTCGGCGCGTTGTTGGTGATGGATCGTAGCGCACTGCCCGTTGGGCCAGCGAAATCATCGCCAGGCCGACCAGTGTACCCAATACCGGATGGATAATCCGCATCCATACCAGGGGATGACTATCACGAGTGATCGACTGCGATACACCACCAGGCAGCACACCCAATTGCAAGAGGGTATCACCCAGAGCCGTTATCGCACCACTAGAACCCACCACTGCCGTGCCGACCAACGCCGCAATTAGCACGCTCAACAAGCCACCTTTACCACGCAGGTCAGGTGCCGGCTTGCCACCGGCGTACCATGCTGTGAGAGCCATTGCTCCAAGCAGCAGAAATGTATTAACGAGGTGCAGTCCCAATGATAGCGCACGTGTCAGTGATGCATCATGGGCTACCAGTTGGAAGAGCACGAGTGCCGCTCCGATCAGCGACTCAACAATCATCAAAATCATCGTTGCAATCGCCGCCCGCCGTGCCGGATGGCCGGCAGCAAACAGTCGTAAGGCCCAAACCAGTAACCCTATCGTCAACAGCAGGGCAATGCCACTGGTTACGCGATGGGAAAACTCGATGAGTTGCGCTGTACCGGGTGCCCGCGGTATCACCTGACCATCACAGAGTGGCCAGTGATCGCCACAACCGGCACCTGAGCCAGTTGCCCGCACAAATGCACCCCACATGATGACCAACAGGTTGTATCCAACATTGAGCCATGCAAAATTGACAAAGGCACGATGCCGCGGATCCATGCAACTTCCTCCCGCCGCGACCGTGTTGGCGCGGATTGCAAGAACTATGTGACATATCGCACTTTATTCTAGCATGACCCTTGCGTAGCGTGCAGTAAACACCGTGTTATAATTCGTTCACTAAACGCAAACGTGTGAGCAAGAGGGGGCATCCTGGTGACAGTCCATGCACCGCCATCAATTGAGCAACTTGTTCAGACCTTGCAGTACCTCTGCAAGCAACCATCGACCGCCGGTCAGATCGATGAGTTGCACACCATGGCTGAACATGTCGCCCTTCTTGTGCGTCGGTTAGGCATGCACGTGCGCATTGCGACTACCGGTACAGCACCGGTAGTTATTGCCCATCGGCCAGGACGACGGCCACAGACCCTTTTGCTCTACCATCACTACGATACGCCACCAACCGGCCCTTGGCGACACTGGTCATACGAACCGTTTGATATTGCGGAACGTGATAGTTGTGTATTCGGACGCGGTGTGTCCGGTGGCAAAGGTGCCCTGGCAGCCCATCTGGCGGCCCTACAGACCATGCTGCACCGTGAAGGGGAATTGCCGTGTGGGATCACCCTGGTCATTGAAGGGGCAGCCACAACGGGTAGTTCTGGTCTGCAAGAAGCTCTACACGCGCATAGCGATCTACTGCAATGTGACGCGATCCTGGCCAGTGTTGGTGACCGCGATGCTACCGGTACGCCTATCTGCGTGAGTGGTAGTAAAGGCTGGATCCGTCTACGTCTGAGTGCGCATGGACCGGCATACCCTCTACCAACCGGCTTTGCTGCCAGCGTTGTCAATCCGCTTTGGCGGTTGATCTGGGCTCTGGCTTCTCTCAAGGGTGATGATGAAGATGTACGGGTCGAGGGATTCTACGACGCGATTGAAGGTCCTTCGCGCAACGATAATGCAGTGATCCGACAACTGCAACTGGCCTCGACTGTAAGACGGGACGCATGGCGGATCGATCAGTTTCTTTTCGGTATCGACGGTGCAGCGTTGAGTCGTTCGGAAGTAACACTCCCCACCTGTAATGTAAGTAGCATCACCGTTGACCCTTCGGGTGAGACACCGGTTATCCCTGCGCAGGCTACGGCGCTACTCGATATTCAGTTGGTTCCCCATCAGCAGCCAGACGCGATTGTGAAACTGATACAGCACCACCTGTACGAGAAGGGGTTTCCTGACATTGTGATCGAGCGGTTACCCGGCGGCTATCCTCCGTTGATGACTGCGACCGATAATCCTTTCGTGACACAGGTGGCTGCTATCGGCGCAACCGTATTTGAACGACCACCGGTGATTGTGCCGGCTGGCCCATACACGGTACCTTTCAGCTTACTGGTGGGTCATCACCCGATTCCAACAGTAAGCCTCGGCCTGACACCGGTTGTGAGCGCGACCTTTGCTCCTGATGAATATATTTCACTCACCGACCTGATCCGTCATAGTCATTTGCTAATCGAATTACTCGACCAGTTATGGCGGTAAGTATTTCCAGCGGCATGGTCACACTATAGCACTTAATTTCATAAAAAGCTATGCTGCCGTGCTCCCAGAGGGTCGCACAGGAGCATGCACGCTTGCCAATCGCCAACGATAGCAATCCTGCTCCCAGTCTACCGGTATGAAAGCGAGGATAGCTGACGCCCATCGCTGGCGCCATCACGCGCTGGATTGGTTGCCTTACCCGCTCGTCATGCGCGTGGTGCGGGGGGTGGAGTGCGGCAGCCATGCTGTCGCAGCAGCCGTGCTTACGATCCGGTGCGTGGTACTGAGCTGAAATGGTTGGCCCGTTGTCAGCCATTGGTCGCAGCAGCCGTGCTCACGATCCGGTGCGTGGTACGCTGTTAACCCTGCTGGTCACGAGGATACTATGTGTGCTCGTCACGAGCATAGAGTCTGTCAGTAATGAATTGAGATAGCTTTTAGTAGATGTTTTTTGAAATAAATTCTACTGTGCCGATGCCGGCATATTTAACGTAGAGCACACCCCGCCGAATGACACATCCTTCGGCAATACCCGTGCCGCATCGTATAGTGTATGAACGCACGGACACAACGCAGCACGGATAACGTAAATCCAGCCGAGATTAACTCTGTGGAATGCACGACTCTGTGATAACTTCTATTGATTGCGATATGCAGCTAAAGCTGTTTCCCGATCCGGATAGATCTTGAACAGCGTATCGAAGCGGCTCTTACGGAAAATTTCGGCAATCTGTGGCTGCAAACCGTACAACCGTAGATCACCACCCAGTGGTTGAACGGCGCGCAGGTTAGTCAAGAGCATTCGCAGGGCCAGGCTGGCCACGAAATTGACCTCGGTCATATCCGCAAGCACCTTACCACGATGCCGGTTGATGGCATCTGCCAGCTCCTGCTCGATGGTCGCAATCCCGGCTGCATCAAGGCGAGCCGGAAGCTCAATGATGAGCACATCATCTACATGCTCGGTCTTCACGCCGAAGTCTCTCTTTCTAGCGAGTTTTCACCGCTATGCAACGATTGAGGGTACCGTCATTATAGCATGCTCTGAACCTGTCTTAGAACAGGTAGTACAGCGCTCAGGATACCGCCCGGTATGCTCTGCATATCGTTGTGAGTATTGGGTACTCTGGTAAGCCCTTGACGTTAAAGCTGACCATCAGACAGACGTTCCACAATCAAAAGGGTAATGTCATCAGCCTGTGGTGCACCGGCAGCGAATGTGTCAACCGCCGCGACGACTGCTGTCACCAGATCGGGAGCGGGCTGTTGGCAGAGGGTTTGCAGACATGCCTGTAAACGGGCATCACCAAACAGTTCACCGGCTGGATTCATCGCTTCGGTAATACCATCGCTGAAGGCTACCAGCTTCTCGCCGGGCTGTATCTGCAACTCATACACGTCATACGTTTGCCCGGCCACAATGCCGATTGGTAATGATCCTTCGTGTAGTTCTTCTACCACATCGCCATTTCGGGCAATTCGCAATAGAGGGTTATGCCCGGCATTGACATATGTCATTGTACCACTGAGTGGATCAAGCAAACCGTAAAACAGAGTGATGAACATATTGGCATCACCGTGCTCACGGCAGATATAGTCGTTGGTAAGACTGACAGCGTGGAGGAGAATAGATGTATTGATGCTTCCGGGCGACTGCGCCATCCCTACAGCCTGCGACGCCGCTCGCAGCAATGATCGACTCAGCGCCACGAACAGGGCAGCCGTTACCCCTTTGCCACAGGCATCGGCCACCACCAGGCCGACCCTACCATCGGGAAGCGTAATGGTATCGAAGAAATCACCACCCACAGCCTGTGCCCCGCGACTAAACCCGGCAATGCGCCAGCCGGCTGGTTGCGGCAGCACCCGTGGTAAGAAAGACTGCTGAATACGACGGGCAACATCCAGCTCCTCTTCGAGGCGGTTGAGCCGAATCAATTCCGCCTGCGCAGCCTGTAATTGCTGATACGCCGCCAGTAGTTCGGCATTCTTGCGTTCGAGATTATGAATCATGCGCTGATTGGTATTGCGTACCCGACTGACGATACTGCGTAGCATCGTCATTGCCAGGGCCGGACTGGAGCCAATCAGGGTAGCAAACACCGCTTCATTCAGCGCAACCAGGCGACTCGGTTCGATTGCCCGTACCGTTGCCGACCGTGGACTCTGATCGATCAGGCTCATCTCGCCAATGATTTGGCCGGCGTGAAAAACCTCTAGCCGCAACTCTGTGCCGTTAACGAACGTGATCACCTCTACCGCACCGCTCAAGATCACAAAGCATTCGGTTCCCGAATCACCCTGATGAAACAATATTTCACCAGCGGCAAGGCGACACTCGGCCAGGCGAGGGGCTAACTCGGCCAGAATCGCTTCGGGTACTACCTGAAAGAGCGGTAAACTCCGCAAGCGATCCAGCATCGTCATCGTTTTGGTCACAATTAACTCGTTCCAGCCACTTGCCGGATCATGCCGGTACTGAAGGGTGTCGGCGTATTCGCGCACAAAGAAGAGGCCAAGGCCACCAATGGTCCGTTGATCAACCTCCCTGCCCAGATCGGGTGGTGGTGCGTCGTGGGGATCGAAGGGGTATCCGCGATCACGAATGATAATCGTCAGCACTCCCTGTTCATACCGGCACGACAACTGAATCTGATCGCGGTTTTGGTCATCGTAGCCATACTTGACAATATTGGTAGCGACTTCTTCGATCACCAGCCGCAACAGATAGACATAATCGTGCGGTAACTGCCAGTCAGTCTCCAGCGCATCGCTGAAGGCTAACAGTTCAGTTACCGCGTTCCAATCGGCGAAGACACTGATCTGTCGCTGCATGCCAACCTCTACACGGCTAATGGTTCGGTTGGATGGCGACTAGGGGGGAGCGGCAGGGTGGCTCGTAATTTACGTAGCCGGGTAATGGCATCCACGGCAGCTTCGTGGACATTGGGGTCGGTATCATCGACGGCCTGAGTTAAGGCATTGAGAACGGTTGTGTTTGCGGCTGCCACACCCAACCGCCCCAACGCACGCGCCGCGGCTTCACGAGCGTAGGCGTCAGCATCAGAGAGCATTGGCAGCAGGTGTTCAATCATCTGGGCCGTACCGGCCAGCTCTCCCAACTGACTCACCACCAGGGCTGCTGCTGAGCGCACGAAACTATCGGGATTGTCGAGACATTCAATCAGATGATCGAGGAGTTGTGGCGAGATGATCCGATCACGCAATTGACCCAGTGTGCGGGCAGCAGCGAAGCGCGTCTCCAAATCACAATCATGGATTGCCAATCGGATCAGTGTCTTGACCAGAGGTTGCGGCGGTATCCCATTAATCAGGCCGAGCATACGCGCTGAAGCTGCACGTACATGCGAGGCGCTGTCACTCAAACCGTCGTGCAGGAGCACCAGGTCTGCCGCTGTGTAGTGACCTTCCCGCACGCGCAGACGGCGAATTGCTTCATAGCGACTTTGCCAGCCAGGGTCTTGCAATTGACGGCGTAACTGTTCAAAATCACCGCTCTCGAAGGTGTCGAGTTCGGCTAGCAACGTCAGCCGTAACCACTCATCGCGCGAACTGTTGAGACGCTGCCGGGCGAGATGCAGCACCTGTAACGCTAACAGGATTTCTTCGACGGTCAGGCGAAGTTCTGGGCGTGAACGTAATTCGCGCTCGATCAGGTGGGCAAGCTGGTAGCGCCAGCGGCTGGCACGGCGGACAATGTGATTGGCGCCTGGGCCACGTGAAATCTCGGCCAGTGACAGCACAGCGGCAACCGGCTCGTCCTGGAAGGCAGCAAGAAATGGTTCAAGTGCACGCAGGGTAAGGTATCCGAGCACACTATTCACGCCGGCAATTTGTATCTCTTGCCGAGGGTTGCGGGCAAAGGTTGTGAATCGTTCGGCTACCCGCTGCCGCCATGTCTCTCGATCAAACACTGGCAGCCCCCTTTCTTCCCTGCGTCATTGTAGTAGAACGATGATTTATTTACTTTTTAGTATATCATGCCGTCATAGTATTGCACAGTACTTTAGTACTATTCTTTGATTGCAAAAATATTACAGATGCGATTGCTGCTGTCATATGGTAAGATATGCCGGGACGTATGTCGCTGCGGATAATGTATATGAATTCAGCACCGGAAGATCCCGATGTTACAACCAGTATTCGCCGGGTGCGTCGGGGTTGTGTGATGATGGCAATCATTGTTATTGCCATGACCATTTTTCTGATCAGCGCAACCGGTAACCTGGCGTTTTCGTTATTACTCCTTGTCGCAGGAGCGCTGCTGGCCCTGGCTTTCTTTGTGGTACGTTGAGGCCATTCATGTCGCCAACCTATCGTCGGGCACTATTGGCTGTGCTGGGACTGGTCTTTGTGATCATCTCCATTGTTGTGGCCTTCCAGCAACCTTTCGGTCTGTGGCACTGGCTCTGGCTGATCCTGGCCGGGTTATGCCTGTTTGCACTCCGTCGGCAATAATAACTATTTGTTCACCTGACCAACCTCTGTTTCTGTTGCTTCACATCCATACTGACCTGACAACGGCGTGTGTTCCCGTCCTTACGGTTAGGCCCCCGGCGGGACGTGCCACGATTCCCGTTCGTGTGCGGCACCGTCTTCACCACAATAGAACTTATTGCATAAAAGTCGTCCAGGCGCATGAACACTGGCCAATCCCAACGACAGCCTACCCGGCTCCTGACCCGTTGGCAGAGCGCAGCTCCGGTTGTGCTATCACGCGCTGGATGGGTTGACTTGTTCGCTCGTCATATACGTATCGCAACGTTTGGAGTGCAGCAGCCGTGCTCATGACCCGGCGCGTGACGTGCCGTTGAGCCTACTGATCAGGGGTAGGCTGGATGTACTCGTTACGATGAGTCGGTCAGAAATAAATGAGATAACTTCTGGAAGACGTTTTCATCCCTGTCATAACAGGCTACGGCAGCACGTTCAGACCCGTCAGGGTTTGCAAACACCTTACAATTGTTGACAAGCCTATTCGCAAGCCGCCGCTGATATGTTATAATCAGAACTGAAAGCGTGCGCCTGACAACCTGATATTATGTTGATTTAATAGCAAAAAAACCGACACCACATCTATTCTCTCGGACAAATGTTTCAGGCTTAGATCGCCTTTCAGCCTTCGTTCAACTGTGTTAAGTGTAAATTGTTTTGAGAGACGAGTACGCCATGCACGACTTTGTTCATCTGCATGTCCACTCTGAATACAGCCTGCTCGATGGCTATGCCACAACGAAAGGCATTACCCAGCGTGCTGCCGAATTGGGGATGGACAGTATCGCGCTGACCGATCACGGGGTAATGTACGGCGCAATGGAGTTCTACGAGGCTGCGAAGAAAGCCGGTATTCGCCCGATTATCGGTGTCGAAGCCTACATGGCCCCTGGTTCACTCAGCGACCCGATGACAAAAGGGGCGAAGAATTATTTTCATTTGCTGTTACTGGCCCAAAATGAAGTGGGGTACCGTAATCTGGTGAAACTCACCACGCGCGCCCATCTCGACGGGATGGGCAAGGGTGTGTTTGCCCGCCCCCGCATCGACCGGCAATTGCTGGAAGCTCATCACGAAGGACTGATCGTTACCTCGGCATGTCTGGCCGGTGAGGTGTTGCACTATCTGAAAGCGGGTGACCGTCGTGCAGCCGTTGAAACTGCCGCATATTACCGTGATCTGCTCGGCCCCGACCGCTACTATCTTGAGTTGCAACTGCACGATAACACCCCCGAACTCGAACCACTCAACGAAGAGCTGGTGAAGATCGGTCGCGAGCTGGGCATTCCACTGGTAGCCACCAGTGACGCGCATTTCGTCCGTCCAGAAGATAAAGCCACCCAGCACAAGATTATGGCGATGGGGATGAATATGACCTACGCCGAGTTTTGTGCTCGTGAATACGCGATGGACGAGAGCTACCATATCTTGTCAGGCGAGCAGATGTGGGAGCGGTTTAGGCGCTACGGTACTGAACCACTGGAAAACACTCGTCGCATCGCTGATATGTGCCGGTTAAAACTGGAGTTTGGCCGGGTTCAGTTGCCGGTCTTTGAGTTGCCGCCGGGCCACGATGCCGCCTCATATCTACGCCTCGTGTGTGAAGAGGGGTTGATGCGCCGGTTCAACGGCCAGCCACCTGCCGAGTATATGAGTCGGTTGGCGTATGAACTGGAGGTGATTAATCAAACCGGCTTCCCCGATTACATGTTGATCGTGTGGGATTACGTGAAATTTGCTCGTTCACGCGGTATCCCCTGTCTGCCGCGTGGATCTGCCGGTGCATCGCTCGTGCTCTACGCCCTCGGCATCACCGATGTCGATCCGGTCAAGAACAAGCTGCTCTTCGAGCGTTTCCTCTCGCCCGAACGTCTGGAAATGCCCGATATTGATACCGATTTCGCCGACTCACGCCGCCAGGAGATTCTTGACTACATCGCCGAGAAGTACGGGCGGGAGAATGTTGCGCAGATTATTACTTACGGTACACTCGGAGCAAAAGCGGCGATTCGCGATATGGGCCGTGTACTCGGCCTCGATCCCGGTGAGGTAGATCGGGTTGCCAAACTAATTCCAGCGTTACCGGTTGGCACCACCATCGCTCAGGCCCTTGAGCGCGTCCCAGAGTTGAAGCAGATCTACGAAACCCAGCCCCACCTGCGCGAACTGATCGATGAGGCGCAGAAAGTTGAAGGCCGAATGCGCTCGGTTGGTACGCATGCCTGTGGCGTGGTAGTTAGTCGAACGCCGCTGGCCGAGCTGGTGCCCTTGCAACGCACGACCAAGGACGAGAATGCGTTGATGGCTGCGTTTGAAGGGCCGACCCTGGCCAAGATGGGGCTGTTGAAGATGGATATTCTCGGTCTGACCAACCTTTCCGTGGTGGCCGAGGCCCTCAAGTATATCGAGCAAACGACTGGCCGGCGGATGTGGCTTGATGAAATTCCACTTGATGATCCAAAGGTCTTTGAAGCATTAGGACGAGGCGAAACGAAGAATGTCTTCCAACTGGAATCGGCGGGAATGACGCGCTACCTGATGCAATTGAAGCCAACCCGCGTTGAAGACCTCTACGCGATGGTGGCGCTCTACCGCCCCGGCCCACTTGAGCAGATTCCAGTCTACATTCAGAACAAAAATAATCCATCCCAGATCCGCTATCTCCACCCGGTGCTCGAACCGATCCTGTCCGATACCTACGGTGTGATCGTCTATCAGGAGCAGATTATGCAACTGTTGCAGACGGTCGCCGATTATACACTCGGTCAGGCCTATATCGTCATCAAGGCAATCAGCAAGAAGAATCGTGAACTGATGGCCGAAAATGAGGCCATTTTCAAGCAGGGGTGTCAGCGCAAAGGGATCAGTAAGGAGGTTGCCGATCAGCTTTGGGAGTTGATTTTGCCGTTTGCCGGCTATTCGTTTAACCGACCGCACGCCACGCTCTACGGTTTGCTCAGCTATCAGACGGCCTGGTTAAAGGTGAACTATCCGGTCGAGTATATGACCGCCGTGCTGACCGGTGCGGGTGGCGTGATCGAAGATGTAACGAAGGCGGCGCTCGAAGCACGGCGTCTGGGTGTGGCAGTACTGCCCCCTGATGTCAACCGCTCGCACAAGGGCTTCACCATCGAACCACTTGCCCAACCGTTGCCGCCGGGCGTAACGCACCAACGCGGTATTCGCTTTGGCTTGATGGCAATCAAGAATGTCGGCGAAGGGCCGGTGGAAGCGATCATTGCTGCACGCGAGGCAGGTGGCCCCTTCCAATCGCTGGAAGACCTCTGTGCGCGCGTTGATCGCCACGCGCTGAACAAGCGCACCCTGGAAAGCCTGATCAAAGCCGGTGCGCTCGACTCACTCCCCGGTACGCGCCGCCAGAAGCTGGCAATCCTCGATCAGGCCGTCAGCGCCGGGATCGAAGCCCAAAAGGCACGTGAAATCGGGCAGAGTAGCCTGTTTGACATCTTTGGCGAAGCAACGACTGCCAATCCGGTGGTAGCCCGTATTCCGTTGCCGCTGATCGTCGAGAGTCCTGCCGATCAGAAAGAGGTGCTGCTCTGGGAAAAGGAGCTGCTCGGATTGAATATTTCCGACGATCCTATCGCTAAGGCCCTCGAAGGTATTGATCTCACCGGTGCTACCGAACTTGGTTCGATTGATGCTGAACATATTGGTGAGACGCTCACCTTCGTGGGGGTGCTGAGTGGGGTGCGTCGGATTGCGACAAAGAAGGGCGAGACGATGCTGGTCGCCAATCTTGAAGATTTGACCGGCAGCATCGAGATAGTGGTCTTTCCAAAGGTGCTGGCGAAGTGCGCCGATCTATTACAAAATGACGCCGTAGTGCGGATTACGGCGAAGGTTGATAATCGTCGTGATACACCCCAACTGGTGGTCGAGCACGTGGAAACGCCCGCGTCAGTAGATCAGACAACAAGTGCCCAACCGCTTGAGATGGATCTGGAAGGGGTAAGCGATGATCTGAGCAGTGAAGGGGGTGTGGAATTGCCGGCGCCACCGGTATCGCCAGCGCCTGCACCAACTCCTGCCCCGGCATCGCCGCCGCCGGTCAGACCGCCGGCTGTGCGCACCCGCCAGCCGGTCAAGATCGCCGGTAATGGGAATGGACATGGCGGTCACCATACACCAGAACCGCCACGGGTCGACGGGCCGCCGGCACGTAATCTGCGCATCTACCTGCCGCGTAGCCACGATTTTGATGCCGATATTGCATTGATGCAGCACGTCCACACGATTCTGAGCAGCAGTCAGGGCAATGACCAGGTGACACTGTATCTGCCAAATGGGGTGGGCATGGTCGTCTTACAGTCGCAGCATACCATTACCCTCTCTGATGCCCTGGTTGCCGAACTGAAGCAGGTGCTTGGCCCTGACCGGGTACTGGCAATGTAATCGCATCGAGGGTAAGCATTCGCTGTCGAGCGACTGACGGGGAAGCCGAAAACAGGAAATATTGATGAGGTAGGGGCGCGGCATGCCGTCCCCCTACCTCATACTCTCACATCAGGTTGTTCTGTAGTATCGTAGTATCTGCCTCCAGCGGGCAGGCGGACTGACGTGGGGACATGTCACAAAGCGCCGCTGGGCGGGGCCAAAGCGTGACACGCTGCTCACCCATCACCCTTGCCGTGCACCAGCACTCCCACACCACCGGTATCATACCGGAACGTTGTACCTCTGTACACAAACACTAAACGGTAACCCAGGTTGCCACCTATTCTGTGAGCATGCCATGGAGGCTGACTGCCAGGATGAACAGCACAAGGTTGCGCATAATGCAGTGCAGCGTACCCGCATGAACGATGCAGGTAGCATCCAGTTCCTATCGACGCGCTACGTCACGCCTCAAGGTAGCATCAGGGTATACCCATCCTCTGTGTCCTCCGTGCTTATGGGGTGACAAAGGTGGCAACTTGGGTTAAATAGTAAGAGTTTCCTCCCAAACTGACCCTTATGAGACGACATGCAATGCCTATTGTATTTCACGAATAAAGAGCATGGCACACGCTTTTTAGGCGGCTTTGAAGTAGAATTCTAGTCACGATATATCGAGAGTGCTACAATAAGTCCAATAAACTCAAGCGGAGAGACTACTATGACAACACAACGTATTCGTGGTTGCTGCCCGCATGATTGCCCCGACACCTGTGCCACCATAACCGAAGTACGTGATGGACGGGCAGTCGCGTTTTATGCCGATCCTGAGCATCCAATTACCCAGGGCTGGCTGTGTGCTAAAGTCCGTCCGTACCTCGAACGAGTGTACAGCCCAGACCGATTGCTCTATCCACTCCGTCGGTTAGGGCCAAAAGGCAGCGGACGCTGGGAACGGATAAGCTGGGGCGAAGCGATCACTACCATCGCAGAGCGCTGGCAGGCAATTATTGCCGAACATGGCGCCGCCGCCATCCTGCCCTATTCGTACAGTGGTACGCTGGGCTTGCTGCAAACAGCGATTGTTGACGCCCGCTTGTGGAACCGCATGGGTGCCAGTGGCCTGGATCGAACGATCTGCTGCGCTGCTGCCCACGCTGCTGTCTACGCTACACTCGGTGCCCGCCGCAGTCCCGACTACGACGATCTGCGGCACAGCCGGCTTATTATCCTCTGGGGACATAACCCGGCCAGCGCCGGCCCCCACGCGATGCCGTTTATCCGTCAGGCGCAGCGTGCTGGTGCCTGTGTGGTGGTGATCGATCCGCGACGGACGGCTACCGCTCGTTCTGCAGATATCCATCTGGCGATCAGGCCGGCAACCGATGGGGCGCTGGCCCTGGGTATGATGAATATCATCTTCGCTGAAAACCTGCACGATGAGGCATGGTTAGAAGCGCATACCATTGGCTGGCGTGAACTACGCGCACGAGCTGCGGAGTATGATCCCGAACGGGTCGCAACCATTACCGGTCTGCCGGTATCGAGCATCATTGAACTGGCACGCCGCTATGCAACCACCAAACCGGCTATCATTAAGACAGCCGACGGTATTCAACGCCATCAGAATGGGGGGCAAACCTTCCGGGCACTCCTTTGCCTGCCGGCGGTCGTGGGGCAATACGGTGTTCGCGGCGGTGGCCTGGCCTATTCCACTGGCGGTTATGCCACGTGGGACGCGGAAGCCGTTGGTCATGCCTCTGAATGCCCACCTGTACCGCGGACTGTTAATATGAACCGTCTTGGCGCGGCGCTCACCGGCGAAGTAACCGACCCGCCGATCATGTCCCTCTTTGTCTACTGCGCAAATCCTCTGGCGTCATCACCCAATGCCGGCCTGATCGAACAGGGTTTACGGCGTGAAGATCTCTTCACGGTCGTCCACGAACTCTTTATGACCGACACGGCCCGCTACGCCGATATTGTCTTGCCGGCAACCAGTCAACTCGAGCACCTCGATCTGCACCGTGCCTATGGTCATCGCTATCTCACGCTTAACCAGCCGGCAATTGCCCCCTTAGGTGAAGCGAAGAGCAATTGGGATGTTACCCGTTTGCTGGCACAGGCGATGGGCTATAGCGAACCATGGCTGCGCGAGAGTGCGGAAGAGGCGATCCGTGGTGTCCTCGATGCCTCGCGGGCACGCAATCCGTTTCTGGCCGGCATCACCTTTGAACGTCTGCAACAAGAGGGAACAGTCCGGCTCACACTGTCACCAGAGAATGAAGTGCCGTTTGCTGATGGTTACTTCCCAACCCCATCGGGCAAAGTTGAATTGTGGAGTGCAACCATGGCGGCTCAGGGACTTGATCCGCTTCCTCGTTATGAACCACCGGCTGAGTATGTCGCGCATCCACTGGAAGAGGGATGGCTAACCCTCATCTCAGCCGCTGCCCACCATTTTGTCTCGTCAAGTATGGCCAACCAGCCCGGTTTGCGAGCAAAAGAGGGGGAAGCCACAATCGAGATCAATCCGCTCGATGCTACCGCCCGCAACATTCGTGATGGTGATGTTGTTGTTGTCAGCAATCAGCGTGGTCAGTGCTATCTGCGTGCAGTGGTGAGTACCAATGTACCGCCCGGTGTCGTCTCTGCGGTCAAGGGCCACTGGCCTTCGCTCTCGCCCGACGGGCGGAATGTGAACTGGACAACACCTGATGCATTGGCCGATCTCGGTGGTCAGAGCACATTTCACAGTAATCGGGTACAGGTCTGGCCATCGCGCATCTGACCATATCGTGACATTTCCTTCACAGCACAACCCTGAAAGGAGTGGGTGTCGTGAAGCGACTCGATTGGGGAAAAACCGGTCAGTCGATGACTGAAATCACCATCCTGTTGGCACTGGTGGCAGCAGTAGCAATTTCCGGCTTAATGCTCACCGGTGAAGGCACCCGCGATGCGCTCTGTCGGGCAGCAAGTGCGTTCGGGAGTACCTGTGGCGATCTGTTTCGCGACGATTTTTCCAATCTCGATAACTGGACTATTCAGAACGGACGCTGGCAAATTCGTGAGGGACGCCTTTGTATCGATGGGCCAGGGCGGATCTATCGCTCATTTGATCGCAGTGACTACGTGATCGATGTCAGCCTGGCCCGTCTGACCAGAGGGAATGGCTATGGTCTCTTCTTCCGCGACTCAGGCGGCCCAAAATTCAATGGCTACTCGTTCCAGTACGATCCAGGCTACGGGCGCGGGGCATTCATCATTCGCAAGTGGATCAATGGCAATGAACTGGCAGTGCCGATTGCCCGTGTAGATGCACCTGCCGGCTACGATTGGTATGGCTCAAATCGCACAGTGCACCTGGAGGTACGCGGGAATACGTTTGTTGCCTCTATTGATGGTCAACCGGTTGTTCAGGCGCGTGATAGCAGTTTTGCGCAAGGCGGTATCGGCTTCCGCAGTTGGGATGCATCGAGTGCCTGCTTCGATGATGTGAGTGTGCGCAGGCCGTGAGGATGTGGCAATGTTCTCAAAGGTGGCATATTATGACCAACGAACAGCGATCATCACAACCGCCACAGGGGCAATTCGATCCCGATTACTATGTGCAATGGCAGCCACCAGTTATTCCACCAGGTCAGGGACGACGAGTGGTGCGGATCGCGATTGTCTTCTTGAGCGGTGTACTGGTTATCATAGCGGGCATTGCACTCTGGCGAAGCAACCTGATCGCCATTCCCGGTGGCCGTGGTGATATTGTGGGGCGAGTCGCAGCCCCCGCCGAGGGAGCAGTGGTCTTCACCGGGATAGATTTAACCGAAATTCCGGTTGCTGCGGATGGCAGTTTCATCGTGCGTGGTGTGCCTTCAGGACGGCAAATACTGTACGTTGCTTTTGCCGGTGCTGCCTGGGAAGTTGCGGTCGATGTGCCCAATCAGGGAACGGTTGATGTGGGTGTGATTACGGTTCAGCCAACTGCCGAACCGGTGCAGAGGTAGACAGGTGGTGCAATCGCTCATCGGCACTGATTAGCTATCAACCTCATAGAGCGAACGCCCTGCTGATCGCGATTGTCGTTTCGTTGGACGCCGTTATCCCCAATCTATCCACGATACCCTGTCGTAATGTGGATAAGTGAACGAAAATTGTGGATAACTTTTGCATAGCGGTGGATTACAGATTGATAACACACCATCATTCCTGATATCAAATCTGGCAGTGTCCGTAACATGTGGTTTGGCGGGCAGTAGCATGGCTTCCATACTCCCATCAAGCGTGCATGATGTTCCATCTCGAACCTATCTCATAAAGCTGTGAGGTCATGCTACCAGTGTCGCGCAGACGCATACATAAACGTTTGCCAATCACCAACGATAGCCTACCCTGCTCCCGACCCGTTGATAAAGCGCAGCAGCTCCGGTCGTGCCATTACGCGCTGGATTGGGTGCCTTTCCCAATCTTCAGGCGCGTGTCGCGGCGTTTGGCGTGCAACAGCGTGGCTGTCACCCCAGCCGTGCTCACGATCCGGCACGTGGCACACCGTTGACCCTACCGGTCACGGGGATGCTGTGTGTGCTTGTTACGATCAATGAATGAGATAACTTCTAGCTTCGTTCTATCAATTCCTTGCCAACAACGCATTCTGTGCTATGCTTTGAGTGAACAGTATCACCACCCGTATAGCCATGGTCTCAAAACTTTATGACCGTCATCCTGTTTGAAGATGAACTCTGGCGACACTTTGCTACGCTGGTTCAAGCCCGTCCGGTCTTTGAACTTCGCTGTGGGGCATTTTCAACCCGCGAACGAGTTACCGCCATTCTTGATCAGCCGGCTTACGGTCTCTGTCGTGCCCATCTGATGTCCCACTTTGGCCCTGCCGGTGGACTGGCCGAATTGCTGGCCCGTAGTGATCCGGTCATCTTTGTGAATGGCCGTGCCCTCAATCTGGAGTGGTTGCCGGCACTTGTCTGTGAGCCGATCAACACCGCCTATATTGCTGGTGAAACGCTCCTCGGTGCTCGCGTGTCGCCGGCCCTGGCCAGTGCAATCATCTACTATCTCCGTGAACAGCAGGCTGAAGCTGCACGCGACGAATTGCTGCGCTTTACCCGGATTCGCGAACTGCAACTCACCGCGCCACTGGTGAATTATCCCTGGGATCTCATCACTCAGGCCGGCGAACAGCTCATCCGTGATGAGCCATTGCTAGCCCGCCGGTTACCGCTGTTGACAACCGATGAGCATCACGTCATTACCCACGGCAAGCGAGTCTATGTTGATCCGGCGGCGCAACTGGCCGGGCCAATTGTGTTTGATAGTCGCGATGGACCGGTCTTCGTCGAGGCAGCGCAGATCGAGCCATTCAGTTACATTCAGGGGCCGGCTTACATTGGCCCGGGCACCCTGATTGCCAGCGCTCGTATCCGGGCTGAAACCTGTATCGGGCCGGTGTGCCGGGTTGGTGGTGAGGTGGAGGCGTCGATCATTCACGGCTACTCTAACAAACATCACGATGGCTTTCTCGGTCATAGCTGGCTGGGGGAATGGGTGAACATCGGGGCAATGACGACCAATTCCGACTTGAAAAACAACTATGGTTCGGTGCGCGTGCTTCTCGAAGGTATCGGTCAGATCGATACCGGTATTCTGAAACTGGGTTGCTTTCTGGCCGATCACGTGAAGCTGGGGATCGGTCTCCATCTGACCGGTGGAACAATGATTGGTACTGGATCGAATGTCTTCGGTATGCATAGTGCGCCAAAAAACGTTCCCCATTTCACCTGGGGTGGCGAGGTCTTTCGCGAGTACCGCATTGATACTATGATAAGTGTGGCCCGTATCGTGATGGCACGGCGGAAACGCGAGCTGACGCCCAGTTACGAACAGGTTCTGCGCAAGGCTTTTGAGATAACGCAACCAAGTCGTGATGGTCTGGGATAAACAATGACGTTCCGCGCCTTACCCAGTGTTGATAGACTCATCCGCGCCGTCCGAAGCGACGGGACCGATGTGCCGCACGACCTGGTGCGCGAGGCTGCCCGTGCTGTTTTGCACGAGGCACGAACATCTATCAGTGCCGGTCACCCGCCACCCGATCTGTCTACGCTGGTAGCAGCTGTCCAGGCGCGCCTGCGCGCAGATGTGACACCCAGCCTGCGTCCGTTGATCAACGCCACCGGGGTCATCATTCAAACCAACCTCGGTCGGGCACCGCTGAGCGCTGCGGCTTGCGCGGCGATGCAGGAAGTCGGCAGCGGTTATAGCAATCTCGAATACGATCTGGCTCAGGGCGAACGTGGTTCACGTCACGTTCATCTCGAATCGCTCCTGGTTCAGCTTACCGGCGCTGAGGCAGCCCTGGTCGTGAACAACAACGCTGCTGCCGTCTATCTGGTGCTCATCGCCCTGGCTGCCGGACGCGAGGTGATTGTCTCGCGTGGGCAGGCGGTAGAGATCGGTGGCGGCTTCCGCATTCCCGATGTCTTACGGGCAAGTGGCGCGCTCCTGATCGAAGTTGGCACGACCAACCGCACCTATGCCCGTGACTATACCGCAGCCATCACCGAGCGCACTGCCCTGATCTTGCGCATCCACACTAGCAACTTTCGTCTGATCGGGTTTGTCCACGAACCACCTCTTGCCGAGTTAACTGCGGTTGCCCATACCCACGGCATTCCCCTGCTCGATGATCTGGGGAGCGGCACCCTGATTGATACCCGTCAGTTCGGCCTGCCGCCTGAACCAACCGTGCAGGAGAGTGTTGCTGCCGGTGCCGATCTGGTGACATTTTCTGGCGATAAGCTGCTCGGAGGGCCGCAAGCCGGTATCATCGTCGGACGACGTGCGTTGATCGCGCAATTGCGGCGTCACCCACTTGCCCGCGCCTTACGGGTCGATAAGTGTACGATTGCCGGCTTAACCGCGACTCTGCATAGTTATCTGCGCGGCACTGCCCTGCGCGAGATTCCGGTCTGGCAACTGATCAGTACCCCGTTGACCGCATTACAGGCGCGAGCGGAGCGTATTACCGGTGAACTGCGCGCTGCCGGTATTCCGGCCCAGATGGTGGATTGTGTCAGTGCGATTGGTGGCGGCTCACTCCCCGGTGCAACGCAACCCAGTGCCGGTGTCGCACTGCTTCCCGTTGGCTGTGGGGCTACTGCGCTGGCGCACCGTCTGCGCATGGCCAATCCACCGGTGATAACCCGCATCGTCGATGATCAGGTGCTGTGCGATCTCCGTAGCGTTTTCCCCCACGAAGACACCACTCTGATCAATGTCGTGCATGAGGTCTGGCAATGAAGATATACGGTCTCCTGCTGGCCGCTGGCCAATCTTCTCGCATGGGGCAACCCAAACAGCTCTTATCCTGGCGTGGTCGTCCGTTAGTGACGCACATCACCAGCGAAGCTCTCGCCAGTCAACTGACCGGCCTGATTGTAGTGGTAGGCGCTGCCGAGGCAGCCGTGCGTACCGCCTTACACGATCTCCCCCTCACCATCATCACAAATCCAGCCTACAGCGCAGGCTTAAGCACCTCGCTCGTAGCCGGTCTGCGTGCCTTACCCGGTGATGCCGCTGCTGCGATGGTATTGCTGGTTGATCAACCCCTGGTCACCACCCGGTTGATCGACCAGCTCCTCGGTGCCTATCAGACAACCCCCGGTGCCGCAGCGCTCGTGCCGCTGTACCAGGGTCAACGTGGCAATCCGGTCATCATTGCCGCTTCACTCTTCCCCGAACTCTACACCCTGCACGGCGACACCGGTGCCCGTGCCATCTTTCGCCGCTATGCGGATCGGGTGATTGAGCTGGAAGTTACCGATCCGGCGGTGGTTACCGATGTCGATACCCCAACTGCCTGGGAAGCGCTGATGCAGCGAGAGGGTGAACAGACACCCTAACACCATATCAGTCAAGGTATGCTATAATCGCGTGATGTCACGGGGAGCGTGAATCGGGTAGCTCCCCAATAGTCTTTCTGTTTCGCCATCTCGCCGGAGCGCGCTGCCGGTGATGCAATGAGCGAAACATCGCCAGAGGAGGATTTTGTGCGCGAACGTCGTCGAGAGTACGAACTGGTGGTGATCATCAATCCATTGTTTGCCAACGAAGAAGGCATTACGGCGAATATTGACCGGATCAGGCAGACTGTTGAGCAACTCGGTGGGAAAATTAACACGGTGAGCCAGTCGTCACCGTGGGGACGCCGCAAGCTGGCGTATCCCATTCGGGAATACGTGACCGGTGAAGCCAGCCGTCGTAAGTTCACGGAAGGCTATTACGTCTTCTTCACCCTCGAATTGAGTGCCGCAAAGGTTGCCGAACTCGACCGGGCTATCAGGTTGAATGACAACCTTCTCCGCCACCTGCTGGTGCTGGTCGAAGAGAAATCGGTTCAGGTGACACCTGTCGAACCGGCAGAATCGGAAACAGAGGAAGCACCGAGTGAGGCGTAGGCGTTTACCGGTGTGCTGGTAGCGATGGATACAACTGTGGAGGGAAGACGCCATGGCGCGTGATCTGAATAAAGTGTTGATAATTGGTCGTCTTGGCGTCGATCCCGAACTACGTTACACCGCATCCGGCGCACCGGTCGCCACGTTTCGTGTTGCTGCCAGTCGCCAGTGGCGTGACCAGAATGGCGATCTGCACGATGAGACCGAATGGTTTAATGTTGTTGCCTGGAATCGATTGGCTGAAATTTGCCACCAATATCTGAGTCGGGGCGCACGGGTGTATATCGAGGGACGCCTGCAAACGCGAACCTGGGAGGATGCGCAGAGTGGTCAGACACGTTCACGGGTTGAAGTTATTGTGCAGGATATGATTTTGCTCGATCAGCGTCCATCCCGGTCTGATGAACCGTCGCGCGGCCCTCGCCGTGAACCACCGCCCGATATTGGCGATGATGATATTCCGTTTTAGCCTATGTCACAAACACCCAAACCGCCACGGAGCGCACCGTCATCGGCGCCAACCCCTGCGCCACGCCGTCCATCACGTCGCCGCATGGAAGAAGAGCGCCGTCAGCGCCTGATTATTATCGTAACAGCGAGTGCGCTGGTCATCGCCCTGCTTGCCGTTGCCAGCGGATTGATCTACGAGCAGCTCTGGATTCCCAGCCGACCGGTCGCTCAGGTTGGCGCAGTTACGTTAACCCGTAGTGATTACTGGCGTGAACAGCGCATTGCATACGCCCGGCAGATTATCCAGAATTTTCAGTTGCTCGATCTCTTTGGTAACAATCCCCAGATTACTCAGCAGTTCCAGGGCCGCAGTATCGCGATCGATCAGCAGATCCGTGCGTTGCGCCGGGCTGAAGTTGATCAGCAGGTGGTGTCGGAATGGATTGATCGCCAGATCAAGCAGCGAGCAGCCGGTGAATTCGGTATGACTATTAATGATGATGAGGTTATCCAGAATATCGTTGCCGATCTTGGCTTCATCTTCATTCCGCCACTACCCGAACCGACACCGATACCCGATCCCAATGTCACTCCAGAACCGACGGTCGATCCGGCGGCCACGGCGACACCAGAACCAACCGCAACTCCATCGCCAACCCCTGGTGGTCCGACCCCAACTCCAGAGCCGTCGCCGACACCGGTACCTACCTTCACGCCAGAACCGACACCGCTACCGGCTGAGGCGCGGGTGCAGTTTGATCAGATCATCGATGAGGTGTTTCGCCGCTACGAACTCGAACTGATCGTCACTGAACGTCAGCCAGAGTTAAGCAAAGACGAGTTCCGGCAGGCGTTGATCGATCAGTACCGGGAGCGGCTGCTTAATGAGCAGATTCAGGCCCGGCTGGTGCCCGAAGATGGCTTCACCTACAAGACAGAGCCGGAACGGATTAGTGCACGCCAGATCCTCGTTGCCGTCACCCCTCCGGCTGAGGCGACGCCAGAGCAGATTGAAGCAGCATTCGCAGCGGCTCTACCTGCGGCACAAGAGATTGTTACGCAACTTCGGAGTGGTGCCGATTTTGCCACGCTGGCCGCCGAGCGTTCTGATGATATTGGATCGCGTGAGAATGGCGGTGATATTGGTTCATTCGACCGGAATGGCTTCGCCGATAATGGCGCAACCTATCCGCCGGAGCTGGTAGCGGCTGCTTTTAGCCTACCGGTCAATCAGGTCAGTGATCCGATCCGGACACAGTTTGGCTGGCACATCCTGGAAGTCACCGATCAAACGATTCCTTCTCAGGAAGAACAACTAAACCAGGCCCGCACCGAGGCGTTTGATCGCTGGATCGCCGAACAGCGGGCAGCCGCTGATGTCCGTCGCTTCCCCGAACCAACTCCAACACCGACACTGGCGCCAACCGAACCGGTACCCACACCGGTACCTACGTATCTGCCCGGCCCACCAACGCCATTCCCAACACCAACGCTGGCACCGACGGTGGAGATCACCGCAGAACCAACGGCGGAAGTAACGCCAACACCAACGTCGACTGCTCCTACCACACCGTAACGCTCGCACGTGCCGGAGCCAGGCGCTCCGGCACGCAAAAGACTTATGCAACGCTGGCCGCCAATTCCATCCTCAAGAGTCTGGATCAGCCTCGCGCTCGCCGCGCTGAGTCTCATCGGCGCCGGTTGGTTGATAGTGCGCCTCGCCGCCAGACTAACCGGATCACCAGAACAATGGCCCATCGATAGCTGGCTCTTTGGTGAAGCCGTGCTGGCACTTGGGCTGATCATCCTCGCCATCGTGCTACTGTATCGATTTGGTGCTGCGCTCACACTCCGCTATAGCCTTGATCGCAATGGTCTGTACATCTCCTGGATAGGCAGTCGCGCAATCATCCCGCTCAATATGATTGATCGGATCGAACAGGGTGCTCTAGCGATTGGCGATTGGCGTACTTCGTTTGCCAGCGTTGGCTATTACCATGGACGAGTGAAAGCGCTGGATGGAACAATCATCCACCGTTTCACTACCCGTCCACTGGCCGAAGCACTGATCATCTACGCCGGTCAGGAAGCCTACGCGATCTCGCCTGCTGACCAGGAGACCTTTGTCCAGGAGCTGGAGCAACGGCGTCGCCTGGGTGCTATTCAGACCCTGGCGCCCGGTGTTCAGGTTGCTCGCTTTCTGGTCTACGACTTTTGGGCCGACCCGGTGATTCGCCAGATTCTTCTCAGCACACTTGTCCTGAATCTGCTAATCTTCGGTGTGCTGGCTTTTATCTATCCAACCCTACCGGCGCAGATTGAGTGGCGGGGCGATCAGATTGGTGCGGCAGCCGAACTTGTACCACGGGTGCGTATCTTCTTTCTGCCTGTTGCAGCCCTGATCATCACGCTGCTGAATCTGGTTGGCGGATTGATCGTGTATCGCCGTAGTCCGCTGGCAGCCCGGCTCTGGCAAGGGTTTTCGTTGGGCGTTCAAATCTTCTTTGCAATCGCTGCGACGGCTGTGTTGGGATCTTGATGCGGTAGTATTGCTGCAAAAGAAGAAACCTTATACCACCTCTTCCGCAACGCTGTACATCGTGCTGACATTATCCCCGTGCTGAGAGACCATCAGGCGTGCCACCGGCGAGCGCTGGGTCGTCGTTATCGTATGGGAGCGCTGGCATAACGCATCCGTACTCAGATGCGGCGTCGGGAAAATGGGTAGCTAACCTGTCACGCATTAGTTTCTCGCGGCAGTGATCTGCGACACGCCTCGGCACAATCCGTACCTGCTGGAGGCGAGATATACCAACGCAGGATGGCATCCGCTGTCGCATGATGGTGTAGGTATACGATACACCGTTGGAAGGGGGGCAGTAGTGCGGTTTCAGGTGATGGACGAGCCAGAGGCTCGCGCTCCCAGCTTCCAGGGTGATACCTGCACTTGCGCACGGAAGTACAACGCTCAGGTTCGGCATCAGGGTGACAGTGTTTATGACACCAGATTTGCTGTCAGTAGTATCTCAATAACCCAAGTGTCACTTACGCTGTGAGCAGGCCACGTGAGGCTGACTACTATGATGAACAGCACGACACCAGGCACAACACCGTGCCACGTAACTGAACTGTATGAACCATGTGGGTAGCAGCCAGTTCCCATCGACGTACTACATCACGCCTTACGGTAGCAACTGGGGTTATGCCCATCCTCTGTGTCCTCCGTGCCTCTGTGGAGATAAAGGTAGCAACGTGGGTTATCTCAATAACATGTTGCCGTAGCAAATGATTGTCTTGACAGGTTTCGGTAGAACGTGTTACGATCACAATCATCGAACGGGGAATTTTTCCACATGTGCAAGGACGCACTACGCAATTGATACGGATACGCTTGACCTGAGTTAAGAAAGGAGGTATGTCTACCATTCTCTGACTCACACCCTACTTGTCCAAAAACCGTTCCTGTGCAGCGTAGTGCGACTTCGCCGGTGTTCCTCGCTTCGAGTGTTTTGTTCGCCTGACAGATACCTTTCAAGGAGTGTTGCGATGAATTTGCTTTACTGGCGTCGCTCGCTCGCACTGGCTCTCCTGTTTGGGTTACTCTTACCCATCCTCGCAGCCTGTGGCGGTGGTTCTGCGCCGGCAACTCAACCGACAACTGCCCCCGCTGAGCAACCAACAACTGCGGCGGCTCCACAGCCAACAACCGCCCCCGCTGAACAACCGACCGCCGCGCCAGTCGCCGGCACTGCGCAACCCGGCGTTCTGCGCCTGGTGACCGGTTTTGAGCCGGAGAACATCGATCCGCAAAAATCCAGCTTCGTCAACGAGATTCAGTTCATCATGATGGCCTATCAGGCTCTCATGACCTTCGATCTCGATATGAATCCCATCCCTGGGGCTGCCGAAAAGGTTGAGGTTTCGGAAGACGGTACCGTTTACACCTTCACCTTACGGCGCGACGGTAAGTACAGTGATGGGACGCCGCTGACGGCGCGTAACTTTGAATACGCCTGGAAACGCCTGGCCGATCCTGAGACTGCCGGTAAGTACCAGTCGCTGCCGTGTGGCATCATCAAAGGCTACAGCGAGTACAGTGCCGCTGCGTGCCAGGGACTGTCGATGGAAGAGGTCATGCAGCTCGATCTCGAGAAGCTGCGTGACGAATTTGGCGTCAAGGCCATCGATGACTACACGCTTCAGATCGAGCTGGTCGCCCCCGCTCCCTACTTCCTCAGCATGGCAGCCCTCTGGATTGGTGCACCGGTGCGTGAGGAGGATGTTGCGAAGGGTGACGACTGGTGGTACTACCCGGAAAACTACATCGGTAACGGCCCATTTGTGCTCAAGGAGTGGGAGCACGACAGCAAGGCAGTGTGGGAGCCTAATCCCAATTACGTCGGCCCACTCGGTCCGGTCAAGCTCAAGCGGGTTGAGTACTATATGATCACCGACGGTCAGGTAGCGTTCCAGGCTTATCAGAACGGCGAGCTTGACATCCTCGGCGTGGGTGCCGAAGACCTGGCGACCGTTCAATCTGACCCCGTTTTGAGCAAGGAAATAATTGACGTACCAGGTTCTTGTACCGTCTACTTCGGGTTCAACCTGGCGAAGCCACCGTTTGACAACAAACTGGTGCGGCAGGCATTTGCGCAGGCACTCGACCGTGAAGCGTATGTACGCGATGTCTTCCAGGGTCTTGGTTCGCCAACCTACAGCTTCATCCCGCCTGGCTTCCCTGGGTACCAGCCTGATCTGAGACTGTGGGAGTTTAACCCGGAGAAGGCGAAACAGACGCTCGCCGAAGCCGGCTATCCGAATGGGGAGGGGCTGCCTGAAATCCGGCTCACCTATTCAGGCACGGCGCGTAACAATGCGCGCTTCGAGTGGGTAGCCAACCAGTTCAAGCAGAATCTGGGGATCGATGTAATCCTTGATCCGATTGATCCGACAGCCTTTGCTGCGGCCACCAAGGACAACCCGCCGCAGATGTTCTCGCTTGGCTGGTGTGCCGACTACCCCGATCCGCAGAACTGGATCTCGTTGTTCCAGACCAACGGTCTGCTCAGCGCACGGGTGAACTACTCGAATCCTCAACTTGATGAGCTGGTACGCCAGGCTGATATCGAGCAAGATCCGGTCCGGCGGGCCGAACTGTACGCTCAGGCGCAGAGGATTCTGGTCGAAGATGCACCTGTGGTCTTCATGCTCAACAACGGCGGACCGGTACTGGTGAAGCCATACGTGAAGGGGGTGACACCTGATACCATCACCCCTCTCGATTACTGGCTCGGCTTCTTCAACCTGCCCAACGTTGATGTCCAACCATAGTCGGCGTTCCTGAAGCCCTATCGGTGGCGCGAGCAGTCCATCTCGCGCCACTAGAGCATGCCTATGACAGGCTACATCATTCGGCGCATTCTGTGGAATATTCCTGTTCTCATCATTGTTGGGTTTATCACCTTTGGCATTGCCAAGCTAACGCCGGGCGGGCCATTCGATACCCAGCCCGAACGGCGACAACTCTCGCCGCGGGTTGAAGCAATTTTGCGTGAACGCTTTGGGATGGATTTACCGTTCTGGCGGCAGTTTACCCGTTATATGTTTTTTGATATTGTGCCCGATACCCGCACCGGTGAATGGAAGATTCAATGGGGTGCCATTGCCGGAAATCTCGGCCCAACCTACGCTTCACGCGGGGCGCGGACGGTACAGCAGGAATTGTTTGAAGGCACACCATCCCGACCGAGTAAGTTCTATTATTCGGCACGCCTGGGATTGCAGGCACTGGCCTTTGCTGTTGTGTTTGGTATTCCGCTTGGCATCCTGGCGGCACTACGACAGAATACCTGGCTTGATTATCTGCTTTCACTCTCATCAACCATCTTTGTTGCGTTGGGAACACTGATTACCAGTCTGATTCTGGTTATTATCTTTGCCGTCATCCTCAACTGGTTCACGGTTATTCCAGACTGGAACGATCCGATCAAGCCGTGGATTTTGCCAACAGTAGCTCTCGGTTCGACCAGCATGGCATTCATTGCCCGCCTGACACGGGCCAGTGTGCTGGAAGTGAAACGTCAGGACTACATTCGCACTGCGCAGGCAAAAGGACTGGCCGGCCACGTGATTATCTGGCGCCATATGCTGAAAAATTCGTTACTGCCGGTGGTAACGATTCTGGGACCGGCGCTGGCCGGTTTGATTACCGGCACCCTGTTTGTTGAAACTATCTTTCAGGTTCCCGGTATGGGGCGCACCTTCGTTGATGCCATCGGTAAGCGCGACTATTCGATGATCATGGCCGGATCGCTCATCTACGTCTTTTTCCTGGGCATTGCCAATTTACTGGTCGATATTGCTTACGGTATTCTTGATCCACGTATTACCTACAAGTAGTGAGGAACAGTGTGACTTCATCGGCCAGACCACTGACAAATCCTATCGATCTCCAGAACTTAAACACGAAACCGCGGAGCCTGTGGTCAGATGCACTACGCCGGCTGCGCCGTAATCGGGCCGCAATGCTAGGGTTGCTGGTTATTGTGCTGTACATCATCGTTGCACTTGCTGCACCGTGGCTGGCACCCTACAACCCTGTTCAGCAAATCCCGAACAACAGTTTACGCCCACCGGCCTGGGTAACCGATAATCCGGCCCGAATGGGGGTGCCGGAGCATCTGCTAGGCACTGATACCCTGGGCCGCGATGTGCTATCGCGCTTAATGTATGCGATCCGGGTCTCGCTGATTGTCGGGATTGTGCCGCAATTTGCCATCCTGCTGATTGGTGTCACCATCGGCTTAATATCGGGCTTTGCCGGCGGTTGGCTCGATAATCTGTTAATGCGGTTTACCGAGATTGTAGCCGCCTTCCCGGATTTGCTGTTCATCATCGCGTTATCAACCGCATTTCGCGAAACGTGGCTGGGCCGTACCTTTAATGGCCTGTTGCTGATTTTCATTGCGGTGTCGCTGGTCAGTTGGACCGGCATTGCCCGGCTGGTACGCGGTCAGGTGTTGTCGTTGAAGGAGAAGGAGTTTGTAGAGGCGGCTCGTACCATCGGCGTGCCTACGCTGGCTATTCTCTGGCGGCATATTTTACCCAACACCCTGGCTCCGATCATCGTGTCCACGTCGTTCAGCATTCCGGCGTTGATCAGCGCCGAAGCTGTACTGACTATTCTCGGTGTCGGGATGCGCCCCTCGCTTGATCCCGATAATCCGTTCCCTACCAGTCTGGGGGTGATGCTGACCGAAGGCTACAACAATCTATCATCCGGGCCGTGGTTGCTCAGCTTTCCGGTGATTTTGATTGCCGGTCTGATGCTGTCGTTCACCTTCCTCGGTGATGGATTGCGTGATGCGCTCGACCCGCGTGAACGGTAAGATTCCCTCGCCGGGGGTGGATGCCAAAACAGTTGAGGAATGGTTGTATCGGATCTGATGTAATAGCGTTCATAATACGTGATCTGACGATCTCCCTACCACCCACCTGAGCGCGGAAGTGCATTACCAGCGTTTCCGCTTCACACGTAATAGCCTCACGTTTCGGAGAGGATAGCGTTGCCCGAGAGGATTGCCCGTCGTGCATGGTATGGTATGGAGTGCGGCAGCGTGGCTGCCGCACCACCCATGCTCACGATCAGGTACGGGGGCAGCGGGAACCACCCGGCATCGCTGGTTCCCGCCCCCAGACTCCTCAATACAACCGTATCTTGTAACCAACCTGCTTGAGCAGCTCGCTGGCAATCACGTGACGCTGAATCTCATTGGTACCCTCAAAGATACGGGTTACGCGGGCATCGCGGTACATCCGCTCCAGAGGTAGTTCACGCGAGAAGCCCATACCACCGTGGATTTGAATTGCCTCATCGATGATCTGGCTGGCCATCTCGGTGCAGTAGAGCTTGACGATACTGCTTTCGAGCGTCGCCTGCTGACCGGCGTCAACCCGACGGGCGCAGTCATAGACGATCTGCTCCATGGTGTAGAGTTTCACCGCCATGTCGGCCAGCTTGAATTGCAACGCCTGAAATTCGGCAATCGGGCGGCCAAACTGATGGCGCTCAACCATGTACCGGCGGCTCAGTTCAAAGGCTTCCTTCGCCGAACCGATACTGCTCGCACCCAACCCACAGCGCCCGATGTCGAGCGTGCGCATCGCGAGCGGAAAGCCCATACCGACCTGACCAAGCACATTCTCCGCCGGAACCCGGCAATCCTCGAAGTAGAGGCTGGCCGTGTGTGAGGCGCGCAAGCCCATCTTCTCTTCTACCTTCCCGACCCGGAAACCGGGCATGGTCTTCTCAACGATGAAAGCAGTGATACCACCACGCGCACCGAGGTTCTTATCGGTTGCGGCGAAGACCACAATGACATCGGCAAAGCTGCCGTTGGTGATCCACATCTTCTGACCGTTGAGCACCCACTCCTCGCCACGTCGTTCGGCGGTCGTCTGAATGTGAGCCGCATCAGAGCCGGCATTAGGTTCGGTGAGCGCCCACGCCCCCCACTTCCGGCCTTCGATTAGAGCGCGGAGGTAGGTCTCTTTTTGCTGCTCGTTACCGCCAAGATAGATACTCATTGCCGCCAATTGCGAATGAGCACCGATGATGGTGGCATGGCTGGCACAGACCCGGTTCAATTCTTCCATCAACACGCAGTAGCCGGTAATGCCCAGCTCAAGCCCGCCGTACCGTTCGGGAAAAGGAATGCCAAGAAATCCCAGCTCAGCCGCCTTCTTCATCGTCTCAAAGGGCACGCGCTCCTCCTCATCGATGGCACGTGCAATCGGGCGGATCTCTTTGTCAACGAACTCACGAACTGCCTGCCGTAACATCTTGATCTCTTCACTGTGCTCGTACTCCATTGTCGTAGCTCCCTTCGTTCATACAATGCCTGCCATTAACCGAACCTGACTGCCATCTATCCCAAGACGGATCAGAGAAGATGCCACCAACCGGCCAGTCTGTTTCACATGGCGGATGCGGTTTGATCACGCGATACTATGCCATCCACGACCGGCAAAATCAACACCGACGGATGCGCAGCATCGTGATAGATAGACTGTTCCAGCGGTGAACCACCGTTTCTCTGTCCATAAGGGCTATGATCACCGGGATGCGGCCCCCACCGAGGACTGCCACCACCGGTCACCTGTAAACGCAGGCGATGCCCGCGCCGAAAGCGCTGGGCGGTTGCCGAGAGATCGATCTCGATACGGCGTGAGCCATCGGGCTGGCATTCGCCAATGCCTGGCCGCACACGAATGATACCATCGCAAATGTTGATACTCCGCCCATCGGGGTAGACATCACACAACCGACCGACGACATCGAAAAAGTGGTGATCACTCTTGACATAGAGGATCAAGCGCACCGGCCCGATCACATCCAGATCGGCAGTGAGAGGGGAACTGGTAAAGGTCAACACATCACTCCGCGCCTCAAGCGCACGCTGATCACGTGGCCCGGCAAACGGACTCAGGATGGCACCGCCAATCGACGGCGGCGGATCGGCGGGATTGTAGCAAAACCTGCTCGGTTGAGCAGCGGAGGGTGGTGGTTGCCGATCAAGCCCACGCCCTGACTGGAGAAAGTAGCGGTGCAGAGTTGCCGGTGGCGGCCAGAAATCCATCTCGTGCCACTCGTTACTGCCCATGAGTTTAAGCCGTACCGGTCGGCGGGCCAACAGCTCGCGTTTGCCCTTCAGATGAGCGTCAAACCACCACAACCCCTCACGCATCCCTTCAAACGGCTGTGAAAGACTGGTATGCGCCAATGGTAGAATCGTCAGATACGGACGCTTGCCGGCCGCGACTAGCGCCGTGTAATCGGCCAATTGGCCGGAGAGAAAAATATCGTACCAGCCGGCCACCAAATGGACGGCGGCGTCAATCCGGTGCAACTGGCGATGCATATCAACCCGCGACCAGTAGGCGCCCTGGGGATCGGTATCGGTGAGCCAGCGCTGAAAAAAGGATACCGGTGCACCAGCCGCAATAGTGTCGGCTGTGGCGTAGGGCTGATGATGAAGAGCGCGATCTAGAATTCGCTCACCGACGACAAATAATCGCCACAGCGCGGATGGGTTGAGGGTATGACGATGGCGGTTCGTGGCATCGATCAGAAAGACCCAACGCAGTGTTGACTCGAAGGTGAATGCACCACCAGGGTAGAAGAGTGGCGAGAAGCGGGCACTGGTCATGATCGGTACAATCGCTTTCAGATACGGTGGCCCATCAATCGCCAATCCCCACTGCGCATAGCCGACATAGCTCGGCCCCCACAAGCCAAGATTGCCATCAAACCAGGGTTGGGCTGCAATCCAGGCCATCGTTGCCCACCCATCGGCAGCTTCATTCACAAATGGCTCGAATTCGCCCTCGGAGCGGTAGCGCCCGCGCACCCCCTGCACGATCACGTTGTAGCCACGTTCAGCAAAGAGCAGACAACCGGTATGCTCAAAGATACCCAGCGGGCCAAGTTCGCCGGGACGACCGTAAGGTGTGCGGATGAGAATCGTCGGGTGTGGGCCGCCTGTACGTGGGGCATAGTGGTCAGCGTAGAGAGTGACACCGTCGGGCATGCGAATAGGAATGTCGCGTACCACCCGAACGGCATATTCAGCGGGGCGCAAACCAAGGAGCCGCGCCAGTAAAGGGCGACGCAGAGCGAAGACCGTTGCTGCCGTTACTCCTGCTCCAGCCAGCGACCAACCGATCCAGCGCATGTGCCACTCCGCTACACCTTACTTTATAACACAATGCGTCATTGATGATAGCACAGCAGGGCGGTTGCTGTCAACGGTACGAGAAATCTACCAGGGTGATCGAAAGCGATGGTGGCGCATTTGCCCGGTAATTGTCGTCATCAACCAGATCGGCCAATGATACATTGCCGCCACCTGATCGCTTGCCCCGGCCAGCGAACGGAGTAATACGATGTCGAGATGATCGGATGGTAACAGCACCCAATCGCGATTCCGACAACGAACGACAGTACCAGGCTGCATGCGTCGGGCCTCCTGCGAGAGATTTCATACCGCTCTTGATACATTGTACCGATGATGCGATAAAACCAAGACGCAACACCTATCGACATAACCGCGAGGGGCGTGCTATAATTTGAAAAACAACTGACAGTGTAGTCACAACAACGGCCTGACAAAGGAGTTTGGCCATGATTGCGAAACAGCCCGGCCCCGCCGGAAAAGTGCGAGTAACCTTCTCGCTCCCGGCCTCATTGTGGGCCGACACGATCTATCTCGTTGGCGACTTTAACGGCTGGAAACCCCAAGCTACCCCGCTTCGCGCAACCGAACACGGCTGGATGGTGACGCTCGATCTGGAAGCCGGGCGGACCTACCAATATCGCTACCTTGTGAATGGCAACGAATGGCACAACGACTGGAATGCCGACAGCTATGTCACCAACCCCTACGGCGGTAATAACTCGGTGGTCGATACGACCATCTTCGCCGATCCCGTTCCCAGAGTAGAGAGGACAGTAGGATCATCACAGGCGGTGACCTCCTTCCCGCCGCGACTGCGGCTCGTCTCGAACGGTTAGGGGGAGATTGAATGTATCAGTAGGGGTACACAGCCGTGTGCCCCTATCGCTGCGACGTGGCAGGTACTGACTGTCTACCTGCCCAATCGAAGAATCTCCATCTCCATTCCGGCAAGATGATTGAGCTGGAAGCATACTCCTGCCCCTCTCTCAACGTCTCGCCTGAACATGACGTATCTTGTTCCTCCCTCCTGCTATATATCCTATTTCCTCTCTCCTATTTTCTCTTTTCTCCCACCACTGTACCGAACGGTACCATTACCCAATATGACGCTTCACCATAATGTATTCATACCAGCGGTCGGCAAGTCGTAGTGAGAGATAGACTAACGACAAAACAACCGCCGTCTTCCCGATCCACTGCTGGCGCCAGAGCCAATCGATGGCCAGCGCCATGCAGAGAGCAGCCAGCGGCAACATAAAGAAGACCTGTTTCAAAATCATGTCAGCAATATTCCAGCTCACCAGTGAGTAGAGCAGGAGCACTGCCCACCAACCGATGAGCAGGCCGTTGGCACGACGCACTGCCGACCAGGCCAGCACCGCACCGCCGAGGATCAGCAGAATGCCCGGCCAGGTCAGATGATTGAGCATAAAAGCACCATCAATCATCGGTGTCGGTAATGGTGGCGCATCGGCACGACTCACCCGCTGACTGAGGGCTGCGCCGATGGCTGGCACAGTTTCGGCTACAATCACCGGTACATACCACATGTGATAAATAAGAAATGCCACTCCCTCAGCGATTGCCAGCCCTAGCAAGATTAGTCTGCCCCGATGGCGCGCCAGGATTTCGCGGCGAACCAGTTCAAACAGCGCATAGATGCCCATCATTGTAAAGGCCATAATCCCTACAACGGTGTAGGTCAGCATTGCCAGAGCTGCGGCAGCGGCAACACCCCACAATGCCCGGCGCTCTGCTGGCCGATCATCGTAAGCCAACACAACCGCAATCAAGACCAGTGTTCCCCAGAGTCCCAGTTGGGTCGGCCAGTTGCCCCACGAGATCAGAAAATAGGGCATCAGCAGCAGATGATAACAACCGGCGGCTATTACGGCCAGCTCCGGACGTCCAAATAGTCGGAGGGCAATATAGGCGATGAGCAGACTCCGGGATACGTCAAGGGCTGTGTTCAAAACGTTCGATGCCAGACCCAGATCGATACCGATCAGGCCAAACGGTGCTGTAATCAGATACCAGAGGGGCGAATATGGAAAATGCCCACCCTCAAAGCCCACGGTATCACCCAACAGCGTTACCCGACTCGGTACTACCAGCTCCAGAAACCGGCCATCGAGGACCAGTTGGGTGCGCGGAACATGCCAGCGTTCATCATACACAATTGTTTGCGGGTAAATCACGCCGCCAATTTTGATCAATGCCGCCAGCAACACAATCCGCCAGAGCCACGTCTCGTGCCATTGGGGGAGCGTTTCACCACCACGGGCGAAGGCAAAGCGGGTGAAAGCCCGGAGTGGCCCTAAACAAAGGTGCAATCCCACCAGTAACCCAACCAGCAGTGGGGTAAAGATGGCCCACCAGATGCGAAACGATGCCAGCAGGCCGCTCAGCGTGATGAGTGCTGCAAGCATAATGACCGCCGCAGGCTGGCGCTCGACCGCTACCCGACGTAACAACCAGTAGCCCAAACCACCGATCAGCGCCAGGTACAATGCCTGACAGAACGGCCAGCCGTATTCCAGTTGATAAGCGGCAAGCCAGTCAATTGCCACTCCCAGCCGTCGAGGATCGGTCGGTGTCGTGAAGGTCGTACTGGTCAATTGTATGCGCAAATCATCATCCCCTGGCGGCAAGAGGAGATAGTAGCGCGCAGTATCGCTGCGCAGTTGCAGCCGAATCGGTGCAGTTTCACTGGTTGCCAGAAATAGTTCGGCTGGTGGAACACCCTCTGGTCGATAGCCGTTTGCACGCAGGACGAGTGTTGTCCAGCTAGAACCAATGCCAGGAAATGTGACTGTCGCCTGCTCTTTCGTAAAAGAATACGAGAACTGAGGATTCCGCTCCAGACCATGAAATCCTTCCAGGTAGGGCTGGGCATACGTGGTACCAATATCGAGAATCCCCATCGGTGGAACCAGACTGGATATACCGGCGCAGACTATCCCAATACACATCACACCGATCATCAACCAGATGTCGGTTGATGAAGACCACAATCGTAGCTTCATACTATCTCCATTAACACAAATCCAACAGTTTACCCCTGTTTTCGAGCACTTCCTGTGCTATACTACCAGAGCAGATCAATGTTGTGATCTGCTAACCCGCCTCCGGCGGACACAATAGAGGGACTGCGATGAGACTGGAGCGATTTACCGAAAAAGCGCAAAATGCCTTCCATATTGCGCAAGAGATTATGCAGGAGCATCAACATTCACAGCTCGATGTTGAGCATCTTTTCCTGGCTATGCTCCGGCAGCGTGATGGTCTGGCAGCTCGTGCGTTGGCGCGGTTAAACGTAGACCCCCACGAGGTGGAACGACGTGTCGAACGCGAGCTGGAAAAGCTCCCTAAGATTCTCAGCCCATACGGTATGGGCAGTCAGGTCTATATTACGCCACGCACGCAGCGATTAGTCAAGCGGGCAGAGGAAGAGGCTAACCGCCTGGGAGACCAGTATGTTGGCCTTGATCATCTGCTGATCGGACTGGCCAACGAGCGTGATGGCCCATCGGCGCGGATTTTGCAGAGCTATCAGATTGATCAGGAGCGGATTTATCAAGTGTTGATGGAGATTCGTGGTAGCCAGCGCAGCGATGACCCGTCGGCTGAGAGCCGCTACGAAATTTTGAGCAAGTATAGCGTTGATTTAACCGAGCTGGCCCGTGAAGATAAACTCGATCCGGTGATTGGCCGTGAAGCCGAAATTACGCGGGTCATTCGCATTCTGTCGCGACGAACAAAGAATAATCCGGTGCTGGTCGGTGAAACCGGCGTCGGCAAGACGGCGATTGTCGAGGGATTGGCTCAGCGTATTGCGCGTGGTGATGTACCACCGACCTTACGCGACCGCAAGCTGCTGGCGCTCGATCTGGCCGGGATGGTGGCTGGCTCTAAGTTCCGCGGTGAGTTTGAAGAGCGCCTCAAAGCGGTCATGGACGAGGTGCGCAATGCGAAGGGGCAGATTATTCTCTTCATCGACGAATTGCATACGGTCGTCGGGGCCGGTGCCGCAACCGGTAGTATCGACGCCTCGAATATGCTGAAACCGGCCCTTTCGCGTGGCGAGATTCAGGTGATCGGCGCAACCACTATCGATGAGTACCGCAAGCATGTCGAAAAGGATGCAGCCCTCGAGCGGCGCTTCTCACCGGTATTCGTCGAAGAACCTGACCCGGAGACGACGGTCGAGATGCTGCGCGGTCTGCGCAAGCGCTATGAGGAGCATCATCAGCTTACTATCAGCGATGAAGCCTTACGAGCAGCCGTTCAGCTTTCAAGTCGGTATATTAATGATCGTTTCCTGCCTGACAAAGCGATAGATTTGATCGACGAAGCCAGTGCCAAGTTGCGCATCGACATCTTCTCGATGCCGCCTGAATTGAAGGCTAAAGAGGAAGAACTGAAGCAACTTCAGGCCGAAGAGGAAGAGGCCGGTGCCCGACGCGATTACGAGCGGGCGGCCCTGCTCCGTTCCCGCTACCTTGCCCTCCAGGCCCAGTTTGAAGCCGAGCGCAATGAGTGGCTGGCGCACAACAACCTCGATGAAGTCGTCGATGATGAAGACGTGGCCCAGATCGTCTCAAGCTGGACGGGTGTGCCGGTCAGTCGTATGCTCGAAACCGAACGCGAGAAGCTCATCCACATGGAAGAGCGATTGCACGAGCGCGTGATTGGTCAGCACGAGGCGATTGTCGCTCTGAGCGATGCAATTCGCCGTGCCCGTTCTGGTCTGCGCGATCCTCGTCGCCCAATCGGTTCGTTCCTCTTTGTCGGCCCAACCGGTGTTGGCAAAACCGAGCTGGCGCGGGCCCTCGCCGAGTTTATGTTTGACAGCGAAGAGGCGATGACCCGCGTCGATATGAGTGAGTATCAAGAACGCCACACCGTCAGTCGCCTGATCGGTGCGCCACCCGGCTACGTTGGCTATGATGAAGGTGGACAGTTGACCGAGAGCATTCGCCGCCGACCGTACCAGGTTGTGCTCTTCGATGAGATCGAAAAGGCGCATCGCGATGTGTTCAATGCCCTCTTGCAGGTGCTTGACGATGGACGTTTGACCGACGGTCAGGGACGCACGGTCGATTTTCGCAATACCATCATCATCATGACCAGCAACGCCGGCACCGAACATCTGCAAGGCGGCGGGATCGGTTTCAATGTCGGCGGCAAAAACGCCAAAACGCTTGATATGCGTGAGGCACGTAAGAAGGTCGACGAAGCATTGCGTCAGACCTTCCGGCCCGAATTTTTGAACCGGATCGATGAGATCATTCTCTTCCATCCGCTCTCTATGGACGATCTGACCAGGATCGTTGACCTGCAGATCGCCGAGCTGGTGGAACGGCTGCGCGAACAGCAGATTGGTCTCACCTTGACCCAGGCTGCCAGGGAATACCTGGTGCAAGAGGGCTACAATCCGGTCTTTGGTGTGCGCCCGTTTCGCCGCACCATCCAGCGTCTCCTCGAAACTCCGATCTCGCGGGAGCTGCTGCGCGGGATATTCCGGGCCGGTGATCAGATAGAAGTAGATGTCGAGAATGGTCAACTGGTCTTCCATCGCGGTGGTATCTTGACAATGGAAGAACACCGTCCGGCTGAACCTCTTGATGCCTGAACTGTAATCTACGACGCCGGGTTTGTCATCTTCATTCACCTGGCGTCGTGGTATTATCGTGGATGAAGATCATCAAGTTCTTTGTTCCAGATCAGGAGTGGCCGTGACTGCATCCGATGTCGCAAATCAACTTGTCGCTGCTCAGCGGCGCACTGCCCGTCTGCGCAATGCCCTAACGACGGTAGGTGCGTTTTTCGCAACTGCTCGCCAGTCCGATCCACTGCCAATGCTGCGCGATCTGTGCGGTGAGTGGCTTTTGGCCGATAAGGTTGAAATCATCGTTCCCGCCGGCACCGGTAGTTTACGCTCGCACGCTCCCACAATGCTGGTTGGCCCGATGACGATTGGTCGGCGGGTTGTCGGGCGCATTGAAGTGACACGGGCGACACCTCCATTTGATAGCGATGATCGCGAATTACTCATGGCACTCGGTCAGATTGTCGGTGCGGTGCTTGAACAGTCGTCATTTCAGGGGCAACTCGATCAGTACCTCAACCAGGCACGTGCTCATGCTGATACCCTCGATCAATTGTTGCAGTTTGGCCGGCTGGTCGTTAGCGCTACGGCCGATCCGCTCCATCTTGGCTTGCAACTGGCAACTCAGGTGCCGGCGATGGTTGGTGGTGAGCGAGCATCATTGTTGCTGATCCCGCTTGACAATGAAGAATCGCCGATGTTATTACTCAGTAACGGTCACATTGCTACACCAGACCGTGCCCGTGAGGTACGTGAACACGGCTTTGCCGGTCTGGTGTTGCGTGAAGGGCAGCCACTGATTATCGATGAGACCGAAGCCGACCGCCGCTGGCTGTCGTTGCGGATGCGTGAAATAGACGCGCCAACGCGCTGTGCGATGGCCGCTCCGTTACGCTGGGGAACGCGCCTGCTCGGTGCACTTACGGTGACAACAACCCATAGTCGTCGTTTTGATAGTTCCCATCTCAATCTGCTGGAACTGGTCGCATGCCACATTTCACTGGCAATTTACGCCGCCGATCTTGAAACCCGGCGTAAACGTAGTGTAAAGCTGTTAGGCGAGATCGAAACCCAGGCCCGCACTGCATTTGAACGCGCCCGTGCTGGTGACCTTCAGGCGCTTAGCGATCTCGAAGCGCAGTTTGCCCGTTTGCAAGAAGTGCATCGGTTACTTGGGTTAATTGCTTCACCCACTGTCGGCGAATAGTTCCCCCCGATCTGGTAAGCAACACTTTAAGTCTGTTTTTGAGGTATGACAAGTGGGCAGAAGAATTTCCTCCGCCCACTCTTCATGGTCGTCAGTGATGGCTGTTCACACGTTTGCGGTGATCGGGCATGCGATCCAGCAACTACTCATCGGGATTGCCGTATTCGTTAATATTCGTTGGATCGGGATCATTGAAAGAGATATTGGGCGGCGTGATCGGATTGTTGTCTAGCCCGATCTGCGGTACCGGTTGTGGATTGACAATCGTATCTGTCGTTTGGGTTAGGGTAAAGGTAGCAATCACCAGTTGCTGACTCACTGCCCCCTGCGCAGTCAGTTGGTAGAAGCCGACCGGCAGCCGCTCATCGAGGAACAGCTCGACTGTAAACTGACCCGCTACAGGATCGGCAAAGGTCGAGGGGAATCCGCGCACCGATCCGTCCGGCATTGTCAACCAGAGATCCACGCGCTCACCAGGGAAGAAGAGGTCACCGTTTGCGTAGAAGATCGAGCGCTGCGGAGCTTCGGCACCAAATGGAACTATGACCGATAGCTGGGCTGGGCCGCGTGGTGTTACCGGTCGCGAGCGCAGTTCAAAGTGGACAAAGGCGCGAAAACCGCTGGTGTTGCCGAGTGCGGTCACGGTATAACGGCCAACTGGATTCTTACCCTCAAACTGGAATGATGTAGAGACGGCACCAGCAGGTGAGGCTTGCACGACCTGCTGGCCGGGCGGAAAATCGATAACGGTGCCATCAGGGGCCGTGAGCCAGAATGAGACAAACTCACCACCAATGAAACCACGGCCATCGACTTCGAGGATTTGTCCCTGTTGAATGACGCTGGTGTCCTGCCCGTTCAACGTTACTCGTAACTCCACATCTCCGTGAGGTCCCGGTCGGCCACCGGGGATCACAACAAAGAACGCTGAGGCGGTATTGGCACCACCACTGCTCAGACCACGTCCGGTTAGCCGGTAACAGCCGTAGGGCCATGTGCCCGGTATCGTGATGTTGAGCGAGAGCTGGCCGGCGTTATTACTGAAGCGTGCAAACTGGACGTTGGTCGGCATATCGATCACGCCATCGAGCAATTGACTTGCCCCCAGGGTAAAAATCCGTCCATCAGGAAAGGTAACATCGACTTCGATAGGTTCGGGGCCAAACGGTGGGTCAAGGACGCGGTAATAATCGAAGTGGGCCAGTAGGGTTTGGGTTTGGAAGATGGCCGGTGCCGGAGCACCCGTGGTTGCGCACGAGGCAAAGCCTTGCGGTGTGAAGATTTCAACTCGTGCCCGTGAGGCGGCAGCACCATACGCGAAGAAGATGATGACGAAAGCAATGCATACACTGAATCCAACGGCAAAGACTGATCGTAATGACAAGTCTTTCATACACCCCCCCTATTATGTTTTTTATAAAAAACCTGATATGGTAATGAAAAATATATGATAAGCTAGATTCCACGTACAATCTACGTAGATTACGGTATCGTTACTCTCACATAAAAATGCGACGCACCACCATGCGTCGCATCCCTATAGCTATAGGTGCGCAAGATACTGTTCAAAAATTATGTCACGTGGTGAAACGGTAGAGGGTGATCAGGTAACAAGCACACGCTGGTATGCGTGTAGACAACAGCTCCTAACCCTGCTCAGAGCGCTGTAATTCCTCCACTCGTTGCAACTGAACATAAAGCGGTGGCACACCAAAAAGCGCTCGCTCCCAGTCGGTAACGCGCGGATTAATCTCGCCGAGTGACCAGCGGCCACCGATCCGAATGATCTGGGTCCCGAAGTGCTGTGGTCGGCCCAGTTCGATCAGCAGACGATCCCAGGCCATTGCTCGCAATGTCCAGGCTCGTTCATCACCCAGTTCGGTGGCACGCCGCGCAAAGCGATGGGCATGATGAAAATCGGCAACCGACTCGCCACAGATCATGACCAGGCCGGCCAGAAAGTATGCACGCTCATCATTGAGATGTCCCTGTGCTTCCAGTTCCAGTACTCGATCACAACGTTGTCTACGCTCGGCTGACGTAGCACCCCTTGCCTGCCCTTCAATGGCTTCAGCGGCAAGTCGACTCAGCTCGTTCAACGGGTCTTCGGGAAGAAATTCATTATCTGGATCCATCAACAACTCCTTACAGTCTGACGGATAGAGGTCATTTGTAGTTAGCACGCAGTTCCGGTTACGCCAGCTTTTGTGCAATCTGCCTTCGTTACCTGAACAAGGGGGCCGGCGTGATGCAATTGCTTACGCCGTACATGTATGTAGTGTACCACGTCTTGGGCAGAAAACCCTGCTCCTGCTGATGAATTGCTCAATCGCGGACAGATGCCTTTACCGATTGTCGACTTCTGAGCGGTTTGGTGTGATAGGCACAACGTTGGCAGAGAACTGTCCATTGCCATTGCTGATGCCGGTCATCGGGTCGCAGATAGACGCTAACCTTGCGACGGCTTCCACAACGTACACAACGGCCACCGGCCCGCAGGTATATGTTCCAGACAAATGGCAGAGCGATGTGATCCAGCAGCAGATGGAGGGTTACACCTGCGGCCAGCGGCCGTACCCAGGGCAGGCGCTGTGCCAGTACCCAGAGTGGTGGCAGGACGATCAACGGATGGTGAAGGCGGGAACGCAGTGAACCGTAGCGCGGTCGACTATCGCCGGGTTGGGGAAAGCGATGACGATAGCGGTTGTAATGAAGTGCGCCGCTTATGCTCCAGTCGCCGGTACGGCTGATGTACAGGGCCAGATGGTCGAGATCGACCAAAACACCACCGGCGATCACCAGTGCTGCTGCCAGTGGTTGGCGAGGGTATAAGCTAACAGCCAGCAAAGTCGACGTGATCAGGTGTTCTTGCAAGTTCATGATTGCTCCAGCGACAGCAAAGCCTCTAGCACCGGCTGAAAGGTACGCCGATGCAAAGGGGAGGGACCATATTGAGCGAGTGCACGCCGATGCGTGGCTGTACCATAACCTTTATGCAGCGCAAAACCGTAGTGAGGAAAGCAATGATCGGCTGTTACCATCAACCGATCACGGGTGACTTTGGCAATGATGGATGCAGCCGCAATCGAGAGTGACCGTTCATCACCACGCACCAGTGCCGTCTGCGGCAGGGATATACCAGGCAACTGCACAGCATCAATGATCAAGGCATCAACTGCACACGGCAACGACAGCAAGGCCTGAGTCATTGCCAGTCTGGTTGCCGACAGAATGCCATACGCATCGATCAGAAATGCCGGCACAATCCCGACACCCACACCCAGCGCGTGGGCCTGAATGCTGGTGTAGATGCGTTCACGGGCACCGGCTGTCAATTGTTTCGAGTCGTTCACGCCGGCCAGCAAATCCGGCTGCCGATAAACCGCTGGAGAAAGCACAACTGCCGCTGCCACCACCGGCCCTGCCCAACAGCCACGACCGGCTTCGTCAATACCGGCCAGATTTGCGTAGCCACGCATTTGCAAGTCGTGCTCAATACTCAGATCGGGCAACATTCGGTTTTCCAATCATCACCAGTACACTGCTGTCTGCCACCTGTATGCGCTGTACCTGAAGCATAAAATCGCCAAATGGTACCGTTGCCGGCAATGTCCCTGTCTTGCGTCCCAACCATAGCAGGCGGTAAATGGCATCGATGAACCGCCCGTAGCCACCTTCCAGCCGCCCGCCATCCACAATCACCAGATGACCATCAGGTGTGAGAACGCGCCGAATTTCGGCCTGGGTTGCCGGATCGAGAATGTACTCTGCCGGAAAAGTTGCACATACCGTGTCAAAACTCGCATCGGCAAAGGGTAACCGGCGAGCGTCAGCCCGTACCAGTCGTCGGCTAAAACGCGCTGCGCGCCGAAGCATCGACGGCGACAGGTCGAGGCCGACAACGCAGGTACGGGTCGCGAGAGCCGCTTGCAGATAGCCGGAGCCACACCCCAACTCAAGAATGCGCCCGTGCAAAAATGGTTCAGCCGCCCGTACCCAGCGTTGCCAGTAGCCGCCCGAAACAGCCCAGGCCACAACGTCATAACTCCAGGCAAACTCATTGTACAGGCGGTGAAATAGCCAGCGGACAAGCTGTTGGTACACGGCGAGCAACCTGTTCATCACCATCCACTCAATCACCCATTTATGCTGTGGCAGGGTTACCTGTTGTGTGATATTTGAGAAGCATTCAACAACGTCCAGCATCTCCCCTTGTAGGCGAGGCTGCTGCCAAACGCAACGCCTGCCTGACCGTGAGTGTTTACGGCGCGCAACACAGGTAATGAGCATACCCTTACACGACTAGCCAGTATTGTTATACCACATGCCAGTATGTGCGTCGCACGGGAGATGGACTTCATGACCCACCAGATGATGACTCTGATACTGCACCTGAACGAGGTAGGGGCACGGCATGCCGTGCCCCGCCGCCAGCATACCTGAACAATGCACATTCACATTGTTGAGCAAGATTTGGTTTCAAGGGGTCAACGCAGGTATCAAGAGACTAAAACCTGTTTCAAAAAACATCTCCTGAAGTGATCTCATTCAGTACTGACAGACCCCATGACTGTAACGATCACACCCGGCATCCCCGTGATGAGTTGAGGCAACGATCTGCCACGCACCGGAGCACGAGCACGGCTGCGCGGCAGCATGGCTGCCGCACTCCACACAACGCGCCACGGACACCTCTACCCGGCAAGGGTATCCTCACCGAAACCCACTCCCACTGCGTGAGGAGCAGCAATGCTGGTGCTGCACTTCCACGCTTATAGGTGGTACCAGGGTGATCGTCAAATATGAACTCTACTCATCAGCCTGTCTCAAACGCCGCTCACCCTGCTGCATCCAGCAATTACCTTTGTTCGTCAAAGCTAGAGACGGTAACCTGTCTGATGCTACAATGAACACAACCATACTCGACAGAAGGAGAATGAACGATGGGTATCTTAGATCAACTGGGGAAAACCTTTTCCCAGGTTACTGATCGGGCAAAGTTCGAGGCCGAGAAATTTCAAAAAACGACTCGTCTCCAGGCCGAGATTAATGAGTTACGTCGCCAGATCGATCAGAAACTGATGGAGATAGGGCAACGTGCATACGATTTGCAGCGGGCCGGTCAGATTCAGGCACCTTCATTAGCTGAGCTAGCGGTAGCCCTCGATCAGTTGCGTTCTACCTTGCTGGTGCGCGAAGAAGAGCTGAAGAAAGCGCAGAATGAGGTGTATATCGAACCAACGCCCTCACCGCCACCGATGCAATCGGTGCCGATCAGCGAAGCCCCTGCGCCAACGACTGGGTCGAAAATGTGTCCGCAGTGCGGGTTCCAGATGCCGGCTACGGCCATTTTTTGTCCTGCCTGTGGCACGCGGGTGGCAAAATAGATTGATAATCGATACCAGGATGACCATATAAAAACCCCTTCTTCACGCCATTGTGAAGAAGGGGTTATATCGTTTTATTTGGCTGGGGGACAGGGATTCGAACCCCAACCGCCTGGGCCAGAACCAGGTGTTCTACCCTTAAACTATCCCCCAACATGGTGCCGAAGGTGGGATTTGAACCCACACGAGGTCACCCTCACTACGCCCTGAACGTAGCGCGTCTGCCAGTTCCGCCACTTCGGCATGGCTCGGTTCCCCGACGCAAGTGAAATAATACTACGAGCACTGAACTTTGTCAAATGGGTAAGCCAGGGTGTCTTGCACTAAATCTTGCGCAACAATGTGCATCGTTCAGGGGCGAGCCGCGTGCTGAAGCGTTGCCGGGTGTATTAGCGGCGAGTCGCTGGTGAATTGGCGTCAGAGGATGAGCGACGCATGCGTCGCCCCTACAATAGCCCGGCATCTCTAACGCAGGTGAGAAGTGCTGGCTGTGAACCTCATTTCAGAACTTAAAAGCTGCGCAGTTCTTGCTACCTGCCCGTAGCACAGGTTCATAAACGCTTGCCAATCGCCAACGACAATGTATCCCGCTCCCAACCTGCCAGTATGGCAGCGAGGATGGCTTACAACCATCTCCGGTGTCATCACGCACTGGATGGATTGCCTTGCCCGCGCATCATGAGCGTGTCGCGTCGTTTGGAGTGCGGCAGCCTTGCTGCCGCAACAGCCGTGCTTTGAGTCAGGCGCGTGTCACGCCGTTCACTCTGTGGTCACGGGGATGCTGTGAGTTCTCGTCACGATCATGTAGTCTGTAGGTAATTAATGAGATAACTGCTCTATAAGTGCCGTCCCGCCGGATGATCACCGTACCTGCGGCGGATACGATCATCACCGGTCGAGTTTGCCAGATATGGCAGACCGTACGGAACGGCATTAGTTGGCCTTCATCGATCAATCACCCGCAAGTGGAGAAATAAATCGGGATACGTCAGATAGAAGCGCTGGAGGGAAGAAGCCTCTATCGACCATACCACGCAGTCGCTAAGTGTGCGCACGGTCAGGCGATAAGGTTCGCCACGCAGGGCAGATCGCATCCCAAAACAGTCACCACTTCGCTCGCTCTCACCATCACGCATGGCGCTGTAGTGGACACGACCGTGCACCAGCAAGTAGCCGGTTGTGCTCATCTCGCCGCGCCGGCAGAGTACCGTACCGGCTGCGACCGTATGCGGTGTGAAATCAAGCGCCAGATCGAGCAGCGTTGCCCAGGGCAATTGCCCCAGTGTTGATTGTTGCCAGAGCCAGTCAGCACGGGCAAAAGCCTCTGCTAATCCCAGTTGCCCGGCCACTCTGGTAAACAAATCTGGGGTGATTTGTAAGAGTTGTACATCACTGTGAGCCAGCATAGTACTGGTACGAGGCTCGCCAATCAAAGCACCGCGTTCGCCCAGACTATTGCCACGCCCCAGGAAGCGTACCGATTCGTTGCCGACAATAATCTCCACGACTCCGCGGTGTATCACGTATGCACAACCGTCAGACGCTTCACCTTCGTGGGCAATCACCTGCCCTGCCGGGTACGAGACGATAACACATTGGTTTGCCAGGTTTACCCGCTCTGCGACCGGGAGGCGGGCAAAAAGCGGGCAGATGGTGAAGGTTTCAAAGCGCTGACGCTGTTCGTCGTCGTGGACAATTTCACCTATCCCGACAACATGACCGCTCCCGGCAACTTCCACCCGGTCGGCCAATTCGTCGGTTACGGTGAAATCCTGACGGCTGGTGTGGGCCAGTACCAGGCGCCGGCTACGTGTGCTAAGAGTGCGGAGCAGGTGTTCAGTCGGCGTGGTATGGATAGCCCCACCACCCATATCGTGCACCAGAATTTCGACACCATCGGCAAACCGACGGAGTTCATCGAGCCGTTCACTGCTCAGATGGCCGGTTTGATGCAGGTGTTCCAGCCATGCTTCGTCGTACCGCATATCACCTGAATAACCGACACCGTTCACCCGCACCGCAATGGTGGGCACTGAATGAACTGCATAGGTTGCAGTAAAGTGATAGCCATGGAGTTCGAGCGGTCGCCCCGGATCAAGCGGGTAGAAGTCAAACAGTTCGGCGACTGTTGTCGGGGGTAGATCAAGCATGACGCCCAAAACACGCAGCAACGAGCGATAGATTGGTTGGGCCGTCACCAGTTGCACACGTTTACCACCGTTGAGGATCAATTCAGGTAGGCCGGCAATGTGGTCTTCGTGGAGGTGCGAGATGACTACCAGATCGATTTGCCGTGGTGAGAGACCAAGATGGGCCAGTCGCACATTCAGATAGGCTGCGGCATCAAGCAAGAGGGGTTGATTGTTGCCAAAATAGGCGAGAAAGCAGGTTGTGATGCCGGTCGGATCAAAACCATCACTGCCCCCGATGAATTGGAGTGTGATCATCTGACGCACAAGCGGACGTGGTGGCGCCACCGTGAGCGGCTGCACAATGCTGGTAATCGTGGCCGGAATACGTGCAATGTCAACCCCATGTTCGGTAAAGTGAAACGCATTGTCTTGATAGGTGATCTGTACTTCACCAAGGTTGCCGCCACCGGTCTCCAGCGCCACAATGGTGACCATATCGTCAACAGTCGGTGCGCGGCTAAGTGGCGGAAAGAAAGCTACCGTCGCACATTCCTGTTGTAACCAGCTTCCAGGCCAATCTTCCGGTACTGAAGGGCCGTTGATCGTCTCTTGCAACAGGATGCGTAGTCGCTGAGCCTGGGCTACCGTGGGCGTGATTAATGTAATCCGCTGTTGCCGACCGAAGAAGCTGGCATAGATCAGAAACTCGACGCTGGCATAATTGATCCCGCGCCGTACAAAGCCATGCGAACCCGGTTCACTCCCGCTCGGAGCATCAGGCGGCAACAGGACATATTGAGGTAGCGTTAAGCCGTGCGCGAGCAGAAATTTCAGACTCTCTGGTGGGCTATTGACCAGAATATCGCCGGCAGTGGTCGTGACGACGTAGATGTCGTTAGGTAGACACCGTACTCGCTCCGCCGATACTATCTTCTTCATGCGCTCCTCCTGCCGACTGATGACTGAATGCTATACCTGTATAAACGTCTTGATAAACATATTGTAGCGATCTGTGTAAGCCTCTCGACCAGGCATGCTATAATTGGTTTAGTATAACCTTCTATATCAAAGGAGGCTGGATCGTATGTCAGGCCATTCGAAATGGCATACTATTCGTCGCACAAAAGGTGTCAATGATCAGCGACGTGGGCAGCTTTTTACCAAACTGGCGCGTGATATAACAATTGCAACTCGCGAAGGCGGTAGTGGCGACCCGGATCTAAATTTTCGCCTACGCCTGGCGATAGAAAAAGCGCGTGCCAATAATATGCCGAACGAGAACATTCAGCGCGCCATTGATCGCGGTCTAGGCAAATCGAATGAAGCTGCGCTGGAAGAGATTTTCTACGAGGGGTATGGCCCTGGGGGCGTTGCGATTCTGATCGAAGCGGCAACCGACAACCGCAACCGTACCAACTCGGAAGTTCGGGCCACGTTTAACAAGAATGGCGGAAACCCCGGTGAACCCGGCTCTGTGTCCTGGATGTTTGAGCAGAAGGGACTGATCACCATTGACCTCAGTGCCGTCAAACACGACCCCGATGAGTTGCAACTGATGGCAATCGATGCCGGAGCTGATGATGTGGTCGTCGATGATGAGACGCTTGAGATTTACTGTGACTGGACGCAACTGAATGCGATTCGGCAGGCGTTGCTCGATCAGGGTGTACCGGTAGCAAATGCTGAGAAGATTATGCGTGCCAAGACGCTTATTCAGCCCGATGAGAAAGACGCGCTGGCGGCACTGCGCCTGATTGAGAAGCTCGAAGATCTCGACGACGTGCAGAAGGTGTACTCGAACCTCGATATTACCGCCGAACTGGTTGCGCGCTTCGATGCGTAGCTGCCCGGTGTTGAACAGGAACAGGCTGTGCGTGCGCTTGGTATCGACCCCGGTACGGCTACGATGGGCTGGGGTGTCGTTGAGTTCAGCAATGGTCATTTGCGCCTGATCGATGTTGGTACGCTGACGACTCCTGCCGGTATGCCCCACCCTGAACGGCTCTTGCAGCTCTACAATGGCCTCCGTGCGATTATTGAACGCCTGCGTCCGGATACCGCTGCGGTCGAGGAGCTGTTTTTCGGGAAGAATGTCAATACCGCACTGACGGTTGGTCAGGCACGAGGGGTGGCCTTACTGGCGCTCGCACAGGCCGGTATTCCTGTTCACGAGTATAAGCCGCTGGCGGTGAAGCAGGCAGTGGCAGGCTACGGCGGCGCCGATAAGCGGCAGATGCAGGAGATGGTTCGCCTGACGCTCGGTCTGGCCACGATACCCCGCCCCGATGATGCTGCTGATGCGCTGGCGATTGCGATCTGCCACGCCTATACTGCCCCAACCCTCCAGCGCTTTGGGTTGTCGTGACCATCCCGCGCTGCGTAACGCTGGGACAAGACACAGTTCCTGGCAATGTTGACAGGTGTATTGCATTATGGCTTCTCGTCGTCGCCCCGGTGCGCCCGCCGATTTTGAAGAGATTCAACCCAATCTGTTTCTCATCCACAATCCGGCACTTGGTCCCGTGTTGCGCGGTGAAGGCGAACGGGAAGGGTTTCATTTTCGGCTAACCAGTTGGCGACGGGAAGGTTTGCTTGCCCGCCTGGCGCAGCGTAGTTTCGTGACGCTGACAATTGCCGACCGGATTGCGGCGCTGCCGGCTCTGCCATCAGTAGCCCCTGGTAGACTGCGCACGATTCCGGTGCAGGAAAAGCAACAGTTTAGTATCCTCGATCTGGCTGCGCCCCATGGCTGGCGTGCGATTCAACCAGCCGCCGATAATACCGTGACCCTCCCTGAAGGGCAGATTGTGCGCCGTCGGCGTGGGCGCGGCCCGGCAGACTATGTGCGGGTCACGGCAACCGGGTGGCAGACCGTGCCTGATGATGAAGCGCTGTTAACGGCTTACGCGCTATTAATGCCTAAGCCGCGGTTGACACTCTCACCAATTGACAGTGGCTGGCTGTTGCCCGAACTGCCCCTACCGACGCCCTATCGCCGGGTGCTGCATCTCATTGCTCAATCACATCCTGATGGCTGGTTCCTCGCCGATGCGTATGCCTGTGAGCTGGCTGAATTGCTGTTGCGCAAGCTGGGATTGACGGTGGTGCGTTGACAGGGGTGAGATGGTGCAGTTGTAGCATCGGCACAAAATCGTTTTGTATCACCTCACCCTCAGCCAACCGGTCGTGTGGTCACATACACGATCCGCGGCTCATCGGTGGTCGCCGGTAGCCACTGCGGGGTAAGCCGGTCGACTAAGACCAGGCCGCCGGCGGCCAGCGCAGCCGCAATCTCGTCTTCTTCCCACGGACGTTCACAGTGCGTCTCTTCGCAGCGCCACCAGCGTTGACCCTCGCGACGAAACCAGACAATGCGCCCGAAGGCACGTTGTTGCGACGGATCAAACGTGAGCCGGTTGATGACGAGCAGATCACGGCCATCGAACGTAACCTGATCGTACTCCTGCCACGAGCGCAGACCGGCGGGTGTGTTTAAATCAAAGATAAAATGTCCACCCGGTCGTAATAAGGTACCAGCCTGCCGGCAGACAGTAGCGAGGTCGGTATCATCGAGAAGCTGGTTGAGACTATCGAAGAGGCACGTACACAGATCGAAACTGGCCGGTGCCAGACGGGAATCGGATGGAAGTGAACGGATGTCGGCTTCGATCCATTCAATAGCCAACCCATGCTGCATTGCCTGGCTCTGGGCAATCTGTAGCATGTCCGGCGAACGATCCACACCGACCACAGTTGCCCCGCCGGCGGCAAACACGAGCGCAGCAGCGCCGGTGCCGCAGGCGAGATCGAGTACCCGCTGTGGGCGGGGCAGGCGATCAAGAATGGTACGGGCCAGGGTTGCGCCGAAGGTGGCCTGGCCGGCAGCATGATAGATCGATGCGTATGCGCGATAATTCATTGCCTTCAGTGGTGGGTATGACTGCCGGGCGTTGGCTTCAACAACCAGAACGACACTGTCAGGCAGCCAGTTGTTCCCACTGTGCGTATTTGGCTGCCAGCAACTGTTCCAGTTCGGCATACTGAGCACCCAGCGCCGTCAGGCGGGCAACATCGCATGCCTGACTCGCCGCATCGAGTTCGCTGCTCAGGCGAGCTAAATCCTGCTCAAGGGCAGTGACTTCGGCTTCCAATGCAGCCAACCGACGCTGCTTCGCCCGTTCTGCATCGTCAGAACGGGCCAGCTTTGCCGCCGGTGCTTTGGCACTAGCGGTTGGTACTGCGGCTGAGGGGGCTGGTGCCTGCTGGGCCGCCATATATTCGCTGTAGTTGCCGATGAATTGGCGAATCCGTCCCTGATCGACGATCCAGAGTTTATCGGCCAGTGCGTCTATGAAGTAGCGGTCGTGCGAGACGAACAAGATCGCCCCGGTGTACTCCTTCAAGACGGACTCCAACGCTTCACGGGCATCAATGTCGAGGTGGTTGGTCGGTTCGTCGAGCAGGAGAAAGTTACCGGGCAGTAGCGTCAGTTGGGCCAGCGCTACCCGTGATCGCTCGCCACCACTCAGATCGGCAATCCGCTTGAAGACATCATCACCCGTAAAGAGAAAACGAGCCAGCAGATTGCGTGCTGCCGCTTCCCCAAGGCCCGGTGCGATCCGTGCTACTTCTTCGAGGACCGTGTTGTTCCATTCCAGAACATCATGCCCCTGAGCGTAGTACCCAACACGCACTTCGTGACCGAAACGGGCAACACCCTGCAGTGCCGGTAACTGACCGACGAGTGTCCGCAGCAGCGTCGTCTTGCCACAGCCATTAGGGCCGAGCAAGCCGACCCGTTCACCACGTCGAATCGTCAGGTCATCGGCCCGCAACAATGCCTGCCCTTGAAAGCCGACAACCAGACCATCGAGGCGTAACACCAGTTCACCCGAACGCAACTGCTGATTGAGAGCTACCCGCAGCTTAGCCGCCTCTTTTGGTCGTTCAAGCATCTGTTCCCGCTTCAAGCGTTCCAGCCGCTTCTCACGCCCTTTCGCTTCGCGGGCGCGCTGCCCGGCCCGATAGCGCCGGATAAACTCTTCGGTGCGGGCAATAAACGCCTGTTGCGCCTGACACTCCTTGAGGCGCCGCTCCATGCGCTCAGCCTTCAAAGCCAGATACTTCTCGTAATTGCCGGGATAATCTTCCAGACGATTGAAACTCAGCTCCAGCGTGCGTTTGGTCACCCGGTCAAGGAAGTAGCGATCATGCGAAACAACGATCAGGGTGCCATCCCAATTCCGTAGAAACTGTTCGAGCCACTCCAGGGCTTGCATATCGAGGTGATTGGTTGGCTCGTCGAGCAACAGCAGATCGGGGTCACTCAAGAGCGCGGCTGCCAGTGCGGCGCGCGTCTTCTGTCCACCGGAGAACTGGCGCAGCGGTTGATGGAACTGTTCCGGCTGGAAGCCGAGGCCGTGGAGGGTGCGCTTGATACGATGTTCTATCTCATACCCGCCGGCGTGCTCGAAGCGTGCACTCAACTCGCCGTAGCGCTCCATCACCGCTTCCCAATCGTCCGCTGTGGTGTCTGCCAGCCTGGTTTCAAGCACAAGCAATTCGGTGCGCCAGGCGTTGATCTCAGCCAGGGCGGCCTCCATCTCTTGCCAGAGTGTTCGATCACCGCTGAAGCGAGCCTCTTGCGCCAAATAGGCAACACGAGTACCGCGAGCGAGATGAACGCTCCCGCTGTCAGGGGTCTCGTGGCCGGCAATAATGCGCAACAGGGTACTTTTGCCGGCACCATTCAAACCGACAATTGCGACCTTCTCGCCACGGCTGATTTGAAAGCTGACATCGTGAAAGATGAGTTCAGCACCAAAGTATTTGCTGAGATTGTGAGCGTTTAGCAGGGTCATGGTCTATGTTGATCAGGTGTTGTGTTTCTTCAAACCGTACACGCTACCGGTTGGGGCACAAACGACACACACAGCATGGGGACCGGCAGTTGTCTATCGGTTGGCCGTTTGGTAAGAGCGCAATTGCGCCGTTGCCGGTACGTGGCTGCACGTAACCGGCCAGTATGAACTATATCACAGGTTGCCGATCCGTGCATCGCCGGACCAGGCCACGCACTTGGTTTGGCACCCGTGTCAGCAGATTCAGGCGCGAACAGCATCTGCGAGCAAAGACAATGCCTGCTGCATCAGGAAGCTCTAGCGTAGCGCTTGATTCTCCCCTCTACTGCGCTACGGGGTATAGAGGAAACGGGAGTGTACGGTGACACCAATGCAGCGTCGTTCCTACTTGTCCCCTCTACTACACTGCAAGGCCAATGGTGAGGGCGTTCAGCGCATACCCGCCCCCCGGCACTGCAAAGTAAAAGACCAGTGCTTACGCACTGGCCTGCTTTGGAGCGGGAGACGGGATTCGAACCCGCGACCTACACCTTGGCAAGGTGTCGCTCTACCAACTGAGCCACTCCCGCAACGCAACAGGAGTATAGCATGAACTTTCGATTCGTGCAAGTGTGATAGGATGAAGCAGCAATTGTTACTTCAAATTATCCGCGACGCTGATTGCGATAGCATCTGCATGATGCACAGTGCAAACCGAGAGGCAGACAGGATCAGATGGTAAGGGTTTTGCGATGGCAACCTCATCACTTCGTCAACGTCTGGGGCGGCGGCTAAGCTCATTGCCGTATTATGAAGCCATCGTAGCAGAACCGGATCGGCTTCACCTGCGATCATACCCTCAGGCCAACCGCAGTCATGCGCTCCCCTCCTTCATTAGTGGCGGTTTACTGATGTTCTTCGCAATGGTGATCCTGATTGCCGGTGTGCTGGCAGCTCTGCAAGAGTTGGGTTTTGCAGTAGCCGGTCTGAGTGCAGCACTGGCCGGACTGTTAGGCGGACTCGGCATCCAACGGCTTGTGGGTGGATATGCCATCGCCACGACAAGCAACGAGATTTCACTCGATAGCGACACGTTCGTCATTCGTCAGGTTAGCCGGGTCGGGAGGCCACGTGAACAGCGGATCGCACGTACCGCAATTCGCGGTCTGCGTCTGCGCCCGTATCGAATCGTGACCGGCGGTCTGATCAGGCGCCTGCAACCGGTGCTTGTGCTGGAGATGCTGGTCGGTGATGAGGTCTGGATTCTCGACAGCGCAGCCGTCCCGGCAGCATTGCAACCGCTGGTCAATGCACTGGCCCTGGCATTGGCCATGTCGGTGGAACGAGTACAGGAAGGGCGGTGTTGAGTGGGGTAGCTGCCATTTCGTTTACCCACAGCGCCTTTACACGCCAGATGGCGAGCGTGTATCGCACAGTTCGGTGTGGAGAAGCCGGGCTTCTGCACCGACCGTACTCAATGCCAGGCACGGGTCGCACCGGTCAACCTGCCGGGCACAGGACGCTGTGCATCCTGTGTACAATCAACTCGATTGACGATCTGACTTCTACGCACAATATAGCTGTTGGACGCCAGTGGGGTACGGCATGCCGTGCCCCTACGATCACGCCAACAACAAGCCTCCGCCTCGCCGGTCACACACCTGAAAACGATACGCATAGTTGATCACCACCTGGGATTAAACCTGAAATGAGACCCTGACCAACCGCCCTGATGCAGCACTTGCACGATGCAGCGCTGGACGCTGGTAGGGGCGACGCATGCGTCGTCCCGTAGGGGCACGGCATGCCGTGCCCCTACCGGCCATACCGACGACAAGCCACCGACTCACTGGTGGCACACCTGAGATTTGATATACCAGTCCTCAGATAGTCACCGCTCCCGGTGAACAAACAACCTCTCGCCCGTCTGATGACGGGCGAGAGGCCAGGAGGAAGGTAGAGAAGTATCGCGAACGCTACGGCAGTGAAACCGGTGGCGTTGGACCTTGCGGATAGTTGATGCCAGCTTCAATACCCCATTGGAACCAGTTATTGACAAAATCGGGCATCGAGAAGAAGACACCCAATGCACCAGTAATCCCGCACAACCAGGCAAACCAGAATGCCCACAGGTGGATCGAGTAGGCATTCGCATTAAAGCCCATACACCAGCGCCAGAAGAGCTGTGCACGCTCGGTGCCAGTACCGGGAGCCTGAATCTCATTCCATTCCTCGTGGGCAGCATACTTTTCGAGAGCCCAAATGGTACCGGCATGCATCGCCAGCAACAACGTTGACCCCAGCAAGAAAAAGATCGAGAGCATGTGGAACGGATTGTAGTAGAAATTGCCGTAACGCACGCTCACATTATTCGTCCAATCAAGTAGCGCTTTGATCCCGTGGGCAGGTGCTTCCGACCAATCGCCCATCCACACCGGACGAATGATATAGATCACCAGGTAGAGCGCAATCGCACCGGTGAAGCCATAGGCCAGATAGGGCTTAATCCCAAGCGCTTTGGCGCGGGTATAAATGTGCATATACCACGCGAAAATCGAGACCGTCAGGAAGAAGGTCGCAATAAGCCACCATCCACCCTCATTCAGCGGCGGAAAGCTCAGGCCATAGCGTGATGACGGTGGATCGATTTGCAAGACCACAAAGTACTTGGCAAAGGCCACCGGATTGTAATTCACCTGAGCAAACATCACCATCAGCCAGATAAAGGTAAAGATACCACCGGTGATGTAAGCCACTGCGTTCCAAAAGCCGAGATAGAACGGGCCGAGCTGGCTATCGAAGCCGAAGTTTTCCAGGAGCGGAATCTCAATTGGTTTTCCGATCCGACCGCGATCACGACCCAGTTCCAGATCACCCGGCGTCATGTTGATTGTCGCCATACCAGTATGCTCCTCTCTAGACGCCGCTCCAGAAGGGCAGATTATTCCAGAAATTCCAGAAGCTTACCCAATCCTGTACCAGCCAGCCCGACAGCAAAATGCACAGATCAGCCGATAGGATACCGCCAATAGCGAAGATGTACCCCAACCGGTGCACACCAGACTCGCCTACCGAATAGTACTGTACGTCGCGGAAGAAGACGTTCTCAATATCGCCACCTTCCGGGCCACGGTACTGCGCAGCACTGAGAATCAGCGAGCCGTGGCAGGCCAGCAGCCAGGTTGAGGCAAACAGTCCGGTAATGCCGATAGCGTGGAACGGATTGTAGAAGAAATTATTGTAGCGATAGCCAAAGTTCGACACCCAATCAAGGTGAGGCATAATACCGAGCACGAAGCCTTCGTGCCACATACCAAGGGCGATCGGACGAATAACCTGGAGGACTAACCAGGCCGAAAATGCAACCCCAAATGCAATCGGGACGTGATAGCCCATATTGAGCTTCATACTAATATCGACCTGGCGCATCATCCAGCCGAAGAACGCAATTGTCGCAAACAGGACAGTCATCTGCCAGGCAAAGCCCGGTTCGCCCGGTGCAGCAAACCCTAATCCAAGTTCGGCTGGCGGTGGATCAATGCGTCCGGCAAAGAAGTTTTGCGGTATTGAATAGGGGCCTTTGAGGATTGTCTCGTTGATGTAGAAATACGCACCGAAGATGATACCGATGACCGAGACAAAGCCCCAGAAGCCAACGTAGAACGGCCCTACCCAGAAATCAAAGGGATCGTAACGGAAGATCGCACTAAAGGTTGTCCGCCCTTTGATCTTGTATTCCGGCTCGATTTCTTCAATCGTCCGCCCTCCCGGTACTCGTGTAGCCCGCGCACCCTCAACGACGGTGAACGAAAAGTCGGGAAAACGGGGGTCTTTCGCTTTTGCTCTGCTCATAGCGACTCCCTCTGCTGACGGTTGGCACGGCGACCGTTCTCACATCGCGCCTGACGGTTGCCCTGACTCGGATAACGTGTAATGATAAGCAAAATTTTACCGCCTTTTCGGCCAGTATAATACGCCTGATACACATTGTCAAGCTATCGGTATCGATATTTAATTTTGCATTATGAAGCCTTAAATTGATTTTGCAATCGTCCGTTCGCTTGCCATCCGCTTCTTGCATATAAAACAAGAATAACCTGTGGTATACTGAACCAGGGTTGTATACCAGTGCAGACCGGGCGTGTCGATAATGAGTAGTCTTGCCGTTGTTATCCTCAACTACAACCGGGCCGATCTGTTAGCTGATTGTCTGGCCTCGATTGCTGCTTCGCCAACCCGCTGTGCTCTATCGGTGTGGGTGGTTGACAATGCCTCAACTGATGGTAGCGCCGCAATGGTTCGTGAGCGGTTTTCGTGGGTGCATCTGATCGAGAGTCCGGTCAACGGTGGTTTTTCTGCCGGTAACAATCTGGCGTTACGGCAGATTCTTGCTTTACCCGATCCACCTGACTACATTCTGCTCCTCAATAACGATACCGTCGTACCGCCCGGTGCCCTCGATGGAATGGTTGATTATCTCGACCACCATCCAACGGTCGGTGTCGTGGGACCGAAACTGCTCTTACCTGATGGTTCGCTTGATCTGGCCTGTCGGCGCAGTTTCCCCACTCCTGCCATTGCCTTTTACCGCTTGTTCGGGCTGGCCCGCCTCTTTCCGCGCAGCCGTCGCTTCGCTGCATATAATTTGACCTATCTCGATCCTGATGTGGAGACTGAGGTTGATGCGGTGGTTGGGGCGTGTATGATGGTTCGCACGTCAGTAGTGCGCGAAGTTGGTCTGCTCGATGAGGCGTTCTTCATGTATGGCGAAGACCTTGATTGGGCTTACCGTATTAAGCAGTATGGCTGGAAAGTTGTCTATTACCCTGCGATAACCGTCTATCATTACAAGCGAGCAGCTTCCAGCCGACGACCAATTCCATCAATTCGGGCGTTCTACGACGCGATGCGACTGTTTCATCGCAAGCATTATGCTGCGACGACTCCTGCATTCCTGAATAGTTTGATCGAGTTAGGAATTACTGTAAAGGAGCTGTGGGCACTTGGCCGCAATCTCCTCCTCCCATCCAGGGCGCGCCACGTCGGTTAGAGCGCGCTCCTTGCTGCGTCCGCGGGCGTGGCAAACATTGCTACGCCTGTTACTGATTGTATTCGATATCGCGGCGCTGAATCTGGCGACGCAGGCAGCGTATGCGCTTGGTGCCGAGTCGCTCGTCAGTGCCGGTTTTCGTCTCCCCGCCGATCCGCTGACGCCACTACGGCTGAGCGTGCTCGGTAGCATTATCGCGCTTATCGTCTTCACCAGCCACGGTCTGTATGAGATGAAACGTGGTGCCTCACGTCTTGATGAAGCGGTGAAGGTATTAACCGCAGTCTCGTTTACGATGGTGCTGGTGATCTTCGTGAATGCTCTGATCGGCGAGTTTGGTGGCGAAGAGATGCCATGGACGCGGGAAATCCTCTTTCAGGGCTGGTTATTGGCGGTCGCTGGCTGTCTGACCGGTCGGTTTCTTCATCGCACCTTCGTCTACGTGCTGCGCTGCTTTGATATTGATACCCGGCGGGTATTGATTGTCGGTGCCCGTGAGCCGGGTCGCCTGGTCTGGAATACGATCCGGCGGCGGCCTGAGTTAGGCTATCGGGTACAGGGCTTTCTTTCTGATACTGTACCAATCGGCGATCTGGTGGATGGCTTACCGGTGCTGGGACGCACCGACCATATTCGTCGGGTGATCCGGGCAACCCGTGCCGATGAGGTGATCATTGCGCTCTCCGGTCGTTCCTCGCAAGACCTGCTTGAGGTGATTGCGCTGGCTGAAGATGAATCGGTCGCTATCAAGATTTATCCCGATACGTTTCAATTGATTACGAACAACGAGGTCTCAATTGGCGACTTGAGCGATCTACCGCTCGTCAGTGTCAAGAATGCTGCGCTCGACAATCCATGGAACCGTGCACTCAAGCGTGGGCTTGATCTGATCGTGGCATCACTGGTACTACTTGTCGCTGCCCCAGTCATGCTGTTGATTGCGCTCGCCATCCGGCTTGAGTCACGTGGGCCAATCTTTTTCTTGCAAGAACGGGTTGGTCTCGACGGCCAGCCCTTCTGGATGATTAAGTTTCGGACAATGCGCCCGGATGCGGAACGGTTTAGCACATGGACAGTGCAGAATGATCCACGAGTAACCCGGGTGGGTCGCTTTTTGCGGCGTACCAGTCTTGATGAGCTACCACAGTTGATCAATGTGCTCATTGGTGAGATGTCTATCGTCGGGCCGCGGCCTGAGCAGGCCCGTTGGGTTGAACAGTTCCGCCAACAGATTCCACGCTATATGCGTCGTCATAAAGAAAAGGCCGGCTTGACCGGTTGGGCACAGGTGAATGGTTTACGCGGTGATACCAGTATCGAAGAACGCACGCGCTACGACCTCTACTACGTCGAAAACTGGTCACTGCTATTCGACATCAAGATTATTCTGCGCACGATTATCAATTTTATTACCGGTCGGCAGGAAAATGCGTATTAACGGGAGAACCGGCGTTGCTCTCGGGTGTTGGGGGTAAACCACGCACACAGCGGTAGCTCACGCGATTCTTGTCCGCAGCGGTTCAGTGCCGGGCTGGGATGAGGACGTGTCGCATATCACCATGCGCATGCACATGGGATTGCGCGTAGCACATGTACACTTCGCAGTACATCACATGCTTACCGACCCACACCGCGCACGAAGATGTCGGGCCAGGGTTGGAAGGTGGTTGGGATCGTATCACGGAGATGAATAGCACCGTCCGCATACACAGTGCGGTAGATTTCCACCCGTAAGCCATCACGCGCAATGTCGGTCTGGCGAACGATCCCACTCGGAAGGGTCGGATCATCGATGTAGACGGGGCGGGTAGGGGCCGGCATCCGCTCAAGGATGCGGTATGAATACTCCACCCGGCGGTTTGTCGGCGAACCATAGAGGGTGATGGTGAGTTGTTGGCGACGGGTGTCTACAGTTCCGGTCAAAAGTAACCAGCCACCGGTGTCGTTCACAAACCGCAGATCGTGCACACCGGTAAAGATCGCAGCATCGAGACCAGGAGGTTCACCCAGTTCCTCGTACCAACCAATACGAAAGGAATGGGCGTGCCGTTCAGTAATGGGTAAGCCGGCAAAGAAGGCTGCTCGAAAGACAGTAGTGCTCACCTGGCATAGCCCGCCACCCCACTCTTTCTGCGTGCGGTTATCAATAATCGCATAGCCCTCGACAAAGCCGCGTTCGGCGGTAACCGGCCCTAACGTAGTGTTGAACGAGAACGTAGCGCCAGGTGGGATCAAGACCCCATCCATCTGGCGCGTGCCGGCCTGGATATTTGTGATGCGGTATGGTGCTGAATTGCGGAACGAGCTAACCCCTACACCGACCGGTGCCCTGATGCCCAGCGCGGCCAGATTGTCAGCAGTGACCGGTGGCGGCAGCTCGCGAAGGGGGAGGGTGACGGTTCGTTCGGTACTGTACAGTACAGCGTTGATGCGGGCCATTGCCTCTTCGACGGCCAGGCCACGACCAGGAGTACCGGGAGTGCGTATGCGCAGATTCCCGTCATTCCAATCAACTCTGGGCAGACCACCCTCTTCGCGCAGGACAGCAGCGATTGGGGTTAATGCAGCGCGAATAGCCGCCTGGTCGATCATAACGGCCAGCGCCGGACGACCATCAACTGCGGTCAGGCTGCGCAGCCTGATCCAGGATGCGATCTGATCGAGCGACCATTCCCAGCGGCATCCTGCTCGACATTGACCGCCCTGACCTTCAAGCCGGATCGGGCCGCTGAGCAAGAGACGCAGTTCACTGACGGTTGGCGCCAGATCGCTATCACGTACCCGTGGTTCGAGGATGCGCGTGCGGATGGCAATCTCTTGTGGTTGCAGGCTTTGCACGGCGGCCGCGATATCGGCCAATGTCTCATCGATTAAGGTCTGGCGTCCCCACACTTCACGACCGACAACGACCATACTGCCACGCAGATCAACGCTTGCATCAATGGGGGCACGGTCAATCTCGGTGGCGATCATCTGGAGCGTGGACTGAGCGACACGTTGATCGAAGGTGAGATGGAGCGGGAGATCAATACCGTATTGCCAGGTGGCTGCTGCAATTTGGGCATTTACTTCCCATGCCGACTGATGACCAATCGCGAATGCGGCATCAAGTGCCTCTTCAATCGCCAGATGCAGACCAAGGTCTTCGGCTGCCGGTCGCCAGCCCTGGTCGTTGAAGCGCAGGGTTACCGGTGTGGCAAGGAATTCGGCGTAGCGACGGTGCAGTGCGGCCCGCGCTTCGGCGCGGGTCATCCCACCAATCGGTAAGCCACGCACACTGATGTTAGGGTAGATGCGTTCAGCCAGCAGCCGGTCACTCAGTATGATCGCGCCGTAACCCAGCAGTATCGCCAGGCTGATCAAGACGGCGATCACCAGTAACCATTCAACGATCCGCCAGAAGCGCACCCGGCGGTGGTGAGGTATTCCGGCTGGCAGCGAGCGTTCCATTACGATAAACAGCTTTTTGATGCGGCAGAATGCAGTAGTAGTCTAACGCCGTCGCAGGTTCATGTCAAGCGAAATGAAGCACAGCGACACGGTGATAGCCGGTGGATGTGAGGTGAATCTCTCCTCCAGTGCTTTTTATTCATGTGCTGGCACGTTACCCAACCGATGCGCATCGCACTGCATCACACCAGCTACCACACGACGTATCGGCAAAGCTTCACCACCCATCGTACACTCTCATCGGCTACCCTGCTACCCGCCTTCTGTGAATGCCGTGATATAATTGCAGTATCCGGTACTCGCCGGCACAAAGTGATAAGGTGACCGCATGCCGCGATTTGGTGCACACATGTCGATTTCGGGCGGCGTCTCAAAGTCGTTTGCCCGTGGTGAATCGGTTGGCCTGGACTCGATGCAGATTTTCGCCAAAAACGAACGGCAGTGGACGGCGAAACCTATCTCGCCAGAAGAGGCGACAGCATTTCGGGTTGAGCAACAACGTACCGGTATTCATCCGGTCGTTGTCCACGACTCATACCTCATCAATCTGGCAGCGCCAGCCGATGAACTGCGCGAGAAGTCGATTGCAGCGTTTGCCGACGAGCTGGAACGTTGTGCACAACTCGATATTCCGTATCTGGTGACGCATCCCGGTGCCCATACCGGCATTGGTGAAGAGGCTGGTCTGGCGCGAGTTGCTGATGCGATTTGCCGGCTGTTGGCAGAGGGTGTCGGCGGTGATACGATGATCTTGCTTGAAACGACGGCTGGGCAGGGGACAGCGCTAGGGTACCGCTTTGAGCATTTGGCCCGCCTCTTCGAGTTGATCCCGTACCACGAGCGGTTGGGGATTTGTGTTGACACCTGCCATATCTTTGCGGCCGGCTATGATATTCGTGATCCCGAAGGGTATCAGGCCACATTTGCCGAGCTTGACCGTCTGGTTGGCCTGACACGGGTCAAATGCTTTCATCTGAACGACTCCCAGAAGGATTTGGGGAGTCGGGTGGATCGGCATGCACATATCGGACAGGGTTGCATCGGTGTTGAGGCGTTCCGTATGCTGGTGAATGACCCACGCTTTGCCGATTTGCCGATGATCATCGAAACCCCAAAAGGCGAGGATATGGCTGAGGATCGCATGAATCTGGCCCTGTTGCGTTCGCTCGTACAGGGTGCCGAATAGAGGTATGGATCCGCATCTACAACCGGGGAGCAAACTGTTATGTGGCGTAAGTTGCTGTTGGTTGCCTTGTTACTTGGGATTGGATATGTGATCTGGCGCCGGATGCAGAGAGAGCAAACCCCGTCACCGGTGTCCGATCTATCACCGGCTCCATCGGCGGCGCCATCAGCGCCATCAACACCACCAGCGCCGTCAGTAACGTCAGCTCCTGCCTCCACCAGTAGTGGGCCGCGACCGGTTGTGACTCGTGTTCATCGTGGTGCGCCACCGACGGTTCGGCGGAGTAGTGTCAGTGCTGAGGCGGCTGCCAGTGATCGCAATGGGGTAACCGATGCAGCTTCAACGTCTGATACTGTTCCATCCGCTGCGCCGGTCACACACCTATCGACCGGAGACGCCGATACTTCATCGCAGGTAGCTTCGGCATCTGCAACCACCACCGGCATGGTCGCAGAACAGCCGGCACCGTCGTCAGGCGTGCAAGTCGCCGAGCCAGGAGAGGTCGCATCACCCGTCGCTGAGACCGGGCAGGCAGAGGAGAAGGAAGAAGTATCGGCTGAAGGAACGGAACCGGCATCGGTTGATATTAACCGCGCTGATCGCGAGGCTCTGATCAACCTGCCCGGCATTGGGCCAGTGCTGGCTGATCGCATCATCGCGTACCGCGAAGCTCATGGGCCGTTCAAGAGTGTTGATGATCTGATTGCCATTTCCGGTATTGGCGAGCGTAATATCAATATCTTCCGTAAGCTGGTATACGTTGATCCCAATGCTTGAACCGTATTTGTTGCCGGGTGGTGATCACGCCTGCTTGCTAATCCACGGGTTTGTCGGTGATCCCGGTGAGATGCGTGATCTGGGCGATCATCTGGCGAAAACCGGCTATACAGTATTTGGCATGCGTCTGCCCGGTCATACCGGGAACCCTGAAGACCTGATTGCAGTACGCTGGACTGACTGGCTGGCTGCGGTGCAGGCGGCATTTGACGCACTCGCCCGCCAATCTACTGCCGTCTCGGTGGTGGGTTTTTCGCTGGGTGGCGCACTGGCCGCGTTGCTGGCGGCACAGCACCCCGTACACCGCCTGGTGATGCTGGCCACCCCCTACCGCCTTGGTGGCGACTGGCGGGTTGATCTGTTGGGGGTTGCCCGCTACGTGACCCCCTGGTTTTATCTGCTGGCCCAGGCCGATTTCAGCAGCCCCGATTTGCGGGCATCAATCTGGCGTCGCCAGCCCGGCCTTGATCTCGACGATCCGGTCATTCAACAGATGCTGCGACGCTCGGTGAAGGTGTCAGTCGCTGCCGCCGATGAGTTGCGGCTGACACTGGCAGCCGCTCGTCGTGCACTACCGCTAGTACGGGCGCCAACCCTGATAATGCACGGGCGCAATGATGCAACGGCCGATCCTGCCAGTGCCGCAGCTATCATAGCTCAGATCGGCAGCCCCTACCGTGAACTGACATACTGGCCGGCCACCGGCCACCAACTGCTTCTCACCGGGCCATACCGGTCGGCCATCTTTCAACGGATCACACGGTTTCTCGCCCGCTAGCCTTTCCCTGATGCCCGGAACGCATCGTAAACAGCGTTAGTCCAGCACCCCGTAACGTGTAATGATCGCTGTACGTGTAACTCCGCTTACGAGAGCATATTCTCTGAAAGAAACGACTCTACTCTCGCTTGATAACGATCAGCGTAATGTCATCAAACGGGGGCTGACCGTGGCTATGGCGTGTAATCGCCGCCAGAATGGTCTGGACGATAGCACCGGCTGGTGCTGTGTGATAGGTCTTGATCACGGCGCATAGTCCGCTAAGGTCAAAAGGAGCCAGCGCTTCATTCACCGTTTCGGTGACCCCATCGGTGTAACATACCAACACATCACCGGGCGCAAGGGTCGTACTGGCTTCGGCCAGAGTCGCTTCAGCAATCACCCCCAGTGCAATGCCAGGCGTGTGCAATTCCTCGATATGTCCGGTAGCAGCGCGGTACACGAGTGGCGGATTGTGCCCGGCGCAGGTAAAACAGAGATGGCCGGTTTCAAGGTTAAGCCGGGCATAGAAGAGAGTCACGAACATGCCCGACTCGGAGTCGCGGTACAGCCAGCGGTTAGCCCGTTCCATCGCACGTGCCGGAGCAGAGCCATCGAGAGCGGCGGCACGCACCAATGAACGTGCCATGGTCATAAACATTGCGGCTGGAATCCCTTTATCGCTTACATCAGCGATGACAAAGCCCAGCTCGTGATGCTGGCCATCTCCTGATGATAAAGGCCAGAAATCGTAAAAGTCACCACCAACCAGCCGGGCCGATTGCCAGGCTGCATCGATCTGCCAGCCCGGAACTACCGGCAGACGGGTAGGCAACAGGGTTCGTTGAATCTCACGTGCGACGCGCAGTTCCTGTTCGAGGCGGGCGGCTTCTGCCGCCTCTGCCGCCAGCAACAGACTTTCCAGCGCACTGGCGATCTGTGCCGCAGCTCCAATGCAGAGACTCTGCTGACGACTACTGAGGGCAATAAACGGGTCGTTATAATCCAGTACCAGCACACCGGGTAGGGTGGAGCGCACTTTGATCGGTAAGCCGATCAGGGCCTCGCTGTGTGCCACCGGAATGAGGGCTGGCCACTGATCGGCATTGTCTTGTGCCTGCCACAAGGTCTCAATATTGATCTGTTCACTCTCGATAGTTCGTTCGCGTAAGCGGAGCAAAAACGGCGAGCGGGCGGGTTCGTCGATCAGAGTTGCACGGGCCTGGCGAGACAACCCATACGCTGCACGCAGGACGAAATCGTTCCGCTCACGATCCCAGAGCGCAATATAGCAACGCGGAGATCCCAGCAACAGCGGCGGCAAGCGCACGACAGTAGCCAACAGATCGGGTAAGGTGGTAGCGCGACCAACATTCTCGGCGATCTGTAACAAGGCGTTAAGTGTCCACGCCTCTTCTTGTTGGGCGGTGTAGGCATTGGCGCTTTCGATGGCAATGGCGATCTGATCGGCCAGTGTGCGAATCACGAACAGATCGTCTTCATCAAAATCATCAGGTTCATCACTCTGCACATCGAGCACACCGATAACTGTTGAACCAACCCGTAGCGGCACCGCCAGTTCGGAACGGGTTTGCCAGGTATCCCGAATAGCGCGGCGGTCGTTTATGACATCGCTTACCAACACCGGTTCACCGCGCTGAGCCGCCTCGCCAACCAGACCCTGGCCGATACGGAGGGAGAGGGCACAAATCCGCTCAAGATCGGCACCATCGGCTGTGGAAGCGCGAAAGTAGATGCGCTCGTCATCGGGAGACAGAGTAAAAATGTGCACCGGGTGGTAACCGAACCGTTCACGGATGAGCCGCACAACCGAGGGCAACAACTGGTCGAGATTAAGAATCGCTGTGATCTGTTGACTGACTTCGCGAATGGCCTGTAACTGGTTTGCCCGTTGGCGTGCTTCGTGAAAGGCGCGAGCACGGGCAATCGCTACCGCAGCCTGGTCGGCGATGAGCGAAATGAGGCGCAGGTCGTTAGCATCGAAGGCACCCGGTTCGTAGCTTTGCACCGAAATCGAGCCGATCACTGTTTCACCGGCAATGAGCGGCACATAAATACCCGAACGGGGTGGCCGTTCGCTCTGATAGCGCGGACGCGCCGGCAAGCGATCCATCTCGCGCACAAAATCTTCCACCAGGATTGCCCGCCCGGTCTCCCGAATCCAGCCAATTAGCCCACTGTTTTCTGAGAGATCAACAGTCAACCGGGGCAACCGCACGCGATCTTGAATGCGTACCATGAGCGTATAGTGGTTGCCATGAAACAGCCCCAGATGGAACGACGAGGTATCGACAATCCGACTCGCTTCGCGGTAGATCAGCTCGCAGAGGGCCTCAACGTCGAGTTCGCTGCGAATAATTGCCCGACTCACTTCATTCAGGTGAGCTAATTCACGCACTGAACGACGTTGGCGTTGCAGGTTGAGTGAGGCGCGGCGGAGAATGGCTGCCGAGGCAACCAGGGCAAGACCGGCGAGCGTAAGATGAATGAGTTCGAGCTGCCGGGCAATAGCAGCCCCTAACCAGGCCAGAGGCAGCGGAGCGATCTCCGCCCCCAAAATTGCCGGCCACGCCGAGCGCCACCAGGTTGCCAGACCACTACGCCCGCCTTGCAACAGTTCGCGGAGCAGGCGTCCGGTTTGGGTAATCAGCGGAAAGCCAAACAGAGTTGACAGGAAGAGCGGCGTAAGGTTCTGGTCGGTAAGTGGTTGATTACTCAGAGCACCGACCGGCCACGCACTGACGAGAATGCCCAGGGTACGCAGGCCACTGCGTAAGAGGGGACGCCCAAACAGAGAAAAGGAAGTACGGGGGCGGTTGGTCAACAGCAGGATCACCACCCCGGAGACAATCCCCTCGATAGCCGCCAGCCATGCCGCGTTCACCGGCCCCAGGGTCAGACTGGCCGTGATCAGCACCAGCGGGGCGAGGCTATGGACATCGGCAGGCGGGGTACGGAATGCCAGCAGATCAACGACAAAGGCCATCGCCACAAACAGGATCACCAGTATGGGGGCTACCGGCGTAGTGGGCAGCGTAAACAGCCACACCCACGCCACAACGCCAACCACCAACCCATACCATGTCAGCATCTGTTCGCACGACACTCAACGCCTCTGGGAAAATGCTGCGCGGGCTTCTGTGACTGAGGGATGAATATTGAAAACCTGGGTAAAGCCGGTAATCGTAAAGACTTCGTGGACTTGCGGTTGTAAAGCGGCCAGCCGTAATTCACCGCCGAGCGTCATCAACTCCTTACGGATAAGAAGCAACGCACGCAAGCCACTACTTGACAGAAAAGGCACATTGCTGAAGTCCAACACAATCTGACGAGCGCCCTGGCTGATCTGTTCGTTCACCGTCTTGCTCAGTCGGGGTGCGGTCAGGGCATCGATCCGGTCGTTGATGGGAATAACGACTACTTCATCAGCTTCTTCGGTTTGATCGTGTGGCAGGTATTTGACCATCGTTAATAAATTACCGCCTTGGGGTGAAAATTCAAAATGAACTTCGTCCATTAAGCGTGTAATGAGATAGATACCCAGGCCGCCGACCTGACGCTCTTCCAACGGCGAGGTAATGTCAGGTACCGGTACAGCGGAGGGATCAAACTGACGACCATGATCGCGTACCGTCACGATAAAACGCCGATCATGGCACTGCCAGCTCAGGGTGAAATCACCGGGTTGGTCAGGATCGTAAGCGTGCTGAATGACGTTGGTTACAGCTTCATCGACTGCAAGCTGCACTTGCCAGGTTGCCCGTTCATCCAGACCACAACGCTCGGCTGCGGCGGTGATAAATGCACTGGTTTTGGCCAACGCATCCAGATCAGCAGTAAGGGTAATACTCTCCATGGCGATTGTGCGACCAGACGAACACGTCTGGCAATAGGGCAGGTTCAAAATGATCCAACTGCTTCGACGGTATCGCCATAGATCTCGAAAAGCGAACTGAAACCGGTTAGATCGAACACCTCTTTGATACGGGGTGGCAGGTTAGCGATACGAACATCACCACCTTCGAGATCGGTGATCTTCCAATCACGAGCTTTCTTACGCGCTTCAATCAAGACGCGCAAACCCGGACTGCTGATATATTCGAGCTTGCTGAGATCCAACACGATGCGATAGCGACCGTCGGCGAAAATCGACTCAATCAGTTGTTTGAGTTGTGGTGCAGACACTGCATCAACGCGACCGATAACCTCGATGAGGTCAACTCGATTGAGCCGGCGGTGGGTGAGTTCCATTTGCTTCCTCCTCTTCAGGCACAAACGGCGCGTTGTGCATACTGATCTGTATTATACCATACTGACAGTTCTGCCCTGACAGTACGTGCTATAATGGCGCTGTCAATGCACATCAGCAGACACGACGAGGGCTATTGCATGCCGAGCTGGAACGATCTCAATCTTGCCTGGAATACGCTGCGTGAAATAAATGTTGACGATATTCGGAAAGAGGCCGAGTCACCGCTGACTATCGTCTGTGTCGGCGCGACACGGGTCTGCCAGAGTATTGCAGCACGACTGGAATACGGTGAGCAGCGTTACGGTGCAGTCGGGCCATCTCCGATCCATCTGGCCAATCTGGCCACGATTGTGCCAGAAGAGGTACGGAACGTCGATCTCGTTATTATTGGTCTGGATCGGAATATTCGTTTGTCGGCCCGTGAGTTAACGGTGATTGAACAACTGGCCGCCCTGGCACTGCCTACGGTTGTGGTGGTATGGGGCACGGCACTACCCGCTGACGCCGGGCCGCTACATCCACGAGTTGCGCACGCCCGTTTGCTGGTTGTGCCTGATCCAGATAACCCGGATACCGACCGTCAATTAGCTGAAGCGATTCTCGAACGGCTACCGGCCTCTTTGCATCTGGCCGCTGCCCGGCGGTTGCCCGGTCTGCGTCCGGTAGTGGCAAAACAACTGATTAGCAGCGTCTCTTTTGCCAATGCCTCGTATGTGCTGGCAACCGCCTTACCATCACAAATTCCGCTGCTCAACATGCCGTTTGCTGCCGCCGACACCCTGATCCTGACTAAGAATCAGGCTATGCTGGTCTACCGGCTTGCGCTGGCATACGGCGCACCACCCGATATTCGCGAGCGCCTGTTCGAGGTACTACCGGTGATTGGGGGAGCGTTTATCTGGCGCCAACTGGCCCGAATGCTGGTGGGACTGATTCCGGTGTGGGGAGTAGCGCCTAAAGTGGCGATAGCGTATGCCGGAACCTACACAACCGGCACAGCCGCATGGCGCTGGTTTGCGGAAGGTGAAATTGTTGATCGCGAGCGCTTGCAGGAGATTGGGCGTGAGGCGATTCAGTTGGGGCGGGAACAGGCCGCGCTGTTGATGGCAAAAGCACGTGAAACCGGTAGCCAGCAGGTTGGACGCTGGAAACGATTCTGGCAACGATTACGGCAGATGTGGCGGCGCAAGTGAACGGGTCGGGGTAGAACCTGTTTCACAAAACATCTCCTGGAAGTTATCTCATTCATCACTGACAGACTCATCGTGATGAGCACACACCGCATCCCCGTGACCGGCAGGGTTAATGGCGTGATCCGCGCCAGATTGTGAGCACGGCTGCTGTGGCAGCGTGGTTGCCGCACTCTACACTCCGCGACACGGGTAACTCAGTCGGGAAATCATTTTGCGTGTGCCGCGGAAATGCCGTTCGCTGTGTCCGTGGTCACCACCGGCGTGATGGAGTGATTTCGCTCGTTCACCGCATCCCTTGTATAACAAGGTGAATGGGTTCAGGCACCGTCTGTAGGGGCGGGTTCTAAACCCGCCCCTACGTAACCCGCTCCTCCGAGATTATCCAGATGTCCCCACGTGTACTGAGAAGACAGATAGCTACGGATGCCCGCATATTCGGTGTCAAGCAGTGATGCCCGTATCACGCAAGGTCTGATATGCTACCCTGCTGGAAGCAGGCACGATGGGCAGGTGCAGGTGGCGAGCGCGCCGGAGGCGCGTGCTCCCAGGGGATGGCCCCCACCCTCACCCGTCCCCGCCGGGGGCGGGAACCAGCGGTACAGTATGGCGCCGCTGAGGGGCGCTGGTGCAGGTGGGGTGCGACGGAGGCGCGTGCTCCCAGGGGATGGCCCCCACCCTCACCCGCCCTCGCTGGGGGCGGGAACCAGCGGTACAGTATGGTGCCGCTGATGGGCGCTGGTTCATGCCCACCGATCAGGCGGAACCAATCATCAGGCAGCGGCGTCTCTGAGATGTAACGTTCAAATACCGTTTTACACAACTGAGGAGTTACAGCTATGGAAAACCGTCTTCTCTCGACTGTGCTGGCCCTGACGGCATTGATAGCGGTGCTGGCGCTGGCTGCGGTCAGCCTGTTTCGCCCGGCTCAGACTGCAACCGCGCAAACCGGTGTTGCCAATATGCCACAGATTGTCGTTATCGGCACCGGCGAAGTGAAGGTCGAGCCGGACATTGCATCTATTATGATTGGGGTCGAAACCTCTGCCCCAACCACGCAGGAAGCGCTGGCCCAGAACAGTGCGCAGGCACAGGCGATTATCGATCAGATTCGGCAATTGGGCATCGAGGAGCGCGATATTCAGACCACCGGGATCAACATCTATCCTGTGTACGATAACGAGGGGCGAAATATCACCGGCTACACCGTCAACAACACGGTGAATGTCACCGTGCGTAACATCGGCCAGGCCGGGAATCTGATTGATCGGGTGGTACAGGTCGGTGCCAATCGCGTCTACGGGATCAGTTTTGGGGTCAGCGATCCGGAGCGTGTGTTGGCCCAGGCCCGGGAAGCGGCAGTTGCCAATGCACGGGCACGTGCCGAGCAGATGGCACGCGCCAGCGGTACGTCTCTCGGTCGCGTGCTGTTCATCACCGAGAACATGGGTGCCAGCCCTCTCCCAATCCCGGTGATGACGCAGGCCAGGGCAGCAATGGACAGCATGGCGCCACCGGTGCAACCCGGCCAACAGACCTACAGCGCCTCGGTGCAGGTAACGTTTGAGTTGCGCTAAACATCGCAGCTCCAGATCAATCGAAGGTTAACCCCCCACCTCTGGCAGCGGGCCTGGCAGAGGTGGGGATTTTGTCAGGATGGTGTTACATATTCACGCAATCCTGACAACACACTGTTGCTACTTCTGGTATAATGAAAGTAACCCAACCATCGGCGCGGCGTTGTGGCCCTCTCCGCCCTGGAGCGGTGACACAACCCGCGCTGTTGCGTCTCTACACCGCAGAAACAGGCGAGCATCGTATGTCATTCCGGATCGAAGCGCCTTATCAGCCCACCGGCGACCAACCACGTGCCATTGAACAACTGGTGGCCGGCCTGCGTGCCGGTTACCGTCATCAAACCCTGCTCGGCGCCACTGGTACCGGTAAGACGTTTGTCATGGCGCATATCTTCGCGCAGATTCAGCGCCCAACCCTGGTTCTTGCCCATAACAAAACCCTTGTTTCTCAGCTTTGGGCTGAATTCCGCGAGTTTCTGCCTGATGCTGCGGTTGAGATGTTTATCTCGTACTACGATGAGTATACGCCCGAAGCCTACGTGCCCTCGAAAGACCTCTACATTGAAAAAGAGGCCAGCATTAACGAAGAGATTGATCGCTTGCGCCACACCGCAACCCAGGCCCTGCTCAGCCGGCGCGATGTGCTGATCGTGGCGTCGGTATCGGCGATCTTTGGTCTCGGTTCACCACACGACTACGGGCAAGAGAAGGTCACGCTGCGCGTTGGTGAGGTACGCAACCGCGATAAGCTCATGCGCCAGTTGATCGATTTGCAGTTCGAGCGCAAAGACATGGATTTTCAGCGCGGTACGTTTCGCGTACGCGGCGATACGCTCGATATTATCCCGGCCAACGCCGCAACCGCGATCCGGGTGGAGTTTTGGGGTGATGAGATTGAGCGGATTGTTGAGCTTGATCCGCTCACCGGCGAGGTGTTGTGCAAGCACGCGGTGGTTGAGATTTATCCGGCCAAACACTTCGTTACCACCAAAGAGAAGTTGCAGCTTGCGATTGACAGTATTCAAGACGAGCTGGCCGAACGGGTGCGCGAACTGGAGGCTGCCGGTAAATTGCTGGAAGCTCAACGACTGAAGCAACGCACCCTGTACGACATCGAGATGCTCAGTGAGGTGGGCTACTGTAGTGGCATTGAGAACTATTCCCGCCATCTCGATGGCCGGGCACCCGGCCAGACGCCCTGGACGCTGCTCGACTACTTTCCCGATGATTTTCTGATCTTTATCGACGAGAGCCACATTACAATCCCGCAGTTGCGCGGGATGTACAACGGTGACCGTCAGCGCAAGCAGACGCTGGTTGATTTTGGTTTTCGCCTGCCCTCAGCGCTCGATAATCGCCCGCTGCGCTTTGAAGAGTTCGAGCGGCATGTCTATCAGGTCATTTATGTCTCGGCGACCCCCGGCCCCTACGAACGTGAGACGAGCGAGCAGATTGTCGAGCAGATTATTCGGCCAACCGGCCTGCTCGACCCAGAGATCGAGGTGCGGCCAACTCGCGGCCAGATTGACGATCTACTCGGTGAGATTCGGCGGCGGGTGGAGCGTAAACAGCGTGTGTTGGTGACCACGCTGACCAAGCGCATGGCCGAAGATTTGGCCGACTACCTGAAAGAGATGGGGGTACGCACGATGTACCTCCACGCCGACATCGACACAATTGAGCGAGTGGAGATTTTGCGCGACCTGCGACTGGGGGTTTACGATGTGGTGGTGGGAATTAACCTGTTGCGCGAGGGGCTTGATCTGCCGGAAGTGAGCCTGGTGGCGATCCTGGACGCGGATAAAGAAGGGTACCTGCGCTCGGAGACCTCGCTGATCCAGATCATCGGGCGTGCGGCACGCCACATTGAAGGCAAAGTGATCATGTACGCCGATACGATCACCCGCTCGATGGAGGCGGCCATCCGCGAGACACAGCGCCGGCGCGATATTCAGATGGCCCACAACCTGCGCTACAACATCAAACCACAGGGGATTGCCAAGGGGGTACGAGATCTGACCGACCGTATTCGCAAGATGGCAGAAGAGCGTGGTGAGTATGTGGCAACGCCAACCACCGCCGTTCCGGTCGATCTACCTCGTGATGAAGTGCTGAAGTTAATCAAAGACCTGGAAAAGCAGATGAAGCAAGCCGCGAAAGAGCTGGCCTTCGAGAAGGCGGCTGCATTACGCGACCAGATCGTTGAGTTGCGCAAAACGATAGCACTAAGTGAGTGAGGCATGGCCGTTCAAGTCTGGATTGGCGAGAAACCGGAACACCCCCAGGAACGACGGGCAATCCTGGGGGTTGCCCAGGCACTCGAAAAACTGGAGGGCCTGTTTCTGATTCTGGCCAATTTCAGCGTCAATGGGCGCAACATCGATCTGGTGATCATCAAACACGATGCGATTGTCATCATCGAACTCAAGCACTGTGACGGGCGGGTCATCGGGAGTGTCAACGGCCCCTGGATCGTCGAAGGACGCAATGGCGAACAAAAACGGCTCAATCCCGGACGCAAAAATCCGTACAATCAGGTTATCTCCTACTTTCACGCGCTGACCAATTTTCTCAACGAGCATCGGCGGGAGTTCCTCTCGGAACAGAAGGCGAACGATGTTGACTTTCGCACCTGCAAGCGTCTGATTGTCATCGCGCCACGGATTGAAGAGGGTTCACAGCTCGATCTCGACTGGAAAGTGGAGGTGCGCGGGCTTGATGAGTTGCCCGCATATATGATCACCGAGCGCTCTTCAGAGATTGAGTTGACCGAAGAGGAGATGCTGGCAATCCCGAAACTCCTGCACTGCACGCCATGGACTGAACTCAACGAGGTGGTGCAGGAGGAGCGGGCAGTACCGGCATCCGCACCGGCACAGCCATGGCCCGTGCGGATCAGGCAGGCACTCCAGACTACGACCGGTCGGCTGGCAGCGGGATTTGCAGCATTAGCGCTCTTTCTGCTGCTCTTCTTGCTGTTCAGACCACCGGCTGCGATCCCACGCTCTGATGCACCGCTCACGCTGATCGCCGGTACACCTGCCGATAGCGCCATTCTGAGTTTCAACACGACCACGAGCTTTTGTCGCTGGAACACCTATCAACTGGTTGGCAAGCGCTGGGATAGCACCGAGCAGCGCTGGCAAAGCGTTGCGGTTGGCGAGGTGACCACCGGCACTGCGCCCGACATCATCGTAGCGTTAGAGCAGATCGATGCCTGCGGCGACCGGATTGAGCTGACCTGGAGCATCCAGAACAACACCACCCGCCCGGTGAGTCTCCCCCTCCGCCACGACAACATCAAAATCAGCGACGGTCTGGGCAACGACTACCCCCTGGCCGACAGCGACTCGCGCCCGGCCATCATCAGTGCCTCACCCGGTACCCGCCAACGCGGGATTGCCGTTGTACGCCGACCACTGGCCGCCAACGCCAGCACTCTGCGGATCAACCTGGTCGAACAACCCTTCGGCGAAGCCAGTTTCATCGTCGCGCTTCAGCCGTAGCGGGTGTTTGGTTGAATAGATACCCCACAGGTGCATCACCGTAAACGCCCTCGCCCCCGGCCCCGCTCCCGCTACGCGAGCGAGGGGGGCGCAGCGAGCGGCGCCAGGGTGTCCTGATGCCATAGACGGTGGGTTCGTGCTTATGTTTTGTCCGTTCCTCCCCTCAGTGGGAGAGCACGCATGTCACCACTCCCCCGCTCCTCTTCCACAGTGGGAGAGGAGCGGGGGCCAGGGGGGTGAGGTGAGGGAGCCGGAATTGCAGTGAACGCACACCACTATGGCACACGCCTGTCACTACTCCCCACTCCTCCAGCGGGGGGTGAGTGGGGGATCTCCCCTCAACGGGGGGAGTTACGAGGCACTACTCTACCTGAGCACACCAGCAAACCTCTGAACCCTCTCCCCTCTCGCCTCGCTTCTCCTTCCTCTCTTCTCACCCTCCTATCTCCTACTTCCTATCTTCTATCCCCTATCTCCCCCCAAACCACCAGCCTCCCCGGCAACTACCTCATACACTCTGCTCAGCTTGTGGTATTCTGATGCAAACAGGGTGAGAGGAGGTTGAGACATGCTAGAGCGCGTGGCGGTTCTGTATAACCCCTTGAGCGATGCTTCGATCAAACTATCACGTGAACTTGCCGATTGGCTTACCGAACGAGGCGTACATACGACGCGCGGCGTATCGCAAGAGTTTCGCGATCAGCCACATCTGGTAGCTGATTGCGACTTGATGATCGCGCTGGGTGGTGATGGTACCGTCTTGCGCGCAGCCCGCCTCTGCTTCCCACACAACATCCCGGTCTTGCCGGTGGCACTCGGACACCTCAGTTTTATGGCCGAAATCGGCCCTGATGAGGTGTATAGCGGTTGTGAACAGATTATGAACGGTGGTGGCTGGTTTGACGAACGTTCACTGGTGCGAGCACAGCTCTGGCGAGGCGGCCAGAAACTCAGCCAGCACACCGCACTGAATGAGGTCGTGATCTCGCGGAGTGACCTGAGCCGGATTGTGAATGTCCACGTTACCATCGATGATAGCCCGCTCACGACCTACCACGCCGATGGCGTGATCGTTGCCACCGCGACCGGTTCGACCGCCTATGCCCTGGCTGCCGGCGGCCCAATCGTTGATCCGCGTTCGCAGTCGTTAGTGCTGGTGCCAATTGCGGCGCATCTGACTAATATTCCGTCAATGGTTCTACACGAAGATGCTGTTGTGACTATGCAGCTTCGCTCTCGCCACCATGCGTTGCTTGCAGTTGATGGACGGGAAAATATCGACTTGATCGAAGGTGATGAGGTGGTTGTCCGTCGTAGCCCCCAGGTCTGCACCTTTGTCAGGCTCCGTCCAAGTAATCAGTTCTATACCCAACTGGTGGCTCGTCTACGACGTTCGTGAGCGCAGCAAGTCTGCGGTATGGCAATGGCAATCCGTTCATACACCTGTTATACACGAAGGGAACAAGCGTATGCTGGCCTACACAGGCGCAACTGTGAGTGGGCGGATTAACGCCTCACCCGAAGCTCTCTGGGAGCTGGTGAGTGATGTTGAGCGTCATCCGCAAATTGCCGGGAGTGGTGAAGTTCAGGCAGTGACGATTCGTGATGGCCGACCGCTCAGGGTAGGGGCCGTCTTCGAGTCACAGCAATTTATGCGTGGCATTCATTATGTGACGGCCAATCGAGTAGTGATTTGGGAGCCACCGTACCGCTTTGCCTGGCGGGTTGGCTTGCCGGGTGCACCCGGCATCGCCCAAATCTGGAGCTTTACGTTGCGACCGGAAGCGAACGGTACCCGTGTTACCAACGGTGTTGCGTTGATCTATGTGTTACCGACGTTCTTTCCGTTCTCGCTCATCCGCAAGAAGCTGGCCCAGGGTTATGCACATTCCATGCTACCTACGCTCGACAATCTGGCCCGAATGGTAAACGCGCCACCTCCAACTGATATACAGGTTATCAACGAGCCACCTGCCGATCTGACGGCAATGCTACCTCCGCTGATTGTGCCGGGGGCAACGATAGTAGCAGTGCTGCTGGCGGCGGTGGCCGGTGGGATGGCCATCTGGCGACGCTGGCGTCGCTCGTAAAGACTGGCGTGGGCTGTAAAAAATGAGGAGATAGTATGGAACGGTGAGGGTGGCGTACCGCTCGCACGCTACCCGTTACCTTAAGTTGGCCCGGTGTTTGCGAGAGAGGTTACCGGCGCGACTCTGTTGGTTCAGCGAAGCCCTGGAGGTGGAGGACGACACAGGTTGTTCTCCAGGTGTATGGCGGAGTATTCACTTATTAGAACCCAGGCTGCCACCTTATGTCACCATAAAGGCACGGCGGACACAGAGTATAGGCATAACCCGAGTTACCAGCTTGAGGCGTGTGTGACGTAGAACTTATTTCATAAAAAGCTGTAGTGTCGTGCGAACCGACCATCGATACCATATCCTGCGCTCAGGCTGCCGGTATGGCAGCGCGGCGGACTGACAACCATTGCCAGTAGCATCACTCGTTGGATAGCGTGCCTTACTCGCCTGGCATGCGTGTAGTGCAGGGTGTGGCGTGCGGCAGCGTAGCTGCCACACGCCAAACGATGCGCCACGGGCAATTCGCTCTGGCAACGGTGTTCTCGCCGAACCACGAGACCACACTGCGTGCGGAGCATGAACACTGGTTGTACGCTTCCGCGCTCAGGAGCGGCGGTAGGGTGAACGTTGGATCACGGGTTTTGAACGCTATGACACCAGATGTGACATTAAGCCCTCGCTTGCATGCGCCCACAAATCCTAGTCGCCCTTGAACCGGTGAGTAAGATTGGGCAGAGATCACTCCTTCAAATACCGATCAAACCACTCCAGAGTTCGTTGCATATGATCGGCGCGGTGGCGTGGTTCACCGCTGCGGGTCAGTTCATGGCCTTCGCGCGGGTAACGCACCAGTTCAACCACTTTCTTCTGGCGGCGGAGAATAGCGAAGAGCTGTTCGGCTTCGCTGATCGGTACCCGGTAATCAAGCTCGCTATGCAAGAGCAAGAGTGGCGTCTTGATCTTGTGCGCGTGAGCCAGTGGCGAATGATCCCACAGCTCCTCGTACAATTCCCAGGGAAAACCGCCAAATTCAATTTCAATCAGTTCATGGGCATCGCTGGTGCTGTGTTGGGTGAGAAGATTGTAGACCCCACGGGCTGCAACGGCACAGGCGAAACGATCATCGTGTCCGATTAGCCAGGCCGTCATATAGCCGCCATACGACCCACCGGTCACTCCAATCCGTTCGGGATCAATGTAGCCACGAGCAACCAGGGCATCAATCCCGGCCAGAATATCGGGTGCGTCGGCTTCGCCCCAGTTCCCCCGAATCGCATCACGCCAAAGTTCGCCATAGCCCTCACTACCGCGAGGATTGCAGAAGAAGATGACATAGCCACGGGCAGCCGCAACCTGCCACTCATGCCACATCGAACGGAAACCCGGACCCCACATGACGTGTGGGCCGCCGTGGATGTAGACTGCCAGCGGATAGCGTTGCGACGGATCGAAATCGGGTGGATGGAGCGTCCAACCCTGCACTTCACTACCATCGGGTGCAAAATAAGTTATTTCTTCAATCGGCACAATCAGGCGCTGGCTTAATAAGCGCTCGTTAATAGCGGTCAGACGCCGTTCTTGACCATCAGCGCTACGCACAAAGAGATCGCAGGGATTGTCAGCACTTCCGGCGATAAAGGCAATTGTGCCATCGCGCCCCACATCAAATTCACTGACGATCCGCGGCCCACCGACCAGCGTTGCGCCATTGCGATAGGTTGGTGTTCCCGGTAGCCCTATCTGGTAGACATGGGCATCACCGCGCCAGCCAGCACTGAACAACACCCCCTGGCTATCGGGTTGCCAGTGAAATTGTTCCACATTCAGATCGGTATGCGCTGTGAGATCGTGCGGTTCACCGCCGTTAGCCGGAATAATCGCAACCCGTTTTCCTTCACCGAGCAGGCGCGACTCGTTCAAGCGCAGAAACGCGATCTGCGTGCCATCGGGGGATGGGCGCGGATCAAAATAGGAAAAACCGCTACTGGTTAACGGGTGTGGCGACGAACCATCAAGTGGAACGCGCATCACATCATAATAGGCAAAAAGCGAGTCGGCTTCGGGATCGCGGGTTGCCGTGCTCAAGAGTGCATCACCTGTCGGCATCCAGACCGGCGCACTGTAGTGGATGTCACCGGAGGTCAGCCGGCGCGGGGTTGGTAGTGCCTCATCATCAGCGACTTCAACAAGGTAAATGTGGCGGCGACGATCATCAAAATAACTGGTACCACTGCGGTAGGGAAGTTTGGTAATCACCCGCGGATCTGTGCGCATTTCTTCTTCGTGCTGGCGCTGCTCGCGACTTCGCCGCGCCTCCCAGGCGTCGGCTGGTGGTGAAGGCGTTTCACCGGCATCTTCACGAGCCTGCTCTTCAGCATTTACCGGCGCCAGAAATGCGATATATCGTCCATCAGGACTCCATGCCGGATCACTCGCCCCGTTGGGATGCGAGGTCAACTGGCGGGCCTCACCACCATCAACCGGAATAACATAAATCTGACCTCGTTCATCGTCGCGGTTGGAGACAAATGCAATCCAGCGCCCATCAGGACTCCAGCGTGGCTGATGATCTTGTTTGCCGCGGGTGAAGCGACGTAATTGACTACCATCGGTAGCAACCAGCACAATGTGCCGCCGATAACTATTACCAATGCGATCCACCGTCACCCACACGACCGCCACATACCGTCCATCAGGACTGAGCCGGGGGTCTTCCAGCCAGCCTAATTCGTAGAGATCGTCAATGGTAAAGCGACCAGGGGGTTGGTTTGTCATAACTCGGCCCCATGAATTATCAAGCGGGTACACAGACCTTGCTATTGTAACACACTTCTCATTGATCAACGCTTAAGATTTTTGCTAGAAATCATAGAATAACATGATAAACCTTGACACTTTAGTAATGATCAATTATAATTCCACGATAGCAAGAGTAATTAAAGTAATTATTCAATGTTTCGCGTATAATCTGTTGGCATAGAACAGACTGATGATGAAAGGATTACACCAGTGAGCACGCCAGATCAAAAGACACCACTTGCAGTGCTCCTCTTCCACGCTGCCATGGAGCAGCATCTGTCGCTGGCTGATTTTGCTGAGAAACTCGATCTCAGCGTAGCAACCCTGCGTTCATACCTGTTCGAGGCCGGAAAACGCACACGAATTCGCAGCAAAACGCTTGAACAAATGGCAAACGTCCTGAATATGCCGGCCAGCGAAGTTCGCGAACGCGCTGAGCTATTGCCATACGCCGGACAGCCTTTTAGCGAGTGGTTGAAACACCAAATGCAGAGTCGGTTCACTCGCGCAGGTCTGTGTGCGGCAACGCGCATCAGCGATAGCGCCATGAAAAACTATCTGATGGGTCACACTACACCCGATCCCGACAATGCGATGCGTCTGGCCGAAGCCCTGGGGGCGAGTTCTCTGGAAGTTGCCTACCTGATCATCGCCACCGAATTACGTCAGCGCGGGGTGGAGTTGCCATCGGCACCACTACCGGTGGTTGAAACCGCTGCGGTCGCCATGGCGCAGCCTGAAATGAAGGCTGAACCTGCTACTGCACCATCTGAAACCGTATCATCGCCAGCAGTGGATGGGATGGGCAGTGAGACGATTGTCAATGCGTACACCGAACAGCGCTTACTGAATCTGTGGCGACGCCTGCATCCCCAGGGCCGCCGGGCCACGCTCACTTACATCGCCTCGCTGCTGGCGGAGGAGTTGCTGTAGCACGTAGTACCAGCCAGTGAACGATACCGAATGCGACGGGTCATTGTCAAACGATGTATCCCCGTCGCATTTGTGTTGTTTCAGTGTTGTTGGTTGGGCATGAGCACAACACGACCCGTGCACAATCTCCCCTGGCTATCCGGTAGTAGCGACACATATATGCTCTTGTTCAGCAGTAAATGAAGAGTGCGGGAGCATAGCTTCCGCACTCACTCTAACGTATGAGCTTTTCGGCAGTGGATCACTCCACACCAGGCCGGGTTTATTGCTGGACGGGCAGATCAACAACTTCAATGTTCTCCAAACCGCCGTAAATCGTCCACCAGGGCTTCGCCCCTTTCGCCAGGGTCTCATTTAACGCAGTAATATTGGCAACCCCGCGATCTTCCAGCCATGCTTCGAGCGCACCTAAGCCCTGCTGGGCATAGACCGGGATGCCATCCTGCCAGGTAGCCCGACCACACAACACCCCCGCGAAAGGTGTCCCGGCCTCAGCAGCCAGCTCAAGCGTCTCGCGGAAGACCTCGTCGGAAACGCCGGCACTGAGATAGATAAACGGCTTGCGCACTGCATCGGCAGCCTGACGGAAAAACTCTTTAGCCTCTTCGCGGCTATACGCCTTCTGGCCACTGAACACGCGCATCCCTTCGACAAACTTGACATTCACCGGCACTTCGACCTTCAACACATCAACCCCATAGCGCGGCTTTGAGAACTCGGCCATATAGGCGGTCACGTACTTCGGCTTCACCAGGGCAAACTCGAAGCTCTTCTCATCGCCCACGGCATCATCATACGCAATTGGCTCAAGGAAGAAAGGAATATCATTGGCCGCACACTCTGCGCCAACCCGCTCGATAAAGGCATGCTTAACTTCATTAATCGCAGCGTCGTCGAAGGGGTTGTAGTAGAGCAGAATCTTGATCGCGTCGGCGCCAGCTTCTTTCAAGCGCCGCACACTCCAGACATCGAGCAGGTCGGGCAGCCGGCCACGCACCGAGGCATCATAACCGGTCTTCTCATAGGCCAGCAACACACCGGTACCAGGGGCACGCTGGGCAATGGCGGGCAAACCGTACTCCGGATCCATCAAAATGGCACTGGCATAGCGAGTCAAAATGCGGGTCACAGCCGTTTTAAATGCCGTCAAATCTTCATTGGTTGCCTCAGCGCCGCGAGCTTTCGCAATCGCCTTCTTCAACGAACCCCGCTGATCCATCGCTGCGGCAGCAATGATGCCATTGGCATCTGCGCAAGCCTGGATTCCGTTAAATTTGCCTCGCGTCATCTGTACTTTAGCCATGCGTCAACTCCTTAGCTCAAACAATCGGGCAGCAACCGGTAGCAGATGTCAGGTGTTTATAATTCCCGGTGCGGAACGACAGCGATACCATGATGAGTTATCAAAGCGCTAACACCCCTATTATACCCGATCCACTTCCAATGCCGTTAAAATATGGTACAATCGATGTGTGTTCCCCAAACAATGACGGGATATTTGATACGGGGAGGCTATATGAAGCGGATTATTGGTGGATTCGCCTTTCTCCTGGGGTTGATCATTGGTCTCATCGGAGGAGCAGCTCTGCTCGCTTACGCATATCAGGCAGCCGGGTTGTATCCACCCGACGATGCCACGATCAAATTTATCGCCCGTGAGCGAGGCTGGCTGCGTGATGATGTGTAAGGCTGGTCGTTAATGCGGTGAAGACTGCTACCTTCACCGCAAGGTCATCGCAAAGCGAGAGGGATCACTTCCACCCGAATGGTGGCATGCGCACAAGGAGGTGCAATTTGGACAAGATTTGGTTGTCGTACTACGAGCCGGGTGTTCCGCCTACGCTGACGTATCCTGAGATTACGCTCAGCGATATGTTGAGCAACAGTGCCAGAACGTATGCCGACCACACCGCAACCAATTTCGTCTTGCGCTACTTGCTCGGTGGTCGCTTCACGGTTGGCGGGAAGCTCACCTATCGACAGTTGAACGAAAAAGTTGATCGGATGGCAACGGCACTCTACCAGCTTGGGGTACGCAAAGGGGATCGGGTGGCGGTGATGTTGCCCAACTCGCCACATTACATTATTACCTTCTTTGCCTGTATGCGGTTGGGGGCCATCGTTGTCAATACCAACCCGACGTACACCGGGCGTGAGTTGCAGCATCAGTTGCACGATTCGGGTGCCGAGACGATTGTGTTACTCAATATCTTCTGGCCCCGTCTGCGCGAAGTGCGTGCCGAAACGCCGGTAAAGCGGGTGATTGTGGCCCATATCTTCGATACCCTGGGCTTTCCATCCAATTTGCTGGTGAAAAGTGCGCAAAGGAAGACGCCGGAGTGGGTTGATGTGATGCCAGAGCAGGATATCTTCTTCTTCCAACACCTGCTTGAGAAGTATGGCCCAACCCCACCGCGGGTCAGTATAACCCCTGATGATATTGCCCTCTTCCAATACACCGGTGGTACTACCGGCCTGCCCAAAGCGGCGATGTTGACCCATCGCAATCTGATAGCCAATACGGTGCAGGTGGCAGCCTGGTTGACGCGCGGCGAACCCGGTGGCGAGAAGATGATGGCCGCCATCCCCTTCTTCCACGTGTACGGGATGACGGTAGCGATGATGTATAGCATTCATATCGGTGCCGAGATTGTGATTGTACCCAGCCCACGCCCGATTGACAATGTGATGAATGTGATCCAACGCGAACGCTGCACACTCTTTCCCGGGGTGCCGGCAATGTATATCGGCATTGTCAACCACCCCAAGGTGAATGAATACAATCTGCGCAGCGTGAAGGCATGTATCAGCGGCTCGGCTCCGCTGCCGATGGAGGTGCAGGAGAAGTTCGGTCAGTTGACCGGTGGTCGCCTCGTCGAAGGGTTTGGGATGACTGAGGCCAGCCCGGTGACCCACTGCAATCCAGTCTTTGGTGAGCGGCGTGCCGGTAGCATCGGTATTCCGATTCCGGATACTGAGGCAAAGGTGATCAATCTCGATACCGGTCAGGAGATTGAACCAGGCAGCGACGAGACGGGCGAGCTATGCGTGCGTGGGCCACAGGTAATGAAGGGGTACTGGCAGCGCCCCGAAGAGACTGCGCAGACCATCGATGCCGATGGCTGGCTGCACACTGGCGATATTGCCCGTGTTGACAAGGATGGCTACTTCTACATCGTTGACCGTAAGAAGGATATGATCAACGTTGGTGGTCTCAAGGTGCTGCCCCGCGATGTCGAGGAAGTCCTCTTCATGCACCCCAAGGTGATGGAGGCCGTCGTTGTTGGTATTCCGCATCCACAGCGTGGTGATGATACAGTGAAGGCCTTTATCGTGCCGAAACCGGGTGAAAATCCCACGGTTGAAGAGATCAAGGAGTTCTGCAAGCTACACCTCGCACCATATAAGGTGCCACGCGAGGTGGAGTTCCGCAGCGAATTGCCGAAGACGCTGGTCGGTAAGGTGCTGCGCCGGGTGCTGGTTGAAGAAGAGAAGGCAAAGCAGAAGGCGGCAATGGCAACCGCGTAGTGTCGAGGCGCGTTGGTAGCGAGCCACCTTTTGCACGTCGTTGCGGCTTTTCGCCAGGGGCAGGTTCTCGACCTGCCCCTGGCGGTGTTCATTGGGTAGCGAGTTTACGCTTGCCCGCTTTGCTAACAGTTTCCCGCTTCCTGCCTGCTATGCTAGCTCTTGCTCAACGTAAGCAACGGAAGATTGACACGGCAACTCATCCCACGTTCGCCCGTCGAGCAGGCGGCCGGTGCGTTTCTTCACCGGACCGCCCCATTGCTTGAAGAAGAACGGCACGCCGGCCCGGATACACTGATCGCGAATGTCGCGCACCCACTCGGCCTGCATCGGACGGGCGCGTGGTCCCGACTCGCCGCCAACAATCACCCAGTCAATGCCGGCCAGATTCAGGTCTGGTAGTGGTCCGAGCAGTGGTTCGAGCGAGAGAAATTTGATGCAGGCGTTCGTCTGACGCAGGTGATCAATGCGGGAGGTGTACATGGCATGCTCAACACTCACCCCCATCCAGACATTCGCCGGCCAGTCAATCAATGGTGCAAGTTCGCTCAGTCGTTCGGCCCGTTTGGTTAAGACCTGGAACTGATGCCAGGATGCGCGCCGCATAACCTCGAACACCTGTTGGATGAATGCGAGAGGGACATCCTGGTGGAAGAGATCGCTCATCGAGTTGACGAAGATCATGCGTGGTTTTTTCCAGGTGAGCGGTTCTTCCAGCACGTCAGGATGGAGCGTGAGCGTGAAGCCGTTCCGATATTTCTCAACCCCCATCGCCCGCAGACGCAACGCCATCCGTTCGGCGTAGCAATGTTTGCAGCCGGGACTGATTTTGGTGCAGCCGGTGAGCGGTTTCCAGGTGGATTCGGTCCATTCGATCTTGGAAGTGGCCATGGTTGTACTCCAATGGCGATGAAAATTAGGATATTTGTTCTATCTTACCTTGAAATTGTTGGTCTGACAAGAGGATGTTGCGGAGGGGGTGTCTTGTAGAACTTATTCCATAAAGCTGTGCCGTCGTGCCACCAGATTGTCGGACAGACTCATGAACGCCTGCCAATCATCAAAGACAGTATATCCTGCTCCCAACTTGCCGATATGGCGGGGATCAGTGCTGGCGACCATTCTACAGTGCCATCACCCGCTGGATTGGTCGCCTTGCCCGCTCGTTATCCACGTGTCGCGACGTTTGGAGTGCGGCAGCATGGCTGCCGCAGCAGCCGTACATACGATCCGGCGCGTAGCACGTCGTCGACCTTGCCGGTCACGGGGATGCTGGAGCTGCTCGTTATGAGTGTAGAGTCTGTTAGAAATGAATTGAGATAGCTTCTGGTAGATGTTTTTTGAAATAAGTTCTAACATCAAATCTGAACAACACAATGTATGACACGTGATCCACGACGTACCCTTTCGATACCCGCTCATGCGTCGCATCCCTGCGTATAGTAAAGTGAACCGGCACGGGCACCGTCCATAGGGGCGGGGTCAGAACCCGCCCCTACCCGAACGCCCTCACCCCCAGCCCCTCTCCCGCGCAGCGGGCGAGGGGAGCGTAGAAGTGTGGTCTATGGCTTCCTGATACCATAGACGGTAGGTTCGTGTTGATGTTCTGTCCACTCCTCCCCCCAGCGGGGGGAGGTTGGGAGGGGGGCGATACAGCTTCGTGGAAACCCTGCGCTGTCCGCTGGCGGGAGCAGCGAGCGTGGCTGGCGCGGCAGCATGGCTGCCGCGCTCCAAACCCTATGCCATGACAGCTTTTTATGAAATACGTTCTACTCCCGCCCCGTACAACATCCGGTGCCAACCGATCATTCCTGATCCGCCAGCAAGCGGAACCCGGCCTGCAACCGAATATCGGCGGCCGAGCGCCCGATCAGGACGTGGAATTCGCCCGGTTCGGCAATCCAGCCCGGCACCGCTGGATCGTAATAGCTCAACGCCTGCCGATCAATGGTAAACGTCACCGTCGTCGTGGCGCCCGGTTCGAGTTCGACCTTGGCAAAACCCTTCAGCTCTTTGTCGGGACGCACCAGACGAGCGGCAACATCGTGAACGTAGAGCTGTACCACCTCCGTCCCGGTTCGCGAACCGGTATTTGTTATGTCAACACTCACCGTCAGTGTCTCGTCGGCGTGCATTGACTCGGCGGAAAGACGAAGGTTGCTGTAGGCGAATTCGGTATAACTCAAGCCAAAGCCAAAGGGGAAGAGGGGTGTAACCCCTTTGCGGTCGTAGTAGCGATAACCGACGAACAACCCTTCCCCGTAGAGCACATGACCGTTTTCGCCGGGGTAATTGATGTAGGCCGGATTGTCAGCCAATCGTCGCGGGAAAGTGGTCGGCAGACGGCCACCCGGATCGGCATCGCCGAACAGCACAGCGGCAATTGCATGGCCGGCTTCCTGTCCACCATACCATGCCTGCACCACGGCAGCGACCTCATCGATCCAGGGCATGCTGAGCGGCGAACCGGCATTGAGAACGACGATTGTGCGTGGATTGACCGCCGCCACCCGACTAATCAATTCATTCTGGCGGCCAGGCAGCTCCATGTCAACGCGATCAAAGCCCTCACTCTCCCATTCTTTGGTTAGACCGGCAAAGACGATGGCGACATTCGAGCGCGCTGCCAGCGCAACCGCTTCTTCGATAGGATCGCTCGCGCCGGCTACCAGCAAGCCAACCTGCCAGCCACGCCAGTTACCGGCTCGCGGCCAGCGGAATTCGACCCGCAGACGATAGCGCCGATTTGCCTCTAATTGCACTATCTGCCGCTGATCGGCACCATCCATCAGATCTTTCGCCCACAGATCGATCACCAGTTCGTCATCCAGCCAGAGGCGCACCTGCCCGACGCATGCCAATCCCAGATGATAACGACCACTCTGCGGCAGAATCAGATCACAGGTCGCACGGGTCGAGAAGACCGGCGTCGTTAGATCGGCAATTTGGTCGCCAAACCAGCTTGCCTCCAGCGTGTTCAGGTGTTCGCTCCGCACTACTGCCCCTTCCAGATCGGGATTGGCAAAGTAGTCAAGCCGGGCGCCGGGCCGGTCGGTATTGGGAAGGCGGAGCCAGCCGGTTTCAAGGTTGGGGAGGCGACGGAAGATCGGGCAGCCGATAGCATACTCAACGACACAACCGGCACCGGCCCGCTCCCGAATACCCTGGAGCGGCGTCACCACGTAGTGGGGAGCGACTTCAGAACTACCACCACCCATGATAGCAGCCCAATGCGCATTTGCACCAATAACGGCAATCGTTTGCGCTTGATCAGGGTTTAGCGGCAAGAGATGCTGTTCGTTCTTCAAGAGCACCATCGACTCGACGCCGACCTGTCGGATCAGGGCACGATGACCGGGGCGATCAACACCCTGTTCCGCTGACGGGGAGGGATTTGCAAAACCACCGACCCGCTCGATAGTGCGCAAGAGGCGCCGTACCTTATCGTCGAGTTCAGCCTCACTCAGATCACCTCGTTCGAGCGCAGCCATCACGTGTTCGCGACTGAGCCAACGCGCCGGCCCCGGCATCTCGATGTCAAGCCCATTGTAGACCGCTCGCTCGCTATAGGTACCGTACCAGTCCGAAATGACCATGCCGTCAAATTGCCATTCGCCCTTCAGGATTTCAACCAGCAAGCGCCGATTCTCGCTGGCCCACACCCCGTTGATGCGATTGTAGGCCGACATCAACGTCCATGGACGCGCACGCTGCATCGCCATCTCGAAGGGTCGCAGATAGATCTCGCGCAGCGGACGCTCGCCAACGTCAGAGCTTATGCTGAAGCGCTCGAATTCTGAGTCGTTGCAGACAAAATGTTTAATACAGGCACCCACACCCCGGCTTTGCAGACCGTTGATATAGGCAGAGGCCATCACGCCGGTAAGGTAAGGGTCTTCGGAAAAGCACTCGAAATTGCGCCCGGCCAGGGGTGAGCGATGGATATTCACAGTTGGGGCGAGCAAAATATGCGCCCCTTTATCTTTGGTCTCTTCGGCGAGTGCCTCACCAACCTGCCGTATCAGTTCCGGGTTCCAGGTTGCGCCCATCGCCACCCCAACCGGAAAACAGGCTGACGTCGGCACGCCATTGCGGCTAGCACCGCGAGCACCGTTCGGACCATCAGTAACCTTGATCGAGGGAATACCCAGGCGCGGTATTGCAACGGTGTGCCATGCATCGGCACCGGCAAGCAGAGCAATCTTTTCGTCAAGGGTCAGGTGAGCAAGCAGTGTTTCTGGATCAACGAGCGTAGTCATAACCTTCCTCTGCATAGGCTGGCTTACGAGGCCGCACCAGCTTGATACACGCGAACATAATCAACCAGGAGCTGCTGGGGAAAGATGGTTGTTTCGTCGGGGTACCCCGGCCAGTTCCCGCCGACGGCTAGATTGAGAATGAGAAAGAACGGATGATCAAATACCCATTCACCCGGTACCTGTTCACGGCGCAGGGTGTGGTAGAGTTGATCATCGACGTACCAGCGGATCTCGTCGGCTTCCCATTCGACAGCGTAGATGTGAAAATCAGCCGACAGATCCACCGCACTGACAAAGGACTTGGTGATCGCATTTCCACCAGAATAGCCCGGGCCGTGTACCGAACCATAAATAACGGTTGGGTTACCGATATTTTCCATAATGTCGATCTCACCACAGTTGGGCCAGCGCGCAGTAGCGATGTTATCGCCCAACATCCAGAAGGCCGGCCAGACACCTTTACCGCCAACCGGTAGCTTCATGTGCGCCTCGATCCGACCATACGTCCAGCTCTGCAGATAGTGGGTCTTGATGCGGGCCGAGGTATATTCCCAGGCCATATACTCTTCATTACGAGCCTCGATGATCAAGACACCATCTTCAATACGGATATTCTCTGGCCGGTTGCTGTAATACTGCAATTCGTTATTCCCCCATCCCCCGGCTCCTTTGTCGAACAACCAGTTCTGGGGGTTGAGCGTCTCGCTCGCAAACTCATCACTCCAGACGAGGATCCACGGTGATGGGGTTGGTGTTGGTTCACCGATCACAGGCGTCGTCGGCATAGCCGAGCATCCAACCAGCAACAGACACACTACTCCCAGCCAGATCAGGGGTCGCCTGATTACACGCAGCAACGGTAAAGGCACGGTTTATAACCTTTCCAGGCCATCAAAGCGTCACAGAGGGCGACAAACGTACTGGTAAAAACTACCATCACCGGTCAGGGCGTCAACCCGAAACCGTAGGGAAAGAGCGGCGGCCCATCACCGCTCCCCACTGGCAACTGATCAAGGCTGCGCGGCCACGTGACCGGCAAGCGACCACGAAATGGCTGATCGCCAAAGAGCACATCGGCGACACCGGCCCCTTCGCTACCGGGGAGCCACACCATCACCAGCGCATCCCACTTCGGCAGTTCATCGGTCACCAGCAGTGGGCGTCCGGCGACCAATACCACGACCAGGCGGGCACAGGCTTCTTCCATGCGCCGTAGCACACGGTTCTCGGCAGGGGGCAGACTAAGGCTGGCGCTATCGCCTCGCCCTTCAGCGTATGGCAATTCACCAACGACAGCGATGCAAACCGCGTCGGCTGCACCCGGATCACCGGTGAAGCGACCGTGTTGGTTGTATTCAACGACCGTTTGTGGCGATACTGCCGCCTGAATGCCTTCCAAAATGGTCGTGCCCGGAATAATTGGGCCGGTACGCCCCTGCCATTCGATTGTCCAGCCCCCGGCCTGGATGCCGAGATCGTGGGCTGCCTGACCGCCGATATAGAGATGGCCAATCTCCTTTGGCAGTGGAAGCAGATTGGCGTCATTCTTCAGCAACACCAGCGACTGCGCGACCGCAGTCCGGGCCAGTTGACGATGCTGAGCGCTCCCGATCTGATCGGACAACGCTGTATGCGCGAATGGCTGTTCAAACAGACCCATAGCGAATTTGACGGTCAGAATGCGACGTACCGCGTCATCAATTCGCTCTTCACTCACTGCCCCACGTTCCACCGCTCGCGTCAGTGAGGCGATAAAGCGGTGGGCATCGTAGGGCACCATATTCATATCGATACCGGCATTGATCGCAGTAATAACTGCCTGATCGTAATCAGGACTGATCTGATCGATAGCTGCCCAATCAGAAACCACAAAACCGGCAAAGCCAAGTTCCCGTTTGAGCACATCTGTCAACCAGTAGGAGCTGGCGTGCATCTTCTGCCCGTTCCAGCTCGAATACGAGGCCATAATCGTCTGGGCACCCGCTGCAATCAGGGCCTGATAGGGTGGGAGATGGACGGCTCGTAAAAAGGCTTCGTCGCCGAAGGTTTCTCCCTGGTCAAGTTGATAGTTCTCGGTTGTAGACGATCCCCAGGCGGTACCGCCATCACCGAGGAAGTGCTTCGGGGTACCGATCACACGATTTGGGGTTGCGATGTCAGGTGCCTGCAAACCGCGCAGAAACCCACTGGCTAGCGCAGCAACGTGATCTGGCCGCTCGGCGTAGCCTTCATAGGTGCGTCCCCAACGCACATCCTGCGGCACCATCACTGCCGGCGCATAATTCCAAAACACCCCGGTTGCCGCCATCTCCAGCGCGGTCGCCCGGCCAATCTGTTCCATAAGCTGCGGATTGTTGGCCGCGCCCAGCCCAATGTTATGCGGAAAGATCACCGCCCCGTAGAGATTATTGTGCCCATGCACCCCATCAGCACCGTAGATGAGCGGAATGCCGAGGCGCGTGCTGAGTGCCGCCTGCTGAAATTCATTGACCATCGCCGCCCAGGCTGCCGGCGAGTTCTCTGCTTGAGGATAGCCGCCACCACCGCTCAGCACCCCACCAATAGCCAGATCGCGCACCAGATCGGGCGTCAGACTATTCTTCTCGATCAGCGTCATCTGCCCGATCTTCTCGGCCAGGGTCATGCGTTGGAGCAGATCATTCACCCGTTCAGCAATTGGCGCCGACGGATCGCGGTAGGTTACCACCGTGGCAGTTGGTGGTGGCGACCCTACCGGCACCTGACCGCAGGCAGCAATAAAGATTGGTAGCAGCACGAGCACAAGCACTGGATGGAAATGCATACTACTTCTCGAAATTGGTAATCACCACACCTTCAAGGAAGATGCGTTGGGCGAAGAAGAAGACGATAATCGGAATAACCGCCGAAATCAGCGACGCTGCCTGAATCAGATTGGTCGATTGCGAATACAGATTGTTGAACGCCGTCAAGCCCACCGTGATCGGAAACTTATCGGGATGACCGGCAAGATAGATCAGGGGACCAAAAAAGTCATTCCAGGCCCAGAAGAAATGGAAGAGAGCCACGGCAGTCAGGGCCGGTCGCGACATCGGCAGAATGATCGAATAAAAGATGCGGATTGGACTGGCGCCATCGATCATCGCCGCTTCTTCCAGATCACGCGGGATCGAGAGGAAGAACTGGCGCAAGAGAAAGACGTTAGTGCCCCACGAGAAGAAGGCCGGAACAATGAGTGGGAGCCATGTACCAACCCAACCAATCTGCAAGAAGACAAAGTAGGTTGGGATCAGGGTAACCGCACCCGGCAGGATCACGGTTGAGAGCATGATCATAAAGAGGATTTGCTTGCCGGGAATGCGGAAACGGGCAAAGCCGTAGGCAACCAATGCTGCCGATAACACTGCGCCAAAGGTTGTGACACCAGCGTAGGTTATCGTATTGCGCAAAAGATTGGGAAAGTTGATCGTATTCCAGGCGCGGACAAAATTATTCCACTGAATATCAAGCTCCCACGTGCGCTCAAGCTGTCGCCACTGGCCTTCCCACTCGATCACACCCGCCTCTGGATTGTTCGGATCGATAAACTGACTCCGCTGCCGACCGGGCCGGTAGAGTGCCAGTTCACGCATCTCACCATCGATGGGCACGAGATAGACATCGTAGCTCTTCCCTTCATACTCGAAGGTGCGTTTACTCGCCGGCCACCAAGGTGCGCCACTCTCGGAGATTTGATTGTCGGTCTTAACGGCGGTCGTGATCCCATACACCATTGGGATGAGGAACAGACCGAGCACAACCAGGGTCAGGCCGGTAAGCGCAATGCGGGTGAGAGCGAGCCGTGCCGTTTTAGAAAGCGAACGCATGGGAACGTATTGTGTGCGTACCATCACCGTTCCTCCGTTGTGTAAAAGACCCAGAAGCGTGCCGTGCCAAAGAGCACAATCGTGATAATCATGGCGATGATCAGCATCAACCAGGCCAGGGTCGCCCCATACCCCATGCTGAAGAAGGTGAACGACTGCTTGTAGAAGTAGACCATGAAGAAGCGGGTCATCCCTTCAGGAAAGCCGGTACCATTGTTGAGCACAAATGGCGCGAGGAAATACTGTAATGAACCGATAACGCCCAACACGACCTGGTAGAAGATAACCGGTGTTATCAGAGGAATGGTGATGAAGATTAAACGCTGAAACCAGTTCGCCCCATCGATCTGAGCCGCTTCGTAGAGTTCACTCGGCACGCCCTGTAGACCGGCCAGGAAGATGATCATCGCATTTCCGACACCCCACAACCCGAACATCGTGTAGGCGTAGTAGACCAGATTGGGATCGGCCAGCCAGCGCAACCCCTGCGTGCCGGTTGCCCGAATCCCGGTCAGGCGTTCAATCATAACATTGATCCAACCGGTCTGTTCGTTAAGCACGCCATTCCAGATCAAGACTGTTGCGACCAGCGGGATCATCGTCGGCATGTAGAAGAGTGTGCGATACACACTCTTGCCCAGCACGTGCTCCGAATTGAGCAAAATCGCCAGAAACAGCGCAAAGAGGAGCGAAATCGGCAACGAGATGGCCGCAAAGTGGATGGTACGGCGTAGCGACAACCAGACTTCCTGATCTTGAAACAGCGCCCGTTGCCAGTTGGCAAAGCCAACAAATCTAGCCTGATCAGGAACTGCTGGATTGAAATCGTACAACGAGAAGCCAAACGATGCGATCATTGGCAAGAGGTAGAAAGCCAGAAAGCCGATAATCCACGGACTGATAAAGAGCAGCCCCCAGCGGATCTCTTTTTTCTCAAGCTGGCTTAACTTTCGCCGCTTCGTTTTGGCAAAAGTACCCCTTAGAGCTTCACTTACGTCAGGAACAATCGCCATAACAACCTCCTGGGGGAACCATCGATCCTGTCTTTAGCGCAGGATCGATGGTCTGAAACCAATACTCACTTCGCCGCGCCGAAAATCTTCTGTAAATCGGCTTGCAGTTTAGCTACTTCAGCCTCGAAATCGGCATCAGGTGTATTGGCAAGGTAGTTCCAGAACTCGTTATAGCGATCCGTTGTCTCCTGGAAGCTGGGCATCCAGCTCTCGTGGTTCGGATTATCGGCGTAGCTCATCGCTTCCACCACCACATCCCAGTTAATGTCGGTCTTGTTGGGGAAGCTGGTCTGGTTGTACTGGGTGAAGTAGTCGGATTGAAGCGAGAGACGGGCCGGCATACCGCCATAGATGGTGAGCAATTCACTCACATGCTCTTTGCTGAGCATGTAGGTCAATACCTCGAAGGCTTCATCAGGTGTCGGGCAGCCCTTCAGGATGCCAAAGGTATCGGCGTGCATCTTGGCCGTAATCGTCCCGTTATAGCTCGGTGTGGCCGCCAGATTCCAATCGAAATCAACATTCCCCAGTGCCCATGGTGCTACGTACCACATATGGATGTGGATCATCGCCAGGTTGCCCGACGAGAAGGGGCCACCAGGGCCTTGCAGGAAATCGGCACCACCGTAGGGACCATTCGGAATAAACCAGTCTTTCCACCAGCCGTCATACGTCCACTTCCAGGCCGCCTTCCAGTGGTCGGGAATCTGCGCATTGCCATTGTCATCGACCAGCGAACCGGCTCCGAAGAAGGTGCCAATGCCACGAGGGTCAGTCCATTGATTCATCCAACCGAACTGAACGATCTTCTCCGGGTCAAAATCGGGTGAGGTGGCATCATTACCATTGGCATCGACGGTCAGCTTCTTTGCCAGTTCGGTCAGCGTGGTCATGTTCCATTCATGCTCAACACCATTCTCATCAACCCATGGCGCACCATGTTCGGCAGGTGGATACGGCAACCCCGCCTCGTCAAACAGGTCTTTGTTGTAGATGATGAAGGAGGGGAAAATCGCGAACGGAATGCCGAGCTGGCCCTCTTCCTTCACCTGGTAGAACTTCACCAGATTGGGATCGAAGTCGCTCAGGTCGTAGTTGTACTTGTCGATCAACGGCTGAAGATCAAGCCAGGCACCCTTGAAACTGTCGCGTCCGCGAATACCCACCGGGCCGACGAGACATGGAGCATTACCGGCAGCAATCTGGGTGGCCAGGGTATCGAACGCAACGTTGTTGTCAACAATCTCGATCACCAGTTCAATCTTATCCTGACTGGCATTGAAGCGCTCAACAAAAGCGTTCTGCGCCGGAATTGCCCCTTCATCTGAACCGGCTCCCAAACCAACAAACCAGCGCACTTTGGTACGCCCACTGGTAGCAGCCTGGGTAGGAGCAGACGCCTGCGTTGGGGCCGGAGCCTGAGTTGGTTCAGTAGCAGGAGCGGTAGTTGGCTGGGCGGCGGGGGTTGAAGGACTGCTGCCACAAGCAGCATTGAGGATCGTGGCGAGAATAAATGTGACGCTAACGAGCAGGACTTTAAACGACTTCATCTCATTTCCTCCTCTGGAACTACTACACCATTGTGTTGGACACAGGTCGGGGTACGAGTTTTGCAATGTGGCGGTATCTTCACCCCCTTTCCGAGTCGCGAATGCAACTTTCACGAATGATCAGCTCGGTAGGCAGAATAACCCGCTGTGGCGCAGGTTCGGGAGAAGCGACAATCAGGTGATCGAGTAAGAGCCGGGCAGCGGTCTGACCCAGTTCATTGATCGGCTGCCGAACGGTCGTTAACGCCGGTGTCATTGCTGCGGCGAGCGGAATATCATCGAATCCGGTCAACGCAATATCACGCGGAACAACCAGATCGGCAGCACGCAAGGCTTTGAAAGCGCCGAGCGCCATCATATCGCTGGCCGCAAAGACGGCATCGGGCAGCGGATCAAGCTGCAAGAGCATCTGCATCGCCGTAAAGCCACTCTGTTCGCTGAAATTACCCTCGACGACGAGTTCAGGTTGTACCGGTAATCCGGCAGCGGTCAACCCTTCACAATACCCGGCATAGCGATCTCGTCCGGCAACGATATTCATTGGCCCGGTAATGGTTGCGATCCGGCGGTAACCTCGTCGGATCAGGTGCTCAACCATCATGCGCGCACCGTGACGATTGTCTACATCAACATAGGGAATAACCGGATGTGCGCTGATGCGCCCAACTGACACCACCGGAAGCGTTTCTTGTTGTAGCCATTGTGTCAGAAACTCATCTTCGATTGCCGATGCGACAATCGCACCATCGAGAAAGCCGCGCCGACCAATATGACGGTAGGGATTGCCGGTTGTATTAGTCGCCAGCTCTAGCATGATCGAAAATTCCCGCGCATTACAGACATACGCAATGCCTTCGATCAAGAGCGGAAAGTACGGATCGGCGAACAGGGTATGGATCGACTGCGGAATAATGATCCCAATCACCTGCGACCGACGGCTGGCCAGTGAGCGTGCAGGAAGGTTTGGTTGATAGTTCGTTTCGCGAATAGCCTGCCAGACCCGCTCGCGCACTGCCGGGTTCACATGCGGATGATTGTTGAGAACCCGTGATGCGGTTGATCGCGAGACTCCGGCCCGCCGGGCAATTTCGTCAAGGGTGATATGCATATCTGCCACCACTCACTGGGAACGCTTCCAACTGACCCTATAGTACAAAAAAGGGTTGGGTTGGCTTTTCAAAAAGCGCGAAGCACTTGTACAAAACCGTGAAAGCGCTTCCAGTTATACGTTTACTCATCGTTTGCAGGTGGTGTGCTGCCCTACAGCGTCGGGGTTGTGGCGATGCAACGGTGGGTGCGATGAATAGATCGCCCTGACAGGGACGGGGATGCAGGTCGGCGAAGCCAGCGGGGTATCGGGCGGCGGGTTGAAACCCTGCCTCACTTCCTGGCCACCCCTGCGGGGTTGCCTCGCGGCGGGGTGGGGTGCCAGGCGAGAGAGGACGGCGGGTTCGCTCAATCGGCGGGTACAAACCCTGCCTCGCGGCGGGGTGGGGTGCCGGGCGCCTGAGCGGGCAGGTTAGCGGGTCGTGACTACCCGGTCAGGATTAGTCCCAGGTTCGTAGATCGACGAACGGTTTGGCATCGGCTGGCAGTTCACTAACCAGCTCTACTCGACAATGCAGTTTCAGCGCTTCGTGGAGCGCCTGCGCGGCACTATCACGGAGATGCGCAGGATCGGCATCGACGGTCGGTACAATCCGACAGATCAGCTCGTCGCGGTGATTTTCACGCACCACAACCGCCTGATACGCCTGCAAGCCGGTCGTGCGCCGCATCGCCTCGGCAATATGCCGGGGATGAACAAATAACCCTCGCACCTTGACACTCTCCCCACTCCGACCGAACCACCCTACCAGGCGCGGGGTCTGAATGACGGTCGCGGTCGTTGGCTCCATCAACGCAGAGAGGTCGCCAACCGCAAAGCGGATCAGGATGTAGTCGCGGCGGAAGAGCGTTACCACGACTTCACCAGTCTGCCCAGGAGGTACCGGTTCACCGGTATTCAGGTCGCAAATCTGCACCAGAGCGTCGTCAGGCAGGTGCCAGCCTTGCCGCTCTGGGCCGTTGTAGCCGAGGTTTCCTGTCTCAGCAGTCCCGTAACCGTCATACACCAGAATGCCGTACTGCTCTTCAAACAACGCCCGCAGTGATGGCGGTAACGGTTCGGCAGCGACAAAGGCTTTATTCAGCGGCCAGGTGCGCGGATCGTAACCTGCCTCAACCGCTCGTTCGAGCAAGGTTTTCAGATAGCTCGGCAGGCCGGCATAGGCAGTCACGCCGAGGTGGGCCATCACCTCGATTTGCTGAGCCTGATTACCAACCCCGGCTGGAATGACCGCACAACCAACCGCCCGCGCACCCTCTTCAAACATCACGCCGGCAGGCGTCAGATGATAGCCAAAACAGTTGATCACAATATCATCAGGGCCAAAACCGGCGGCCCGAAACGCTGGTGCCCAGCGCCACGGGTCTGGTTCATCAGACTCAGGATCGTAGATTGGGCCGGGAGATTGAAAAATGCGGCGCAGTCGTGATAGGGGCACCGTGAGCATGCCACCCAACCGTGGACCTTGACGTTGCAATTCCACCAGTTGTTCTTTGCGCAATATCGGCAGCCGGCTCAAATCGGCGGTGGTCTGAATATCAGAGGGCGTCAAGCCGGCAGAGTCCATACGATGACGGAATGCCGGCGAATGCTCATAGCCAAACGCAACAATCTCACGCACTCGTTGATCAAAACTAGCGTAAAATGCCTCAATATTCATACCATCCTCATATTATGGATAACCCGATCAGGAGAGCCAGCGCTTGCGGCGCTTGTAGTGTTTGACGTCGCGGTAACTCTTACGACTACCGATCTCGTTTAAGCCAAGATAAAACTCGCGCACATCGGCATTATCTTTCAAATCGTCTGGCGATCCATCAAGCACAATCCGTCCGTTCTCCATAATGTAGGCATGATGAGCGGATTCCAGTGCCAGTCGTGCATTTTGCTCAACCAAAAGAATCGTTGTTCCTTGCTCGCGGTTGATCCGTCGGATGATCGCGAAGATTTCGGCAACCAGCAGTGGCGCCAGGCCGAGCGACGGTTCATCGAGCATAATCAGTTTGGGATGCGCCATGAGTGCCCGCCCAATTGCCAGCATCTGCTGCTCACCACCACTGAGAAATCCGGCAACCTGATTGCGCCGCTCTTTCAAGCGTGGAAAGTAGTCGTACACCAGCGCCAGATCGTCGGCGAAGCGGCGGAATGACTGGGTATAGGCGCCGGCACGGAGATTCTCTTCGACCGTCAAATGCTCGAAAACACGCCGTCCCTCCATCACCTGAAAGATGCCCATCCGCACAATCTCGGCAGCATCTTTTTTGTGGATCGGCTGGCCCTGAAACAAAATCTCACCATCGGTCACTTCACCGTTTTCCGGCTTGAGTAGCCCCGAAATGGCTTTGAGGGTTGTGCTTTTGCCGGCACCGTTGGAGCCGAGCAAGGCTACAATCTGACCTTGCGGTACCTCAAGCGACAACCCCTTGAGCACCAGCACCACATCGTTATAGATAACTTCAATATTGTTGAGTGTCAGCATATGCAAGAGGGCAACCGCAGCGATTGCCTGCTATGAATGACCGGTGTGTCATCAGCAGACAACACACCGGTCACCGACAACTTACCGCGCACTGATAAAGTCGGTAATTGCGACCCACCGGCCATTCTCGACCCGGAACATACGGGTTGACTTCACACCAGCATGATCGGTGGGGCTGAACTGCACCGGCAGTGTTACCCCTTTGGTGTCGATAGACCCCATCGTCTCCAGCGTATTCTTGATATTCTCGCCGGTCAGCTCTTTGCCGTCCGCCAGTGTGCGCTCGATACCGGCCACCAGGATCGACATCGCCGTCCAGCCCTGGACAAAGGTGCTGTCGGCACCGCCGTAGTCAATATTCTTCTGGCGGGCGTAATCGAGGGCCACCCGCGCTCCTTCCGCCTCATAGTTGAAGGGCACCACACCAACAACACCTTCAGCGTCGGCCCCAGCCTGCTTAATCAAAATCTCGTTTGCGCACCAGTTGAGGCAGACGAATTGCACGTCGTAGCCCAGGCTCTTCGCATTCTTGATCGCCAGTGCCGCCGGGCTAGAGACGTTCTGCAAGAAGATGTAGTTGGCACCGTAGTCGCGAATCTGGGTCAATTGTGGCGTCAGATCGGTTGCACCGCGGGGTGAAGGCACCTCCTGCGGGGTGTCAATGCCCTGCGATGTGGCAAAGGCTGTACCATCGGCCAGTGGCGAACGCCCAAAGGGGCTATCGTTAATCAGATACGCAAATTTCGGCATACCGCTATTGCCCTTCGCCTTCCAGTCATCAATCGCCCACTTCATCGCAATGATCAACTGGTCAGAGTAGGTCGGCGCAACCAGGAAGTTGTAGGGCGTTTCAGACGGATTGGCCAGCGTCGCCGAGTATGAGGCCGAGATAAACGGAATCTTGTCTTCGGTAATCTTGGGACGGAGCGCTTCGGTATCACCGGTACCCCATCCTGAGAAGACCAGCACCTTATCCTGGGTTACAAATTGCGTATACAACTCTTCCGCACGCGGCACCTGATACGAATAGTCTTCGCTCACCAACTGCAAGCGCCGTCCGTTGATACCGCCCTGTTCATTCTTCCAATCAATAAAGGCAATCTGTCCACGGGCATAGGGCGTTCCTACGTCGGCTGTTGCACCGGTCAGGTCAAAAATCGCGCCAATCTTGATCGGTTCACTACTCGCACCCCCACCTCCGCCGGTACCGCCGCCGCCACATGCTGCCAGCATCGTGGCGACCAACGCCATGGCGATCCACCAACCGAACGTGCGTTTCCACCTGTGCATGCCATCCTCCTTGCTACAAACCTCAATAACTGAACGGCCATAGCCGGAAATAATCCTTGACATTGCGCCACATCTTAACGATGCCTTCCGGCTCGAAGATGAGGAAGAGGATGATTGCCAGACCAAAAGCACCCTGCTGAATATACGGCAGATACGAGTTGATGTCAGGAACGATGCCACTCAGCGTGCGGGCCATATTCGAGAGAAAGGCCGGGAGCAGGATCATAAACGCAGCACCGTAGATTGATCCTGAGACGCTCCCTAAACCGCCAATAATAATCATTGCCAGATAGAGAATGCTGGTTTCAATCGTAAACCGCTCCCACGAGATCACGCCACGGTAGTGCGCAGTCAGTGCACCGGCCAGACCGGCGAAGAATGAAGACGTGGCGAAGGCCAGGAGTTTATAGCGAAAGAGATCGACACCGATCACCTGGGCCGCAATGTCTTGATCGCGGATCGCAACAAAGGCACGTCCAGTACGGGTTCGGAAGAGATTGCTCACGAAGATGATCGTCAGAATCAAAAAGGCGAGGCACACCCAGTAGAAGGCGAAGTCATTGTTGCCGAGCCACTCCATTGGCAGGCCGAAGAGATTATTGGTCGCCCGCGGTAACGAAAGTGACTCGCCGATACCGAGCAGTTTACCGTGGGTAAGGAGCCAGATGATAATCTCTTGCGAGGCAAGGGTGGCAATCGCCAGATACAAACCTTTCAGGCGCAGCGACGGCAGGCCGAAGAAGGCGCCAACTGCCGCCGTGAAAAAACTGGCGATAGGAATAGTCAGCCACATCGGGGTGCCAAGATTCACGGCCAGCAAACCGGCGGTATACGCCCCTACCGCCAGAAAGCCGCCATGCCCGATGCTGATTTGGCCGGTGTAACCGACCAGGATGTTCAGGCCGATAGCACCGATGGCAGCGATGGCAATCGTGTTGGCTAGATTGAGCCAGTAGCGGTCGGCAAACCAGGGAAAGATCAGTGCTGCCACCAGAACGAGGACAATCCGAATCCGTTGCGGCCAATAGGGGCGCAGACTGACATCACTGGCATACGTGGTATGAAATGTTCCGCTCTGCATAGGCAATCCTGTCTGTATAGTCTGTATCCCCTACACCCGCTCGATGATGCGCTGTCCGAAGAGGCCGTAAGGACGTACCAGCAGGATAAACAAGAGGATGATGAACGGCACAACCTCACCGACCCCCCATTCGGGAGGCAGATAGCCACCAGCGAACGATTGCAACAGTCCGATAATCAGCCCGCCGATAATTGCACCCGGAATGCTATCGAGGCCACCGAGGATCACAACCGGAAAGACGATCAAACCAACCCGGGCAATAGTTCCTGACACACCACCGAAGATGCTCATCAGCAAAATACCACCGACTGCGGCGGTAATTGCTGCAATGGCCCAGGCCACGGCCCATACCTTCTTGACACTGATGCCCATGCTGAGCGCCGCCTGCTGATCATCGGCTACCGCACGCATGGCAATGCCATCACGGCTATAGCGGAAGAAGAGGGTTAAGATCACGAAGAGCGTAATAGCCAGGAAAAACGCCCAGAGGCGATCCACGCCAACATTTGCCCCCAAGATGGTGACCGTATCGGTGGGTAGAAATTGCGGCGCCGGACGTGGCGTGACCCCCCAGATCGCGCCAACAATCGCCCGCAGCAGCGATGATAGACCGATGGTGACCATAATGACCGAAATCGCCGGCTCACCGATCATTGGGCGCAGCACCAACTGCTCGATGAGCACACCGGCAACCGCTGCCAGCACCACGGCCAGTACCACACCTGCCGGCCACCAGAGACCAAACTGCTCGACCATAGCGTAGGTCAGGTAGGCACCGATCAACAACAATTCGCCCTGCGCAAAATTGATCACGTCGCTGCTTTTGTAGATCAACACAAAACCGAGCGCGACCAGCGCAAAAATGGCACCGTTTGCAATCCCACTCAGGGCAAGCTGAATAAACCGATCCATGCCGCTCTCCGTTGCCTTAACTAACGAACTGCCATCCGCGACGGTGATGCTGCCAGTGTCGTCGCTGGATCAGCTATCTCTTCGATCCGCAGGCGCGTCTTGATCAGCGCGGTTCGCCCATCCTGATAGGTGATCGTGGTCTCGATTTCAAGTTCGTCCTGATCACTGTAGAGCGCATCGACAATCTCTTGATAACGTTGGGCGACCAGGCGACGGCGCACCTTACGGGTGCGGGTCAGCTCACCATCATCGGCATCAAGCTCCTTGTGCAACAGCAAAAAGCGGCGAATCCGCGCTGCCGGAGGTAAATCGGCATTGGCACGTTCAACATCTTTGCGGATGAGTGCGTACACCTGCGGCTTCTGCGCCAGATCGGTATACGTCGTGTAGGAAATCTGAGCGTTCTCGGCCCATTTACCGACATTCGCGAAATCGATATTGATCATCGCAGTCACGAAGGGCCAGTCGCCACCGAAGACCACCGCCTCTTTGATGTACGGGCTAAACTTGAGTTTATTCTCAATAAACTGTGGCGAGAATTTGGTGCCGTCGTGAAGCGTCATTACATCTTTGGCTCGATCAATCACGATCAGATGGCCATCTTCATCAAAATAGCCGGCATCGCCACTGTGCAACCAGCCATCTTCGAGCGCTTCTGCGGTTGCCTCCGGGTTTTGATAGTATCCAACAAAGACAGAGGGGCTTTTGACTAGAATTTCGCCATTTTCGGCAATCCGAATCTGGGTATTTGGCAGCGGTGTGCCCACGGTTTGAAACTTAATCTGCCCATCACGATGGATGACGCTCAGGCCAGCACTTTCCGTTTGCCCATACACCTGTTTCAGATTCACCCCAATCGCGTGGTAGAAGCGGAAGACATCAGGGCCGAGCGCGGCACCGCCAGTGTAAGCCCGTTTGAGGAAGCGCAGGCCAAGATGGTCTTTAAGCATCTCAAAGACCAGCAGGCGCGCCAACCCATAGCGCAGGCGCAGCCAGAGATCGGGCTGTTTCCCGCTGAAGCGGGTATCGGCCATCTCGTACCCCTGGCGCATTGCCCACTCGAAGATCGCCCGTTTGAGCGGAGTCGAGTCCTGAATCTTCACCTGCACCTGCGAGAGCATGTTCTCCCAAATCCGCGGTGGCGAGAACATCACCCGTGGCCCAATCTCACGAATATTCTCTTGCACGGTACTGGCTGATTCCGGGAAGTTGATGGTAAAGCCACACTGCATACCGGCAGCCACCGTCACCATCTGTTCCCCCACCCAGGCCAGCGGGAGGAAGCTGACAAACTCATCATCAGGGCCGAGCGGATCGACAGAGAGCAGACCGGCACCCTGGCTGATCATGTTGCGATGGGTCAGCATGGCCAGCTTCGGCTTGCCGGTGGTACCGGAGGTGGTCGAGAGGATGGCTACGTCATCAGGTTTACCGGCAGCGAGTTCAGCCTCAAACAGACCCGGATGCTCGCGATCATACGTCCGGCCAAGCTCTTCAATAGACGGAAAATCGGCGAGGTAGGGCTGGCGATAATTGCGCATGCCTTTCGGTTCGTAATAGATAACCTTCACCACCCCTTCCAGCCGCGGCCAGATTTCGATGATCTTATCGACCTGCTCCTGATCCTCGACCACGATCACCCGTGCGCCGGCAGCCGAGACGATGTAGTAGACCTCTTCGGCAACCGAGTCCTGATAGACCCCAATCGACATCGCACCGATGGTTTGGGCCGCGAACTCGGCGTACAACCATTCAGGACGGTTATCACCGAGAATGGCAATCACATCGCCACGCCGAACGCCCAGCGCGTGTAATCCCATTGCGAAGGCACGCACGTGTTCAGCAAACTGCCGCCAGGTTACCGTTTGCCAGATGCCATAATCCTTTTCGCGCAGGGCCACCTTATCACCAAAACGTTCCGCGTTCTGAAAGAGGAGCCGTGGTAGAGTTGTCTCCGGTATCTGTATCATCGTCTCACCCGATAATGACATCGCCAGTTTCCGCCGGTATATCGCCCTGGTTATACTGTCGGCATCGCGTGTTCACGGCCAAGATAGGCATCGATCACCTTCGGATCACTGCGCACCTCAGCCGGGGTGCCATAGGCGATCAGTTGTCCAAATTCAAGCACAGCGACCCGATCACTGATGTCCATCACCACACCCATATCGTGTTCGATCAGGACAATCGTGGTACCGTATTCCTCGTTGATATCGAGGATAAAGCGAGCCATATCCTCTTTTTCTTCGTTATTCATGCCGGCCATTGGTTCGTCGAGCAGGAGCAGGCGCGGATTCATCGCCAGCGCTCGCCCCAGCTCGACCCGCTTTTGCAAGCCATACGAGAGCGTCCCCACCATCTTCTTGCGGATCGACTGAATTTCGAGCAGATCAATGACTTGCTCAACAAATTCGCGATGCTCAACCTCTTCCCGTTGGGCGCGCCCCCAGTAGAAACCGCCACTGAAGATACCGCTGCGCATGTGGATGTGACGACCAAGCATCAGGTTGTCAACCACCGTCATATGGCGGAAGAGTTCGATGTTTTGGAATGAACGGGCAATGCCGAGGCGAGCAATCTGATGAGGCGGCAGGCCAATGATATTACGGCCTTCAAAACGAATGTGCCCTTGCTGAGGACGGTAGAGACCACTGATGCAATTGAGCAGGCTGGTTTTGCCGGCACCATTCGGGCCGATGATCGCCTGGATCATGCCGGGGTAAATGTTAAACGTAACCGACAATAATGCACGTACACCACCGAAGCTAAGCCCCACATGATCGATCTCCATTTGGGGCGCCGGTAGTGTTGCCGAATCACGATGCGTCATGCGATCCTCATTGATAATGCACGAAACAACTACGCACCGCCAAACCGAATCAATGACCAGATTATATTATGATATGTCTACGATGACCGATTAACTACTCTTATATCAGGTGGGGAATATTCTAAACTTATTATAACGAAGATTGAAAGATCGCGCAAATACTCTGTGGAACAGTGGTGAGAACCGGCTTAAAGATCAAACAGACTAGAACCTGTTTCAAAAATGTCTGATAGCAGTTACCTCATTCATTCCTGACTGACGCTGTGATCTTGACGAACACACCCGAATTTGTGTGACCA
>NZ_DAOTZQ010000006.1:0-76993 GCF_034434295.1 Chloroflexus sp.
GCAACGCTGCGTAGTATACTCGAAGGTCGTCAGCTTGTCAAGTGGCAAGGTCATCGCAGGCAACGCACACGCCAGATCGCTTCAGGAAGCGGTAAAGCGTCGACTCGCCTCTCATGCCACAAGTACTACGTACCCAACAGTTCAAGCGCAGTTTCGGCTCGCTGTCGCCAGATGCTGGTCGGTGCCTGATCGGCAACCGCTTCAAGAGCGGCACGTCCGCGCCTCAGATCGCCTTGAGCGCAAAGAATCAACCCGTAGTAGAAACGCGCTTCAACACCGCCCCCTGCTGTCAGGGCTGCGTCGGCTGCGGCTAACGCACCGCTCATATCGCCGCAATAGTAGCGGGTACCGGCCAGGATGGTTAAGGCTTCGGGATCGGTAGGCAAGTTATTAACTGCTGCTTGTGCTGCAAGAATGCCACTACTGCAACGCTCGAAGCCGCTATCAAGATGAAAACGAGCGGCTAATGTCAGATAACGGCCACGCTCATCGGGTGGAGCAGTAATGACTGCCTGTTCGTAGGCATCGGCTGCGGCAACAAAGTCACGTTGAGCAAAGGCTAATCCGGCCTGTGCCAGTGCAATGGCTGGTCCGGTATGATGCTGAGATTGAATCTGTTGCAAGCGACTGGCCGCTGCCGAGAGGTCGCCGGTATGAATATATGCGACCGCGAGTAATGCCCCAATCCGTATATCGTCAGGATGCACCGCAGCAAGCTGTTCGAGTTGTACGATCCCCTGTTGCCGATTCCCCAGGCGTAAGTGAGCGTAGGCTCGATAGATGGCTGCACTCAACCCATGAGCACCTGCTGGATCGACCTGGGCGAAGAATGCAAGTGCCAGATGATCGTATCCCAATTCCAGTGCCAGTTGGCCGAGTAGTTGTGGTCGTGCAGCCGGATCGGCTATAAGCGCAGTCGAAAGTGTTTCCGAGCCTGCCTGCGGCGGCAGGAGTGGACGCAAGAAGGGATCTGAATCGATAACAGACGCTGGTAGGTTCGCCGGTATTTCGTGGTCTGGATTGTACAGAGCACTGAGTAATGTTAGCCGTTCCCCTACTATTGCAACCCAGTCTGCCGGTAATTGATCCGTCGCCACTGATTGATAGGCAGCGAAGGCTGCGTCAAACCGACCTGACCGCAGATCATCATCGGCCAGCAATAGATCACGAATGGCGCAACGATTGGGTAGACAGGTGGTTAATGTCTGCCAGGTGCGACGCGCTGTTGAAGCATCTCCTTCCAGGAAGGCTATTTGCCCCAGATAGAGTACAGCAAGCTGATATTCTGCTGGCCGCAGACCAGTTTGAATAGCAGCAGCGAATGCTCGCCGGGCCAGATCGGTTTCTCCACGTACCGTGAGGACAATACCACGTCGCAGCTCTGCTTCGCTTAACCCATTTGCCAGGGCAGCGTACTGATTGAGTGCAGCACGATAGTGACCGGCGGCAAAGAAGGCATCTCCCTGACGCAGTGCATCGTAGGGATCTGCGCGAAGTGCAAACCATCCCGCAATACCAGCGATTAGGATGCTTATTGACCAGGCAGTGAATTGTCGCCAGTGAGAGGAGATCACGACTCATCATCTTCAGCAGGCAGTTCAAGACGACGACGCTGATGTTCGCGGCGATTACGACACTTTGGGCAGCGTGTCGGCTCATTGAGAAAGCCTTTATCAGCGTAGAACTCCTGTTCGCCGGCAGTGAAGATAAACGTTGCTCCACAACTACGGCAGATCAATTCCATATCGCGATAAAAGATCATTGCCATAGGCGCCTACTGCAACCGAATTGGTATTGATTAATCATTGCTCTCTATTGTACCACGCTGACCTACGTTTTGTCGGTATATTACCACCTGACCGCTACAGTGGTCGTCCGACAACAATCCGATTTTTGCCAGCAGCTTTCGCCTGTGAAAGTGCTGTGGTAGCAATTTGCAGCGCAATTCCGGCAGTATGGCCGTGTTGCGGGATGGATGCAATCCCAATAGAGATAGTGACCGGCGACGGCCAGAGCTGTGATCGCTCGATGACACGTTGGCGTAATCGTTCGGCCAATGCAGCCGCCCCACTGACACCGGTATTGGGTAACGCAGCCAGAAACTGGTCACCCGTCTGCCAGCGAGCGAGAAAATCACTCGGTCGTAATTGTTCACGGAGGACGGTGGCCAGATCGCGGATCATCTGATCGCCGGCGGCATAGCTCATTTCATTGTAGCGACGGAGGTCATCACCATTTATCAGCAATACACTGCACGCCTGGCTTTGTCTTTGCGCTGTCAGAATCAGCTCCTCAAGGCGTTGCCGGGCAGCAAAGCTATTTGGCAAACCGGTAACGGGGTCGATATCGAATTGATGCTGATCATTGAGCGTAGCGCCTAGCGCTGCGAGTTGAGCAATCAATCGGTTGAGCAGTGTCCCTGGATCAGCGGTATCCGGGATCAGAAATTGCAGAATGGTCGCCGGGTCACTGTCAGCGGGAATGTGATGGTAGCGAATAACCGGTATTGTGCTCAGATCAAGACGCTGTGCCTGCCGGTGTAAGAGTGTCTGTAACCGTTCAATTTGCACGACCTGTGTTGCCGGAGCACCTGGTGGAACCACAATCACAAATTGGGTGTTCCCCGGTTGGTAGATTGTTCCAGCCAACTCTTCACGCAATAAGAGGGCCAGCCAGCGTAACGTTGCCGAAGCCGGTGGATGAGGTAACTGAATATCGATGATTCCACACGGCGTCGTCGGTTGCGCCAGCCATTCGGCGAAAGCGAGTAAGTTGGCGGTACCGGTGTTGGGATCACGGCGCAGGATGGTGGTTATGTCTGGCATAGGTTGCTCTCAGCTCGTTTCAATCGGACCAACCCGGAATGATGCTGATCCAATTGTTGTGTGATGGGATGCTATCTCATTATACGAGTCATGTTGGTGAATTTGCAGCTATCATTTGCACGAATCTTGTAGATGTCAGGATCATGTCACAGATGATCTGACATCTCGAACCCGTGCGTGGTGCGGTCGCCCAGAAAACCACCTTTCCTGTAAACGCAAAAGCTGCTGACAGGCGCCAGTGAGGCCGTCAGGGTTTTTCCAATCAGTGTAGTACACTTCAACGCAACCCATCCTGCCGGCTTGCGCATTATCAGCCCGGTGTAACGGATGATCTTGAGTATGTTGGCAGGATGTATCAGATGTCGGCGACAGACATGGGAGATGGCAGACAGGTGCCGTCTCGTACTGTCGATGAGGTAATCCGTCAGACCTTAATAACGTAAACCCGATCACGCAAGGAATATAGCACAGGTTAAAGCCTGTGCTACACGTATGGCTGCTCGTCTTGGCTCGCCCCGCGTTATCAAAAGCGATGTTTGTTGCGACGAGTGCCAGGCCCGTAACGGTGCACTTACCGATGCTCGACTATCCGCAATTGGCTAATCTGCCCAAGCGCCGGGCGATCACGCGGATCGATGGGAAGACGGGCACCGCAGTAGTTGAAGCGGTAGATGCGACCACTTACCGGGCCGATGACGATCAGCGCCGCCTGACCGGTGTATTCGCAGAAAACGGTGAAACGCCGATCACCTGTTGGTTGCGCAGGACGGGTCGTTGTGTCGGTTGTGACCGGTGTCCAGGCTCGATTCTTGCCGCAGCATGTCATCATGACCTCCCTGAGATGGTATCTCATAGACAATTGGTTTCGGGGCGCTGATCCGCTCGATAACGATAGCGCCACCAGAAAATGCCAGCCAGTACAATCCTGCTTCAAGCCATGTTGGCGCGTAGTAGAGGGCGACCGGTAGTGCAAACCAGAGGCTCAGACAATAGAAACAAGCGAGTGCCTGCCCCAAAACACTCCCGCCTGCCCACTGTCGCAAGCGCAAGAAAATCGCCCACGGGCCATCTTCAGCATGAAAGAGATGGGTGATGCGCCAGACAGCACCTATTGCAATGATCAGGCTAAGCCATGACATAACAGCAACCCCTGATATTCAGCGGTGGCGAGTGGTGTTAGCCGATTCGGTAGATCATGCCGTAGCGGCTAACACGCACTCACCACTCTCCTAGACGGCAACCGTCAGGCTGTAGAAACTGAGCTTCCGCGGGTGATAATCGTAGTTGCAATCGACGATGGTGCGCTTGTAGACCCGCAACTCGATTTGATAGCAGCACGTGATCGGGAAGGCACAGCGCAAGTCAGGAATGGTTAAGCGTAATCCCCCACCACGCCAGTGTGGTGCCGTTGCGCCCTGGCTGCGTGCTGCTCCGTAATCGGGACCAACCTGATCGGCGGCGGGAGTAGTTGGCGGCAGGGCGATAGGCGTTAACGTTGCCCCCGGACACGTCAGCAGATTGACGCGACCATCCCTGCCGTAGGTTGCTTCGAGCGTGTAGAACGCCAGATGCTGACCGACATCGTAGGCGATAAAATCAATCTCAAGCGTGCCGCCACTGCCGGCAATGATATTGGCACAGGGATCGGCCAGATTACCATTGATGCGTACTGCGACAATATCGGCTGCCGGCTCAAGATTGCTGGTACTGTTATCGATGGTAAGCACCAGGTAGTTCTCGTGATCGGTATTGCAAATGGGCAGGATTTGTGGATGACCCAATTGCGGATTCGCTCCTGTCCCGCTGTTTTGATAACCGACCAGACGCAAGTAGTACGTACCATCGGCAAAAGTGTTGGCAGTTAACCACTGGAGTAGCAGATTGGGGTTACTCACCCAGAAACGGCTCAGTCCCCAGCTCCCAGGTCCGTTGTTTGCCTCGAAGAATGCCCGTGAAGGAGCAACCAGTCGTCCGCTGATCGGGGTGAAAGTAACCGGGAGCGTATGGAAGCCAACCGGCCCCGCGGGCAGTGCCGGCCCCCAGAAGGTTCGCGTAAAATTCCCAACTGCTGCGGGTGGCATAGGTTGCCACGGCCCACCTGGACTGGTCGCCCATTCAAATTCGTAGAAATCAACCATTGCCGCACTGCCAAACTGTCCGCCAATTGATACTGTACCGGCAAATGGGCGATCACCGTATGAGGCTACAACACTCGGATTCAGATAACCAGCCGGCGCTGCCATCGCCCCCATATTCCCACCGATACCGTTGCTCAGGCTACTGCACACATTCGCTACCACAACACAGTTGCCTTCAGGTGGAGGTAGATCGTCTATGCAACACGCCGCCTCGTTAGCGACCAGCGTCACACTCACATTTGTGGGAATATTCCAGCGCGTATCGGCGATAGTCTCGTCAACGATGACTTTGAGTTGCCCTTCACACTGCTGGGTGACTTGAAAGATAATATCCGGTGTACAATCCCACCATGGCTGCCAGGGTGCCCAGGGCCAGATGCGCAACTGTTCAAGTTCGGGGATATGCGGCAAACGTGCGCGTAGCTTCTCGCGCAGTGCTGGCAACATGGCTGTACCAAATGGTTGGTTCACCAGCGCCATTGCCTGACCATCGCGTTCCAGCAATGGCGCAAAGACGGTGAGCGATGGCCGCGGATCGGGGATGGGAATGGGAAAATCAGGCACCTGCTCGATGATCGGACGTAACAGATCGACGAGCCAGGGTTCGAGTTGCCAGTAGCGAATGCGCCACCACCACCATGGCCACCATCCACAACACCAGCGAAACTTGATGGTGAATGCACCATTGGCATCGGTCGTGTCACACCCCACCTGTTGGCGGCTGGACCACCACCACCAGCGGTCGATATCGAAGGCACACACCTGCGCCCCAGGTACCGGCTTTCCATCTGGACAGATAACTCGACCGGCGATCACAAAATGGCGACACCAGCGTCGCCACCAATGCCAGTAGTAGGCCGAGATCGAGATCGGTTCCAACTTAAACCGGCGCTCCTGCAACGTCCGCGCTGATATAGTGCGACTAATAGTTTGGAGATGAGGTAAATCCTCGTTTTCAGCATCGGCTGGACCAATGATGATGTTCAGAGTATCAGGCGCACCACTCAGTTCAACGCGGACTACCGCTCTGCCCGTTTTATCAAAACGAGCTAGTGCCGAGTGCAAAATGTTACCGGCACCCTCAACCACGACTTTCACCGGCGTCTCAGGAGAGAAATCATCAACACCGCTTGCGTCGAGTGGAATCTCGAAACTCAGTTGCCGTGATTGCTTTTGGTCTGCCATTACGAACCTCCTTCTAATGCTGAACCCTTCTAATCTCGACATGCGTACTGCGACCAGGACAGTGCCCTGCCCCATGGTCGTGGATGGAGTTAGTTGTAAATTTCACAACAGTACCGTAAACCATTACTGAAAAGCAATGAATTTTTCAGGTTTTTGTGAAAATCAGTGTTTTCTCAGTTTATTTGTTCTAAACCATATGTTTACCTTTCGCGTTATTATTCATGCTCGATGTCTTTATGAACGCTGAAGGGTATAATTTTTGCGAAATTCATTGATTTTAAATGATATGTTAACTATTTTGCGACTTCAATCAGCACGAAATTGCTGATATTGCACAATTAATCATACGACACTTTTGCAAAATAATCAGTAAAGATATTATTTAATCTAAATAAAAAGTTGATAAAAAGTATAATCTGGTCACCTGTCTTTTATCTCTTTAGCACGGGGAACATCCTGTATCTCTTGGTTCAGCAGAGGCACATCCGGTAAGCGCAGGGGATAATGACGAGGAGGTAGCCCGGTGTTGTCGAATAGCCACATCAGATGCTGGCGGGAGATATCCAGCGCGACGGCGACAGCCGCACCTTGTGCTGTCGATGACGTGATCTAGTCTTCCGTGAACGCAGCGTAGTCCTGGTCTCCGCAAGATAGGGTCACCCCTGAACCAATGCGCCAGGAGCATCGGTTCAGGGATGACTGTCGTGGTATGACGCCGGGTCATATCAAATCTTGACTGACACGGTATATCATGCAGGTTTCAGGCCCGTACTAACCCACCAGTGAGCCACTGGCGGGTCAACACGGGTGCATGAGCCAGTTCACAGGCAGTTGTGTGAGGTGCAGTGCCATCGTGATGCATGATCAGCATGTCGTGCTTGTGCTGCTGCCAACGATGCTCTGCAATATGCCCCCTCCTGGCCACCTTCGCTGGAGGTCAACAAAACATGCGAGGATATGTGGGGGTAGGACTTGGGGATGCGCTGAACGCCACTACCCTACCCCTTCTCATGCGCTGCGGGAGAGGGAAGAGCAGCAGCCTGACTCAGGTCCTCCTGATGAGGCAGGCATTGGGTTTGTGTATATTCTCTGTCCGCCCTGTACCTGCTGAGGGCGGGAGTCTCCGGTACAAGGTACCTCCGCTGTCGTGGTCAGGACGCAGGCGTCCTGGCGGCCCCACGAGCGGCAAGCCACCCAAAACACGGTTGCTGAGACCGTCCCTGAATCATGCCACCAGGAGTCGCCAGCGCCTGTTGGCGGCTCTCGCCACCTCCCTGCATCCGTGAAAAAGCCAGCGGCCAGAGAGTGCGGAAGCCAGGCTTCCGCACTCAAAACCATGCGACAGGTGACATTTTGAGCGGGAACGGTATCAACGCCGGTATGTGATGTCTGCGTGGATCGATGATAGATACATCTTTCCCGCTGCAATCCCACCCCTTGCTTAACGAGGTGTTTTGTGCAGAGGCATTCCTTTGCTGAAACGCCACCTGACACGCCACTTGTGCGGCAGCGGGCAACCTGACCGGATTGGCTAAGTACGATGCACAATCAGACTCTGCCCAGTCATATCGGCTGCCGGTTCTAACCCCAACAGTTCGAGCAGTGTTGGTGCCACGTCGGCCAATCGGCCACCATGCCGCAGTTCGATAGCATCTTTGCCATAGCCGGTACCACCAATCAGGAAGCAAGGTACCGGATTGGTGGTATGCGCCGTATGCGGCCCCCCGGTTTCAGGGTCAATCATCTGCTCGGCATTCCCGTGATCGGCAATGACGAGGGCCACGCCGCCCCGTTCCAGAATAGCCGGCACCACCCGCGCCAACCCGGCATCAACGGCTTCACAGGCTTTGATCACTGCCGGGATACTCCCGGTATGACCAACCATATCGGGATTGGCATAATTGACCACGATGAAATCGTATTGATCGCTCTCAATTGCAGCCAGCAATGCCTCGGTGACTTCGGAGGCACTCATTTCCGGCTTCAGATCGTAAGTAGCGACTTTGGGTGATGGGATGAGTTGACGATCTTCGCCGGGAAACGGCTCTTCGCGCCCGCCATTGAGGAAGAAGGTGACGTGCGGGTATTTCTCAGTCTCGGCAATATGAAACTGGCGCAGCCCGGCCTGGCTGATCACAGCGGCCAGCGGATTGGTGACGTAACGGGGTGGGAAGGCAACCAGTACCGGCAAGCCCTCTTCGTATTGAGTCATGGTCACGAAACAGAGATCGCGCAACTGACGCTCACGCTGCCAGATCGTGGCGGGCAACGGTTGGCCTTCAGCTTTTTGCCGTTCATAGTGCTGGTGAATACGTTCATTGAGGTCTGGATCAACAAAGGCACGGGTCAACTGCCGACCACGGTCGGGGCGGAAGTTGGTAAAGATCACGGCATCGCCGTCGCGCACGGTAGCGGTTGGTTCGCCACCGTCGGTGACAATCACCGTGGGTAAGACAAATTCATCACTGACATCACGGGCATACGATGCCTCAATCGCTGCCCGTGCTGAAGTTGCCTTCTCACCCACCCCATCAACCAGGGCCGCATACGCCCGTCCCGTGCGTTCCCAACGCTTATCACGATCCATTGCATAGTAACGACCGGCAACGGTAGCAATCGTGCCGACTCCAAGCCGGCCAATCACCCCTTCAAGGGTGTCGAGAAAGCCCAGCGCACTGCGTGGCAACACATCACGCCCATCGAGGAAGAGGTGGAGGTAGACGCGCTGGAGATGATGGCGGTGGGCCAGCTCTAGCAGCGCGTGCAGGTGATCTTCATGGGCATGCACGCCTCCAGGCCCAAACAGCCCCATCAAATGTAAGGCCGAGTTGCGCTGTTTGACGTGTTCGATGGCCTGGAGCAAGACCGGGTTGGTAAAAAAATCACCATCGGCAATCGCTTTGCTAATGCGCGTCAGTTCCTGATAGACCACAAAACCGGCACCAATATTGAGATGGCCTACCTCGGAGTTCCCAATCTGACCTTCAGGCAGGCCAACATCAAGCCCTGAAGCTCCCAATGTTGTGAAGGGGCAATTCGCCATCCACGCATCAACATGGGGCGTATCGGCCAGATCAGCCGCATTACCCGGCCCTGGTGGCGCAATGCCCCAGCCATCCATAATTATCAAGACCACCGGACGTGGACGTGCCATTAGACGTTCTCCTTATCCCAAACCAAGAGCTACCTGGACGATTCGCCACGCTGCCAGTAGCCCAAGCAGCGCGGCTCCGAGCAGAGGAACAACCGTCAGCAACAGGCTCCAGATGCGTTCACCCATTGCAGGATTGGTACTCACGAACCCGCGAAGTAACTCGCGACGGATTGCCTGCCAGCCACCCCATAAGGTCGCCAGTCCCAGTGTGGCAAAGACCAGTGCGGCACCGAGCGCGATAAGTGAACCGAGTAGCGCCATACGACATCTCCTGACTTCGTGAACATTATCGCTCTTATTCAATCAGCCAGCGCCCTGGATTGAGAATGCCTGCCGGGTCCCAACGTTGGCGCAAGGCACGCATCAGATCAATGGTTGGTGGCGGCGGCCCCCAGCGCTCAATGCTGACAGGACTGTATTCAACTACGGCATACCCACCTGCACCGGCCAGCGCCTGGCGTAACACGGGCAAGTGCGTGGCGGCAGTCTGCGGACAACAGGCAATGATCAGCCCCAAACCGGGAAAAACAGTTACCGACTCAGGCGTGACCGTCGCCAGCGCAGCCATCGCCACCGGAAGCGCACTGTCAGGCACACCGATCCGAAGGATCAGGCTGGTGGCAGATGCATGTGGATAGGCGGCATGGTGCAGGGCACGATAGTTATGTTCGACCTTCAGATCAGTCACAGCAGAACAGGCTGCGGTAGCCAGCGCTAGCTGGCGTTCCACCGCGGCTACCACACCGGCGAAGTGGGCTTGTAGCATGATAGAATCTGAGATGGTAATAACCAGCCCGACCGGCTGTAATGGTGGTCTACGCAGCGCCTCGGCCACCTGCCAGGCCTCGTCAAAGGTAGAGCATGGAACGCGCAGTGAAACAAACGTTTCCGGGAGTGGCGCGACTTTGAACGTTGCCGTTGCCATCACCCCAAGCGTGCCATACGCGCCGAGGTGTAGCTTGTGGGTATCGTAACCGGCCACATTTTTGACCACCCGCCCACCACTCTGTACTACTCGCCCATCACCGAGCACGACTTGCATGCCGAGGAGCCACTCTCGTGGCCCACCGTAACCCAACCGCAAAGGCCCCCATGCCGCGATCGCCAGTAATCCCCCGATAGTCGCAGAGTCTGGTGCAGGCGGATCCCAGGGCAACCACTGTCCCCGTTCGCGCAACAGTGCCTGTACCGCCACTAGCGGCAAACCGGCTTCAACCGTTATCACCAGATCGGCGGGCTGGTATTCAATCACCCGGTTCAGTTGGCGCAGATCAAGGGCGATATCGTAACGCTGCGGCGGATCGAGCAGAAACTGGTGTGTACCGGCCCCCCACGGCACCACTGCGGTGTGAGTACGGGTTGCTTCGGCGAGCAATTCGCTCACATCAGCGACGGATGTCGGCTGCACAACCTGCTGCGGTTGTCGATCAGCCAATGCATACGTTACCGGCGATGGCTTGGTTGAAAAAGGCAAGGCATTCATACCCGTCTAAATCCACGCCCCCCGGTCAAGCGCACGCAGGGCACCGCGGGCAAACCGGATGTCGGCACAACTACTGCCCCCCGGCAGCAGTTTGCAGGGGTTCATCACCCCATTCGCATCGAAGATGGCGCGTAGGTCGGCGAAAGCGGCCAGATCGGCCGGGCCAAAAATCCAGCCCAGATAATTACGCTTCTCAATCCCAATACCGTGTTCACCACTGATCGTACCGCCGGCAGCAACACACGCCTGCAAAATCTCTTCACTGGCGGCAACTGCCCGCTCAAGCGCACCGGCGTGACGGAGATCGAACAGCAACAGCGGGTGGAGATTACCATCACCGGCGTGAAAAATATTGACAATCGTGATCTGGTGACGGGCCGCCACCTCTTCGGTCAAACGCAACAGTTCAGGCAGACGCGACCGCGGTACAACACCGTCCTGAATGTGATAGTGCGGGGCAATCCGTGCGCAGGCCGCCAGAGCGCCTTTACGACCGGCCCACAACTTCTCGCGCTGGTGGGCATCTTGCGCCGCCCGCAACTCGCGCACCTTATGCTGATGACAAATCTGTTCAATCGCTTGGGCCTGGGCGATCACCTCTTCACGCAATCCATCAAGCTCGATCAACAATACCGCCCGCGCATCAGGCGGATACCCCGCCTGAACTGCGGCTTCGACCGCGGCAATGCCCTGCCCAACCAGCATCTCAAGCGCAGCAGGAATGATGCCATGGGCAATAATCGCAGACACCGTCTCACTGGCCGCGTCGAGATCGTCGTAGATGGCCAGAAAGGTGTAGATCGACTCAGGATTTGGGGTTAATTTCACCACTGCTTCGGTAATGATACCGAGGGTTCCTTCACTGCCCACCACAACCCCCAGCAGATCGTAGCCTGGCGCATCCAGGGCAGTCCGACTCATCTCGATCACCCGCCCATCACCCAAGACCAGCGTTACTGCCAGAACATGGTTGGTGGTGACGCCATACTTCAGGCAGTGCGGACCGCCGGCGTTGGTGGCAATATTGCCGCCGATGGTACTGGCGCGCTGGCTACTGGGATCGGGGGCAAAATGGAGGCCATAGGGCGCAGCGGCGAGACTGAGATCGGTGTTGACCACGCCGGGTTGCACGCGGGCAGTACGCGCCACCGGATCGATGGCTAAAATCCGATTGAGGCGGGTAAGGGAAATGACCAGCCCACCCTGTTCGGGTACCGAGCCACCGGCCAGCCCGGTGCCCGCACCACGGGCAACGATTGGCACCCCGAGCTGAGCTGCCACCTGCACACAGGCCGCAACTTCGGTGGTAGTGCGCGGCACAACAACCACCTCCGGCATACCCTGATCAAGGGCTGAGCCATCGTACTCGTAGAGCATCAACTCTTCTGGCCGGCGCAGCACAATTGCCGGATCAACGACGCTCAGGAGAGCGGTAATCAGTTCATCACGCATCGTCATTTTGTCCGTACACGGCGCTTCAGATCAAAAACCGGCCGGCGAAACGTCAGGATGTCGAGCGTACCGCGAGGATATGAACGTAAGACCAGCGCCAGACCACGCGGATGACGGCGCCAGATACCGGCCAGGGCTAGCCCAATCAGTAGCGGGGTCATTACCCAAACCAGCACTGGCGTTCCATTGTTCAGAATGATCGAACCAAGCCCGACACCGACCAGCAACCATTGTCCAACCGGCAGTAGCAACATCCGCTCGCGTAAATGGAAGAAGGCGACGGTGTAGGCTATCACATACCAGGCCGACAACAGTATCATGACGATCAACAACCAGGAAAGCAGTGTTGCCATAAATAACCCCGTGATGCGTGCCAATGCTACCCGTATGATAGCACACTAGAAGTCATCAATATCAAATCTTGACTGGAACTTATTTCATAAAGCTGCACTGTCATCCTACAGACTGTCACCCAGGCTCATGAACGCTTGCCAATCACCAACGACAGCATATCTTGCTCCCGGGCTGCCGGTATGACTGCGAGGAGAGCTGACGAATCTCCGGCGTCATCACCCGCTGATATCGATTGCCTTGCTCGCTCATCATCCGCGTGGTGCGCAGTGTGACGTGCGGCAGCCACGCTGTCACGCCAGCCGTGCTCACGATCCGGTATACGGAGATAGCGTACACGATATCCCAACTAGCGCGTGATTACGCTGCGGATAAGCGACAGCGTTTACTCCTTTTTTCAGTCACAGGTACGTTGTAAACCTTCATCAGCCTGTGCTGCTGTCACGATAGCACAGCTTTACGTTCAACCCCTGACGAGGAGTGCGCGACGCCTGTGTTATAATCAGCCGGCGGCACTTCAAACGGCGCATGGAGTTCAACTGTATGGACAAGCGACCCAGTATCAGCGTCTTTTTTCCCGCCTGCAACGATGCCGGCACCATTGGCAGCATGGTGGTTGCGGCGATCGAGACGCTGGAAGACATTACCGATGATTACGAGGTGATTGTGGTCGAGAATGGTAGCACTGACTACACGGTTGACGTTCTCGAATCACTGGCAAAGCGCTATGATCGGCTGCGCGTATACACATATCGCCAGGCGTTAGGGTATGGTGGAGCGTTACAGGTTGGCTTTGCCAAAGCAACGAAAGACCTGATCTTCTACACCGACGGCGATGCGCAGTACGATCCACGCGAACTCAAGCTCCTCTTACCGGCACTGCGTGACGATATCGATATTGTGAATGGCTGGAAGATAGATCGCGAAGACCCGTTGCATCGCATTATCATCGGTCGTATCTACCACCACACGGTGAAATTTCTCTTTGGCTTTAAATTGCGCGACGTTGACTGCGATTTTCGCCTGATTCGCCGGCATGTATTCGACGATATCGAGCTGGAATCAGACAGTGGAACGATCTGCCTGGAGTTGGTGAAGAAGTTACAAGATGCCGGCTATCGCTTCGCCGAAGTACCGGTTCATCACTATCATCGCACCTACGGCAAAAGTCAGTTCTTCAACTTCCCGCGGCTCTGGCGCACCTTTGTTCAGCTTATTGGCCTGTGGTGGAAGCTGGTGGTACGTCGTGAACACATGCGCAAGCGCAAAAAGCGCCTGGCACCCGAAGAGATCACACGCTAACTCTGGGCCAGCTCGCGTAGCCGGGATGGATTCAGCAGAGTAATACCTGAACTGTCTACGTCGAGCAGACGGGCATCGCGGAACTGATTAATGACCTTGGTCACGGTTTCGCGATACGCATTGATCATATCAGCAAGCTGTTGATGGGTGCGCCGGGGTAAGCGGTTCGGTTGCGGGGCGGCCACCTGTTGCGTCTCCGACATTTCGAGGAGAACTGAGGCCAACCGGGCTGGCACTGACTTAAAGGCCACTTCCTCAATTCGTCGGCTGACAATCATGCGTTGTTGACCAAGAAGTTCAAGCATTGCCATGGCCAGCGTCCCGTTTTCAGCCATCGCTTGCAGTATCTCGCTCCGGGGAACCGCCAATACCCGTACCGGCGTCAATGCCTCGGCAAACGTATCATAGGTTGCATCACGCTCAAAGACGCTCAAACCAAACACCTGTCGCTCTTCAACGACACGGACAGTGAGTAGTCGTCCTTCGCGTGACGCAAGATGTAATCCAACCTGACCGTTCATTAGCAGGTAGAGAGTTTGGGCCGGTTGGGTCGGCGTGTAGATTGTATTGTGCCGGCGAAAGGATTGCGCCTGACCAAGAGAGCTTACACGATCCCAGACGATCACTTCCGCTTGTTGCAGCCGTGAGGTCATTGTGGTTCCCTTTCCGCGCCCCGGTGTACGGTCGGAATGTGTTTCTGTATCGCCTTTGTATTGTACCATAAGGTTTCGGTAGGTGCTGCCCAATAAATTAGTTGGTATACGCCAGGTTGCTGCCTTCGTCACCACAGAGACACGGAGGACACAGAGGATGGGTATAGCCCGAATTGCTAGCGTGAGACGCGAAGTAGCATGTCCATAGGAACTGGCTGCTCCCCACATCGTGCATGCGGTTACACCACCCGGTGTTGAGGGCAACGTCGTGCTGTTCATCCTGGCAGTCAGCCGCTGTGGCCTGCTCATAGCATAGGTAGCAACGTTGAGTTGGTATAATACTTCTATGCACAACGATCACTTGCTTCACCACAACCGATTGCCATTCATCTTGATCACGTTGAGCGTCCTCCTGGCTGCATGTGCCACGCTCCCTGCACCAGAGCCAACGGCGACGATACTGTCCACCGCCACACTCCCACCAACTGCAACCCCACTTCCCCGTGGTGGTACCCTGAGCATACGAATCGCTGCTCCTGTTAGCGATCTGCGCCCCTGGCAGCCACGTTCTCGTGACGAAGAACATCTGATCAGCCTGCTCTACAGTGGTTTGATGCGTCTCGATGCCGATCTGTGGCCAACCCCCGATCTGGCCGAACGACTTGACATTGATGTCGATGGACGGCGATTGACGTTTACGCTCCGTCAGAACGTGTACTGGCATGACGGTCAACCACTAACGGCTGCTGATGTACTCTTCACATTGGAAGCACTCCGTAGTCTGCCTGAAACCAGTACTGCCCTGTTGGCCGACCTGCGCTACATTGCTGCGGCATCTGCCCCTGATGAACGCACGGTCGTGATTGAGTTGCGCAGCCGCTATGCACCGATGCTGAGCCTGTTGGCCGTCCCCATTTTGCCTCGTCACCTGTTTGCCGGACGTGATGTGAGTCAGGTCGATTTTCTCGCCCAGCCGATTGGGAGTGGCCCCTTTCGTTTGCGGGAACGACAGGCCGATGGCAGTCTGGTACTGGAACGACACGATCAGTATCACCACGGTTCGCCGCTCCTCGATCAGGTGGTGTTGACGGTCATGCCGGAAACAGCGATAGCTCAGCAAGCCCTGCGTGATGGGCAGTTGCTGGTAGCCGAGTTGCCCTGGGGGGCGCAGGATGCACTCGGTAATGTCACAACCTTGCGTAGTGGTAGTATTCCCGAAAATGGGGTCTATTTTCTGGCCTTCAATTTGCGCCCCGGTCGTCCGTTTGCCGATGTGCGCCTGCGACAGGCGCTGGCGACAGCTATCGATTTGCCGCGTCTGGTAGAGACGGCAACCAAGGGGGTGGGGGTGCCGGTTGGCAATGGCGCCTTGCCAGGTAGTTGGGCCGATCTGACGCCTCCGTTACCGGCAGGCGACCTGCCGGCTGCACGCGAGATACTTGATGCCGCCGGTTGGGTATTGCCTCCCGGTGCGACAATCCGCCAACGGGAGGGAGTACCGCTGATCGCCCGCCTCTACGTTCGGAACGATGATGAACGGCGATTGGTGGCTGCCCGTCGCATCGCCGAGATTGCTGCCAGCATCGGTATCCAGATAGTTGTAGAACCGGCTGATTTCGCAACCGTCATTCTGGCGCGCTACGTGGCGCCATACGATTTCGACCTCTTGTTGGGAAGCTGGCTGAACGGTGCCGGTGATCCGAACTTTGCCGATACGATGTTCTACGACCCTGATGATTTTGCGCTCTTCCATTCCAGCCAGCTTGAGCAGGGACCGGGTGACACCCGTGCTACCCGCAATTTTGTCGGTTTCAACGATCCGGTGTACGACGAGCAGGCACTGATTGCCCGTCAGCTCTACGGTCGCGAGGAACGGCGCAGTGCAATTGCCCAAACCCAGGCTCGCCTGGTCAGCGAATTGCCTTACCTTTACTTGTGGGTTGATCGCACCGCAGTCGTAATCAACACACGGATACAAACACTTGATGGGCCGGTTGATCTGACGACACCACGCTACTTGTGGAATATTGAACGCTGGTACCTTCTGTAACCGGGTAAACAGGTCAGCGGTGGAGGTCGCATGAAAAATCCCTTCGCTGAGCGCGGACGGATTACCGATCCGGGCAAATTTGTTGGTCGCTGGCGCGAACTGGGAGCGGCATGTGAACAACTCGAACGCCGTCGCCCGCTCTTGTTATACGGGCCGAGCGGGAGTGGTCGATCATCGCTGTTGACGCATCTGGCACAGGCCGCTGGAGCAGTGCTGGAAATCCCCAATCTGAACGCCTTCTACCTTGATCTTTCCCTGTTGCCTGATGCAGCGACGACGTATGGTCTGATCGTTCGTGCTCTGGGGGGGAGTGAACCAACGATTGCGGCTCTGGAACAGCGTCTGGCGGCCAGCGGCAGACCAGTCCTGATCTGTCTCGATGGGGTCGAGGCCGCGATTGCTGCCGGCTGGGGTGAAGACCTGCTCGAACGTTTGGGCCGCCTGGCCCGGCGGAGTGCACCCGGCTATCACGGGGTGGCCGGGCCAACCGGGCAAACACTGGCGTATGATTTGATGGTTGTCGGAGCCATTCGCGGCACACCACCCCTACTAAGTGAACCATTCGCCACGGTGCGCCTGGGGCCACTGAGCTTCGCCGAAGCACGCCTTTTGCTCGATAGCTACCTCGAAGAGGGTGAGCGTCTGTTCAGTGCTGATGAAGTACGCGAGTTGATGACGCTAAGCGCCGGTCAGCCAGCCTTCTTGCAGCGTGCAGCCTACCATCTTTACGAGGCGCGCCGGCGGCCAACATACCGCTGGCGGAAAGCATACCGGGCCGAGCTACGCGAACATCCACCGCTCGACAACCCCTTACCACCTGCTATTTTCGAGACGGACGAAGACGATGATGATGAAACTGATGATACGTTACCCGAACAGATCGAGAGTGCAGCACCAGTGCGTCATCGTCGGCGTGTCAGTCATCCGCCTAGTGATGATTTGCGTCCGCTACTGGCAGCCGTCGGGCCGTTACTGGCCGGTCTGATCAGTTTTCAGGCCAGTAGTTCCTGGCCGGTAGGCATAGCAATTGGCGCCGCCGGTTATCTGGCCGTGATCGCCTGGAACTGGCGCAGAAGCGAATAGACGTTGGCATTAAGCATTGGCAAGTTGGGCGATAGTGATCGACAGTTTCGTCAGTGTAGCGGCATAGGTTCTAATCACTGGCAAGCTTATGTGGAGTGAGCACGCCAGCCGGAAAACTACAGGCAATCAGCTCTTCAACCAGCCCGCGGCGTGAACCGTTGCAATTGATTTTGCGACTGGCCAATACAACATCGACCCGGCAGGCGTTGGCGTACAACTGATGGGCCAGGGTTGTTGATGAATTCGAGAGCATCACAAAACAATTCCGTGCCGCCAGTTGATGAAAGACCAGGGCAAGCCGACGTTGTTCGCTCTCGTCGAAGCCGCGTCGTGTATAACTGGTAAAGGATGCGGTGCTGCTGACCGGTACATACGGCGGATCGAAGTAGACAAAATCACCCGCCTGAGCCTCATCGAGCACAGCAGCAAAATCGGCCACCCGCAGATCAACATTGCGTAAGGCCCGACTCACTTCACGGAGATTATCGCTGTCAACGATCTGCGGATTCTTGTAATAGCCGAAGGGGGCGTTGAACTGCCCCTTATTGTTCAAGCGATAGAGACCATTGTAACAGGTACGATTAAGAAAGATGGTGCGGGCTGCGCGTTCCACCCGTGAGCGACGAGCAAAATCCGGCTGGCGATCCCAACTGCGAATATCGTAGAAGAAATCACGGTCGGTCGCATACGGGCGCAGACGGTGCAACAGTGCAATCAGATCCTCAACCTCATCACGAACAGCAATATAACAGTCGATCAGTTCCGCGTTGAGGTCGCTCAGCGTGGCTCCGTGTCGCAGCAGACCATGGTTCCAGAGGTAAAAGAAGAGTGCGCCACCACCGACAAACGGCTCGTGATAGCGGCCAAAACGCTCTGGAATGCGCCGCGAAAGCTCTGGCAAGAGCTGACTTTTCCCACCAGCCCACTTGAGGAATGGACGCGCAGGCACACAAGGCTCCTCGCCAAACCTGCCAGACCAGGCAGGTTCGACTCCCATATGCGGTTATTGAGAATTGGATTATAACATATCGCATGAGAGGGCTATGTGCAAAACGGCCACGGCATGATCTGGCGTCGGATTGGTGTGTGGCGACACCACCGGCACCCAGGCAATGCCCTGCGTCCCCACATGATTTGCGGCACGGGCTGAAGCCTGAGCTACAGGGAAGCGCACGTTTTGGGCAGTGGGATAACAGAGTTCAGGATACAACCTCGTATAATAAGCTACACAGCAGAAATACCAGATGAAGAGCTGCGATTGATTGACGGGCACGGCGGTGTCTTACGTTTGAAACCTGTCTATTGAGAGGATGCCATGCAGATTGATATCCGTCCGCTAACAACGTATGCCGAATATCGAGCATGCGAACAACTTCAGCAAGTGGTATGGGGTGACGAGTTTGTGGTGCCGCTCAACTTACTGACCACCGTACAGCGGAACGGCGGGTTGGTGTTGGGGGCATTCAAAGGTGACGAACTAGTCGGCTTTGTCTTTGGTTTTCTGGCGCGCACTGTCGACGGACGGTTAAAACACGCTTCACACATGGCAGCCGTCCACCCCGATCTGCGCGATGCCCGGATTGGCGAACAACTCAAACGGGCGCAACGCGAGTTTGTGCTGGCCCAAGACCTGGAGCTGATGACGTGGACGTTTGATCCGCTGCTGGCCCGCAATGCCCATCTCAATCTGCACAAACTCGGCGCAATCAGCCGTACCTACCTGCGGAATGTGTATGGGCCTGAGCCAGAACTCGTTGATGGCATCTTGCCCAGCGACCGTTTTCAGGTCGAGTGGTGGCTGTTACACTCGCCATTTGCCCGCCCATCAGCCGATCAGGTTGCCAGATCACCATTGCTCAACCCAACACTAGATACGCCGGTGCAGATTACCCATGAACCGGTTGTGCGGCTGGCTATTCCTGCCGATTTTGCTGCTCTTCAGCAGCACGATCCGGCAATTGCCCAGGCCTGGCGTTATCATTTTCGGGCCTGGGCTGAAGCTGCCTTTGCCGCCGGGTATGTCGTTGTCGATTTCGTACGCACTGAGAACTACTATGTGCTGGTTTCAGTAGATGCTTAGACGACCAACACAAGTTACCAATCAGTACCGCATGCAACTAGTTTGACACATCCCGCCGGGGAACGTACAATCAAAAGGGCAGGCATACTGAACATTGTCATAGATCACGGACATGCCCGGCATGCGGCTTGCCGGCCCATACGGTTTGTCGTATATCATCTGCTGGCACTTCATCACAGATTATCAATACCCCAGCATACGACGTACCGACCTATACGGTTTGTCGTCTATCGCAAGTGCACAGAACGCACATTGCTTGCTGTCAGATTGAGGAGGTCTAATGACCGTCAAGGAGTCACGCACTCGTACCCGCCGCACGGCGGCAAAAGCGAAGCTCGATCTATCGGTGATCGGTGAAGGACGGCGACGGGTCATTATTGAAGCGGTTGAGCCAATCATTGATGGTGGTCGTTATCCGGTGAAGCGGATCATCGGTGATACGCTGGTGGTCAGTTGCGATCTATTTGCCGATGGTCATGATGAACTGGCAGCGGTAGTACGCCATCGACCGGTAGGCGCTAACACATGGCATGAAGCACCAATGCGCTTACTGGTCAATGATCGTTGGGAAGGTCAGTTTACCCTGAATAGCATCGGCCGGCATGAGTTTCAGGTCGTCGCCTGGATCGACCGTTTCGCGACCTGGGTGCATCAACTTGAGAAGCGGTTGGCTGCCGGGCAAGATGTGCGGGTCGATTTGCAGATCGGTGCCGCGCTGGTTGGTGAAGCAGCACGTAATGCCAGTGACGCTGATGCTGCCGTGCTGCACGTCGCCGAAGCAGCCCTGATTGCCGGTGATGTTGATACAGCCTTTGCTGCTGAAATCCACTCCTTGATGGCTGTCCATTTGCCACGCCGATTTGCTACCGAGTCTGAGATTTACCCGGTAACGGTCGAACGTGAACGGGCACGCTTTTCCGCCTGGTACGAGCTGTTTCCCCGCTCGACGGCTGACGAGCCAGGTCGTCACGGTACGTTCCGCGACGTGATTAAGCGGCTGCCATATATTGCCGAACTCGGTTTTGATGTCCTGTATCTGCCACCAATTCATCCGATTGGGTACACCTTCCGCAAAGGCAAAAATAACAGCCTGAATGCCGGCCCCACCGATCCGGGCAGCCCATGGGCGATTGGGAATGCCGATGGCGGACATATGAGTATTCATCCCGAATTGGGTACCCTGGATGATTTTCGGGCGCTGGTGCGCGAAGCGCAGAAATACGGTATCGAAGTAGCGCTTGACATCGCGTTCCAATGCTCACCCGATCATCCGTATGTGCGTGAGCATCCGGAGTGGTTCCGCGCTCGCCCAGACGGAACTATCCAGTATGCCGAGAATCCACCGAAAAAATATCAGGATATCTACCCGTTCGATTTTGAATCGGAAGACTGGCAGGGGCTGTGGCAAGAGCTGCGCCGGGTCTTCGAGTTCTGGATCGAGCAGGGTGTGCGTATCTTTCGGGTGGATAACCCGCATACCAAGAGCTTTCGCTTCTGGGATTGGTGCCTGAACTCGCTGAAGAGCGCACATCCCGACCTGATCTTTCTCTCGGAAGCGTTCACCCGGCCAAAGGTGATGTACCATCTGGCCAAGATCGGCTTTACGCAGAGCTATACCTATTACACCTGGCGCACTACCAAACACGAGTTGACCAGCTATCTGCAGGAATTGAACACCCGCCCGGTCAGTGATTTCTTCATTCCCAATTTCTGGCCGAATACACCTGACATTCTAACCCCACAGTTCTACGCCGGTCAGCGGTCGGTGTTTATGACCCGCGCTGCGATGGCAGCGACGTTGACGGCCAGTTGGGGTATGTACGGCCCGGTGTATGAATTGATGGAGCACACGCCGGTAGCCGGACGTGAAGAGTACATTAATAATGAGAAGTACGAAATCCGGCACTGGAATCTCGATGCACCGCACAGCCTGCGCGGCTACATCGGCCAGCTCAATCGGATTCGGCGTGAGCATCCGGCCCTTCACCGGAATGACACCCTGCGCTTCCACCGCGTCGATATCGATTTTCACGAGCACGAATGGTTGCTCGCGTATAGTAAGACATCACCGGACGGCAGTGACATCATTCTGGTGGTGGTCAATCTTGACCCAGAACGTACCCACAGTGGTTGGGTACAGGTGCCGCTGAACGACTGGAACGTGAACGGCGTGTTCCAGGCCCACGATCTGTTGACGGACGCACGTTACACCTGGTCGGGAGAGTTTAACTACGTACAGCTCAGCCCGATGGCTCCCGTCCATATCTTTTGTATTCGCCGGCTCCGGCGTGACGAGCGCGGCTTTGAGTATTTCGCCTGATAGTTGTACGATGAGGGAGTGGCATGAACCGTGTACGCCCGGCCAAGACACCGACTCTGTTAGCCGATGATCCGCTCTGGTACAAAGATGCGGTTATCTACGAATTGCATGTACGCGCTTTTTGCGATAGCAATGGTGATGGCATCGGCGATTTTCCCGGCCTGACCAGCAAGCTCGACTATCTGCAAGATTTGGGCGTAACGGCAATCTGGCTGCTCCCCTTCTATCCCTCACCGCTGCGCGATGATGGCTACGATATAGCCGATTACACGAACATTCATCCCAATTACGGCACACTGGCTGATTTCAAGGTGTTTATTCGCGCAGCCCATCGGCGTGGGCTGCGCGTCATCACCGAGCTTGTCTGTAACCACACCTCTGACCAGCACCCCTGGTTTCAACGTGCCCGGCGGGCTAAGCCCGGTACTTCAGCCCGCAACTTTTATGTCTGGTCGGACACACCCGACCGCTATAAGGACGCCCGGATCATTTTCAAAGATTTTGAGACCAGTAACTGGACGTGGGATCCGGTCGCGCAGGCGTACTACTGGCACCGCTTCTACAGTCATCAACCCGATCTCAATTTTGAAAATCCGGCTGTCCAGCGTGCTGTCTTCAAGGCGATGGAGTTCTGGCTCGATCTAGGCGTCGATGGCATGCGTCTCGATGCCATCCCTTACCTCTACGAAGCAGAAGGCACCAATTGCGAGAACCTGCCGGAAACCCATGCCTTTCTCAAGCGCTTACGCAAGCATATGGACGAAAAGTACCAGGGGCGTATGTTTCTCGCCGAGGCCAATCAGTGGCCGGAGGACGCGGTTGCCTATTTCGGCGATGGTGATGAGTGCCATATGGCCTTTCACTTCCCGGTGATGCCCCGGCTCTTTATGTCGGTTCACCTTGAGGATCGCTATCCGATCATCGATATTATGCGGCAAACACCGCCTATTCCCGACAATTGCCAGTGGGCAATCTTCTTGCGTAATCACGATGAGCTGACTCTCGAAATGGTCACCGACGAAGAGCGCGACTATATGTACCGGGTCTACGCTCGTGATCCCCAGGCCCGGATTAATCTCGGTATTCGCCGGCGACTGGCACCATTGCTCGGCAACCATCGCCGTAAGATCGAGTTAATGAACGGATTGCTCTTTTCGCTGCCCGGCACGCCGGTGATCTATTATGGTGATGAGATCGGGATGGGGGATAACATCTATCTCGGTGACCGCAACGGTGTGCGCACACCGATGCAGTGGAGTGGTGATCGGAATGCCGGTTTTTCGCGGGCTAATCCTCAGCAACTCTATCTGCCGGTGATTACCGATCCGGAGTACCACTACGAGACGGTCAATGTCGAGACGCAAAGCGCTAATCAGCATTCATTGCTGTGGTGGACGAAACGCCTGATTGCACTACGGAAACGCTACGCCGCATTTGGGCGGGGAACGCTCGAATTTCTCTACCCCGAAAATCGCAAGGTACTCTGTTTCTTGCGCAAAACCGACGACCAGATTCTCCTGGCCGTGTTCAATCTATCGCGGTTTGTGCAGGGGGTCGAAATCGATCTCTCGCCGTACCGCGGACTGATGCCGGTTGAACTGTTCGGTCAGGTGGAATTTCCACCGATTGGCGATCAGCCCTATTTCCTAACCCTTGGCCCACACAGCTTCTACTGGTTTACGCTGACACCACAACGGGTTGAGGGAGTACGCTTACCCACACTCCAACCCGAAACCGAATTGGTTGAGATTCCGGTTGATGCGATTGAGTGGGATGCGATTTTCTACGATGGTCGGCAGACACGGCTTGAGCGAGTCTTACCCGATTACTTGCGCTACCGGCGCTGGTTTGGGGCCAAAACACGCAAGATCAAACAGGTGCAGGTAAGCGAGTTTGCCCGTCTCGATTATGCCGGTGGCCCGGCCTACCTCACCCTGTTGCAGGTCAACTATGTTGAGGGGGCACCAGAGACCTACTTGTTGCCAATGGCGTATGCCGAAGGCGAACGCGCCGACCAGCTTCTGGCCGATCAACGCCACATGGTGATTGCCCGACTACGGGTTGGCCGCCGACCTGAAGCCGGTATCCTGTACGACCCGCTCGGTGAGCGTCGCTTTGCGTCGGCGCTCCTGGAACTGATGATCGGACGGCGCCGTTTGCGGGGTGAGGCCGGTGGTGAACTGGTGGGTGGTACGACCCGTGCGCTTCGCAAGCTCCTCGGCGGTAGTGATGGCCTGGAACCGAATTTGATGCGTGGCGAGCAAAGCAATTCATCGATCAACTTTGGTGGTCGGCTCATTATGAAGCTCTTCCGCAAGATTGAGCAAGGCCGCAATCCCGATCTGGAACTGGGACGTTTCCTGACCGAAGAGGTTGGCTTCCCTCATACACCACCGGTAGCCGGCTACATTGAATACCTGCGCGGCAAAGATGAACCGTTGACGCTGGCAATCGTTCAGGGCTATGTGCAGAACGAAGGTGATGCCTTCGATTACGCGCTCGATGTCGTGCGCCGCTACTATGATACGGTGCTCACCCGTACCGATGTCGTGCCGCCGGTTGTGAAGGCAAGCGTTGCCGGCATGCTCGCGGCTGCGCAGCAGCCACCGCCAGCCCTGGTTGAGGAATTGATCGGTGGTTACCTCGAGTCGGCACGCCTGCTCGGTCAGCGGACTGCGGAGATGCATCAGGCGTTGGCCAAAGGGAGTGGGCCAACGATGGCGCCTGAACCCTTCTCAACCCTTTACCAGCGCTCGATCTACCAGAGCGTTCGGAGTTTGATCGGACACACGCTGCAAGATTTGCGGAAACTGCTGCCGTCGTTGCCAGCAACCGTTCGTCCGGCGGCAGAGCGTGTTACCCAGAGTGAAGAGGCGCTCCTGGCGCGGTTGCAACGGATTACCGGTGACAAGATCGAGACGGTGCGTATTCGCATTCACGGTGACTACCATCTCGAACAGGTGCTCTTCACCGGCAAAGATTACATGATCATCGACTTCGAGGGTGAACCATTGCGCCCGATCAGCGAGCGGCGGATCAAACGCTCACCGTTGCGTGATGTGGCCGGCATGTTGCGTTCATACCAGTATGCCGCCTATGCTGCTCTATATGCCCGCGATAGCTCAACCAGAAGCACTGAAGAGATCGAGCGGCTTCAGCGCTGGGCTGATATGTGGAGTTTCTGGGTCTGTGCAGCTTTTCTCAATGGCTATCTGACGACAGCCGGCCATGAAGCATTCGTCCCCCAGGATCAGGCCGATCTCGAAGCCCTGCTCGAGACGTTTGTCGTCGAAAAAGCTGTCTACGAACTGAGTTACGAGATGAACAATCGCCCTGACTGGCTGCCAATCCCGATCAACGGCATCTTACGCCAGATTGAAGAATGATCGCTACCGCCGATGTTCCTGTGTTACCATCGGCTTGAAGCACCATAAAGGAGGCTGCAATGAGTGATACCGAAAAACCTCGCCGTACCCGCCGTAAACAGGTGGTGAACGCTGATGATACTTCCACGACAGTAACGGCCTCGACCACGGATGCACCAACCGCAACCCTTGAGGAACCATCGGCGGCTGCGCGTGCTATGATGACCAGTATCCTCAGTGAGGATGATATTTATCTGTTCAACCAGGGAACCCATTACCGATTGTACGACAAATTTGGTGCTCAGCCGGTCGTCCTGGAAGGTGTACCGGGCACCTATTTTGCAGTTTGGGCACCAAATGCCGAGTATGTGGCCGTGATCGGCGACTGGAATAACTGGGATGCCGGTGCTAACCCACTCCGTCAGCGCGGCTTTTCGGGCGTGTGGGAGGGATTTATCCCCCACGTCGGCAAAGGCATGCGCTACAAGTTCCACATCGCCTCACGCTACTACGGCTATCGTGAAGACAAGACCGATCCCTTCGGCACCTACTTCGAGGTCGCACCGCAGACGGCTGCCATTATCTGGGATCGCGATTACACCTGGTCGGATCAGCAGTGGATGAGCGAACGGGGGCAACGGCAGCGCCTCGATGCGCCAATCTCCATCTACGAAGTGCATCTGGGATCGTGGCGGCGCAAACCGGAAGAGGACAACCGTCCGCTCAATTACCGTGAACTGGCCCACGAGCTGGTCGAGCATGTAAAAGATTGTGGATTTACCCACGTCGAGTTGTTACCGGTCACCGAGCATCCCTTCTACGGTTCCTGGGGGTATCAATCGACGGGTATGTTCGCGCCGACCAGCCGGTACGGAACGCCGCAAGACTTCATGTATTTCGTGGATTATCTGCATCAACACGGGATTGGGGTGATCCTTGATTGGGTGCCCAGCCACTTCCCGACTGATGGTCATGGACTGGCTTACTTCGATGGTACCCATCTCTACGAACACGCCGATCCGCGTAAAGGCTACCATCCCGACTGGGGCAGCTACATTTACAACTACGGTCGGAATGAGGTACGGAGCTTCCTGATCAGCTCAGCACTCTGCTGGCTGGATAAGTTTCACATCGACGGAATACGGGTTGATGCCGTAGCGAGCATGCTCTACCTCGACTATTCGCGCCGACCCGGCGAGTGGATTCCCAACGAATACGGTGGGAACGAAAATCTGGAGGCGATTAGCTTCCTGCGTGAATTGAACACCCAGATGTACAAGTACTACCCCGATGTGCAGACAATCGCCGAGGAGAGCACGGCCTGGCCAATGGTATCGCGACCGGTCTACGTTGGTGGATTGGGCTTTGGCTTCAAGTGGGACATGGGCTGGATGCACGATACTCTTCAGTATTTCCGTCGCGATCCGATCTATCGGCGCTTCCATCACAACGAATTAACCTTCCGTGGCCTCTACATGTTCAGCGAGAACTACGTGCTACCGCTCTCGCACGATGAGGTCGTTCACGGAAAAGGGTCACTGCTCGACAAGATGGCCGGCGATGTCTGGCAAAAGTTTGCCAACCTGCGCCTGCTCTACAGCTATATGTTTGCTCAACCCGGCAAAAAACTACTCTTCATGGGTGGCGAATTCGGACAGTGGCGCGAATGGTCACACGATACCAGCCTGGACTGGCACTTACTGATGTTTCCTTCCCATCAAGGGATGCAGCGCCTGATTAAAGATCTCAACCATCTCTACCGTACCGAGCCGGCCTTGCACGAACTGGATTGCGATCCACGCGGGTTTGAGTGGATCGATGCCAACGACGCCGATGCCAGCGTCTACAGCTTTTTGCGCAAGAGCCGCTACGGTGAGCAGATTCTGATCGTGATTAATGCAACACCGGTCGTGCGTGAGGATTATCGGATTGGAGTACCGGTAGGTGGCTGGTGGCGTGAATTGTTCAACAGTGACTCGGAGTACTACTGGGGAAGTGGTCAAGGCAACGCTGGTGGTGTGATGGCCGACGCAGTTCCAGTCCATGGCCGGGATTTTTCGCTGCGACTGCGCCTGCCGCCCCTGGGTGCGCTCTTCCTGAAGCCTGCCGGCTAAGTACTACCACTCAAGGTGCACGTTGAGTGCACTTCCATTTCGTGACTGCCGATTGTTTATGCTCCACCTGACCGGGAGTAACTTGCCGGCGTGAGTTACTCCCGGCTATAGTAACGATCCTGTGTTCACCACGACAGCCTTGCTTACCACCAGCCCTGGCCAGACGTACACACCTTTCAGCGACACCGTACTTCGTACCGGGACAGCATAGTATACGACATAGACAGGTTTCCGGCCTGCGTATCAAGAGGTTTGGCGATGTTTGATCTTCCTCTCCCTGGTGCAATCTATCGCACCGATGGTACAACTGCCTTCACCTTATGGGCACCGACTGCAAATAGAGTAGAACTGGTGTTACTCGACCCGACACTACAGACGATAGCGATGCAACCGATTGGCTATGGCTGCTGGCATGTGGTTACCACAGCAGCACCGGGCAGTCGTTATCGCTATCGGCTTGACGGCAACCGCGAGCGACCCGATCCGGCTTCACGTTGCCAGCCTGAAGGGGTGCATGGCCCGTCTGCCGTTGTCGATCACACCTTTGCCTGGACTGACACGGCATGGCGCGGCGTACCACTCAGCGACCTGGTCATTTACGAACTCCATGTCGGCACATTTACTGCGGAGGGAACGTTTGAAGCGATCATCCCTCACTTGCCACTCCTGCGAGATTTGGGCATCACAGCAATTGAGCTGATGCCAGTAGCACATTTTCCCGGTGTGCGCAACTGGGGGTACGACGGCGTGTACCTCTATGCACCGCATACCGCTTACGGTGGGGTGACCGGTTTGAAACGGCTGGTCGATTCCGCTCACGCGCATGGTATGGCCGTCCTGCTTGATGTGGTCTACAACCACTTTGGTCCAGAGGGTAATTATTTATGGGATATTGCCCCTCCAGCCTTCACCAATCGCTACCAGACACCGTGGGGTGCTGCGATCAACTACGATGGCCCAGAGAGCGATCTGGTGCGCTGGCTGATTATCGAAAATGCGCTGGAGTGGCTCCGCGAATATCACATCGACGGACTGCGCCTCGATGCAACGCACGCGATCTTCGATGTGTCGCCGTACCACGTCCTCGAAGAGCTGGCGGATCGAGTGCAGGCTCAGGCAATCCGGCTGGGGCGACCGGCGTATCTCTTCGCCGAACATCCGCTCAACGATCCGCGTTTTGCCCGCCCCAAGGTATTGGGAGGCTACGGGCTAAGCGGTATCTGGTCGGACGATTTTCACCATGCGTTGCATACGTTGTTAACAGGAGAGCAGCGTGGGTATTATGAAGGCTTCGGTAGCCTCGAGCAGATGGCGACTGCGCTCGAACGGAGCTTTGTCTTCGCCGGGGAATACTCGCCGCATGCCCGCCGCCGTTTTGGGCGTGATCCGTCTGATCTGGCAGTCGAGCAGTTTGTAGTCTTTGCCCAAAACCACGATCAGGTCGGTAATCGCGCCTTAGGTGACCGGCTGGGGGCAACGCTGAGTGAAGCGCAGATGCGACTGGTTGCGGCTACTGTGCTACTCAGCCCGTATACACCGTTGATCTTCATGGGTGAAGAGTACAACGAACCGGCACCGTTTCAGTATTTTACCGACCACAGCGATCCGGCACTCATCGAGGGGGTACGCGAGGGGCGCAAGCGCGAATTTGCATACTTTCTCAGTCCGGGGCAGGAAGTACCCGATCCCCAAGACCCGGCCACTTTCACCCGCTCAAAGCTCAACCATGCGCTGCGCACCGTTGGTTGCCACGCCGCCCATCAGGCATTCTACCGGGAACTACTGTCACTCCGCCGCACCCTACCCGGCTTGCGCCAACGACCGCGCACCCGCATCGTTAATCGGGTAATTGTTGTAGAATGGCCTGCAATCAGACTACTGCTCAATTTTGGGGCTGAACCGGCCCGGATTAAATTGACTGCTGATACCTGGCGCATCCGCATGGACAGTGCAGATCCGTCATCGGCAACCTGCAACGAGGGTTGGGTAACCTGTGCCGGTCACAGTGCTGTCTTACTGACAGCAGAAGCATCATAATCGTTGGTGAGTATTCTGGGAGCGTGCATCATGGCCGAGCGGCTGATTTGTATTCACGGCCACTTTTATCAACCACCACGCGAAAACCCGTGGCTTGAAACAATTGAACAGCAAGACTCGGCGTATCCATACCACGACTGGAATGAGCGAATAACTGCCGAGTGCTATGAACAAAACGCCGCTTCACGTATTCTGGACAGCCAAAACCAGATTGTTCAGATTGTCAACAACTACAGCCGGATCAGCTTCAACTTTGGGCCAACCCTGTTGACATGGCTGGCCGATCACGCACCACAGGTGTATCAGGCAATTCTGGATGCCGATCAAGAGAGCCAGCGCTATTTCGGGGCTGGCTCAGCAATGGCCCAGTGCTACAACCACCTGATTATGCCACTGGCGGCCCGCCGTGACAAAGTGACGCAGGTCATCTGGGGGATTCAGGATTTCAAGCACCGGTTTGGCCGTGACCCGGAAGGGATGTGGCTACCAGAAACCGCCGTTGATCTTGAAACCCTCGACATTATGGCTACGCACGGGATTCGCTTTACCATTCTGGCCCCAACCCAGGCCAGTCATGTGCGCAAAATCGGCGAACTGATCTGGCACGATGTCAGCGGTGGGCGGATCGATCCCACCCAGCCGTATCTGGTCAAATTACCGGAAGGACGGTCGATCACGGTCTTCTTCTATGATGGCCCGGTGTCCCGTGCCGTCGCCTTCGAGCGTCTGCTAAGTAGTGGGGTAGGTTTTGCCAACCGTCTGGCCAGTATCTTCAACGATCAGCGGCCGTGGCCCCAATTAGCTCATATCGCCACCGACGGCGAAACGTATGGGCATCATCACCGCCATGGTGACATGGCGCTGGCCTATGCGTTGCACTACATCGAGCAAACCGGACTGGCGCAGTTGACGAATTATGCCGCCTACTTGCAGCGCTATCGGCCAACCCACGAAGTGCAGATTATCGAGCGCACGTCGTGGAGTTGTGCGCATGGTGTCGGACGCTGGATGAGCGATTGTGGTTGTAATACTGGTGGCAATCCGGGTTGGAATCAGGCATGGCGTGCCCCCTTACGTACAGCCCTCGATTGGCTGCGCGACACGATTGCCCCTCGCTTTGAGGGGTACGCCCGCCGCCTGCTCGTCGATCCATGGGCTGCCCGCGATGACTACATCAGTGTCATTTTGAATCGTTCACCGGAGAATATCGCCGCCTTCATTGGCCGTCACGGTCGTGGCCGGCTCGATGAAGGTCAACGGATCGCGGTGCTGAAGTTGATGGAATTGCAGCGCCACTTGATGCTTATGTATACCTCGTGTGGCTGGTTCTTCGACGATCTGAGTGGGATTGAGACCATTCAGGTCATGATGTACGCCGGACGGGCACTGCAACTGGCGCACGATCTGTTTGGTGAGGATTTCGAGACAGAATTTCTTGATCGACTCGCGCAGGCGCGGAGTAATCTACCGGCCCGTGGCAATGGTCGTGATCTCTACGAACGCCATGTACGTCCGGCAATGGTTGACCTGCGTAAAGTGGGTGCTCACTACGCCATGAAGACCCTCTTCAACGGTGTAGGTGAGCGTGAACAAATCTATGCCTACACGGTTGACCGTGAAGATTACCATCTGTTGCTGGCCGGTAAAGCGCGTCTGGCGATGGGGCGGATTCACATTCAGTCGACGATTACCGGTGAAGCGACCCGCCTGAGCTTCGGCGTGCTGCATCTCGGCGATCACAACATTTCGGGTGGTGTCCGGGCGTACCAGGGCGAGCAGTCATACCGGCAACTGATTGAAGAGTTAAGCGAACTCTTTCTGCGGGCAGATATTCCGGGTGTGATCCGCATGGTTGACCGGAATTTCGGTCAGGAGCAGTATTCGCTCAAGCTGCTCTTTGGCGACGAGCAGCGCCAGATTCTGCATCGCATCCTCACCTCAAGTCTGGCCGAGGCTGAGGCTGCGTATCGCCAAATCTACGAAAACCATGCCCCACTCATGCGGTTTCTAGCCAGTATGGGTATGCCTGTTCCCCGTGAGTTCCAGATCGCCGCTGAATTCGCTATCAATACCGAACTGCGCCGTCTGTTCGAGGCTGAACCACTGGATTTTGATCGGATCAATAGCCTGTTACGGGAAGCCCAACGGTCGGGCGTCACCCTCGATAGCGAAGGATTAAGTTATGCACTATCCCGAACGATCCGCTCAATCAGTGAGCAGTTCCAGTTGACGCCAGAAGACCGTGGATTGTTGACGCAGCTCGATGCCGCGGTTGGCCTGGCCCGCAACCTGCCATTCGAGGTTGATGTCTGGCATACGCAAAATGTCTACTACGAGTTGTTGCAAACCGTGTATCCGCAAATGAATATTGACGCAGGTGAAGGCTATGCTGATGCCCATGCATGGTTACGCCTCTTTCGATCATTAGGTGTCAAGTTACGCTTTCGCCTGCCGCCAGGAGAGCCATGATTGATGTAGAACTGCGTGTTCCGCGTGCAACCTACCGTCTCCAGTTGAATACCGATCTGACCTTTACCGACGTTGCTCGCTACGTACCCTACTTTGTTGAGCTTGGGATTAGCGATCTCTACTTTTCGCCCATTCTGACCCCCCGCGCCGGGAGTCGTCACGGCTACGACATTACCGATCATACCCATCTCAACCCCGAACTAGGGGGTGAGGAGGGGTTTTCTCATCTCGCCACTGTGTTGCGCGAACACCATCTGGGGCTGATCCTCGATGTCGTCCCCAACCATATGGGAATTGGTGATCCACGTAACACCTGGTGGCGCGACGTGCTCGAAAACGGGCCAAGCTCGATCTATGCACCGTACTTCGATATCGACTGGGACCCGGTACCACCCGAATTGCAGGGGAAGGTGTTATTGCCGGTGCTGGGTGATCAGTACGGCGTCATTCTTGAGCGGGGCGAACTACGTCTGTCTTACGACAATGACGGCGGTTTTAGCCTCAACTACTGGGAGCATCGCTTTCCGCTCAATCCGCGCAGCTATGCCGACATTCTTGCCCACCGCCTCGATGAGCTGCTGAATGAATTGGGCGCAGATCATCCCGACGCCATCGAATTGCAGAGCATTATCACCGCCATCGGTTATTTACCGTCTCGTCACGAAACCACGCCGGATCGGGTGATCGAGCGCAACCGCGAGAAAGAGGTGATCAAGCGCCGGATTGCAACACTGATCGAAGCCAGTGAAGCGGTACGCCGCATGGTCGAACGGGCCTTGGCCGACTACAACGGCGTGCCCGGCGATCCGCGTAGCTTCGACCTGCTTGATGCCTTGATTGCCCGCCAATCGTACCGCCTGGCGTTCTGGCGTGTCGCCACCGAGGAGATCAATTATCGTCGCTTCTTCGACATCAACGACCTGGCAGCGATTCGGGTTGAACTACCCGAAGTATTACAGGCCACGCATGATCTGGTGTTGCGCTTGCTGGCTGAAGGAATTGCTACCGGCGTTCGGATTGATCACCCTGATGGACTGTGGCAGCCAGCAGCCTACTTTCGCCAATTGCAAGAGAGTTATCTGCGCTATCGAGCCGCATTCCACTTCGGCGGAAGTGCACCACCTGATCTCGATGATCAAATCCGTCAACGCCTGGCTCAGGCTGAGCGTGGCGAGCGCTCCTGGCCCCTCTACATAGTTGCCGAGAAGATTCTCAGCCACGGCGAACCATTACCCGCCGATTGGGCAGTAGCCGGTACAACCGGCTACGACTTTCTCAACCAGATCGGTGGTGTATTGATCGACCGCAGCAGTCAGCGGGCGTTCAATCGTCTGTACACCCAATTCGCCGGCCCCCAACCTACCTTTGCTAACCTGGTCAACAGCAAAAAGAAGGAGATCATGCTGGTCTCACTGGCCAGTGAAGTCAATACCCTGAGCCACCTTCTCGACCGGTTGAGCGAGCATACCCGCCGCTATCGTGATTTTACCCTCAACAGCCTGACCTTCGCGATTCGCGAGGTGATTGCGGCGATGCCCGTCTACCGCACGTATATCGGCCCGGATGGCGTTGTCAGCGAGCGTGACGAACAGGCGATTCGCTACGCCGTTCGTGAAGCCAAACGACGCAATCCACGCACGGCTGCCCAGATTTTCGACTTTCTGGAAGAGACGTTGCTCTTGCGCAATCTCCACCATTTTGCCCCTGAAGCGCACGCCGACGTCCTGCGTTTCGTGATGAAGTTTCAGCAGTTAAGCGGGCCGGTGATGGCAAAAGGGGTTGAAGACACCGCATTCTACGTCTACAACCGACTGGTGGCCCTGAATGAAGTTGGTGGCCATCCTGAACTCTTCGGGTGTGAGGTGGCCGAATTGCATCAGGCAGCTCAGGAACGGCAACAGCACTGGCCACACAGTATGGTGACAACATCAACCCACGACACCAAACGGAGCGAAGATGTGCGTGCCCGCCTGAGCGTACTCAGCGAGCTACCTGATGAGTGGCGACGACGCGTGGTACGCTGGAGTCGCTTCAATGCCGCGAAGCGCAGCACCATTGAGGGTAGTCCGGCACCAACCCGAAATGACGAGTACTTGCTCTATCAGACACTGGTTGGCGCCTGGGAAGGAATGGAACATTTGACCGACTTCACAGCCCGGATAACCGCCTACATGGAAAAGGCAACCCGGGAAGCGAAGGTCAATACGAGCTGGATCAATCCAAACCCAGAGTATGATGCAGCCGTCCAACGGTTTGTGACCGGCATCCTCGATCCGCGTCGCTCGCGGCGTTTTCTGGAGAGTCTCGACAACTTTGCCGGGCGCATCGCCTTTTTCGGTCGTTTCAACAGCCTGACCCAAACCCTCGTGCGCCTGACAACAGCCGGTGTTCCTGATCTGTATCAAGGTTGCGAACTGTGGGATTTCAGTCTGGTCGATCCCGACAATCGACGACCGGTGGACTTTGCCCGGCGTGCTGCACTGCTGGCGGCCATCCGTCGACAACGTGAGCAAGACGGTGTAGCGGCACTGGCTGCCGATCTACTGGCTACCGCCACTGATGGCCGGATTAAACTGTATACAATTGCGACAACGCTAGAGCTACGCCGCGACCGCCCCACACTCTTTGCCAATGGCGAGTATGTGCCCCTGTACGCCGAAGGACCGGCAGCCGGACATGTCATCGCCTTTACCCGCCGCCATCCAACTGCCGGCGAAGCAGTAACTGTCGCACCTCGTCTCACCGCTCGCCTGAGTGGCGGTCGGGAAGTCCCACCGCTTGGCGACCTCTGGGAAGAGACATGGCTCCCGTTGCCCAATACCCTGCCGGGAACACGTTACCGCAACCTGTTCACCGACGAATGCCTGACCGTCGTCGAACACCAGGCTGGTGCTGGCCTGGCAATGGCCGAAGTACTTGGTCACTGGCCGATAGCGCTGCTGGTGCGCGAGTAAGGTTGTTTCGCCACACGTTCGGGCTGCGACGATGAACCGCTGGACGTCAGTAGGGGCGACGCATGCGTCACCCCTACTGAGACAACCCACCACCGCCTCACCGGTAACATACGTGGTAACGCTTCAGCGCGAGGATCACACCTAAACGATGCAGCCTGTTGAGCAAGATTTGATTTGATAGCCTCGGCGATGATGCACAGTATTGGTCAGATTTGATATCACACCCCCACCCGCCATCCCGTTTCCAGCCAGTACCATGTCTGCTCCAGAAGGCACTGCTACGGGGGAAGTCGTATCCCATCCGGTATCAACAAAAGCACGGTACGCTACCAGACATCACCCTGACAACACACTAGAGCGCGGATGCGTTAAACCGGTGCGCTCGTACCTGCAACGATACCATCAGCGGCTCAACGGTGATCTGCCACAAGTATGCCATGAGCGATGGATGTCTTTGCGCGAGGGCTGGTACAAACCAGACTGGCGATACATAGAAAACAGTTGTATTATCCCCAAGAAAATTGGCTTGCCAGTTTGGAATCGGTCAGATAGAGAACATCACACCGAAGCGGCTTGTGGTGTGCGGCCAGCGTACATGCCAACACTGTGTCGCACGTATTGGTACATTTTAGACGCTGCCAACCAGAACACCAGCCAGGAAATAGCATTGATCGATTGCTCAACCCATTGTAAGGCTATAGTTTGCTCCATGCGAGCCATACCATTGAGAACAAAAACACCGACCAGGTTGAGAATGAACAGCCAGCCTGCCTGCGGCAGGTTTTGGCGAAAGGCAAAGATGATGAGCAGGATGCCTGTCACGGTGGTTGCCAGTACCATGACACTAAGCAAGATACGCTCCCACGCAGGTGAAAATGGATTCGCCACGTACAGAGTGATAGAGCCTGCAAAGGTCAGGGCAATGAAACTAGTTGGCGGAATCCAGACATGGAAGGTTTTCTGCCGGCGTACCGAACGAGCAGTCTGCCAGACACTCCAGGCGATAAGCGTATAGCCTGGCGCCATCAGAACAAACAGTGCGTCATCGAGCAAAGTCAAGTTGACCTGGCTCTGGGTAAGTGCCATAACAAGTTTCCAAACGGCCTTTGCCAAACCTCCCGCTACCGTCAGGAAGACCCCCAATACCGCGATCTGTCCCTGATAAGGGTTAACGTGCGTTACCATGCGGGCGATGAAGGATAGGCCAATCGCTGCAAACAGTACCGGTAAAAAATCCACAAGCGCTAAGGAGAGAGTGTAGGTTTCCATTGCATCCCCCCGTCGTTTTTTGTCAGGCCGAAAAATTTTCGTGCCGTCAGCACATTAGCCAGGCCAAGCACTGCTTCACCGAGATTGCCGATGTAAAATGTACCTGTTCCGGCAGCAATGAACATCAACACCCCTCCGGCCGCCAGCCATGACCAGCCGGTTTTGCGCCATAGAATTACGCCCCAGGCAATGAGCAGAATGATAGTTACCAGAGCTGGAACAGGCGGCCCTCTCAACCCGCCTTCATTCACGTACCGAAGAGTGTCCATAACAGTATGCGGTTGCAGATCGAGTGCCAAAACGTCTTCATAAATACCAAGGCCAATCAATAGGGTCGTGAGGATACAAATCAGGATATGGGCTGTTCTTCCTTTCGTCCAACCAATTTCGGCCCGGCGTAGCACGCCAAAACCAAAGATAATCAAAAATGGCGTGACAATTCCATGCACAAGGTACCGCCCGGCATTGAGCATTGCCAGCAGCGAACCTTCTCCTATAAAGCGTCCCAAAAGGATAACCAGCGTATCAAAGATCAGTCCGGCCAGGACAACGGTCAACAACAGGGCATACGACGACCGCCCCTGACGGTAGAGCTGGATCGCCTGCCAGGTGAAATACACAAAGACTGACACAAAAATCAAGTAAAGCATCGTTAACATAACCCTTCTCCTTCGGTGAAAAACAAAAAACCAAATAAATAGCGTTTTTACAACACATTGTTTTACTCTTAACAAAACTCTTGAAAGCTAATTCTTAGATATCTTCTTATTTACAGCAGTAACAAGACCTTTCAGCTCATCTGAAAGAAAGTGCGAAGTATTTGTGCGACTTCGGAGGCGTGTTGATCACAAAGATATGGGCCAGCTCCTGGCACAATACAAATATGTCCATTTTTCAGGAGAGCATAAGCGGGTTCTGCCGAATCTCGGAGTGTATCGTACTCACCGCTGATAATGAGAGCAGGTTGTTGCAAGGCAGATAACTGGTCTCCAAATGACTGTTCAAAAACCGCCTGATAAGCTCGTTGAGCCGCCTGACGTGCCATCTGCGTAAGCAACACTTCACGATGAACAATCTCAAGTGGCAGGGAAGGGTCACGCTGGCGAATGCGTTGCCAGACTGCTATCAGATGTGACCCGTCTTCGACCAGTTCTATCGGTTTAAGGCTGGCCCTTAGCCGATCCTTTTGATCTGCACTAAGCAACGGTGGCCCTGAAAGTGCTACTTTCTGGACAAATTCAGGGTGTGCATACGCCATCTGAACAGCAATAGCCGCACCGGTGTGGTGCCCAAATACGTAGCAAGAGGCAACGCCAAGCGTTGTCAGCGCTGCGTGAAGTGAGGATGCCAGAAATTCGATGGTGAATCCTTCAGGCGGGGAAAACGAATTTCCAAACCCAGGGGTATCAGGGGCAATAGTGTGAAACTCACCGGCGAGCAAGCCCATAAGACGTTCAAACATCTGCCCTGAACTGGCAGTCTGATGTAGCAGTACCAGGATCGGGCCATCAACCTGCCTGAGTCGTCGGTAGTGAATTTGCCCGTAAGGTGTATCTACGTAGCCTTTGTAAATGAGTGACATATTTGACTCTGAAATATTATGACATTATGGTCCGTCTACCCTTTTGCAAGACAGGCCGGTACCACATTGACTCATCCGCAGATCGGGCGAGTACGATTAGCACAGGTCAGATCAGCTATGAGTATGTTGTGCTACGAGAATCTATCGCCAGGAGTCGATTAGTATGTTATAATGTTATAACATTTAAACGGCTTTGTCAAGATATAGCCCATGGAGTTGCGACCAGCACCGGTTCAGGAAGGAGATGTCACCTATGCCAGACCAACTCGGCTATCGCAAAAAATTTGGCGTCATCATCCCCAGTACCAACACAATCGTGGAGCCTGATTTCTACCGCATGACTGTCCCCGGTGTGACCGCCCATGTCGTACGCATTCACATCCGCGATCAAAATCTGAGTAGTGATGAAGCGTTTGTGAATCTGCTACAGCAAATTCGCATAGAAATCAAATACGCTATCGAGCGGGTGTTGACCGCCGAACCGGATTATATGGTGATGGGTATGAGTGCCGAAACGTTCTGGGACGGCGTGGAAGGCAATCGTCGATTTACCAAAATGATTTCCGATTGGGCCGGCGGTTTACCTGTAGCTACCGGTGCCGAAGCCTGCGAGCGTGCACTCAAGCTGTTTGGAGCAAAGAAAATCGGCGTTGTAACACCATATCAGCCGATTGGTGACAAAAACGTCGTGCGATTTTTCAATGATTTGGGCTTTGAAGTGACAGCCATCAAGGGACTGCGTTGCCCGACGGCAGTTGCTATCGCCCATGTGTCTCAGGATGAGTTACGTCAAGCTCTTATCGAGGTCAACAAAGATGCTGATGCTCTGGTACAGGTCGGCACAAACTTGAGCATGGTTAGCCTTGCCGATGAGGCTGAACGCTGGCTGGGTAAACCTGTGATCGCTATCAATGCTGCAACATGGTGGATGGCTCTACGCGATAACAGCATCATGGACAAGGTGTACGGATGTGGCACCCTGCTGCGGGAATACTAGAAGCTCATCCATACATCGATGCATTAAGGACGTTCCTGAGCCATTTTCCCTACACGCTCAGTTATGCAGGCATCGGGTCGTGTGGGGTGCGGAAGCCAGACTTCCGCACCCCATGCACCAGATATGTGTAGTACGTGCTGATCTGTCCGCTATCGCTCCGTGTAACCTATGCCGGCATAGGGCTTTACAATGAAGGACGAAGAGGATCGTCCATGCATTGGACATCAGGATGGTCTGTTAAGTATATGCAGCTCTTGCAAGTCTGGAAGGTCGATGCAAACACTAGCATTTATTTCATAAAAAGCTGTGCTGTTGTGCTACCTGACCATCGCACAGGCTCATGAACGCTTGCCAATCACCAACGACAGTATATCTTGCACCCGGCACGCCAGCATGGAAGCGAGGAGGCTGACGACCATCTCCTACCATCACGCGCTGAATTGGTTGCCATGCCCGCCTGCCATACGTGTGTCGCATCGCTTGGAGTACGGCAGCGTGGCTGCCCCACCAGCCGTGCTCACAATCAGGCGCTTGTGATGTCGTAAACCCTACTGGTCCTACTGGTCACGGGAATGCTGTGTTTGCTTGTCGCGATCTCTGTCGGTCGTTAATGCGGCAACTTTTAAAACGGTCCCGACGTCTCTCCTGACTCTACTGAAATCCACTTAAGTTCGGTAAAGTGTTCAATCGAGTATTTACCGCCGCTACGGCCAATACCTGACATGCCATACCCACCAATCGGCGCCATTGGGTCTGATTGGAACGAATGCGTTCCAAGATGAACTGCGCCACAGCGGATTTGACGAGCTGCACTCAGCCCGCGCTTCAGATCATTGGTAAGAATACCGGCACTGAGACCATACTGGCTTTCATTGGCAATTGCAATCATTTCTTCCAGAGAAGATACTTCGGTGACCAGTGCTACCGGGCCAAACGTCTCTTCTTCCCAGCATTCACCCCACCTCGGTGGGTTATAAATCACGGTTGGCTGAAAGACCAGTCCGTGATCCACATTTCCACCGGTGATCACCTGTCCTCCCCCTGCTCTGGCCAACTGCACGTGACGAAACACTTTCTCTACAGCGCGTTGATTGATGAGTGGGCCGTAAGCCGTGCGTTCATCACGCAAATCCCCCAGATATAGACTGGCTGCCTTCTTCGCCAGCGCGTGGGCAAAGGTCAGACCATGGGGTGCCTCAACGATAATGCGAGCGCTTGACATACAGATTTGTCCGCTGTGAGAGAATGCGCCCACCGCAGCAATTTCTGCCGCTTTGATCATATCCATATCGCCCAACACCAGCAGAGGGTTTTTTCCGCCCAGTTCCAATTGCAAGCGCTTCAACGTCTGAATCGCGATGTGACCGACCTTGATGCCAGTAGCTGTTGACCCTGTGAACGCCACCCCACGTACTCCAGGATGTTTGACAAGTGGTTCACCACATTCTGATCCGCAGCCGGTCACAACGTTGAAAACACCGGACGGTAAGCCAGCTTCGTACAACACCTTAGCAAATTCGACAGCAATCAGCGGAGTCTCTTCCGAGGGCTTGGCAATCACAGTATTACCAGCCCCAAGTGGAAAAGCTGCCATTTTCGCTAAAAGTGCCAGTGGCGCATTGAATGGTGAAATCACTGCAACGATACCCACCGGTTCTCGTACCACCATTGAAAGACGATGGGGCTTCTCGTTCGGCAGTGTATCTCCGTAAAGTCGTCGCACTTCACCGGCTGCGGCACGTAACACTGAGGGCGTGTACAGAAGTTCATACCTTGCCTTGACAATCGTGGAGCCGCTTTCATCAATCAATAAGTTGAGTAAACGGTCGTGATGTGCTTCCACCGCATTGGCACATTCGAGTAATATTCGCTCTCGTCGGGCAGGCGGTAACGATGACCAGAAAGCGAACGCTTCTTGCGCCGAGGAAACCGCCACTTCTACATCTGCCTCAGTTCCACATGCAGCATAACCGAGGATGTCACCACTCATAGGCGCAACGCTGGGGAACGTTTCGCCACTTGCTGCAGGAACTTCACGTCCGTGAATGAAATGTCCGTAGATTCTCATAAGCAACCTTCTCGAAGTGCGGACAGATGTCAGGCGATCTGCGTGTTCAAATGCGGTCTTCTAACATACTTGCCCGCAACAAATACGCTCGCGCCTTGGCCGGATCATTTGCAGTGTCGGCGAGAAATTTGTTTCTGCGCTCCCGCTCTGCTTCATCGCTCATCACCATGTGCCGGTACTGCTGGTCGGTGTAAAGCTGAACCGACTCTACCGCATATCGGCGACGCTCTTCGGCATAAACGTCAAGCAGGGATTTTGATTCGCCGTTCTGTATCCGGTAAAACACATCGGCCAGACAGGCAGCATCATGAATACCGCTGTTCATACCCATGCCACCAGCCGGGTTATTGTTGTGCGCAGCATCGCCAGCCAAAAGGACACGACCTACTCGAAAGGTGTCGGCAACACGTTGATGAACGCGATACAGTTGCGTCGTTTTGATACGAAAGGCTGGCAACTGACCGAAGAAGTGTTCCATACGTGCCCGCAGATGCGCCTCGCGTAAGGCTACGTTTTCATCTTCATCATTCGTCATCCGAAAAACAACACGAACAATGTCGGGCAAGTTCAGAATAATGACCCATTCCCTGGGATCGAAGACGTAACATACCGGCGCTGCCCCAGGAAATAGCGTATCAACCTTGAGATCGCCACCTATGAGCAAAAAGCGATCCTCGTAGGTTTTTCCCTGGAAGCCAATGGTCAAACGCTTGCGCACTGTGCTGTGTGAGCCGTCTGCTCCAACCAGATATGCCCCCTGCCGTTCAACGATCCCGTGCGCAGTGGCAAACCTTGCCGTCACATGCGTCTCATGATCGGTAAAGTCAATCAACTCATGCCCCATGTGAACGCTGCCTGGACAAATAGCCTCAACAGCCGGCTTCAGAATGCGCGTTACGATATACTGTGGACACTGTAACCGATACGGGAAAGGTGTGTCGCCAGCAATACAGGCATAATCAAATTCCGCAGCTAATCGACGGGGCGAGCGCTCCCAGTATTGGATGCGATGCACCTTATACCCATGGTGAATGACCTCATCGACCACACCCCATTCATGGAAGAGTTCCAGCGTTCTGGGATGAAACGTACTGGCGCGAATTTGTGTGTTGAGTTCGGCGTCCTTTTCAAAGACCTCCACTGGAATACCCTTCCGTGCTAATGCCATTGCCAGTGAAAGCCCCACCGGACCTGCACCTACAATCAGGACGGGGAATTGTGCACATATCGTGTTCATAGTAAAGCCCCTCGAAGACCAGGCTTTTAGTGTTCATTCCCGCTCTTCAGCGTGCAAAATGCGAACCAATCGTTCGCGCATCGGCACACCTACCAGACGGTCTGCTAACACGTTGGCGGGGTCTTTTTCGACGATAGTACGGCGTAGCACAATATCGCGTTGCCTGACAGCAGTACGCTTCTCTGGGTCTAGCGGCTTTGCATGCTTGACAAACTCTATCCACTGTCGCACGTATTGCAGCATGACCGGCTCCACGACCGCCTTGAAATCGTCAAAGGGTAACAGACCACAAATTGCGATAGGAGAAAGTGTCGAGCGGGTATACAAATGAACTGGGGTGAAGGTCTTGTAGCGAGGATTTCTACGAAGGTCAATCCAGGTTTCATTCATTGTTTCGTGATACTGGTTTAGATGGTCAAAATGCAACGGTGGGTCGTAACGGGGAAGAAAGTCTACGTAGCAAAAAACATCCGGTGCAGTACCCAGGGCCAGGCCCAAATGCGGCACATCTGTTTCTTCGTTCATCCAGCAGGTCAGATGAATGTTGGTAAAACCCGTCTCCGGTCGTCCTATCCACGAACGAACGATCCAGTCGATCGTTTCACCCGTGTACGTGTGTATGTTACCAACGATATTCCCTTGCAGGTCTGGGATATGCTGAATATCTCTGCACGCCAGGTCTTCGCGCACAGGCAGGTTTGAACAAATAATTGCCCAGGCCCGTTCACGGACATCCAGCAGATAACGGAACGTTTCGGTGTTGTCAACCGGCGCTCGTGAATCCAGCACATCAGCCAGATGTTGTGTCGTATCTCCTGTCATCGGCTGCTCCTTTCCCTTTCATGTTCAGGAAATCACAGGTTGCATCAGCATCCAGGGTCTGTTATGTAACAGGTGCGTACGATAAGACACCATCTTGTTGGCTGCTGCTGCCGGATGAATCGAGGCCAACGTTAATTCATCGCCCTGGGCCATCGTGACCACCGGTACATTGATGTTACCGTCGAAGGGACGGTTCTTCCATGGTGTCCACAGGGTAAAATCTTCGGTAATTGCATAGATACCGCTTGCCGTAGAACTGGCGACTACAACGTTCATTCTGTTTTCGGCAGCACGCTCCCGGAAGCCTAGTGTTACTTCCCATTCCTCCAAAACCTGCGTTGGCACCGCTACCACTGCCACACCCTGCAATGCAGCCAGACGGAACGCTTCAGGGTAAATCGCGTCATTACCTGTTATCAGGGCTATCCGTCCCCATTCGCTATCAAACGTATTCAGCGTATTTCCCAACCTGGACCAGGGATGTCTACCGCAAGGGTGTAACTGTGGCTGTTTGAGAACGACCCCTTTCTGGTTGAACAGTACGCCTAGATGGGTTTTATCTTCCACGATTGACGTCGCGATATAACAATCCTCTGCCACTGCTTGAAGCATGCGGATCATCTCGGACGAGGCTTCTTCAGCGTGATCGAGCGTGGTCACGTGAAATAACTCTGATAGGACAATGAGCCTGGCCCCTGCTGAAACGCCCTCTGCAACCTTTTTGATAGCGAACTCAAGCGCATCCCGTCCCTGGCTTGAGACCTGGATCGCTCCCGCCAACACCTCTGGTGCTGCGCTCAAATGATCAGGCTCCTGAGGATGATCCCCCAGGGGCACGTACAATTCAGGGCGTCGGGTTAAGAATATATCTGTCCCATCAGGTCGCAGTTTATGTTCTGCTTCACGCAAGTCAATATCTGCAAAAACCACCGCTTCGCCTTGCCGCGGGGCTTTCACCAAGACGCTACCATCAGGTGCAACAATTTGACTCTCACCTGCTCCTTCAAGCAATGTGGGTGAGATCTGTAATCGTGCTGCAACCATGTCGCGCAGTTCTTCGGGCACAAGCGAACCGACTTTATTGGCAGCAGCGACAAACACTTTATTCTCCGCTGCGCGAACCGGAATGTGCAGTGAAGCCTCATCGAATGCAAATGAGTTGAGGCTGTTGAGCAGCAAATGTGATCGCCGAACGGCGAGCGAGCGTGCCACTTCGGGGATGACACCGTCCATGCAGGCATACATACCCAACCGTCCATATTTCGTCTCCACCACGGGAGCAATGTCAGTAGCAGGAGTCAGGAAGTTGTTCTCATTTCCCATCAGGACCTGTTTATCATTCATGGCACAAATACGCCCACCTGGATTGAACAGGATGTTCGTACCTGTTACCTTACCATGCGCCCGACGCATAGTGACGTTAACCTTGATGTAGCAGTGATAGGAACTGGCTTTGGCCGCGATGGCCCGCAAAAAGGTGTCATCTGGAGTCACCGCCACAGCGTAGCAGTGTTCAGGGTTTTCATACCAGGCAAGATGGTTAATGAATTCAGGCAACACGATCACATCAGGCTTTACCTTCCCTGCCTGGTCAATCATTCGCAGACATGTTTGCAAGTTAGCGGCCAGATCGGTGCCCGTACTAAATTGGGCTACTGCTACCCGAATACGAGACATAGCTTGATTCACCCCAATGCTCGCTGCGCTTCAGCAATCACTTCGTCATAGTCAGGTTCGTCGCCCAGGGATGGCAGGTAGTTGACATAGGTGAGGATACCATCACGACCAACAATGAAGACGGCACGCCGCAGGTAGCGACGTTCTTTGATCAGCAGGCCATATTTCAAACCGAATTCGGTTTCGACCACATCAGAGAGCACTTTTACCCTGTCAATACCTGCTGCGCCACACCAACGCTTTTGGGTCATCGGAAAATCGGTGCTAATGGTATAGATAACTACCTCGTCGCTCAGCTTAGATGCTTCTTCATTGAAACGGCGCGTCTCGCGGTCGCAGACGTTGGTATCGAGTGAAGGGACAGCCGAAAGGATGATGACCTTGCCCTTCGACTCTTGCAGGGGACTCACAGGCGACCAATCAGCGGCATGAACCGTAAATTCGGGAGCAATGTCCCCCACCTGCACTGCATCTCCGATCAGGGTGACAAACGTATCACCCACCTTAAATGCATTCTTGCGAATGGTTACCATAGTAATACCCGTTTCTGTAGGAGATTAATTCTCGTTTAACGTGCAGCCACCCCAACAACCGACTTGCCGCAAAAAACATCGAACGTTTCAAGTGTGCCCTCTTCGCCAAATCCGCTGAGACCCCAGGCCGGGCGCGGAGCATCAATGTTGAGTTCGAGCAGACTGACACCATTGATCTTGACACCACCTGTATTCATTTGGCGAGCGATGCGAAAAGCGTGCTCCTCATCGCGCGAGAAGACATACCCACCCAATCCGTATGGAGACTGATTGGCAAGCTGGATGGCCTCTTCGTCAGTACGGAAGGTATGAACAGCAGCAACAGGCCCAAAAATTTCCTCTAGCGTATCCTGCGGACTGGCGTCCGTTATGAGGGTAGGAGAAAGGTAGCACCCGTGCGCCGGGACAGAGGCTGTCCTATGAATGCATGTCCCCCTGGCTGCTAATTCACGAATGGCAGACTCGACACGAGCTTTGTGAACCGGGTTTGCCAACGGCCCTAGCTGGGTTGCAGGATCAAGTGCATCTCCGATACGCAAGGAAGCCAGCCTGTGCAGGGATGCTTCCAGTACAGATTGGTAAATTGTGTCGTGAACCAGCAATCGCCCAAGCGCACGACACCATTGCCCGTTGAGAGTGGTCAAACCGGCAACAACACCCTCTGCCACTTTGTCAATATCGGCATCTGCGCACACAATCATTGCATTGTTGCCGCCAAGCTCCAGTTGCATGGATTTGAAATCATGCGCACAGGCCGCAGCCACGGCGCGCCCACCCTGCAAGCCACCGGTGAAGGAGATAGCACGCACGCACGGGTCGCTGACCAATTGCTGACCAACATCAGCGCCTCCATTTACGATTTGGAACAGGCCCCTGGGCAAACCGGCAGCTTCAAGCCCTTCTACCAGCAACAAACAGGAATAAGGTGCCCACTCGCTCGGCTTGAGGATCACAGGACAACCTGCTGCCAGAGCGTTTGCCACTTTATGCGCTGCTAATGCAGCAGGTGAGTTCCAGGGAACGATAGCTACCGCTACCCCAAGTGGCTTGCGCAGAATCTCTACATCACCACATGGGCCTGGGACAGTGCTGAAAACATACCCGCTACGCAGCACGCCTGCTGCCGCTCTAAATGCTAACCAGACAATTGCATTGACGAATTGGGTAGTGCTGAAAATGATCCCCGTATGGTATGACTCTACGCCGGCAATCATCGGCACGAGGGTCATAAGATGATTGGCAGCATTTTCGAGCATTTCAGCACGCGCTTCAGGCGGAGTGTTTGCCCATACACCTGATTGATGTAACCGGTATGCAGTTTGCAGGGCACGCTCCAACTGCTCTGGATCGGTTGCTTTTTGAGGTGCAATAGGTTCACCCGTGCTTGGGTTATACACAAACGAACCAAGTTCAACTGTTGGTGGAATACGTTCACCGTCTATGTAGTCGAACAAGGTGAAGTGCTTTTCAATATCGGCCAGGGAAGGGATGTCCATCTCAGGAGATGTCATAGGATTCTCCTCCTGAATACAATCTGGTGAGAGCCATCGTTCGCGTATCATCAACTCTCCGTAACCAGTTTTAGCGCACGACGAACGTCTTGCTCTCTGCTCCTTCTACGATACTCTTCGCTGCTTCAAGACGGCCGCGCTCCGCAGGAAAGCCCATAACCAGGCTCATGGCAACATCACGGAACATGCGGGCAATCAGACCACGGTTAGCAGTGCCACTGGTGCCGGTCATTTTCAAAGCCATCTTAACGACTTCAAAAGCGCATTCAGAAATGACTCCCTTCGCCAGACGCCAATGCCGTACCACTTCAGTTTTTGACGCAACCGGCGGATCGCTGCTCTCCAGATCAATTTGGCGACGCAACCACAAGCGGGCTGTCTCTAGCTTGACTGCCATGTTCCCGATCAATTCCTGATGAAATGGACTACTGGCAATTGGCATGCCGGAGTCTTCAAACTTCATGGTCATTGTCTTCTCCAGAGCATAGTCATAAGCAGCCTTTGCTGCTCCCAGATAGATAGCTGAAATCGCGGGTTGATTACCCATCAACGATCCCCGGCTGGTTTCCATCAACTTGACAAATGCTCCGGGAACAGTCAGCGCTTCCTCGTCCGGCACAAACACATGTTCAAGGATGATGCCGTGTGACGCAGTAGCACGCATTCCTAACGCATCCCACTGCGGTCGCTCCCTCACCCCTGGCGCATCACGTGGCACAAAGAACATACACAGGCCCTCTGCGGTACTGTAGTCCTTGCGCTTCGCCACCACCAGATACGCATCTGCTACCCCGGTATTACAACCAAAGGACTTGACGCCGTTCAGTAACCAACCGCCTTCGACCTTCTCAGCCTCGGTGGCAACCAACACGGCACTTTGCGCAGATTTGACCGTTTCGCTGGCAAAATTGCCCAGAAGCTGTTTCTTCGTTCCCATGCGGTGCAGCACATTCTCAGCAAAGCGCTGCACGAGAGGGACCTCTTCGGGGCTGAATATACCATCCTCGATGGCTTCGAGCGCCAAAAGCCCGCGTGAGGCGGTCGAGCAATGAAAAAAGTAAGCCAGTGCCGTAGATGGACAGGCACTGCCCATAGCAAATGTCGCTGCCGCCAGGTCACGTAATCCGCCGCCCAACCCACCAAACGTTTCTGGAATAATCAAACCAAGCAAGCCGGCTCTTGCCAGAGTTTCGCGATGCGGCGCATAAAATTGCCCGCTTGCATCTGCTTCTTCGGCATGAGCACGCAATTCTGGTAGAATTGCCTCTACACGCTCAGCACGATCTCTTTCGGCAAGCGTAAGATCATCAAATAAAAATTCAGCAGTCAATTGGGCCATTGCATACTCCTCAAGCTGCGACTTAAGTAACCGATGACGGCATTGTTGGCCTGCGCATGTACCGGCCACGGGGGTTACCGATGATATTCCCGTTCTCAAACACCTTTTGGCCACGCAAAAAAGTAACCTTCACACGCCCGGTAAGTTCGTGCCCCTCAAACGGCGTATAGCCCTGCGCCGAGAAAGAATCAGTGGCACGAACAACAAATGTCTGGTCTGGGTCGAACAGGACGATATCGGCATCGAATCCTTCGGCAAGATCACCTTTCGACAGCAGACCATAGCGCTGAGCCGGATTCCAGCAAACCAGTTCGGCCATGCGATTGAGCGATAAGCCACGCTTTTTTCCTTCGCTGTACAAACCTGAAAGCAGATACTCCGTGCCACCGAAACCCGACTTCGCCATCCAGATGTCATCGGGATGTTGGGCGTTGTACTTCAGCTCTGCCGCGCAGCAGGCGTGGTCGCTGACGACCCAGTCTACATCACCGTTTAGCAATTTCTCCCACAAAAACTCGACGTCCTCACGGGGACGAATTGGCGGATTAACCTTAGCCAGCACGCCGTTGGGTTCGTCCACATCGAGCAGCAAATGGCCAATGGTAACCTCGCGCTTAAAGTTGATGTGAGGAAAAAGGTCGCGCATCATCAGGGAAGCTTCAAGTGCCTTGCGCGAGCTGAGATGCAGCAGATTGATATTGAGGCACCGTGTTTCGTAGGCCAGATACGCTGCAATGAACACAGCCAATCCTTCGCTGTGCGGAGGACGAGCAGCATGATAGGCGGGTAAGCCTTTCAACCTACCTTCCTTCTGGATGATGGTAGTGTATGCATCCAAAATATCGGCAATTTCGCAGTGCAGACTCAAACTTAGATAGGGTGCTTGCGCTGGATTATCCTCTATCATATCGCTTAACTTGCGCATAATGAACTCGAAATGCGCAAAGTCATATTTTTCACCCTCTTCCAGCTTCAAAAAATTGCGCTGTTGGTCTGATTTACCGTGTAATCCATGACTACCATAGAACATGAAAATCTTGAAGGAAGAAACGCCAAATTGCTGGAACAAGAAGGGCATTTCATCGATATGAATACGATTGATAGGAGCAAGATGATAAGCATAGTCAACCCAGTAGTTGCCTTCAGAGCGCCTCAGAACTTCGGGAAAAAACTCGCGATACGGCCCACCTTTGTTCAGGTAGTACTCGCCGGTACGAAAATAGGTAATGGTCGAGGTCACACCGCCCATTGCCGCAGCTTTAGACTCTGTCGCTGCGTCTTGTTCTAGCGGTGCGTAAATACCGACATGCATGTGCGCATCAACCAAACCCGGAAACGCGAGCAGACCACGGGCATCGTGGATATGCATCGCTTGATCTGAGGGGATTTCGGGCGCAATGTGCGCAATCTTTTCCTGTTGAATTGCAATATCTGCTGTGAATACGTCACTTCGATTCGGTCGCACAATCCGCGCATTTTTGATCAGTAAATCGTACATAAGCTCTCTCCATATAGCACTAGAGGGCAGCTAAACACGACAAACGCACGGTACAACAGAAGAAACTTATACTGCCAGACCCAGACTCTTTTGTTACCCTTTCAATATCTTACTATTTCCTATTTTCTATTCTTTTACTCGGCTGCAATAACACCAGATATTATCAATTGCTCAATTTCTTCTGACTCTAACCCCATCTCTGTCAAGATAGCTCGTGTGTGTTCACCGGGCCGGGGAGGATGATGTTTCAGTTCTGCACCTGTTCCTTCCAGAAGCAACGGCAAACGAGGCAAATATGTCTGTTTGCCATTAGGCAGGATAACCGGAAGCAGGCTAGCACCTTCTACAAGTTGTGGGTCGGTAAACAAATCTTCCGGCCTGGCCACCGGCGAGAACGGAATGTCAGCATACTCGCAGCGCTCAATGACATCAGCTTTGGAGTACCGGGCAATCATAGTTTGTATCGCAGGCAACAACCAGTCACGTTGTGCAATGCGCCCATTGTTGGTGGATAAACGCTCATCAGCCAGCCATTCAGGACGTTCAAACGCAGTACAGAAGCGTACCCATTGCTTATCACTGGTAACGCCGATAAAAACCTGGTCGCCTTCGGCGGTAGTGAAGATGTGATAAATCGCCCAGGCACTGATTCGTTCAGGCATGGGAGGTATGGGTTGCCGGCTTAAGCTAGCGTAAGCCATGTGATGCCCCATAATAAAGGCGGCAGTCTCAAATAAAGCGCTTCTGACAAGTTGACCTTTGCCAGTTTGATCGCGTTCGCGCAGAGCAGCCAAAATCCCTATAGCGCCCATCATGCCGGTTGCGATGTCTATAACAGATGCACCGGCACGCAGCGGCTTGCCGGACGGGCCGGTCATGTAAGCCAGCCCACTCATCATCTGCACAACTTCATCCAACGCCAGCCGATTAACGTATGGGCCAGGGAAAAATCCTTTGAGTGAGCAATAGATGAGACGAGGAAACGCAGCCGAAAGCGCTGCATAACCCAGTCCCAGTCGTTCCATTGTTGCTGGCGCAAAATTTTCAATAAGAACATCAGTGCGCTTAAGCAATCTAAAAATAACCTGACGACCTGCTTCGGTCTTGATGTCTACAGCTATACTCTTCTTGTTGCGGTTAAAAAAGGGATAGTATCCTGTGCCAAACCCTCTGAGATCGCGGGTGGGATCTCCCGAAGGAGGTTCGACTCGAATCACTTCTGCCCCCAGTTCAGCCAGGATGAGACCGCAGGCTGGGCCGAGAACAGCGTGGGTAAATTCGATCACGCGAATGGAAGAAAGGGTTTGAATCGTCATATGGTTTCTCGATGACGTATATCAATATCTACAACTTTCGTCGGCCAGGTTTGTGGACTACACGTAATCGCCATACTTCAACAAATAGTTGACCAGACCACCTTCCTGCAGAATTCGCATCATCTGCGGTGGCATGGGCGCAGCACGGTAGATTTCGTTCTTTGTGTGGTTAATCACCACACCGCCCTCAAGATCGACCGAAATCGAATCGCCGGGTTGAATGGCATGATCGACCTCCATAACGGGCAAACCGATGTTGATAGCATTGCGGTAGAAGATTCGGGCAAAGGATTTCGCAATAACTACAGAAATTCCAGCCGCCTTGAGCGCCAGGGCTGCCTGCTCGCGGCTTGACCCACAGCCAATGTTGTTTCCTGCAACCAGAACATCACCTGGTTGAACCTTTCTGGCAAACTCCGGCTCCAAATCCTCCAAGACATGGGCAGCCAGGATAGAGGGATCGAGGGTTTTGGTGTATTTACCAGGAATAATGCGGTCCGTATCCAGGTTATCCACCAGATAAACATGAGTGGTCGCACGCCTATGACTCATAACTGAGCCTCCGTATCAATACCGTCGAGACATTCGTCAGTCAGGTTCGGCAATCTCTCCAGCCAACGCCGAAGCCGCTACCACCGCCGGCGAAGCAAGGTAAACGAGCGCTTTGGGATTGCCCATTCGTCCACGAAAATTGCGATTGGCAGAGGAAATGACTACTTCACCATCGCCTGGTATGCCCAGGTGCGAGCCAACACAGGGACCGCATCCAGAGGTAATGAATGTTGCGCCTGCTTCCGAGAGGATTTGAATCGTTCCATCGCGCAACGCCTCATTGAACACATTCCTGGATGCCGGCGCAATGATCAGACGCACGCCATCAGCAATTTTTCTCCCCCTGAGTACCTGAGCAGCCGCGTGCAGGTCTTCAAGTCGAGCATTAGTACAGGAGCCAATGAAGGCATAGTGGATTCTCGTACCGATAACTTCATCAATTGGGACAACGTTTTCCGGCGTGTGCGGTCTGGCAATCTGCGGACGCAAGGTTGATACATCAAACGTCAGCCTTCGGACATATTCAGCACCAGCATCGGGATGAATTGGCTCGAAGAGATACCAGAGTTCGAGGCCTGATGGGTCAACCAGGGCGGCTTTTGCCCCCATTTCTGCACTCATGTTTGCGAGCACTATCCGGCTGGCCAGGCTCAGGCTGCGCACGGTTTCACCGGTGAATTCGATTGCCTGATAATTTGCGCCCATCGAGCCAATTTCTTTGACCAAACGCAGCATCACGTCTTTCACCGTGACGCCTCTGTGCAATTCTCCACACAGAGTCACCTGAATCGTTTGCGGCACTTTGAGCCAGGTTTTACCGGTGAGCATAACTGCCGCCGCATCAGTAGAACCTATCCCCACACCGAGCGCATTGATCGCACCATAGGTAGTGCTGTGGGAATCGGCACCGAGGAACACATCGCCAGGGCGAACGTGGGTATTCTCGATCATTAGTTGGTGACAAATGCCCAGACCAACATCGTACAGGCGACAGCCCATTTCACACGCAAAATCACGCATCAATCTGTGTAGATTGGCAATCGTTTCATTGGGAGCGGGAGAAGCGTGATCTATCACGAGCGAGACACGAGTACGATCCCAGATCTTTTTGCCACCCATCCCACGCAACGCTTGAATCGCAAAGGGTGCGGTCGCATCTGTTGCCATGACTCCGTCTACAGGCACAATGACGACATCACCTGCTCTGACAGATTTACCCGTATGCCGGGAGATAATTTTTTCGGCAATGGTCTGTTTCATAGGCACTTCTCGACCTGAGACGCGGGGGTGAGTAATTTGTGCATCTTAGCAGGAAGGTCTTTGCCCAGGAACGTCTCCATACGTCGCGAGAGAGTCGCTACCGCCGAGACATCTATTCCGGTATGTATCCTCATTTCATGCAACATGTGAGCAGTATCTTCGGTGGGGATATTCCCTTTAGCCGACGGAATGAACGGACAGCCGCCCAGCCCACCGAAAGAAGTGTCGAACATTGTCACTCCTGATTTGAGTGCTGAAAGCAAATTGGCAAGACCCTGTCCGCGAGTATCGTGCAGATGTAAAACGAGTGGAACATCGCCTGCCAGCAGTAACACTTCCTGTACGAGCCGGCGTACTGATTGAGGATTGCCTAAACCTGCCGAGTCGGCGAGTGCAAGTTCATCCACCCCCATCGCCAGGAAGCGCCGCGCCATTGAAACAACTCTAACAGGGTCGATCTTACCTTCATATGGACAGCCGAACGCAGCCTGCACACCTGCACGCACACGCATCCCGTGATCGTGAGCTATCCTGACCATCTCGGCTACTTCGGCCATACCTTCCTCGATGGTCGTATTGGCATTTTTCCGGGCCAAAGCCTCACTGGCAGGCACCCCCATCTCTACTTGCCTGACACCTGCTGCAATTGCCCGTTCCAGGCCCTTTTTGTTCAGCACCAGAGCGCTAAACACTACATCTTTGCGATCAGGAAGACGAGCAAACACCTCTTCAGCATCTGCCATCTGCGGTACGATTTTGGGATGAACGAACGACGAAACCTGGATGTGTTTCAATCCAGCATCGGCCAGCCGTGTGGCAAATTCAACTTTCATTTCAGTGGGGATACATTGCGCTTCGCGTTGAATACCGTCGCGTAAGCCAACTTCGATCAGAGTAACTGCAAGCGGTACAGTAGGAATATGGAGTGCCTCGGTGCGTCGCCATAACCGCTTGTAATACAGCAGAGGCATATCCAGATCTGAGACAGACAGATCACGTACTTCACCGACAAAAATGGTGTGATCACCACCTTCATACATTGCCCACACGGTGCAGTCTATCCAGGCCAGAGATTCAGGTAGTATTGGACTACCCGTTGTTGCCGTTTGTGTCTTTAATCCGGCGAAGCGATCTTTAATTTCAGACCTCATACCTGCAAAGCGAATTGCGATTTCCAACTGCTGCACCGACAGCACGTTCACAGCGAAAATGCCGCTTTCGGCAATGGCTCTGTGCGTGAATAACTTCTTGTTCAGGGAAACCATCACTAAGGGCGGTTCCAGGCTAAGGCTACTGAACGAACTGACGGTGACACCCAACGGTGTCTGATTGTATCTGGTCGTTACAACCGTCACACCTGAGGCAAATTGGGACATTGCACGTTTAAAACTACTAATATCAGAGGCCATCTACATCTCCTTGAGGTAATACAAAGACAATATCGTTCTGTCTGCGTACAAACAATTCGTTTGCTGCGCCAGTCTCTCCGGTAGACATTGCAAAAACGACTGTTTTGACATTAGTTCTCACTCCAGGTCAATACCCCAAAAGTGGTATATTGCATCCGATCAGATTGATACCATTGCCAGACAACGCTTAAAGTAAAATTGTCATCAATAAGAAATTCGCGGCCTCTGATTTTGAACGCTTCACCGTAGAAATGCTGACTGGTGTACAGTGCTCGTCCGTAACCGAAACTATTGCCGAACAGATCAGGACCTTCAAAGAAGTGACGGTTACCATTGCGGTAACGGTTGAATTTGTACTGTTTCCCGAAGACGCCACTTATCGAAACAATCAGCTCAGCCCGCAGTAAATCGAGCGGTCGATAGTCGATAGAGACCTGATTCACGCCAAGTGACTGCTGATCTGAGCCATAGACCATCATCTCACCATGCCACGTACCGCTCTTTTTGGAAGGCAACACGTGCGGTTTTCGTCCATTTATTCGCTCCGTTTCACAAAAAGCATCGATACGAGCCTGCGTTTCAGGATTGGTGTGATAATCGTGCGCGACCTTGTAGATTCCGTTGAAGACGGCACATATCTTAGGCCCGTCATAGAGCAGGGATGAGTACACCTGCGTTTGCATATCGGGCAAAATGTGCACCATCGTGCGCAGGTCAGCAGTCCATAGGGGGGAATAGTAATGAGCATCAACCAGCGTACCGTAAGGATGACCTGCACCAACGAAGTCAGGTCCCAGGTAAATGCGATCCCGGTCAGAGTCAATGACGCCGAAAGCAAATATATCTACGACTTCAAAGCGTGCTGCTAGCGGGCCGGTAGCATCCAGCAGACCTGTATTCATGACATAGGTAGTCTTTCCAGTCTCCTGATCGAATACTGAGGATCGGGAGACTCTGTTATACCCGATATGATTGCCCTCCGCGTCGAAGACCGAAGGGAGTCCAAACCACTCACCTTCAATGGTCTTTTGCCAGTTTGAAGATTGACCGGTCATACTGATCTCCTTTACCCGTTACCAGAAGTGGTGCAGTATGCGCTGGAGAAGTGTGCAGGATGTTCTGCTATTCTGCTTCTTTACCCGACTTTGAATACACGCTTTATGCTTCCACGTCCTGACTGCACAGAATATGACGCATCCGCTCGCCCATTTCTGTACCGACCAGTCGTTCGACTTGGGTCCAAACTTTATCGACACTCGGATTAAAGATGGCAGCGCGATTGAGGCGATCACGTTCGGCGAGGTCACCGGCAGGTAAGGCGTCGGCAGGCAGGCCATGGTCTACCAAATGGAACCAGTGTTCGAGATAGGCATTAACCGGTTCCTGAATGCGCTCGAACGCAGACTCATTCGCCCGGTACGCTAACATCCAGGGCGACATAAGTGCATATTGCTTTGGGGTTAGCTGAGCAGGGGTCAGCCCTTCAATTTGCCTGGCATGTTCAAAAATAGGGGTCAGTGCGTCGAAGACAGCATTCATGTAAGCCAGATTGGCACCTAAATCAGCACGTGGGATCAGATCCAGGTGAAAGGCGAAATGTGGTCCTGCCAGCACTGAATCAAGAGTGAAATGCGGCACCGGACTATCGGGATGGGTGAAGGCAAAGATCATGTGCGAGTCCAGCCCAATAGGATGGACGGTCAATCCGATGTACACCATCTTGCGTACTCGCTCACCATAAAACAAGCGAAGTGCGCCGACAGGTGTCGAGATGTGCGGCGAAGTAAGACTGATGTAAGGAGAACCGATCTCAGTAAGGTTGCAGCGAGTTCGGATCTTCTCCAGGGTACTGAGTGAGAGTTGTTGCGGCCGTGACATTGTTCCCTCCGCTCTCGATCCTGAGTGAGTACTCACTCGCTCTGCTTCGTAGGCTGCACCGTTGGCACTTCCTTCAACACCCAGGCACGGGCCAATTCGGGCACTTCGCGACGAGCTGGAGAGGGGATGACTACCGCACGTTGCCGGCCATATTCTTGTTTGATACGGCGAACATCAATCTGCCAGCCCTTATCAATGTATTTCTGCCGCATACGGCGATAGGCAATCTGGATCGCATCTGATCTGACCGACAGTTCCGCACCGATGTCGTAAGGTAACAATTCAGGACGCTGAGAGAGGACAATCGGATAGTCCTGGTAGAAGATTTTCAGCACTCGCTTCAAAGCATCACCATCAGCCCAGTTGCCTTTGAAAAAGGTGCGCATTTGGGTCCATTTGGTAATGGTGGTATATTCGTCAACCGGGATGTGACAATTGAACAGCACCATCACACCCATCGGTAAATGCACTTCCAGTAGTGTGATGCATGGCATCCAAAAACCGGTGCGTGTCTTCACATCAGGACGATTTTCTTTGTAAAGAACATGCCACAATCCCTTCATGTTTCGCTTGGGGGGCTTAAGCATAACGGTTGCTTCTGCACCGTATGGGTGAAGAATGACCTCATAATCAGGAACGTCTGGTTCTTCGCGATTGCCAAACGCGCCGCCGTGCACAAATGGAGCATGTGCTATATCAAGGCTGTTCTCCAGGGCACGCTCGTAGTACACCGGCCACTCGAATTTCCCGCGAATCACCTTAAAGCGTGGGTCGCCGAAATACGGCAGATCGGGCAAAGGTGGGCGCTCTGCTTCAGGAAGGTCACCCAAAAATGCCCAGATGTAGCCATATTTCTCAACCGTTGGATACGCATCAATCCGCGCTTTTTTCGGAGGAACCAGGTCGGGATGAGCAGGAATTCTGGCACATGCACCATCTGATCTGTATTCCCATCCGTGATAGGGGCAGACAATACAGTCACCGCTGACCCAACCTTCTGAAAGCGCACCACCACGATGCACACACAAATCGCTCAGTACATGCGCCCTGCCATCCGAGGTGCGATAAATAACAAATTCCTGTTCCAGGGCAGTTACCCGAACCGGTTTATCTTTCACCGTGTGTGAAAACTCTAAAGGCCACCAGAAATTCATGAGCATGGCTGCACTCCTTATCGATGAAACTGTGTTATTTCTTCCGAACAACGATATGCTTTCCGGTCAGTGGTTTGTTCTGCAAAAATGCCAGAATCAGTCCGGCAATTTGCTCACGAACCTCTGACGCCGGTCGCGTCATCTCCATATCGAGAAAAGAGCGGCCTGCCGTTTCATCGAGCGGATACGCGATGGAAAAATGATTTGCGCCTTGAATCAGCACATCATACGCCTGACTCGCTGCCGACTCCTGGTACGCTTCATCAAATGTTTTCGCGACCGGATCATCTATCAGTTCCTCTGTTCCGTAACGAATGCGGCTACTGACAATAACACCATCGCGAGCACCACGCAGAAGGAGAGTTGGCTTGCTGGCAATCTTCAAAACTGTGCCCGGTGCAAAGCCGAGAGCAGTAGACGCCATGGTGTGACCTGCATACGAAAAAACAGCCCTGACCTGCGCGAAAAATTGCCCATTCTGGAGAGCTACCGTCCCCCCTGCCGAATGACCGCCAAGGATGATGTTGTTCAAATCCAGGGCGCGATAAAGAGGATGGTGCTCATCCTCGTTCAATCTGGTCAGGCAATCCAATATCGACTGAATGGCGGGGCAAGTGGGAGCACTACCATACGTGTCGGGTCTGACTTTAGATAAATCAATACCAGGAGTAAGGCCAATCACGCCGGGAAGCGTCTCGGCAACATGCGCGTACAGAACTGTCACCAGGTTGGCACTTGCCAGCTTGAGCGCCAGCCAATGATAACTTTCAATGCCAATGTTGATACCGTTGAAGAAGAGGACAACCGGCATCGGAGCACACGACAGATCGGCTGGTATCACACCTGTCATGCGTTCTGCATCACTACCGGTAGCCGCAGCCGGATAATACACTTTCAGATGGAGCACATTGCAAGGCGGACGGGCATCTGGTAAAGCCACGGCATAGTATAGGGAACGGATCATGGCCTCTCCTGGTTGTCGGTCGTCAACTCGATCACCATTTCTCGCAATGACAGGTCGAAGACTCTGCGGTTAATGTGTAGAACCGCACCTGATGTAGTTTTTCGTCCTGAAATATCTTCCAAAGACCCGCTATCTGTCCACTAACCTGATCACTGACTTCAATAGCTGAGACAATTTGCCCTGGAAATGCTACAGCTTCCCATTCGGTTAGAGCACCATAACGTTTCCGATTGCCCTGCATTCGGCCGTACATAGCATCAATATCTTCGCTGGTCACAGGAAAACGTTCTAGCAATTCACCGTCTGACGAAATCACCTGACACACGCCGCGAAAACCTGCTAATGAGACTATTGGTGCGAGCACCGGAAAACCTCTGGGATCAGGCTCAGCAACCCCTGACAACGTAGCAACTTGCTGATTGGCTAAAAAGAATGTTCCGCCGGTTATCTGCCGGTTGGGCGCGAGCATGATTGAAAATGAGGTAAAGTTATACCCAAAACGCGGCCATATACCACGTGCGGTGATCACACCATCACACCACAAAAAACCACTACCCACAACATCCTGTCCAAGGTAATGACGAGCCTGTCCTTCCAGTTTCAGATCGAACACGAATTCGCCGACACGCCGGTTCATAATTGCAACAACTTCCTGAGCCTGGGGTGAAATTCCTTCGGCAATCTGCACAGGTTCGCAGATTTGCACAACACGAATCATCTCTCCTCGTTGCTGCAACAGGCGACGCTGATGAATAAGACCGGCGTATTCACCCGCAGGTGTGTACAGATATTCGCTAACCAGCCAGTCACCAACAAATGAGGTGGTTCCATTCATAGTTTTTGTCAGACAACACCTGGCACTGTTGTTTGTCAATTGCGCGTCAGGATTCTCACCTGCGTTCAAACGTCAGCACTCCAAACTGAGAGCCGATTCGCTGTCCTCCGCGATACCAGTGCTGAAGGATGGCCTTTTGGGCACCATCTAACGTTGTCACCTCACGTTGCCAGCAACGCAGATGCGCTTTACGATAGTAAAACTGACCGCTCAGAGCACGACCACCGCTCAGCGAGTAACTACCGACCACCTCCGAATCCTCAGTAGTCCAGGCTTGCCATTGATTGGTCACAAAAAGGGCACTGCACGTGAGAGTATGAAATGCGCCCCCTGCTGTCTGCATAGACAAACTTTGCGGGCTGCGCAATTCCAGGGTCTGGGTATATTCAAACTCGCCCAACGATTGCCCTACCTGATCAAGTGCTGTGAGCACGCCACGCCAGACACCGGTACGGTGCAACAATATCTCACCCCGACCACATGCAGGATCATCGTGTAAGTCATAGTGCGTTCCACTGATTAGATTTGGTTGTGGATTGGGTAAGTGTTCAGGCACACGATCGTTTTGACCGACGACAACGTACATCAGATACTCACCACGCGACATGTGGGCTAGTGAAAGTTGCAACCGGCCGTCGACGATCATTAAGAACAATCGTTGACTTAACCCAAGAGCAGGCCAGTAAGCATTGACATCTACGACCTGTTCACTAAGCACTTCCGCGTAGCCGATGTTCGCCGGGCCTTCATACAGACGGTACCGCTCTCGCTGTTGAATGAAATAGTGTCCGCTATGCTTGAAAGGGCCAACGAAGGAAACATCGATGCGTATACGCTCATCATCGATCAATTGCACATGACGATAGTCAGATCCGTTACCGAGCAATCTTCCGAACGTGTCAAAGACTTCAGCATTCCCTGACCAGCGTCCGAGACCCTGGAATTGAACTGTCTGGTTGGTCATAGTCGTTACTTAACTAATTGCACGTCAACCTGTACACTTGCTTTTGGCTGGGTGTGCTTGCAAAGATAGCTTTGAGATCTGTTCCAGGTGGCTGTGGCACCATGTAGCGACCTTCCACAACGATCTCAAGGGTTTCTGTCTCGAACACCCACGGTGAAAGGACGTATGTCCCATCAGAAAGAGGGGTAATGGTAATCGTATGGTCGCTACCCTTGCCATCAGGGACATTCTGAAACCTGGTCTGCGTTCGTGCTTCAGCGTGAGTCATCTGGAAGTAGAGGGCCAGCGTATCGAAGAACTGCAAAAGCTTATAGTTGTCGAACAAAGCCTGATGTTCAATCCAGGGTCTGGATACGGGATCGGCCCAGATCATCTCTCTGAGACGATTCTGCCGTTCCAATTCGCGAGCCAGCATCACCTTGACAGCATGCTGGTACTCGGCAGGGATCTTATCAACAAAGATAAAATCCGAAAGTCCATACCGTCCGTTGTACAGACCATACGTATGCATCGAGGAGAGCAAACCACAGAACGGATGATATTGTTCGTTGAAATCTGGCGATCCCTGACTGGTTTGAATTAGATAAGGAAGAGGTGTTTCAGTGAGATGATATGGCAGACCGGTACTAGGAGATTGCTCGCAGAGCGCATCAATTGCGGCCCAGCCTTCGTCATGGTGCTCGACAGTATAAATAACCAGGTCGTGAGGAACTGGAGGACTGAACGCTGCATTGCCAAACGCACGGGCAAGTTGACCACTGGTACGCGTATGGTCTACTTGCCTGATGATAAAGTGAGGAGCGCCTGGCGGAGCAGATTGAACGATCATAGTCAATCCTCCGTAGAGTAAATGTACAGCTATGGCTGTTGGATTCTCACGAAATCCTGGATTTGGAAGATATAGGTCTTTCCATTCCGCAATTTATGGGTGATAATACGACGGGTGTTGGGATCGATGAAGTAATGATTATTGAAAACCAGCGTATTCGAAACCTTACTATCAATGACAAAGACATAATTGAAAGGCGTCAGTTCTGTACCTTCCATGCTAAGTTGGTCACTTGACGCCCAGCAATATTTTCCATCTACAAAGATATCGGTGTGAAAGACGGTTTTGCCAACTTCATACAGGTTTTCAAAATCTTCCATGAGATGCCATGACTTGCCAACCTCGTTCCAGTAGACATCCATGTGCACCGCAGCCGCTTCGATGAACTCTCCCCTTGGGCTAAAAGTTTTGCACAAGCCTTCCCAACGTCCCATAAAGCATTGATAAGGGATGGTTGACGACGGATCGCCATAGTTTTTTGTCGTCATACGTTCACGTCACCTTTCCCGCTGACAGGTGAGATGAGAATTATCCAGAACCACGATCATCATTCACAACCGCTATCAGGTGCTGATCTGGTACTTGAAGCGATCACCACGATAACGTGCCTGCAAAAATTCGATAGGCTCACCACCGGGCGCAAAGATTGTACGTTGAATCATCAGTATTGGACTGCCAGGTGGTATATGAAGCAGTTGTGCATCTATATCCGAAGCAGCCACCGCTTCTACGGTGCGCAGAGCACGACTATGTTGCACTTGCGGCAAATGGCTGATATAGTTGAGTGAGCCTCCTTCAAGAAGTGCATCTTCGTTGATTTTCGCAGCAAATACCTCTGGCAGAAAAGCCACGTGGTGTCCGATAGGCTCGTCATCAGCCAGACGCAGACGGCGAATACAATAAACAAGGCTGTCAGTGATCAAATTGAGCTGCGCTGCAACTTCTTTGGTCGCTTCTGTATAGTACCTTTCAATCACCCGCCAGCCAGGACGAATACCCCTGGCGAGCATATATTCGGTTAGCGTGTCGCGGGCTTGTGGACTATGCGTCATTTTAGGCGGTGCTACAAATGTTCCGCGACCACGCTCACGTAAGAGCAAACCTTCGTGGACAAGATCGCTGAGCGCCTGGCGGACGGTAATCCGACTGATCCCGAACATTTTTTGCAGCTCTTGCTCCGACGGGATCAACTCATTTGGCTTCCATTCCCCAGTCTCAATCTTCTCAAGCAAAATCTGCCTGAGTTGATAGCGCAGCGGTAGCGGCGAAGTACGGTCGATTGTTGTCATAGAGTCTCTCTAAGAAATGTTATGATGTTATAACAATAATACATGCAATCATGTCATACGTCAAGAGGCTACAGGTGATTGAAGATACGTGAACTACACTAACCCACCTATTGGTCGCTGGATAAGCGTACAGCTTCCAGGCGACACTCATCGTCACCAGAGAACCGGTACTCGTCTCTTTCGACTATCACGACGGTCAGACTGCCCGGAGATCAACACATGCGGCACCTGCACTGCCGCTCAGCGTTCCACTGATATACGCGACAGTTCCAGTGTACCGATGCGATAGACGGCAAGCGTCGTATCCAGGCGGCAGGGCAGGAACGAGAGGTGTCTCCGCCACAACCCCTATTCCGGTGACTTCGTTACCGTGTGCAGTCGCGATTCGACGATTTCGATCAATTGTTGTGGAGTAATCCGGGGAAAATAGTCATATTCCAGCATAACCGCCGGCACATCATCGCATGCGGCCATGCAATCAAGTTCAACAATGCATAGCGCACCGGGATACGCTGTACGCAGTCGTGACAGTGTCTGCCAGATGTCGGGGCGGCTACGGGAGCAAAGCCGGCAAATCGTCAGTTCAATGACGGCCATTCCCTGCCTGCCTTTCTGCTATGACTGTTCATTTCGAGGGTGCAGATGTAGCGGTATCTCATCGTGCTATCGTCGCTCTGTTGTCTGATCGTCTCTGCTCTGGCAATGACTCTCAGACAGATCGTATCCGACATTCTTCTATAGTGTACACTCTTTGTCAATAGATTGCAAATACAAAATTGTGCATGTACCGGCAACAAACTCTTCCACTGTCACGACCGTGATCATCGTGACAGTGGAATTATATTGCATCATCGCTACGTCCAATTGCCAACTGTCGCCTCATCGCGTAGTTGGGCAAGCTTGACTGCCAGACCGATATACGCCGCAGGTGCGAGCGCCTTCAACTCTGCCCGCACCGCATCACTGACCGGTAAACTGTCGATGAAGCGGGCAACGTCTTCAGCAGTCAGTGCACGACCACGCGAAAACGCCTTCAACAGCTCGTAGGGTTCGGCAAAACCCTCACGGCGGAGAATTGTCTGAATGGCTTCGGCCAGAACTTCGGGATGCGCTTCGAGATCGCGACGCAAGCGGGCGCGATCAACAGCCACTTTTTGCAGGCCACGCAGCAATCGCTGGTAAGCGAGGAGACAATAGCCAAAGGCCAGACCCAGATTACGCAAGACTGTGCTGTCAGAGAGATCGCGTTGGAGGCGCGAAACCGGTAGCTTACGACTGAACAATTCAAGGAACGCACCAGCCAGGGCAAGATTACCTTCGGCGTTTTCAAAATCGATAGGATTTACCTTATGCGGCATAGTAGAAGAGCCAACCTCACCGGCACGAGCCGCCTGTACCAGATAACCATCGCTGATGTAGCGCCAGCAATCCTGGCTAAGGTCGGTCAGAATTGCACCAATCCGTTTGAGCGCATCGCAGAGTGCTGCCAGTGTGTCGTGCGGTTCAATCTGGGTCGTGAGCAGGATTGGTTCCAGATCAAGCGAACGTACAAAGGCACGCGAGAATTTTAGCCAGTCGATCTGGGGCAGGGCAACATGATGGGCGGCCAAAACCCCACTTGCGCCGTTGAGCTTACCGGTAATCTTGATCGCCATCATGTCGTTGATCGCCCGTCGTAACCGCATGAAGAAGACATTCATCTCTTTGCCAAACGTTGTTGGCGTCGCCGGTTGCCCGTGCGTGCGGGCCAGCATTGGCGTCGCCGCTTCCTCGTCGGCCAACTGCCGAAGGCGTTCGAGCAGGGCCTCAAGTGCCGGTAGCAAGACCAGCTCACGTGCCTCTTTGACCATCAGCGCATACGCCAGATTGTTCACATCTTCAGAGGTCAGCGCGAAATGCACCGCTTCCAGATGATCGGTTAAACCGAGTGTTGTTAACCGTTCGCGTAACCAGTACTCAACCGCTTTCACATCGTGATTGACACGTCGATCCCATGCCGCAATCGCCAGCGCATCATCATCACCAAACTGGCGGTAGAGGGCACGGAGGGCAGCCTGCTGTGGCGGAGTCAGCGACGGAACGAAATGGATGCCACGGGCACGCGAGAGAAAGATGAGATATTCCACCTCGACCCGCACACGATAGCGAAAGAGAGCAGCTTCACTGAAAAAGCTGGCCAGACTTGCCACGTCAGCACGATAACGGCCATCGAGTGGTCCCAGTGCTGCCAGCCGCGTTATATCGTCTGTTGTCATGAGATGCCTCCTGTTCCAAGAGTTATTGCCGTTACGAAGGGTACCATAGAAATGGCAAGTGGTGAGTAACGAGCGATTACTGACGCCTGCGGCATTGAATACCTGAAGCGAAGACATGATATTAGCTGTGCAAGACATTGACATTCGTAAAACAATAGGGTACGATGGTTATCAGAGGTTCAAATATTTGTCTTCAGAATTATTCTCTCCTCAGCATACTTACCTGCGAGGAAATGCATGAACGAACAAGAGGCTCGTGCTCATCACACGCATGTCATTGATGACATCGTCCGCCAGATCACCTGGCAGAGCCAGAAGCAGTTGTTGCAAACGTTGAGTCGACCTGAGATTGGGTTGACATTACCGCAAATGGTGACGCTCTTTGCCATCCGTGAGGCGGGTCCGTGTCGGATGAGCGATCTGGCCGATATTACGCAGCAATCCGCAGGCACGTTGACCGGTATTGTTGACCGTTTGATTGAGGAAAATCTGGTTGGACGGGTGCGCGACGCTGAAGATCGCCGGGTTGTGCAAGTGATGCTTACCCGTCAGGGAGAGCAGCGACTGGCGTTAGTCGAGGAGGCCCGGCGCGCCGACATGGATCGTATCTTGTCGCGCTTTAGCCTGGAACAATTGCAAGACCTCACACATCTGCTCCAATTGTTGCTCGATGGGATCAATGAGTTGATCGGCTGTCGCGATCTTGAACGTAACGCGAATATGGTCGAGTAAACCTCCATCGGTGTCGCCATTGATGACGAGTAATGTTGCCCCTACCCTTCTCTGGTCTTTTCGAGATATTACCATCGTTGAACGCTGCGTTGGATGATACCCGTTTGATACCTGCTGTTGCCTGTATCGCGTTATCTGGAGTGCGAACGTCTGACTGCTACACTTGCCGTGATCCGGTTCAGGTGCGGGTTGTATAAGCCAGCCCGAACGTGTGTCTGTCAGGCGGGTTATATCAAAGGTACTCATACCGCCAACATGTCAGCACGCAAATGTTGTTCTGGTACCGGTATGGCCGACTGCTGACGTGCTGTGTTACCAAAACGCTCCCAATTCTTTGACTGTACCATCGATTGTGCAAGTCACTCCGTAGCGCAACATGCTTACAACGTATACCGTCAAATGTACCGGTTACCAGTAGTAACTCGTAGTATGATGATATTGATGTGTACTATTCCGTGCGTTCGCAGCATTGAGGCTTTCGTATGAGTCAATCATCACGCCCCCGCCGTCGTCAAAACCGTCTTGGATGGGGAATCGGCATTCTCGTTGTTATCGGCGTTCTCGTAGCCGGTTTCTTTATTTTTAACCGTGACCAACCTTCCGGTATCAGGCTTAACTATGCCCTCACCCGTCCACAACGCAGTCCAATCAGTGCAACGGTGAATGCCAGTGGCTCCATTCAACCTCAGCAGGTGATCGATATCACTTTCGCCAGCAGTGGTTTGATCAGTGAGGTCCTGGTACAGGTTGGTGATCAGGTAGCAGCAGGTCAGGTGCTGGCCCGACTTGACACTCGCGATCTGGAATTGCGGGTCGAGCAGGCTGCGGCCCAATTGGCACAGGCACAGGCCAGCCTTGACCGGTTGCGGGCCGGACCGAGCGCTGCCGAGGTCGCTGCGGCAGAAGCCCAATTGGCGCAGGCGCAGGCACAGTTACGCCAGACAACCGGTAATGTTACCGAGCAGGATTTGGCGGCAGCGCGGGCTCAGGTGGAACAGGCACGGGCGAATCTTGAACGGGTATTGGGTGGACCAAAGGCCAGCGAGGTAGCACAGGCGCAGGCTCAGGTGGATCAGGCAGCCGCAGCACTACAGGCGCAACGAGACTCACTTTCGGCGGCGAAGACCCGGGCTGAGTCGCAATTATTACAAGCCGCCAATACATTACGCGACCGCCAGGCCGAGTATAGCCGTATTTACAACGAAAATCGTGAGCGCGAGCAACAACTGGCTCGCTTCGGGCAGTCGTTACCACAATCAGCGCTCGATACTGAAGCAGCAGCACTGCGAGCGGTAGAAAATGCTGAAGAGCAGATGCGACAGGCTCAGGTAGCCTATGAACAGGCCAGGCAGGCCGAGATTACCGGCATTGCCCAGGCAGAAGCTCAACTACGTAGTGCCCAGGCCAACCTTGATCGTATATTAGCCGGTGCCGATCCGGATCAGGTGGCCGCAGCTCGTGCCCAGTTAGCGCAGGCTGAAGCCAATCTGAACAAGCTGCTCGGCGATCAACGAGCCGGCAGTCTGGCTGCGGCCAATGCGGCGGTTGCCAGTGCGCAGGCGAATCTGCAACGGATTACCGCTCCTCCGAGCGAGGCTGATCTGGTCAGCGCTGAAGCGCAGGTCGCCAGTGCCCGCGCCAACCTGGCGCAGGCGCAGCTTGCCCTGGAACGGGCAACCCTGACCGCACCCATTGCCGGAGTAGTAGCCGAGGTGAATCTGGAAGTTGGTGAGTTCTATAACGCTGCACGACCGGCCGTGGTATTGGCTGATCTGAGTGGTTATTACGTTGATGTGACCGTTGATGAAATCGATGTTGCCCAGATTGCGGTTGGCCAACCTGTTATTCTTGTCCTCGATGCCCTGCCTAATCTCGATCTGCGTGGAACGGTTGCCCGCATCAATCCGCTCTCTATTGTGCAATCTGGGGTTACTGCCTATACCGTGCGGATTGTAACCGATGATCCACCCGCCTCAGTGCGCCCGGGTATGTCGGCAAGCGCCGATATTATCGTGGCCGAGAAGAGTGAGGCGCTGGTCGTACCACGCCGGGCGATCCGTGCTGAAGGTGGTCAGTTTTTTGTGGATGTGACGACCGATCCGGCGCTGTGTTCACTCGATATTGCGCAACGTCCATTGCAGCCACCGCTACAGGCGGTCGCGGTGCAAACTGGCCTGAGTAACGAACAGATCATCGAAATCGGTTCAGGGAATATCGATGAAAACAGTTGTGTCTATGTCCCTGGCGTTGATGCCCGTATCGATCTCTTTAGTGGCCCACCTCCCGGTGTACGCGGACGCTAAGCTAAACGGAGCAGGTAACGATGAAGCTGATTGAAGCGTTGCGGATCGCTTTCACCAGTTTACTGGCCAATAAACTGCGTGCCATTCTGACCATGCTCGGCATCATTATCGGGGTAGGCGCTGTGATCGCTCTGCTGGCGCTGGGTGGTGCTATTCAAACGCTGGTAACCAGCGAGTTGCAGGGATTGGGGAGTAATCTGGTGTTTCTATTCGCGGGAACGAATGATCCAGAGACGAACCGCCGGGTACCACCACGCCTGACCAATGAAGATATTGCGGCTATCGCCGATCCGCTGAATGTACCGGCAGTGGCAGCAGTTTGTGCCGAGTTCAGTCGACGGGCACTCACCACCTATGGCGGTGCCAGTTATGATGCGTTGATCGCCGGTGTGAGTGCTAATTATCCCCAGGTACGTAATGCCCGGATGGCTGAAGGAACCTTCTTTGACGAACGTGCGCTTGAACTGCGCTCACGCGAGGCCGTGTTGGGGTATCGCGTCGCCCAACGTCTCTTTCCCAACGGTGCCGATCCGGTGGGCCAGCGAATCCGGATCAACGGTATCGGGTTTCAGGTGATTGGTGTCATGGCCGAGCGCGGTGGCAGTTTCGCCTCAAATGAAGACGATCAGATCTTTGTTCCCCTGACCACAGCCCAAGACCGTCTCTTTCCACCTGCCCAAAATGTGACCCGGCGCGTGGAGGTGAGCGTGGTTTACATTCAGGCTCGTGATGAAGATAGCATCGATGAGTTGATCGATCAGATTACCGCATTACTCCGGCAACGCAATGGGCTGACCTACCAGGACAACAATTTTACCATCGTCACACAGCAAGACCTGGTAAGCTCGTTTGCAACGATTACCGGTGCCATTACCATCTTCCTCGGCGCAATTGCCGCTATCTCCCTGGTGGTCGGTGGAATCGGGATTATGAATATTATGCTGGTCAGTGTGACGGAGCGCACTCGTGAAATCGGTTTGCGCAAAGCGGTTGGCGCCCGGCGCAACGACATCCGGCTTCAGTTTCTGGTTGAAGCGACCGTGCTCAGTTTAATGGGCGGTATCCTCGGCATTGGCCTGGGGTATGGATTGGCAGCGATTGGAACAGCTTTACTGGCCAATTTCTCGCCGAACGCCCGCGCTGAAGTAAGCCTTGATGCAATTCTGCTCGCAACCCTGACCTCGATTGCAGTTGGGATATTCTTCGGCCTGTACCCGGCTGATCGCGCTGCCCGTCTCGATCCGATTGCAGCACTGCGCTATGAGTAGGGGAGCAGAGGAGATATGCCCTGGTATGCGCCCCTACCTGCCTTACGATACTCGTGCCAGATCATTTGGTGTGTAGAAGCATGGCTTATTCTCTAGAACTTATTTCATAAAAGCTGTTCTGTCGTGCTACCCGACCACAGCACAGGTACAGGAACGCTTGCCAATCACCAACGACAGTGTATTCTGTACCCAACCTGTCTGTATGGAAACGAGGAGGTCTGACGACCATCACCAGGGCCATCACTCGTTGGACTGGCACCTTATCCGCTCGTCATGCGCGTGTCGTGCGGTGTGGAGTGCGGCAGCATGGCTGCCGCAGCAGCCGTGCTCACGATCCGGCGCGTGGTGCGCTGTTGATCCGGCTGATCACGAGGATGTTGTGTGTACTCGTCACGATCATGGAATCGGTCGGCAATTGAATAAGATACCTTCTAGTAGATGTTTTTTTGAAATAGGTTCTACACTTCGGTTTTTGTGGGAGTAAGCATCGCGCAGTTGATCACCCTGAGTGGCTCATGTTCAAAAGTGGTGCAGCCAAACCAACTGAGAGCTACAACTAGGAGTGATACCACACCCACAGCTCGAACACGGTAACGCTTGCGGATAGCAATAGCCCCCTAACTACAATGCATTGCGCACATATCAAAACGGTCAACCATCGGTGTTTACTGCGGTGTAAGGGCCGCGTAGCACCCTATTGCACCAAGTTTGAGCATGAGCCCGCTGAGTTTTACATCGTGTGCCATCTCTCAAATAATTTCAATGAAGTACCTGATTGACCACCCGCCTGCTTTCAAGTATAATCTTTTGCACAGGCGTTCTACTTCGATCTCAGCAAACTTATGAGGTAAGCAGTGAGCACTAATTTAGTAGAACCGACCAGCACAAAATCTCTCAAAGATTTACCACTATTCGCTGCCATTAGTGCTAATTCTTTTATAACGGAACAAACTTTTTCTGTAGTTTCTCTATTTTCAGGCTGTGGAGGAATGGACCTGGGATTCAAAGGGGGTTTTGAAGTATTCGGGAGATATTACCCTAGATTACCATTTGAAATTGTCTGGGCAAATGATATAAACGAGGCAGCATGTAGAACATATAGAAGAAATATCAACGAAAACATAGTCTGTGGAGATATTTGGGATGTCATGGATAGCATACCCAAAAATGTTGATATTGTGATTGGTGGATTTCCTTGCCAAGACATCTCTATCAACAATATTAGAGGTTCAGGTGCTATTGGAAAACGTAGTAGCCTCTATAAAGCCATGGTAGAGTCAATCAGGATAACTAAACCCAAAATATTCGTTGCAGAAAATGTCAAAGGATTGCTAATGCGCCACAATAAGTCGTCATTACATCAAATATTAGAGGATTTCAAATCTTTAGGTTATGAAATTTCATATAAATTATATAATGCAGCAGATTATGGTGTTCCACAAATCAGAGAGCGTGTATTCATTGTTGGAACTCAGCAAGGAAGAGCAAAGTTTGTTCCACCAGAGCCTGAAAGGAGCAGAAAGGATTGGATGACTGCGCGTGAAGCTATTAGTGATCTTGAACGTCTCGAAGCCAACCCTGAAATAAATCATATATGGAGCTTAGCCAATCGAAGCCCTGAACAGGGTAATAGACGACTTGACCCAAACAAACCTGGTTACACAATCCGTGCCGAATGTCACGGAAACATTCAGTTTCACTATTCTCTTCCGAGACGTATCTCGATGCGTGAAGCAGCTCGCATTCAGTCGTTCCCTGACAATTTCATTTTCGAGTCTAAATTAAGGGAAACAGAGCGACAGGTAGGTAATGCTGTTCCCCCTGTATTGGCATGGCACATTGCGAATGCAGTTCTCAATTACCTTAGAGACCGGTGTCAAGTATGACTGTAGAAGAATTTGAGAAGATATTAGACGAAGTAGTACGGATGCTCAATCAAGACCTGGAAAGGAGGCAAGCATTTAAATCTACCAAAGACTTTGAAAGTCGAGTACGCGAAGTGCTTGATGATTTTATGCAGGATAAAGGTCTAGTTGTTGATTTTAACCCCCATCCTCATGCTTTTCCAGACATCACGTTGGGGGAATTTGGCATAGAGGTGAAGTTTACCTTACATGATACATGGCGCAGTGTTGCAAATAGTATTGTGGAGTCAACTAGAAAATCAGGTGTTCTTTACATATACATAGTTTTTGGAAAAATGGGGGGTAAGCCAGAGGTCAAGTGGGCGAGATACGATGACAGTGTTATACATGTCAGGACTACACACGTGCCACGATTCGAGGTAGAAATTAACTCCAAAAGGAGATCACTATTTGAGCAAATGGGTATTACCTATAAGGAATTCAGTACTTATTCGATAGAGCAAAAGATGCACTATATTCGCGAATATGCAAGAAAAAGGTTAAAACCCGGTGAGCGTCTTTGGTGGCTAGAAGAAAAAGCTGAGCCAGAGCATTCGCTTCCTATCAAAGTTCGCTTATATACCAGTCTGCCTGACGAAGAAAAGGGGATGTTAAGAGCTGAAGCTGCTTTACTGTGCCCACAAATCGTTAGTCCTTCCGGGCTTAGACATAAATATGATGATGTAGTACTTTACCTGCTAACATATCACGGAGTGATATGTCACCAGGTGCGAGATTTATTCTCTGCGGGTAGCGTCGCCCTACGTCGCACCACAAAACGGGGAGGTATATATATACAGAGGGCACTCCAGGATATAGAGGCCGAAATGCTTGAAGCAGCAATGCGACTTGATATTGAACTCTTTGCGGAATACTGGGGAGAGCGGGTAGAACCACAAGACCGAATTGCCAAATGGTTAGATAAAGCAGATAAGTATGCTCGAGATTGGGTGCCTTCCAAAGTATTATTTACAGGTAGGAGAGATTCATTATAAGAAAGCAATAATATTAATCAAAATAATTTCAAAATGCAATCAACATGCTACAACAAAAAGATACATATAAAAACCAGTCGTTCATATCGTAAACTGTTCGTCGGTAAAAATCCTCCCGAACAAAGCTCTGCCTCTCATTCCAGTACAACTGATAATCTAATCAGATCAGATTCATCCTGGCTATTGTTGTCTGAAATAGATAAATGTACAGTGTAAGCAAAACGAGGTTATGGATATGCCGACCTGATAACATAATGTGCTGCCAATAATACTGCTGTGATTAAACTTCCCTAAGATATTTTAGCCTCACCACTAAACTCTTTGTGCAGCGATATAACATTATTCCCATCGCTCATGTAACCGGCTGCATGATATACTATTCACGAATACCAAACGATACCAGACTGGACACTATCTTCCACCTACTGATAGCGTTTGGATTGTACAACCACCATTGTATCGGTAGCAGTAATGGCATCCTGACAGTTTGGCGAGACGGTTCTATCAATGCGCATCCTGATCACCGGTTCTTCGGGCATGATTGGTACCAACCTCGGTCTACGGCTGATCGAGGCTGGTCACCAGGTATTTGGCGTTGATCGTCGGGTTAATCCGTGGACAGATCGCATTCCCACCCTGTTACAAGACCTCGCTATACCCCAACGTGATTTCCGCGCCGGGATCGGTGGTGCTCCCTACCCGCCCTGCGATCTGGTGGTGCATCTGGCGGCCAACGCCAAAGTCTACGAGCTGGTAACCGAGCCACATCGCGCCCTGGAAAATATCAACATCACCTACAATGTGCTCGAATATTGCCGGCATCACGACATCCCGATCATCTTTGCTTCCTCACGGGAAGTCTACGGTGACATTCACCGCTATATGACAGAGGAGACACGTGCCGATTTCAGTTTTACCGAGAGTCCTTATTCTGCTTCCAAAATTGCCGGTGAAGCCCTGATCTATGCCTACGCACGCTGTTATGGTCTGCGCTACATTGTCTTCCGCTTTTCCAATGTCTACGGCCGCTTCGATAATGACCTGGCGCGCATGGAACGGGTGATTCCGCTGTTTATTCATCGGATCAGTCGTGGAGAACCGGTGACGGTGTACGGTGCCAATAAGGTGCTTGATTTCACCTACATTGACGATTGTGTTGATGGAATTATGTGCGGTATCAACCGTTTATTCCGAGGGGAGGTATACAACCGCACAATCAATCTGGCCTACGGCGAGGGAAATACGTTGATTCGGGTCGCGGAATTGATCGGTCATGCCCTTGGTCGTCAGCCGGAGATCATTGTTCAACCGGCAAAGCGGGTCGGTGAAGTAACGTACTATGTTGCTGATATCCGGCAGGCCCGTGAATTGTTGGGGTTCAATCCGCAAGTACCTCTAGCAGAAGGCATCAACCGCGCCGTGGCCTGGTCGCACGGAGAGTTGCTACGATGACTGAACACCAGCCAGAGCTTAGCGCATCTGATCAGATGATTGAGCGAGCAGTGCCAGGTGAGGGTATCCAGCACTGGCTCAAGATCAGTGCGGCCTGGCTGGCCTTGCAAGAACCAGAACGCCTCTTTCCGACTCTGGTTTCCGGTTTTGCCGAACATTTACCGGCTGTACGTGCCGTCATACTCTGGCTCGTTACCACGGGCGGCTTGCAACCGGTAGCCCAGGCCGGGTTAGCAATACCGTCTGCAATCAGTGAACACTGGTTGCGAGTCAGATTGCGACCAGGAGAAGGAGCCGCCGGGCTGGCCTGGCAGCGAGAGACGGTGATCCAACAACACGGCGAACATGGCTATCGTGAATTGCAGGGTATTGCCTCTCAACAGGCCCAGACGGTCTTTCAAGCAATCGGCGATCTTTTACCGCGCAGCCTGCTGGTAACCGCTGTCCCACTGCGCGCAGGCAATACGCTGGTAGGAGTGCTGGAACTGGTCAGCAATGTCAATGAACCACTCGGTATAGCGATGGCCGATTTCGAGGTTATCGCCGGTATCGTTGCCGCAGCCATTCGCAATGCCCAATTGTACGATGAACTCCGGCGAAGCAACCAACGGCTGAAAGCGTTTGATGCTGTTGTAACGTCGATCAGCACTGCTGCCGATCTTCCCGATCTGGTGCAGAGTGTTTTGACCGTTGTCCTCGAATTAACCCCTGCCCAGAGCGGTGCGCTTCTGATCTTCGATCCGGCCCAGGAACGTCTACAGGTCAGTGCCTGGTGTAACATTGAACTGACTGCTCTTTCCTGTTTCGATCAGATGTCAGTTGATGCATCTCCCTGTGCAGAAGTTGTCCGTTACGGCCAGCCAGCATTTCGTCCGCTGCTCAGCGAGCGTGGCGAGTCGGCGTTGATCGAAGCCGGTATGGTAGCTGCGGCTTATCTACCGCTGCTGGCCGGTGGTACTGTGACCGGTGTGCTGGCGCTGTTTGGCGATATCGAACTCACCAAGGCAATTGACAAAGACATGCTGATGCCGATCTGCAATCAGGTCGGTTTCGCGATTGCTAACGTGCGGTTGTATGAAGATAGCCAACACGAGCGTAGAAAGTTCCATACCGTGATCGAGTCGATTGCCGAGGGAGTGTTACTGTGTGATCGCTACGGTCGTTTAACCTTGGCCAACCAGGCCGCCCACGATCTTCTCTCCTGTCCAACACTGAGCTTCGAGACACCCCTGGCAACTATTCCTGATCTGTACGAACTGCGCGATCTCGATGGGAACGCCCTGACACCCGATGATTTACCGTTTACCCGTGCCTTGCGTGGCGAAACGTTTTACGATTATCGGGTAATGCGACGCCTGCCTGATAACAGTGAGCGCTTCTTCAGCTTCAGCGGCGCCCCGGCGGTTAACGAACAGGGCGAAGTTGAAGGCGCGGTAATTACGTTCCGCGATATTACCGCAACTCAAAAGGTGCAGCGAGCGAAGGATGAATTTTTGGCCGTAGCCGCTCATGAATTACGCAGCCCGCTGGCAGCAGTACGCAGCTATGCCGATCTTTTATTGCGACGGGAACAGCAGCGTGAAGGCGATCACCGTGATCTGCACGGCTTGACGATCCTCTCCCAACAGGTGGCGCATATGCTCCGCCTGGTGGATAATCTCCTTGATGTATCACGCCTTGATGCCGGCCAGTTTGATTTGCAATATCAACAGGTCAATCTTATCGGGCTGGCTCAGCAGGTGATCGATCAACAACGACCAAACGCCGGTCAGCGTGATTTACTACTTGAGGCCGAGTCTGCGGAATTGATGGTAACCTGCGATGCGATGCGTATCCGGCAGGTACTGACAAACCTGATCAGCAATGCTATCAAGTACAGTCCACCCGACAGTGTGATCAGCGTGCGTCTCCGCAGTGCGACTCTGCTCAACAATAATGCACCTGCGGTGCTGATCAGTGTCAGCGATCAGGGGCCAGGTATTCCCCCTGAAGAGCAGGAGCGCGTGTTTCAGCGCTACTATCGTGCACCGGGCCGCCGGGCAGAGGGGCTGGGCTTGGGGTTGTATCTGAGCCGTGAGATTGTTCAGTTGCACGGTGGTCAGATTTGGATTGAGAGTCGCGAGGGTCAGGGTAGCACGTTTATGGTGCTGTTACCGGTTGAACGAATGCAGCGTTCACGCACCGAGCGGATGAATCGCTCTTTTGAATTGTCAGCGGAGATTTGATGTGCCGATCCGAAAGAAAGTGTTTCTTGAAGCCTTATCGCCAGCGCCACCACCTCGCCGATCATCGACCGGTGTCGTCGTTGCCCGTCTGTCCGCCAATGAAAATCCACTTGGCCCATCACCACGTGCTGTGGCTGCCGTGCAAGAGGCGCTGAGCACGATCCACCGTTATCCCGATGCAAGCGGCGTAGCCTTGAAAGAGGCACTGGCCGCTCGCGTCGATCTGCATCCCGACCAGGTGATGCTGGGCAATGGTTCTGATGAGCTGATTATGCTCATCTGCCATGCAATGCTCGGCGAGGGTGATGAAGCAGTCCTGGCGCAGGGGTCGTTTATCAGCTATGCCCGCCGGATACAGGCGCAAGGCGCTATTGGCCGTCAGGTTCCTCTGCACGAGATGACGCACGATCTCCCGGCCATGGCTGCCGCGATCACGCCGCAAACCCGCCTCATCTTTGTATGTAATCCCAACAATCCGACCGGCACCACGGTCGGCGCCGCTGAATTGATGGCATTTCTCGAACAGGTACCACCTGATGTGCTGGTCGTTGTTGATGAAGCCTATCTGGAATTTGTGACACGCCCGGATTTTCCCGATCTGCTGCCATTGTTGCGCGACGGACGCAATAACCTGTTGATTCTGCGCACCTTCGCCAAGATTCACGGGTTGGCCGGTTTACGGCTGGGCTACGCCTTTGGTAACGCCGATCTGATAGCCTACCTGGAACGGGCACGCCCGGTGTTCAACGTGAACGTTCTGGCTCAGATTGCCGGCCTGGCTGCCCTTGACGATGTTGAACATCTCGAACGCTCACTGGCCCATGCCGCTGCCAGTCGGGCATTTCTCACCGACCATCTACGGGCTATGGGGATGACGGTGATCCCCGGTGAAACCAATTTTGTCGTCGCCGCAATTGCCGATGATACTGCGGCGGCAGCAGAACTTGCCCGCCACGGGGTGTTGGTCACGCCGCTGAGTGGATGGGGCTTACCGGGCTGGATGCGGATTTCGTTTGGCACAGCGGAAGAGAACCGTGTGTTTATTGAGGTGCTGCGCAATCTGATGTCAAAAGGAATCGTGACAACAGCGACAATCTCGTAGTACCCAAGGAGTAGATATGGGAGACTCACCGAACCCAACCTTTTGTGCGAGCTGTGGACATAAGCTCACCCCGGAAGACCGCTTTTGTCCAGAGTGTGGTGCGCGAGTACCTGAGCAACCTTCGTCACCGGCGACAGGAGCACCACCCACGGTGGTGATTCCTCCTGGGCAAGCAGGAGCAGGGCCTACACCTGAAGCGACGGCAGCCTCTACATTTTGCGTGAACTGTGGACGGAAGCTCACCCCAGAAGATCGTTTCTGCCCAGAGTGTGGTGCACGAGCACCTGAGCGATCTTCACCGTCAACCACAGGGACGCCACCCACTGTTGTAATTCCTCCGGAGCAGCCCACTAGCGGAGCGGCACCCACGGTTATCATTCCTCCAGATCAACCGACTCCGGGCGCACCGCCAACCGTCATGATCCCCCCGGAGCAGCCGGCAACAGGGGCACCTCCCACCGTCGTCATCCCACCGCAGCAACCGACACCAGGGGTACCGCCCACAGTCATTATCCCCCCCGAACAGCCACCCGCAGGAGCTGCGCCAACCGTCGTGATCCCTCCTGAGCCGCCGCCAGCGGGAGCGCCACCGGTTGTACCTCCTCCCCAACCGTCGGTAGGAAGAACACCCACTTCCTATCCACCAACGGTAATACCACCTGCCCAGAGTGCAGGAACTCCACCCGATCCGTTCATGCCGCCACCGGTAACCCCTGCCTCGTATGGCCCCCCACCTGCCAGCACCGACCCATTCCAGAT
>NZ_DAOTZQ010000007.1:0-50652 GCF_034434295.1 Chloroflexus sp.
AATACTTTCGATAGCGTAAAACTGTTCGTAGCGCGTGCGTGCCGGGTTTGGCCGGCATTTACGCTCAATGAAGCACACCTTGCTGCGATTGTTCAGATTTGTCGTCTGCTTGAAGGATTACCGTTGGGGATTGAACTGGCAGCTTCGTGGGTAGAGCAATTCACACCGATGGAGATTGCTGCTGCTATTGCAACAAACGTCGATATGCTTGCCACTACCTTCCAGGATTTTCCCGAGCGTCATCGCAGTGTGCGCACAACGTTTATCTATTCCTGGCGTCTACTTTCACCCGGTGAGCAGACGACATTAGCGCAGCTTGCTGTCTTTCAGGGCACGTGGAGCCGCGAGGTGGCGTTAAGGGTGACGCAGGCTTCGCTGGCGGATCTGGTTGCTCTGGTTCACAAATCGCTGGTGCAAGTCGTAGCCCCAGGACGCTATACACTGCACACGCTGGTGCGCCATCTGGCTGCTGAACAGTTAGTAGCGATGCCGACTATCGAGCAAGTAGCCCGTGATCGTCACTGCGCGTATTACAGCGAGCTATTGGCAGCTCACGAAACGTATCTGCGCGGTGATCATCAATCCACCGCGCTAACAACCCTGGATGCTGAACGTCCGAACATCCAGGTCGCCTGGGAGTGGGCAATTCAGACTGCAAGACGGGATGATTTGGCCCAGGCGGCACGCAGTCTTCACCTCTTCTACAAGTATCGTAATTACTTTCAAGAAGGTAAAGAACTCTTTGCCAGAGCAGTCGATAGCTCACGCTTATGGCCTGATACATCAGCATGGCAAAACCTACGGGGACGGTTAATGGTCTGTCTGGGAGATTTTGCGTTGCATTTGGGACAATATGCAGAAGCAGATCGTCTGCTTGAACAGAGCCTGACGTTGTTGCACGATGTTCCAGATGTAACAGGAGAGACGGCGTTAGACATTGCTCACGCAATGGCGTACCTGGCTCTGGTGAGAGAACGGCAGGGCGATTATACAGCGGCCAAAATAATATGTCAGGCAAGTCTTGATCGTTACCGGTTGCTCAATGATCGATCTGGCATGACAACGGCACTCCGTTCTATCGCCAGTGTTGCCGAAGGTCTGGCTCAGTATGCAGAGGCGGAAGGTCTGCTTCACGAGAGTCTGGCGCTTTCACAGGAGGTTGGTAATCGACGTGAGGCGGCACTCACACTCAACCTGCTTGGCATCGTAACCGAAATGCAGCAACGGTATACCGAAGCCTGTCACTATTACCGGCAAAGTCTGCAACTCTTCTCCGAGATTGGTGAACGCTGGGGGATGCATTTGCCCTTAGGTAATCTCGGCGATGTTGCATTCACCCTCGGCAACTATCAGGATGCCAAAAGCTACTATTGTGCTGCGTTGGAGCTGTTGCGGACAAGCTGGGCAGTACCGTACATGCTTATTCAGATTTATCGTATTGCTGCGGTACTGGCCGCAGAGGACCGGGCTGAACAGGCAGTCGAACTTTTGCAATTACCGCTCCACCATCCGGCCCTCGATCAGGCATTCCGCGAGCGGGCTGAAGCCCTCAATGCCAGCCTGACGGCAATGCTGCCACCAGATCGTCTGGCTGCGGCTCAGGTGCGTGGTCGCGGTCGATCTCTCGCACAGGTGGTGAACGCAATTGCCGACCTCATGCCATCCTTCGCTCACCAGGAGACCTCTTGAAAGTTCTATGTTCGTGGGATGCCTGAGCGAGGCGCTGCCGGTCATACTGCTACGCAGTGTTACAAGGGTTCTCCAATTGGTCAGCCTATCGTCACACCGTCCCTTCACGCAGCCCTTGCTGGCGCAAATATTCATCCACCCAGGCCGTCTCGTCGGCGGGAAGTGCGATGTCGGGATTAGCACGATAATCGATCAAATCAGCATATGCGCCGTGGTCGTAACAGCGATCAAAGACTGCCTGAAGGTCTAGCACAACATCGGGGTCTGGTGGACGCAGGGGGATCGCAATCCGGGGCAAACGCTGACGGATTGTGCGTAAGTAAACCTCAAACCGGTCACGATGTCCGGCACGGCTGACGCAGACCACATAGTGCCAGGGCCGAAACGGGGTCAGATAGGGTAGCGGAACGGCAACGGTATGCATCCCCTGGCGAAGCAAGTCGACCTCCACGAGATGCGTATCACTGGCGAGGACTTCTGCCTGCTTGCGTTGGTACACATCGTGCCCTTCACCAACGGTCTTGTTTGCCGGGCTGAGAATTTCGATAACGGTGACCACCTGCCCACCCTGAGCAAGGTCAATAAGCTCGATAAACGGCTCGCGGATAGGGTCTGCGGGTGCAATAATCACCAGTGGGGTGTCGGCTACCAGCACCGCAGTCCCGCCGCTCGTTGCCGGGATTGACACCGGTTGTCGTTGAGTCACGGTCACGTCCGGGTACACCGACCGTTGGGGTGGAATGACGTACAGCCGTTCCCCGATACGGGCGTGGTAGCGCGGGCGAAGCTGGGGCTGGAGGGTGTCTCTGATGTACGTAATCAGGCTTTGATGTACGTCATGCCAGAGGTCTGGCCGTTCCAGATAGGGGTCCATACCGGGAAATGGGCCTGGCATCCAGATGCCTCCTCTCCTGCTACTTGATGTGTTACGCGGATGATACCATGAATGAAGGTACCAGGGCTGAAAAAGAGCGTGTGGTTTGGTCATTGGACGAGACATAATGGGCAAAAGTAAAGCGGTGTATCTAATCTGAAGCTCTTAATATTTCAAGAATCTCCTCGCAGTACCCCTTTACAATCTGCTTCTCGTACTCGTATAGCGTCTGATCGCGATTATGAGCAAGAGGCGTTCTTATTTTGGCAAGCATTTGTGCACGCTGATCCCAATAGTTTTTATCTTTGCTAAAAATTGGTCTGAATACATCCCATTCAGCAAAGATAATATCAAACAAATCTTTAGGGTATGTGAAGTCGAGCAGATTCTGAGAGGCTCTGCTACCGAAGTTCTTGACCTCTTTTTGTTGTGCTTCTCGACATCTATCAAATATTGCTTTAAGAGAAGCCTTTGCTTTGCTTAAGGATTCTATCCAGTGTTCACCATATCGCTCAAGCATCTTTAATGTCACAACGTTACGTAGCGCAACTTCAGTTTCCCGCCACAGTGGCCAGAGATCCGTCTCGCGCTCCACCAGTTGCAAATAAGCTTGAAAGTGTGCAGAAAAAGCTGAGAAAGTTCCGGTTTCAGAAAGATGAATGAACCCATAACGTTGAAATTCCTCTATATCTGTTTGTTTAACATCTACGACCGGACCAAACAAAATCTGTAGTAATTTTTTCAAACTGTTATCCTCGCTTAGAATCGAGATCATATGCTGGTAATGGTCAGTTAGCGATTGCTCGATGCGATGAGCAGCCTGATCAGCATCCGCAATACCTGTTTCACGGAATTGTTCGACAATTTCATAACCAAGCATCTCTAGTAAATATGGATGATTACCACAATAAAAACGAATGCGTTCTTTCAACTCTGAGGTTAATTCGATGCCAACAGAGATAATACGGGCAAAATACTCCTCCATATCTTTATTATTGAACATGCCAAGATAGTATTTATAAAATATCAAGTCGAATGTGGAAATTGCTTTCGTCTGTAATTCAATATCTCGTAGTGAGCGACGAGATATTGTCACAAAGTTGATGCGCCATTCAGGTCGGTAAGAGAGTTCCCGTAACCCCTGAAACCCTGATATATCTCCTTTGAACAGATAACGTGCATGATCAAACTCATCAAGAATGAACAGGATTTGTATACCAGCCTGGCGAATTTTTTCAAAATACCTTTGAATCCGGACATACCCTTCAGTCCAGGATAACTCGTCGTGAAGGGCGCGCTGTGATGCCTGCGTAATCGCATCGGTCAGACATCCTGCCTCTTCCAATTCATCACGACTGCAGGTTACTAATGAGCGAAAAAAGAAAGGCGCTTGATCGAAAGTGCCAAGATTGATCCATATTGGAAATATGTTGCGAGCAATAAGTTCTTTTTTACGCTCCATGACAGCCTGGTATACCAGACTACTTTTACCAATGCGGTAATCACCAATAATCGCCAGATTGCCTGGTTCTTTTGGGCGAATGATTCGGTTTTCAACAACTTTCAGGCTGTCATGGCGACCAATAAACCGTTCACCACGTACAATACCCCCGTAATCAGCGAAAGGATTTTCAAAGTCCATAGGCTCTACACCTCATTGATTTGCAATAAGCCACTCTTTAAACAAACCTACTCGAAGCGAGTAATACTGTTCCCTTACACGCTCAATAACATCTCGCTTAACCAGATCTTCAAGAATAGTATCAAGTGGCGTGTGTGTTTGGCAGACAATACTGTTACGGTTACATGGTCCACCTGTCTTGCTATGTAAAGCAATAGCAGCAAGCACCTTGAGCGCATCATCATCGCTAATCGCATCTTCTGAAGTATCGCCCGAGCTAATCAAATTATCAAATTTATCTAGCGTTAGCGCATTGACACCTTTAATTAGCTCATCTTTCACTTGATCGACATCAGCCTCGGTGACTAAACTGGCACGTTTACGATTCATGTACTCGACGAGACGATTACAGAGAATCTGAATGTAAAAAGGACTACCGGCCGTCAGGTCAAGTATCCGATCTATGGCTCGTTCACGGTATCGACTCTCGCCAGACCGGCCTCCGATCCGAATCGGTTCATCGATCAACTTGATAGCATCTTCCCGCCGAAGATAGGTGACACGTTCATCCTGGGTAGTTCCGAATTCATTGGGAAAACGCTGCTTGAACTTAGGCATAACATCCTGACCGGCCAGCACTGCATGAAAATAGTTCTCTTGCAGCAGTGCTTTCCAGTTCATCATAAACGTTTCAGAAATCAACCCTCGCACAATATATTGATAAATATACGAAAATTCGTCTATAATTAGAACCAAACGTATATTGCGCCATTCTGGTAACTTTGCAGTAGTTCTTCGGAAACGTTCAAAGACATCCTTAAACAAGGATAATGGGCTTGGATGGTTAAAAAATGCCTGATCGCCAGGAAGATCAAGTTTTATCTCTGGTCGGCCTCTCTCTACTATTTCATCTTCGATAGTGTAGGCCAGCTTTTTCAAAATAGCCCAGAGAATTTGATAAAGGAAGGGTGTATTTGATTGTTCATCCAGAATGGAGCCGATGTTACCTACGTCAAGAATAAGTATATCTTTGTTCGATTGCAATCTGGTTTTAAGATGATACAAAATAGAAGACTTTCCTGCACGCTTCTGACCATAAATGATCACGCACTTACTTTGACGGTATGAGCTTTGCAAGGTTTTAGCAATATTAGCAATCAATTCATCTCGACCAAAAAACATGTCAGGGTTGCTGACAATCCCGCCTTCGGCATAAGCTGCGTAAGGGTTTTCGATTTCCTGGAATTCATGTTCTGTTCCCAATCGAATTGCAAAGCTCTGTATCTCAGTCTGAATGGTATCTCCTGTCCGTATTCGATATTTTGCATAGACGGGCAAGGAGAATGCTTGCGCGTGCAGCACGTCTTCTTCTACCAGAATCGGAACTTTGATAATACGTTGATCACCACCCCGTAAAGAACTGTACAAGGGAACAGTGAAAGAGTCCTCATATTCTTGAATAACCAATTCTAGCGACTCTGCTGGACTACATCCTACGCGATTACTGACCACTATTTGAACTTCTATTCGCCGATCCGTGTCAGGAGTATATGTTTCAACCGGTAAACGGAGCGTTATCTGCGGTGTGGAACTTATATAAAGATCGTCAAGTCTTGCCTTTATCTTCTTTTGGATTGTTTCAATGACAGCATACATCTCTTCAACCGATAGTTTGGTGGGGCTATTCTCAATCTCCTTCAGCAGATCTTGACAGCGGCTATCTATTTGAAGACAGAGACGCTCTTGCTCTTCAAATGTACTGTGTTTACATAAATCTAAGGATAGTTCGAGAATATTTCTGATTTGTTCGAGTCTTTGTTTGTCTAGATCAAGAAAAATGTGCTCTGTTAAGGTTTTGAGTCGCTCAATACTGTTCTCTAATGATGCGGGGTATATGTCTATATTGGAAAGAATGCGAATCTCATCTATCAAGAAACGGATCTTTTTTGAACGCTTTCGTTGATATTCATTCCATAAAGCTATAAATTCATCAATTTTTGTAAGGGAACCAGGAAGTGTAACGCCTTTTCGTTGCAGGAAATTTATAGAGAGTGCTTGTAAGGAGGAACGAGAGTAAAGGCTTCTTAGTATGCGCTCACCCGCGTACTTGCTTCGAAAAATTAAGTAGGAAATAGCGTCGAAGACTTTTTCACGTTGTGGGTGTTTTGAAATGACCTCTTCCAGAGCATCATCTATATACTGAAGCTGCTGCTTCAGTACAGAATCTTGTTCATTACTCTTAGGTGGGACTGTCGGAACTGAGTCTCGACCGAGCCATGAATATAAATAGCGAACAAGTGCATTTACTGCGTCTTGCTCATCATATTTGTCTTCGCCTTTTACAGGATTTCGGTACCCATCATATACTGCTAAAGACTCGGAATACAATTCTCGAGCTGAGTCCAGAGGTTTATTTTCGGTCAAAAATGAATCACCTTTAGATGAAAAGCTACGACATAAGTACTGATAGAACTGATTGGAATCATCTGATTCCGTAATCCGAGCTGCTGTAAGATAGTAATCCGCTCTTTCAGACGGTCGCCGTGTTCCCAATTGTCTTGCTATATCTTCCAGTCTTTCGATATCATGTCGCGCATCTCGCTTTGAACCAATATAAATCTTTCGACCATCATCACCTTTCCTTATCCTGTCTGGTGAGAGTCCACGATATTCGCACCGATTCAACAAGAACTCTGTAAATCTACTTCGTTCAACAATGAGTTCAGTTACTAAGGCATCCCTAACTATGGCATCAAAGCGAGCAAATTGTCCGGTTATTTGTGCTTGTTTGATTGCTTCCAAGAGTTCCAATGCCTGGGTTTCATGAGCGTTTGTCAATATCTGGTTTAATATACTTTTAGCCTCATCGTATCGCATTTGTTTGAAAAGACAGATAGCGATATTTCGTTGTGCTATTTTATTATCTGGCTGCATTTCAAGTACTTTGCGCAACGTTCGTTCTGCCTGCACATAATCTTCTTTTCGTAAATGGCAATTTGCGATCTGCCATAAGATTGCAGTCTTTTTACTTTCATTCATTGCTTGCGATAGTTTCCCCTCTAGCAAAGTAATTGCACTATCGTATTGACCAGCATTTTGATAGAAGCCAATAAGCATATTATCTACCGATTTTTGGTCGCGAATTTTTCGACGATACTGTTCTAAGACCCAAACAGCTTCTTCAGCTTTTCCTTGTTGAACCAATAGAGAAGCCAGATCCTTTATTGCGCTTTCGATATTATCACCTTTGTTGATGGCCTCTTGAAGTAGTCTGACAGCTTTTTCAAAATCTTTCTCAATTAATTGCGCACGCTTGGCGCGGGCATATGGATTTGTTCCTCTTGGTACCCCGCTTATTCTTGCATACTCGCGCCATTTTTCGTAATACTCTCTCGCAGAGGGGTAGTCAGGATTAAGGTCTATAACTTTCTTTATTTGCGCAATCGCTTTCGGATAATCACCCTCGTCAGCGAATTCGGTAGCACGGTTGAACATTTCATCAATAGTTCGGTAGAGTGTAACACCAATTGCTAACGGACCTTTTGGACCCTGTGCAACTTCAAACGTCACAGGAATTTGCTTCCCTGACGTGAAGTCTTTTAGGCGATTGAGTAGATCGTCATCTGAAACCGCACTGCGATGGAAGAAGTATTCTACACCATCTGTTCCTTTCAAAAAGCCAAATTTCTGATAAGGATTGTATTTATAAACATATCCTTGTGGTTGGTGATGAATATTTCGCTGATTGGTTTCTATTATTCTCTGTGAAGAGAGTTGGGTAATCCTGTCCTGATAACCGCTATCAGGTTTCATATCCAGGTAATTGAGCGCTTCCTTAACCAGATCAAATTGCTTATCACCATTTTGTTGTCTTTGGATCAGTGTAGTGGCGATCTTTTCATTATTGATAGAAATTAATATGTAGATGCTTGTCTTGAAAAGAATTTCATGTTCCTTATCAGAAAATTTTTTACCTCTACTCTCGATTAGATTCTTCAAGGCTCTGTAGTTAGAATATTTTTGTATTAGTTTCACATAGAAAAACCATGCTGTAGTTTCTCCTTCGAGAGCGGAAGAATAGAAAAAGTGTTCCAAAGCATAACAGGTAAGTTCTTCTTCTTGAAGTAATCCGGCTAGAACGGCCAGATTATACCAATCCCTTGCGTAATTGGAATGGAATGCTAGTTGATAGTACAATTCAAAGGCTTCTCGATAATTTCTTGAATACCAGTAGAGATATCCAAGAAGTCTTCTTGTGGTGAATAAACCTGGGAATCGATCAACAAGGGTTTGAAGCTCGTTGATAATGGATTGAATTCTTCCAAATTTTGGATCTAGCTCATTGATTTTATTTGCATATTTGTATTTATTTTCTATGCGATCCCATGCTGTCTTAATAATTTCTTTTTGCTGAATATCTTTTATCTCATCCAAAGGTAATGTAAAATCTGGAGTATGAAATGATATGGTTGAATTTTGAATTTGTTCTTCAATTGAAGATTTGATCTTTTGTGGCTCATCATCATCTTTTTTTGTTTCAATGGGTTTTGAAGATGAAACTGGTGATGCGACAGAATTGTCAATTTTTGAAGGCGAAGAATCTGCGCTTTTTACTAATGGTTGTATTTGCTTGACGCGATAACCACTGATTGAGTCAAGAAAGATGGTAATAATCTCCTCATCACGATTTATCGTTATATGATCAGTGCCAATTTCGGTAATAACTCCTGTGAACTCCTTTCCCGTTTTTAGTTCGAGGGTAATTGTATCACCGAGAGAAGCCTGTCTTTGAATGATTTGACTAATTGTCTGACTCATAGGTGTCACCAGAATATTCAATTCGTCCAAGTGGATGAAGTGTACTCTTTGATAGAATCTCTCCCTCGCCGTGGTGCCGGGCAGAGGTTTTCGTGTTTAAGAGAATACTAACAGTCAATATAGCTCATGGTAACGCATTCCTTGATAGAAAGCAATGGGTTTGATCAGGGTATCCTTCCTTGCTCGTCAATTTGCTATAATACTCCCCATGTGTTCTTGCGATAGATGAGGCCAGTCTGTGTGTAAGCGCTATCTTCTCGCGATTGATCAGGGTGGTAGTGGCAGTCGGGCAGTGATTTACGATCCCGATGGCCAGGTGCGTGGTTATGGCTATCGGTCTGTAGGGCGCGTATATCCACAACCGGGATGGGTCGAGCAGCGTCCGGCAGCCATTGCGCGCAGTGTCGCTGAAGCAATTCAGGAAGCGTTAGGGCGGGCTGGTGTGCGCGGGAGCGAACTACTGGCCTGCGGGATTACCTCACAGCGCGATACAGTCTTTGCCTGGCACGCGACCAGTGGCAGACCAATTGGGAATGCCATTACCTGGCAAGACTTGCGCACGGCACCAATGGTTGCAGCGTTAGATCAGACTCCATTAGGACCGCAGCGCCGCGAGCGGTTGGGCCAGTTTCCCGGTGCGTATGCCGGGGCAATGCATATGGCCTGGCGGATGCAACACGATGCAGCCTTTCGTCGTGCTGCTGAACGTGGGGTGTTGCGCGTGTCGCTGGCCGCAGGTTGGATCGTGCGGGCGCTTGGTCGACCCTGCGAGCATGCGCTTGATCATTCGCTGTTGCAGGCTATGACAGTCTACGATCCACGCCGACGTGCGCTGTGGGATGAATGGATCGATGCCTTGAATCTGCCGCGTGCGGCGTTACCGGTTGCTCGTCCAACAATCCATCATTTTGGCGATCTGGTTGTGGATGGGGCGATGGTGCCGGTGCTGGCGATGATTACCGATCAACAATCGGCGTTGTTTGGTTACGATTGTCGTGCACCGGGCCAGGCAGTGGCGACGCACGGGACAGCATCATTTGTGAATGCGGTGATTGGTTCCTCGCCACCGCCCCAGGGCATCTGTAAGACTTACCTGGCCTGGGAGATTGCAGGTGTGGCAACCTATGCTCTCGAAGCCGATATGACAACGACCGGCGCGGCTGCGAACTGGCTACGTGAACTTGGTCTGGTGCGACGGGTGACCGATCTCGACCGTCATGCTGGCCGGGTTGCGGATAGTGGTGGGGTCGTGTTTGTGCCGGCGCTGAATGGGTTAGGCGTGCCCAGTGAAGACCGGAGCGCTCGTGGTGCTATCTTTGGGCTGGCATTGGGGGTAGATGTCGGTCATATTGCCCGGGCATTCTACGAAGCCATCGGCTTTCAGTTGGTTGACATTCTGGCGACGATGCAGACCGAAGCCGGGATTACCGTAGAAGAGTTGCGCGTAGGGGGTGGTCTGGCTGCCAGTGATCTGGTCTGCCAGATTCAAGCTGATCTGAGCGGGGTTACCCTGGTGCGAGCGGCTGATACCGAAACGACTGCACGCGGTGTGGCATTGCTGGCCGGGATTGGGGCGGGGGTCTGGTCGCAAGAATCGCTACCGCCCCTGCTTGATGAGCGTACTCGGCGTTTTGTGCCGCGTCTTTCACCTGCCGAGCGATCTGCGCACTATGAGCGGTGGCAGCAGGCTCTGGAGCGGGTGCGCGGATGGGTGAAGGTGTAGGCGACGTTCAGCGCCGAAAACTATCTTGTGTCACATGTCAATTTCGTGCCTGATAGCGGTTGCTGAAGCTGCCAACACCTTCTATAATAGAGGAACGATTGCAACAATGTTACCGTAATCGCATGCACTACCATTGGGTGAGGTGATTCATGGGTTTGATCAAACGGGTCGGTACCAAAGCTGTCAATGCCCAACCTGCCGATACCGGCGCTCCTGCTGAGGAAGGGACGCGCCAGATCAGCCCTGCTGCTCACCCTGCGGCGGCAGATGAGGGCACACGCCAGATCAGTCCTGCTGCTCACCCTGCGGCGGCAGATGAGGGCACACGCCAGATTGAAGCCCGACCGGCCAGCCAGTCAGCACCGGCTATACCGACAATGCTCAGCCCCGGTACACTGTTGCAGGGGCGTTATCAGGTTGAGGCTCCGGTTGGGATTGGTGGTATGAGCGTGGTGTATCGCGGACGCGATCTACGCTTTAAGGATGTCGTCCGCTACTGCGCGATTAAAGAAATGGCGCAAAGCGCCCCCGATTCGCAGACCCGTTTGCTAAACCTGAAGAACTTTCAGCGTGAAGCTGGTTTGCTGGCGACCCTGCAACATCCGGCCATTCCCAAGGTGTATGACTTTTTTGAAGAGAATGGTAAAGTCTACCTCGTGCTGGAATTTATTCCGGGAAAAGACCTGGAGACGGTGCTGGAGGAGCACGGTAAACCGCTTGATGAAGCGCGGGTCGCCCGCTGGGCACTGCAAATCTGTGATGTGCTCTCATATTTACATAATCATAAACCAGAACCGATTGTCTTCCGTGATATGAAGCCATCGAATGTGATGGTGGTCGGTGATGATCGAATTGTGTTGATTGACTTTGGGATTGCCCGTCATCTTAATCGGAGCGACCGCAAAGGGACGATGATTGGTACCGAGGGCTATTCACCGCCTGAGCAGTACCGTGGAGTTGCTGAGCCGGTTGGTGATATTTATGCGTTGGGTGCTACTCTGCACCATTTGCTGACGAATACTGATCCTCGTCTCGAGACACCCTTTACGTTTCAAGAGCGTCCGATCCGCCAGATCAACCCAACCGTTTCACCAGAAATGGAAGCGGTAGTGGCGCGTGCGCTTGAGTATGATATGGCAGCACGCTGGCAGAGTGCGGAAGAGTTTCGCCAGGCGTTGTTGACGGTGCCTTCACTGGCCGGGACCGGTACGGCTAAGTCAACGGTATCAGCGCCGGCTGTCCTCAAGGGTGCGCAGACTACCGAGCTGGTCTGGCGGTTTAAGTTTGAAGATGAAGTGCGTTCGTCGCCTTTTGTCAGCGGCGGTTTAGTATTTGTTGGCTGTTACGATACCAACATTTACGCACTCGATGCAACACGCGGTGAGTTTCGCTGGAAATATGCGACCGAGGGTGGGATTAGTTCATCGCCAGCAGTCTGGCAGGATATGGTGTACATCGGCTCAGAAGACGGTACACTTTACGCCCTCGATATGCGGCGCGGTGGTGTGCGTTGGACGTTTCGGACCGGCAAGGCGATCCGCTCCTCACCCCGGATTGATGATCGGGTGATCTTTGTTGGCTCCGATGATCAGCATGTCTATGCCATTGATGGTCTGCGTGGTACGTTGATCTGGAAATACCGCACCTGGAACCCCATTCGCTCGTCTGCCTGCATCAATGGTGCTTCGGTCTTTATTGGCGGTGACGACGGGAATGTCTACTGTCTTGATAGCCGTACCGGTTCGGTGAAATGGAAACAGCGGACACAACAGCCGGTACGTTCATCGCCGGCGTACAGTGATGGCCTGGTCTTCGTTGGTTCACTTGATCAGAACCTGTACGCCCTTGATGCCGAAGGTGGCTGGCCGGCCTGGCGCTTCCGTACCGGCCATTACATCAATTCATCGCCCTTTGTGGTTGGGACGCGGGTCTTTGTGGGTGGTGTCGATGGCGTGATGTACGCACTTGACACCAAAAATGGCCGCCTGGTCTGGAAGTATGAAGTTGGGAGTCAGATCACATCCTCGCCACGAGTAGAAGGTGGTCGACTCTATTTTGGTGCGGTTGATCAGGCTGTCTATTGTCTTGATGCCGGTAGTGGGCAGTTGATCTGGAAATATCCAACCGAAGGGGCGATTGTCTCAACCCCGATGATTGTCAATGGCATTGTCTACATCGGTTCCATGGATCATCATCTCTACGCTTTGAAAGCGTAAGTTCGATAGAGCGAAGGGAATTGGGGCTTATGTCGGATGAAACAACTCCTGCACCGGACGAAACGCCGACCGAACCGTTAAGTCAGGCCGACATTGAAGCTGAACGCCAACGGCAGCAGGGACTGACGCCACCAGAAGAGGATGGCACCCGCAAGATTGGGCAAGATTATCAACCAGCACTGACGCTACGTCGTTCGGCGCAGGGGTTTGCCGCTGCTGCTTTACGTGACATTGGCCGTGTGCGTGAAGCAAATCAGGACTGTGCGCTGGCTACGATTATGACCCTGCCCCGAGAGGGAAGTGATGTCGCCGTTGGCCTATTCATCGTCGCTGATGGTATGGGAGGCCATCAGGGCGGTGAAGTGGCCAGCCGACTGGCAGTGCAGACGGTGTTTACCAGTGTACTTGAGCGGCTGGTGCTGCCGGTGATTGAAGATGGTTTGATCGAAGCGTTGCAGCCGTTGATGATTGAGGCTGTGCAGGAGGCAAACGCGGCGATCTGGCGGGAAGCCCAGGCGACCGGTTCTGATATGGGTACCACCTGTACTGCTGCGCTGGTGATTGGGAACGGCCTGTACATCGCTCATGTCGGTGACTCTCGGTGCTACGTGTACGAGCCGGGTGGATTGCGTCTGCTTACAACCGATCACTCGACGGTGGGGCGTCTGATTGCATTAGGGCAGCTCGACCCGGAAGAGGCGCGCGATCATCCCCTGCGTAATCAGCTTTACCGTACTGTCGGGCAACAACCGCAGATAGCAGTGGATTTTGTCTACCACCAGTTGACCAACTGTTCGCATCTGGTTCTCTGTAGTGATGGCCTGTGGAGTCTAGTAGAGGAACAGGCTATCGAGCAAGCGCTACGTCATAGTCCCTGGCCACACGATGTCTGTCGAGAGTTGATTGCGCTGGCCAATCTGGCTGGCGGCGACGATAATATCTCGGCGGTGGTTGTTTCGCTGCCGCTCGATGAGGCATAGCTATGAGTAAGGTTGACCTGCGCATCACGCCCAGTCGAAGTGTCTTACCGGCCAGTCAAGAGCCGCAGTTGCTCTATGCCCTTGTCGAGCTGTCAGCGCAAAGCGGTGCGACTAAAATGCCGCGCCTGCCGCTCAACCTGTGCCTGGTCATCGACCGCAGTTCATCAATGCGCGGTGAGCGCCTCCAGCAGGTCAAGCAGGCAGCGATGCAAATCCTCGATCTGCTGGGTGATCACGAGAGCTTTGCACTGGTCACTTTCAATGACCGCGCTGAAGTTGTGGTCTCAGCGCAACTGGCGCGTGCACGGGCCGAGATTAAACGCCAGATCAGTGCGATTGAAGCTGCGGGTGGCACCGAGATGGCAACTGGACTGGCACTTGGTGTGCAGGAATTACAACGAGCGATGATGCCGCGGGCCGTTCATCGCCTGCTCCTCCTCACGGATGGCCGTACCTACGGCGATGAGGGGCGCTGTGTAGAGATTGCCCGTCGTGCGCAATCACGGGGCATCGGGATTACGGCTCTCGGCATTGGAAGCGAGTGGAACGAAGATTTGCTCGAAACCATTGCGGCCCGTGAGAATAGTCGTACTCACTACATCACCTCGGCAGCGGAAATTACCAAAATCTTTACTGCTGAAGTTGAGCGGATGCACAGTATCTTTGCGCAGGATGTCCATTTACGAGCCACCCTTCCCCCCCAGGCCTTACTCCGCTCGCTTGATCGTGTGCGTCCGTACATCGGGCCAGTGCCGGTTATTGAAGAGGCCGATTTTATCTGGACGGCAGCATTGGGCGATTGGCCCGAAAATGATGTACAGGTGTTACTAATGGAGGTGGTTGTTCCGCCGTTGCCGGTTGGCCGCCATACGCTGCTTCGTCTTGGCCTGCGCTATCGCACACCGGGGAGTGATGGGGCGACTGCAAGTCATGAACAAGTTCTCACAGTTACAACTCGTGATCCTGATGAAGTCAGTGATGAAGTTGATCCAACAGTGAAACACTGGCTGGAACGGTTGGTGGCCTATCGGCTTCAGGCCAGTGCCTGGCAGGCAGTCGAAGAGGGAAAGCTCGAAGAAGCAACTCGACGATTGCAAATGGCCGGTACGCGGCTGTTTGAAGCAGGTGAAATTGATCTGGCCCGTACTGTGCAGGAAGAAGCAACCCGACTGTTGCGTTCCGGTCAGGCAAGTGCAGAAGGTCGCAAGCGGATTAAATACGGTACACGTGGCCTGATTGGGCGCGAAGGGCAATCGTAGTCTGGAGTGATGACCAATGGTGATTTGCAGCCACTGTCAGGCGCAACAACTCGATGGTACTATCTTCTGTACGGTCTGTGGTGCCAGTCTACTCCATGCTAAACCTGCTCGCCAGACCACAGCCTCTCTAAATCGTGCGGCTGCTGAAGTTTCCCAACTGGACGGTGACGAGGCTACCATCGTGCCGGCACCGGCCACGGAGACCGAAAGCGCAACAGTTGCCCTGGTGGTCTTGAGTTCAGGACGGCGTATCGTTTTGCCGGTTACGCCTGAGCTGGTGATCGGGCGCAAAGATCAACAACGAAATTTTTTTCCCGATGTTGATTTGAGTCTCGATGGGGGCTACGATGCCGGTGTTTCGCGCCGTCATGCCCGTATTGTCTGTCGCAATGGCAGCTATGTGCTCGAAGACCTGGGCAGTTCCAACGGAACATTTTTGAATCGCCAACGGGTGTCACCGGATCGCCCGATGCCGCTGCACCATGGTGATGAAATACAGTTCGGTATGCTACTGGTGCGATTTGAAACAAACGGATAAGACATATCCTTTGCGGAGGCTTCTGTATGCCGAAAACAGTCATTCTTCATCTTACCGGCGAAGATCCGCTGCTGGCCGATATTGATCAAGAGCCGCAGCCCGGCGATCTCTTCATAAAAGTGACAAATATGCGCAAACGTGATGGCAAGCCGGTGCCGTATCTGGCTGCCGGTGTGCAGGCCGTGATCTTCCCCTGGCATCGTATCACCTTCATCGAGTTGATGCCGAGTGAAGAAGAACGCAGCCAGGTTATCGATTTCTTCCGCCAGTGAACGCACAATGGTCACATCTACATCCTCCGGCGAGTGATCTCTTCTATCGTCGTGATGATCCGAACGACCAACGTCTGGGTGAATTGGTCATTCCCGGTGTGGTCGGGTATGACGCCGCTCAGGTCGTGATACTCGGCTGTCCGCAGGACATCGGTGTACAGCGTAACCGTGGTCGGCCCGGAGCTGCACAGGGGCCGACTGCAATTCGACGTTGTCTATACCGCCTGGGTATTGCCGGATTGCAATATCTTACGATCTGCGATCTTGGTGATGTAGATACCACCGACGACCTCGAAACGATTCATGCGCGTCAACAGGCTCTGGTAGCACGTATTATTGCCGATGGAAAGTTACTCATTTCGCTTGGCGGGGGGAATGACATCAGCTTTCCCGATATGGCGGCGATGGCAACGGTGGCCCCACCGCCGCCGCTGGCAATTAATATCGATGCGCATTACGACGTGCGGGCCGATCAACCGGCAAATAGCGGTACCCCCTATCGGCAACTGATTGAAGCAGGTTTGATTGCACCGCAACGCTATTGGGTATTTGGTACGCAGCTCTTCGCGAACGCACCTGCGTATACCGAATACCTGCGTACACGAGGCGCGACGATCATCGAGCTGAGTACTGCTCGCCGCTACGGAGTCGTCGATACAATGCGGTCTCTGCTAGAGGTGAGCGATGCCGGGAGTATCGGCTGGGGTTTTGATCTCGATGTGGTACAGGTTGCCGAGGCTCCTGGCGTCAGCGCCCCCAACCCGCTCGGTATGCGCGGTGATGAACTGGTTGCGCTGGCAACGCTTGCCGGTGCTGAGCCACGCACACGCCTGATCGAATTCAGTGAACTCAATCCTCAATACGATATTGATGATCGTACTGCTCGCCTGGCGGCAGTTGCGATCTGGCACGCTCTGGTAGCCTTTGCGTTTCATCGTGGAGGAAGACGTTAATATTTGTTGCGTTTTTGCCCGCCGGTCACGTCTTTCTGTCCAGATCATTGGTATAGGACATACGTCGCGAGGTTTGTCATGAGCGTTGTATCTTCCCCGACCTACCAGCGTGCCCTTCAGTTCATTACCCTCATGGGTGTCGTGAGTCTGCTGGCCGATATGGTCTACGAGGGTGGCCGAAGTCTGAGTGGTCAGTATCTGGCATTGCTCGGTGCCAGTAGTGCGGTTGTTGGCCTGACGGCAGGGATTGGTGAGTTGATCGGCTATGGGCTGCGTCTGGTCTTTGGCTATCTGAGCGACCGTACCCGCCGCTACTGGTTGCTGACCATCCTTGGCTACAGTTTGACGGTCATTGCGGTCCCGTTGCTCGCTTTAGCCAACGCATGGCCATTAGCGGTAGGATTGTTAATGGTTGAGCGTTTGAGCAAAGCGTTACGCAGTCCGGCGAAAGACACTCTGATTTCATACGCTGCTGATCGAGTAGGTGCCGGTAAAGGCTTTGGGCTACACGAAGTGCTGGATCAGATTGGCGCAGTACTGGCGCCGCTGCTGCTGACCGCCATCCTGGCATTCAGTGGGAGCTTTCAACTGGCGTTTGGGGTATTGATTATTCCCGGCCTGCTCTGCCTGATGGTCTTGTTAATGGCACGGATGCGCTTTCCACAGCCGGCTGATGTAGTGCGGCATACCCCGGCGCTCACCACAACCGGCTTTTCACGTCAGTTCTGGTATTACCTGGCTGGCGTTGCTCTCTTTGCGGCGGCCAGTGTTGATTTTGCCCTGGCTGCCTACCATCTGCAGCGCCTGCACATCGTTCAGCCGGCGGGTATTCCCGCATTGTACGCGCTGGCGATGACGGTTGATGCCGTTGCTGCGTTTGGCTTTGGCTTGCTCTACGACCGGATTGGCCTCAGTGCATTGGTTGGGGTAACCGCCCTGGGAGCCTTGAGCACACCACTTCTCTTCAGCACTGGTCTGCTCACCGTTATCATCGGTGTTGTCCTTTGGGGTGCGGTGTTGGGTGCGCAAGAGTCAATCTTGCGCGCTGCGGTAGGCCAATTGGCGCCACCTGATCGGCGGGGCGCGGCGTATGGCCTGTTTCATGCCGGTTTCGGTGTGAGCTGGTTCGCCGGCAGCGTTTGTCTTGGTTTGTTGTATGATAGAACGTTACCAGTGCTGATCGGGGTTTCGGTTGTGCTCTATCTGGGAGCAGCGCTGGTGTTGTTTTACGTTGCCCGTCGGCAATGATGTCGGCTGGTCGCTACACATTGATCGTTGACCTTGACAGTCGCAGTATGCGATCCCTGCGCCCCGTTGCGTGAGGGATTGCTATTTCGGCAACGAGGCCGGGTATGAATACGATAGTTGTTGATATTCTACTGCCATTGATAACGGCAAGTCTGCTTGCGTTCTGGGTTGGGTGGGGAATTGCACGACTCCTGCTCCCGCCTGCTCTTCAGCCCTGGCGAACGTTATTGGCGCTCCTGATGGGATATGCACTGACGATAGTAACTGGTTATTGGGTCGTTCGTTTTCTGGGCGGATTGGGGCTGGCGCTAGGCATTCTTTTGCCGTTCGGTGGTCTGTGCAACGGGCTGGCATGGTGGCGATATGGCCCGCCGCGCATATCTGTAGCAATACGACAGCACTGGCCGGCACTCCTGGTGGCAGGAGTGGGGATTGTTGTCGGTATTGCACCGTTATTGAGTTATGGCTATTCGGCACCGATTGGTGAGGGTTGGGATATTGAAAATTACTGGCCAACCGCTCGTTACCTCAGCCGGGGGCCGGTAAGTGCGATTGCCACCGCTCCGGCTAATCCACTACGCGATCTGAATGTCAGTCCACCCCGCATTGGGTTAACCCTTGGGTTCAGTATCTGGCAGGGAAGCGTTGATCTGCTTGGTGGCAGCGAACCGCTAACCAGCTTTGCCCCGCTGCAGGCCTGGTTGCGGGCGTTGGGTGGTGTCGGTATATACGTGCTGTTACAGGTTGTCTTCAATTTTCGGCGCTGGTCAGCGACCATCGCTGCGTTACTGACTGTACTCAATGGTCTCTTACTGTGGGTGAGTTTCTTCAACTTCGGAATGCAGCTTGCCGCCTGGCCGCTGATTCCGTTGGCAATTATCGTGGGGCTTGCTGCTGTTCAGGCGTCCCGGTTTGGCGAGGGATTGGTTGCAGCGGCCATCGGTCTGGCGGCATTGCCAATAACCTATTATCCGGCGCTTGGGCCGGTCGGTCTGATGGCGGCTGGTATTGGGATCGTTACCCTCTGGCAAACGCAAGACCGTTGGCGAATGATCAGACAGGCGGTGAGTCTCCTCCTGCTCACCCTCCTTCTTGCTTTGCCTACGATACCAGACTATTTTGCCGGATTTAATTACCGCTACAGTCTGCCTTTAACCACCCTTGGCCTCTTTCGCTTTGTGCCACTGAGTGATATTGTTGGGTTGACTCCCTTTCGTTTGCGCACTGAACCAGAACCACTAAACCTGCTGGCTGGAGCGGCGGCAGTCATGATGGCTGGGCTGGCCGGTTATGCAATCCTTGCGGTACCACAGCGCAATCGCTGGGTTGGGATACTGCTGGGGGCGACAGGTTTTCTGATCTACCTGCGTTTTGGTTCAGGGTATCACTACGGTTATCTCAAAGCGGCTGCTTATCTGGGATGGATTGCCGTTGCGCTGGCAATAGCGGGTCTCCAGGCACTCATTGACCGGTGGGCAGGACGATGGGGCTGGTTACGAGCGATCAGCATCCTTGGTGTTACGCTGTGTCTTGGTGGTTCCATAACGTGGACCGCCGGGCGTGTCGTGGCCGACCATTGGGGACGCCCCGGCCTCTTTGCCGACACCCTGCCGGCATTACGTGATTTGCGGCAGGTCGTACCGGCTGGCAGTAGCGTATTTCTATCGGGAGATCCACGAGTGCAGGGCGTGACCAGTGCGTTGGCAGCTTACTTGCTCGATCATACTGCTGTGTATGGATCGGTGCGTACCGGCTATGCAACGTCGGTAGCGACAAATTATACAGGTATTGGTGATTACGTGCTGTTGCATCGCGATGAAGATCCGACAGCCTGGGGAATCGTCGCGTCTCCAATCTGGCGTAGTGACACTTATGTGCTCTATCGAAAGCCGGAATCGGAGATTGCGTATTTACCTCTCGATCAATTGCTGCGCGTTGATCAGGTAATGACGCTGTCTGTTGCTGATCGACGTCTGGGACTGAACGAAATACCTTCTACCGGCGAACCAGACGAGCGCTGGTTGACCCTCCAGGTTGCGGCGTTGGCCGAGAGTGGCCTGAGCATTGATGGCCGTATGTATCGTGTCCCAGCAGGGCGAAGCTGGTTAACCTTTGGCCCACTACTGGGTTCGCGGGCAGTAGTAGTACGTCAGCACGGAGCCGAACCGATTCTGCTGCTGAGTGCACTACTGACAACCGATCCACCGGTTGTTCGTGGGCGATTACCCCATAACGTCGTGCTACAGGCAACCACTATGGCAGAGGACTTGCGCATAACAACATCACTGACGATGTTCAACCCGGACAGTGGGCCAGTGGTTGCTGCCATCGAGTTGTGGGATCGCCGACAGGGCCACTTCTTTGGGCGTTATGGGGTGCGCGTACCGGTTGCTACTGCCATCCAGCAGCAAACAATCACCATTGATCTGCGTGATGGAACGGCAATTGCCGTTAATGAGGCCGGCGAACCATTACCACTTGGTATTCAGCAGGGTGTACGGCAACCCGGCGCTTACACAGCCCGGCTCTGGCTTGGTACCGATCAGCGTGCCCTGCTGACGCCGGTAGACCTCTTTGCATTTACCATCGATCAGGCCGGCAATGTTACGCTCGATTGGGTGGCACAACATCCGCTCCTCACAACAGCGATGAACCGTCCTGTCAATCCTCTTAACATTCGTTTTGGGGATGATATGCTGCTGCGCGGGTATGATCTGAGCGCCAGACGGGTAACGGCTGGTGACAGTGTTGCCATCACGCTGTGGTGGGAAGCATTGTGTAGCAATCTCGATGAACGGAGTATTATGCTGCATCTCCGCAATGATCGCGATGAACGCATTGCTGATGTCGATGGCCCACCGGCAGCAGGTGGACGTCCAACCAGTCTTTGGCAGGCAGGTGAAGTGGTAATCGATGATCGTCGTTTGACCATTCCGGCTGATCTACCACCGGGTCGTTACTGGCTTGTAATTGGGAGCTATCGCTGGCCCTCCCTCGAACCGCTGCTAGTCGCAGGTACTGATACAACCATCTGGCGCATCCCGATTGAGGTGGTGGCACCGGCCATGATTGCCGGTCATTAAACCGGCGCAGTGGGTTGGGACGTATTCCCATCAACACTTGCCCAACAATCCTGGACGGTGGCAGCAGGGGCGGTAAATGAACTCTGTGCAATCTGTAACAACTTTTGGTACAATACGAGGGAGCGTACCACCACAATAAAACTACTGTAGTACGGCCTCCATGATGTCGATCACAGTGCGGTAGCACTGATGTATCAATGGCGATGCAGTCGCAGTGAGCATGAAAGAGCATGGCTATGACCAGGAACACTCTCACCGTAACCGACAACCGCACCGGTAAAACGTACGAAATTCCAATCGAAAACAACACCATTCGCGCAACCGACTTACGCCAGATCAAAGTATCGGAAGACGATTTTGGTTTGATGTCCTACGATCCGGCGTACCTCAATACTGCATCCTGTAAGAGTAGCATCACCTACATCGACGGTGATAAGGGGATTCTAGAGTATCGAGGTTATCCAATTGAGCAACTGGCCGAGCAGAGTTCGTATCTTGAGGTTGCTTACCTGCTGCTGTACGGGGAACTCCCTTCAAAAGAACGCCTGGCCTGGTGGGAATACCGGATCAGTCGGCATCTTTTCTTGCACAACAGCCTGGTTGAGCTGATTCAGGCGTTCCGGTATGACGCCCATCCAATGGGCATCCTCATCAGCTCGGTGGCGGCAATGTCTACGCTGTACCCTGAAGCCAAGAACATCCACGATCCAGCTGTACGCGAAAAGCAGATCTGGCGTATTATCGGACAGATTCCGACAATTGCCGCCTTTGCCTACCGCCACCGTATTGGTCGTCCCTTTAATTTGCCTGATAGCTCGCTCAGCTACACCGCTAACCTGCTGTACATGATGGACTACATGAACCAGCGTGAGTATGAAGTGAATCCGGTTTTGGCCAAAGCGCTGGATGTACTCTTCATCTTGCATGCTGATCACGAGCAGAACTGCTCTACCTCGGTCATGCGTAGTGTTGGCTCAAGCCACGCTGATCCGTACAATGCGCTGGCCGCTGCCGCAGCCGCTCTCTACGGCCCACTCCACGGTGGTGCCAACGAGGCGGTACTGCGCATGTTGCAGCAGATCGGCCATCCAAAGAACGTGCCGGCATTTATTGAGCGGGTGAAGAAGGGTGAAACGCGCCTCATGGGCTTTGGACATCGCGTTTACAAGAATTACGATCCGCGGGCCAAGATCATTCGTAAGATTGCTCATGAAGTCTTTGCCGCTACCGCTTCTAACCCGCTGCTCGATGTCGCGATGGAGCTTGAGCGGACTGCGCTGGAGGACGAGTACTTCATCTCGCGTAAACTCTATCCGAATGTGGATTTCTACAGCGGTCTGATCTATCAGGCACTGCGCTTCCCAATCGAGTACTTCCCCTTCCTGTTCGCAATTCCACGTGCGTCAGGTTGGCTGGCACAGTGGATCGAGATGCTCGAAGACCCCGATCAGAAGATTACCCGTCCGCACCAGGTCTATGTTGGTCCACAGCGGCGGGATTATGTGCCGCTTGATCAGCGATAATTGAACGATGATCACCAGGGCGGTCTCAGGCCGCCCTGATGATTCAGTAGTCGATTGGGTGAGGGAGAAGGGTGAAGCCCAAGGTGGCTGTCGTGGGTACCGATTGGGTCATCGTAAGAGTTCCCTTACCGAATAGATGTAGCTTGCAGGGTGACCAAATGATTGCCCTGCAAGCTACGTTCATCCCGGTAGTATAGTGCAGAAAACGTTATACGATTCTACACCTTAAACGCACTACGACCGGCGTAACGGGCAGCGCTTCCCAGCTCCTCCTCGATCCGTAGCAGTTGATTGTACTTGGCAATCCGGTCGGTACGCGCCGGTGCACCTGTCTTGATCTGACCGGCGTTTGTTGCTACCACCAGGTCGGCAATCGTAACGTCTTCGCTCTCGCCGGAACGGTGCGATACTACTGCCGTCCACCCGCTGCGCTGGGCCAGTTGGATTGCACTCAGCGTCTCGGTGAGCGAACCGATCTGGTTAAGCTTGATCAGAATGGAGTTGGCTGCTTTGGCCTCAATTGCCCGCTGGAGCCGTTGCACATTCGTGACCAGGAAGTCATCGCCGACCAGTTGGACGCGGTCGCCCAGCTTTGTTCGCAACAGTGCCCAACCTTCCCAGTCGTCCTCGGCCAGACCGTCTTCGATAGAGATGATCGGATAGCGATTGACCAGATCAACCCAGTAGTCAACCATCTCGGCGCTGGAGAGTGAACGCCCTTCGCGCTTGAGATGATACTTGCCATCCTCAAAAATCTCGGTTGTCGCCGGGTCGAGGGCGATGACAATCTGCTCGCCAGGGCGATAGCCGGCCTTCTCGATAGCTTCCATAATCAGTTGCAGTGGGGCGTCGTTGGTGGGCAGGCTGGGGGCAAAACCACCTTCGTCGCCAACTGTTGTGCTGAAGCCGCGGTCGTGAATAACCTTCTTCAACATGTGATAAATCTCGGCACCCCAACGCAGACCCTCGCGGAAGCTCTCGGCACCAACCGGCATAATCATAAACTCCTGAAAGTCGGTGCTGTTCGTGGCGTGCTGACCGCCGTTCATGATGTTCATCATCGGCACCGGCAGTACGTGGGCATACACACCACCCAGGTAGCGGTAGAGGGGCAGGCCAAAAGCAGCCGCAGCCGCCTTCGCCGCCGCCAGTGAGACACCCAGAATGGCGTTGGCACCGAGCTTACTCTTGTTGGGCATACCGTCGAGTGCAATCAGTTCCTGATCGAGGGCAATCTGGTCAGCAGCGTCGAAGCCGATCAATGCTTCGGCAATGTCTTCGTTCACCGCTTGTACAGCTTTCAGCACACCCTTGCCGTTATAACGCGATTTGTCACCATCGCGTAACTCAAGCGCTTCATGGGCACCGGTTGAGGCACCACTGGGTACGATGGCCCGTCCGACATCACCACTTTCCAGCCGAACATCGACTTCGATGGTTGGATTGCCTCGTGAGTCAAGCACCTCACGGGCAACGATTGCTTCAATTAGTGTTGACATACTTCCTCCGGGAAACCAGGCCCGAATCCTTTGGTCAAGCAACGGTGGTTGTTGACCGCTGCTCAGTATAGCACGAATAAGCAGAGCGATGCGTAAAGGTATTGTGAACGGATCGCTTCCGCAATCCAACCAGCAGTGCGGTTGGCGCGGAAGCGTGGCTTACGTAACCCGGGATGAGTGACAGAGCGTGATCAGGCGTGTAGATCGGGTAAATTGAGCGTCACCGGACTGCTGTCCATAAGCGGTCGCAACGGTGTGATCGAGACGTAACCGGCGCGTACTGCACCATCGTCGGTATCGATATCAAAATCGGGAACCCGTTCGCGAGCGAAGTGAAAGATGATTTGTGAACGTTCCACCGGGTCGGTCGGGTTGAGTTCAATGTCGAGGTAGTGACCGAAGAAAAACTCTGAAAGACGGGTTTGGCGAAATCCGCGCAGATCGTCTGGTGAAGCGACGTGAGGAACATTGACGTTCAGCACCAGTGGTGCCTGACCGCGAATCTGTTCGAGCAACGGAAACAAGCGCTCGGCAACGTAAGCTGCGGTCGTCCATGGCATCGGCTCAGGGCCGATATATTGCAGGGAAACTGCCATGGCCGGTAGTCCCCATAGCGCCCCAATCATCGCTGCGCCGACCGTACCGCTCAGCATCACATTACTGCCACCGTTCAGGCCACGGTTAATGCCGGCGACGACTGCATCTATCGGTGGCAACACCCCACTCAACATCGCCACCGTCACGCAGCCCACCGGAGAGCCATTATGGGCAAAGGCCAGCATACCATCAAGTTCGGCAGGGGGAATAATTGCCCGTAACTCACGATTGTTTTGTGGCGGTAATGCCATACTCATGGCGCTCTGTTCTTCGGCTGGAGCAACGACACTTACCCTGGCACCCGCAGCACGCATCGCTTTGGCCAGTGCCCACAGACCGGGGCTATCGATTCCATCGTCATTGGTAACTAAGATATGCATGCAGCATTACTCCGCAACGTGATCTGATCATCGGCAGAGAACGCCGTCAAGAGACGACGTTCTCTGTTCAGCATATCACGCCGCGCCGCTCTGAGCAATTGCTGCTTCGACAATCTCGATGCCAACCTCGTTCAGGCCACGGGCCTTCGCGAGCTGCTCGGCGGCGGCACGCAAGCTGCGGCTGGCACTGATGCGGGCAAGGTAGGGGACGGCCTCAAGAGCTGCGTTTAGCCGCTCGGTTGCCTCTTTTGTCCAGGGCATCGTTTCCGCAGAGGTCGGTTTGGGTGGGCCGGCAGGGCCGGGGTTGATGGTCTCTACCGGTAGGAAGTTGATCACCGTTTCGTAGAACCGATTCACCAGTTCTTGCATAATATTGGCTGCACCGGCATAACCCATAAACGGGGTGCCGGTGGTGCGGCGGACAACCGGGCCGGGGAAAGTTGCGGGAATGAAATGGGTGCCGCGAGCGTTAGCTTCGGCCAGATAGATTTTCTCGTTGATACTGCCGAAGACGAATGCCGGCGCTTTGGCGTGCAGCCGTTTACGAATCTCGATATTGTCGGGTTCATCTTCCCGGCGCGGGCGGCCCGATACCCAGGCAATCTTCATCCCCAACTCGTCGCCGAGAAAGCTGCGCAGGCCATCGGCATAGCTGCGGGCGGCGACAATAGCACAATCCACGGTTGCAAACCAGTCGCTCTGTGGCCCACGCCACAAATCCCACACCGGCTGTAGGGTGGTACGCTTCTCGCGCTCAATGAAGGCGTCGACTTGAGCCGGATCGATGCCCAGGAGCTGCCCCAATTCGCGCAAAAAGGCCGTCGTCCCAAACACGCCAAACGGCGCAAAGAGGTACGGTCGTCCCAAATCTTCAGCCAACCCCTGCCCGAATTCGCGGTACATCACCACATTCACTGCCGCTTCAGCCAGTTTGGGCGTTGTGGCAATGCTGCCTTCGTAGGGGTAAACGAGATTGATCTCGGCGCCAATCCCGGTAATCAACCGCTGCAATTCGTAGAGGTCGCTGGGCGCGTTGAAGCAGCCAAGGGACGGTCCGATAATGTTGACTGTGCGCGGACGAGGCTGGACATCTGCGTTGACAAAGGGCTTGCCGTACTGCTCCCAGGCAAAGCGCAGAGCACGTTCACGCCCTATCCATTCGTCCTGTTCCAGAGATTGGCTCCAGAAGAAGCGGGCGTCGGGGTCAATCCGGGCGACCAGTTGGGCGTGATCGGCGCTGATCATCTCGCTCTCAGCAGTGGAGATGATCAGTAAGCGTTTGCCGTCCAGCATACCCATCGTGCGCAGATCGTCGATGGTGCGAATCAGCGCTTTGGCGGTACCGTTAATGACATCCTCCTCGCGGATCGAGGTTGGGGTCAGGTTGGCCATATGTGGCAAGGCGTCGGTATAATCGGTGACCGCCATGCCGAGCAGGTTGTAACAACCGATTGGGGCATCGCAGACGATATGCACATCGGGGAAGCAGCCAAACACCCACGACGCTCCCCAGTAGCTACTTGTGTCAGAAATATCGCGGATCAGCGTGATACTCATCGATGTCCCTCCCGGCGATCATCACCCTCGAAGAAGGCAAGCATGCGGTCGTAGATGGGTTTGCGGTTGAGCAGATCACGAACAAAGGTGAGCGAAGCGATCATGCCCCCGGCCAGGAAGAGGGGGCGCACGCTGAGGATATTGGTGTAGTAGACGGCGGGAATACCCTTCTCTTTGGCGTAGGCAGCCAGGGTCGTGGTGCCGATGATGAGATCGAACGACCAGCGCTCCATTGCCGCCTTATCATCTTCCAGGGTTTTGCGATAGATGACAGCTTGCGTGCCATGTGCTTTCAGCCAGGCTTCGTCAGCAGCGGTGAGTGCACTCGGCCCGATACTCGTGCTCACATACGGCACATGGGCACCGCCTTCGATCAGCAGGCGGGCGTAGAGTATCTCATTCCCTTCATAGCCCGAAACCAGGATGGTCGCGCCCTGCAAGGGCTTGCTGGCCAGAAAACCGCGGGCAGTAGCTTCTTCCTCGGCAGCAACCCGTTCGACCGTATCTTCATCGAGTTCAAGGGCTGCGCCAATCGCACGAAGCCAGGCTGCACTGCCGTCGGCGCCGATAGGAGCACCGCTGATCACCACCACACCGCGCTCGCGCAATACACCAATCGTCTCGCGGTAGAAGGGGTGAAGGGCCGCAACTGCGGCTGCCCGTCCTGCCTGCCGAATCTCATCAACATGCCGACCGGGTAGCGTAGTGACGACTCGCCCACCCATCCGGCGTACAACTCCGTCAATCAACAGCGGATCGGCAGGAAAGACCTCACCGATCAGAGCCAGTGTTCCCGGCTCGTGGTCGCCGCTGGTGTCGATAAATCGCCGCATCACCGCTGCCAGGGCAACATCTTTGGCTTCAGGATGGGAATGGATGGCATACGCGGGCACCCGTACCAGAATAACCGGCTTGCCATCAATCTCTTTTGGTAACAACTCTTCGGCCAGACCGGCTGTTTCGGCGACACAGAGTGAAATAACCGGGATAAACGTGGTATTAGCCGCTGAAGCAGCCTCGGTAATTGCGGCATTGGCTGCTTCCTGAACCTTGCCGCTCGACAATTCAGCCGTACCGAGGGCCGGAGCGACGATGCTTTTGCGGGCGGCGTAAAAATGAGTGACGAACGTCAGACCGTACAAACAGCCGGTATCGGTGACCATTGCCGGTTGTGCGCCCTCGATCCTGGTTAGTACCCGTAAGGCTCCGAAGGCTGGGCACATCGTTTGGGGATGGAGTTTGCAGGCGCCACCACGAAATGGTTCTGTCGCCGAATCGGCACCTGCTGGCGTGAGGGGAATGATCTCGGCCATAGTAACTCCTCTGCCTGGACACAGCCACTTTGCTGGATTCCAGGATGATGATACGGGGAAACGGACAATTGGTATTATACAACAAAATGCTTGCGTAATAGGTCATGCAGGATAAAGATGGCGGTGGGTTGGTGAGCCGGAGGGTTGAAACCCTGCCTCAATGCGTGGAAGCGCCTCCGGGGCTAGCCTGCCGGCGGAGAGGGGGTATCGGGCGGCGAATTGGAAGGGGGCGAGTTAGCGTGGAGCGGCGGGTTAAAACCCTGCCTCAATTCATTAAAGCCCTGCGGGGCTGCCTGCTGGCGGGGAGTGGGTGCGGGGCGGCGAATGACAAGGGGGCGGGTTAGCACGGATCGGAGGGTTGAAACCTTGTCTCAATGCGTGGAAGGTCGGCGGGGCTGCCTGACGGCGGGGAGGGGTGACGGTCGTGCCATAACGTGCTGGATGGATTGCCTTACCCGCTCGTTGGGCGCGTGTCGCGACGTTTGGAGTGCGGCAGCCATGCTGCCGCAGCAGCCGTGCTCACGATCCGGCGCGTGGCACGCCGTTGACCATCCTGGTCACGGGGATGCTAAAGGAGTATGCGACACGCCCCCACCCTCACCCGCCCCCAGCGGGGGCGGGAACCACCGCTACCGGACGGACTCTCGCTGTCGCACGCTGGTGCAGGGGTGCGATGCACCGCAAGAAGTGAGTACGGCGTACCGTTACACGTGGTGAGCGAGCCGGACGCTCGCGCTCCCAGGAGATGCCAGCGCCTGTACGCCACGCGCATCGTGGAGCGTGGTGCAGGGTTTGGAGTACGTAAGCTACACCCCACCATACCTCTACACCGGTCGCGTGTTGCAGCGGACGCCCGGCTGGTCAGGGGTCAACGTGCGTGTTCATTCTCGTCACGTTCATCTAGCTGATTGGTGAGTGGTGAGATGGAATCTACTCCTCATCGGGCCACGGATCGGCGCTGAACTGATCGTGTACCTCTTGCAATTGCACGTCGGCGTAGCTGGCGTAGAAGCTCCGGGTTACTTCGACGCTGCGGTGACGCAGGATTTGTGAGACTTCGGCCAGCGAAACGCCTTCGTTCAGCAGGTGATACCCGACAAAGTGGCGGAAGGTGTGTGGTGTAACTTGACGTAATAATTCAGCTTCGTCAGCCTTCCCTTCCCAGACCAGGTGGTCGGCGAGAGCGTTGGCTGCCCCGGTGACGATTCGCCAGCCGCTGATACGCGACAGGCGTCCGCCACCCGTGCGGGGATCAAAAGCAATAAAGAGTGGTTCGCGGGCCGCCGGCCAGTTACGGGCGGCCAGGTAGCGGTGCAGCGCCTGTTCGGCGTGGCGCCGGATGAAGAGGGTTCCCTCGCGGCGGCCTTTGCCGCGGACGATCACCCGCGGCAAGATGCGCCGGTCGCGGGCGACATCCCCAACATCGAGACCAAGTGCTTCCGAGATACGGGCACCACTCGAAAAGAGCAGGTGCAAGAGAGCCGCGTTGCGTAGGCGGGTGAGCATCTGGCGTTCACGCTCTTCGCCCTGCGGTTTGTCGTAGAAGCGTACCAGCCGGCGTAGATCAGGTGGGGTTGGTGCGACCGGATCGGGTAGCCGGGGCAGTACCCGACTGACTTCGGGGCGAGCGGCGGCAACCCGAAACGAGATGGCACCCTGCGAGTCGGCGAGGGCCAGAAAGCCGAACAGCGGGCGCACGTAGGCGTGAACAGTTCGCTCAGAGAGTCGTTCGCGCCGGCTGTCAGCCTGAGCCGCAGCCCGCTGTGAGAGGTCGTAACTGCGTTTGCGCAGAGCACGAGCGTAGGCGACCAGATCGGCTACCTGCAAATCGCCCAGACACTTACGTCCATTTCGCTCGGCCCAGCGCACAAAGATGCGCAGCGCAGTTTCGTAACTGGCAATCGTTGGCCGGGCATGGTGGCGTTGACGTTCACGAGTACGCTCATCGAGTTCGTTGTCATCGTCGTCATCGAGGCCGGCACTGGCCAGCCGTGCCAGCCAGATCGCCCCGGCCTCACGGATTGGTGTGGTCGGGGTCAGTGGTTGCTCGCTGAGGTTGAACGTCGCCTGATCCTCGTCCATCGGTCTATTCCTCATTGCAGTCGTCTACAGGATGCCCAGCGCTACTGCGCCGATAATCAGCACACCGGCAATGATGCGATAATAGCCGAAGAGGGTGAAGTTGTGCGTTGCAATGTAACGTAAGAGCCAGCCAATGCAGCCATAGCCCACGATCATCGCCACCGTCGCGCCGAGTAGCAGCCGGCCCCAATCGCCACTTTGAATCTGATCGAGGCTGCCGATCAAATCTACCAGCGTTGCCAGGCCGAGCGTTGGAATTGCCAGGTAAAACGAAAAAGCTGTGGCAGTTGGTCGATCAAAACCGGCCAGCAGACCACCGACAATTGAGGCTCCAGAGCGAGATACTCCCGGAATCAGGGCGAAGGTTTGGGCGATACCAACAATGAGGGCGCGGCGGTAAGAGACGTTGCTAAAATCGACGGTGGCAGTCGTTCGGGGTTGCCGCGCACCGTCCCATTCTATCCAGAGGAAGATAAAGCCACCAATGATCAGGGTCGTTGCCATCAGTAGTGGTGACTCGAATAACACAGCTTTGATGAAGTCACGGGCTAACAACCCAACCGCGGCTGCCGGCACAAACGCAATGATGATCCCCAGCCAGAGTTTACGAGCTGTGGTAACGGTCAGCGTATCACCGCGCCCGATCACAGCGGTAGCCTGCGTGAGCAGATCGCGCCAGTAGAAGATCAAGACCGAGCAGACCGTACCGAACTGGATAGCGATTTCAAATGTACCACCGATGCTGCCCTGGTAGTTGAGCAATTCGCTGATCAGCAGCAGATGGGCAGTTGATGAGATCGGCAGCCATTCAGTAATGCCCTGAACAATTCCCAACACAATAATTTGCCACCAGTCAGGATTTGCCGGGACGGTAATAAGCAAGGAGAAGGCCAGCAAGACACTGAAGCCGATGAATAGCCCTGAACGAGGTAGCGTGATCGATTGGACTTGCATTGCAGGTACAAACTCCTTACATATTGCAGTAGGTGACGTTGCAGAGAGGTGTATCACCTGCCATTTTTTGGATTTCAAGCGGATTCGGCCATCACCAGCTCGATAGCTGCGGCAACCGCAGCCACCGTAGCCCGAATGTCCTCTTCACTATGAACAGCCGACACAAAGCCACTGCGCCCTCGCATCAAGTCAACACCATGCAGGTGTAACGCCATCCGCAGCCGGCGCAGGATTTTGGGGTCTCCCCCGCGTTTAAGCGTGGCAAGTGGCAGATTGCGCGGAATCTCACCGGGGAGCAGGTCGGTTGCCGGATCGACAAACAGGTGAAAGATCGATCCATCACCGAAGGCTGTCCAGCCACGCAAACGATGCGACGCAAACAGCTCGTTGAGCATTTGGATGAGCATTGTGCCACGTGCGGCGGCGATAGCACCAGGTTCGCCGGTAGCGACGGCCCGTAGCATAGCAATGCCGGCAGCCGCAGAGAGAGGATTGGCGTTAAACGTTCCCTGTTGGCGGATGCGTCCACGGGGGCCATCCTCGTCATGGGCCAGCAGGTCGAGGAGGTCAGCCCGTCCGACCAGCGCCCCACCAGGCAATCCACCGGCAACAATTTTGGCCAGACAGACCAGATCAGGGTGTACTCCGGCACGTGCGCAGGCACCACCGGGCGCAACCCGAAAGCCGGTAACGACTTCGTCGGCGATGAGCAACACACTGTATTGCTGAGTAAGCTCACGTAAGCCGGTCAGAAATGTATCGGGAAGCGGGATCGAACCGTAGGAAGCACCTGTAGGTTCGAGAATGACCGCGGCAATGTCGGTATGTGTCGCCAGCGTTGCAGCCACCTGATCAAGATCGGTCGGCAAGATCAGCAAACTAGAGAGGGTTGCCGGCAATACTCCGCGGTGGGGATCATCGGGATCGGCACCGGGGGCGAGTGCGTCGTGCCAGCCGTGAAAATGGCCCGCGAAGCGGATGATCGTCGTCTTGCCGGTAGCGGCGCGGGCAATGCGCAGAGCGAGGGTTGTGGCTTCACTTCCCGATGCGGTAAAGCGAATGCGTTCAGCCGCCGGAATGAGGTTGGCAATCAGATCGGCCCATTCCAGTTCAAGGCGATGGTTGGCGCCGAGATGGGTGGCGATGGGGGCTTGCTGCTGAATGGCGTTAACAATGGTGGGATGGCCGTGACCAAGCAGCAAGGCTCCGTGACCACACCAGTAATCGATCATCCGATTGTCATCAACATCCCACTTATACGGCCCACTGGCTCGTTCCATGAAGAGAGGGAAAGGATCGGCGTAGCGACCATCGTGGGTTGCACCACCGGGGAAGCGGACACGTGCCCTCTCGGCGAGCATCGCTGAACCGGCAAATCGCCGACGATATTGATCTTCGAGTGTCATATCACATTCCTACACTCAGGCGATAAATAAGGGCGGGTGGTAACCCATAATCGCGCATCTGTTGTTGAACTTGTTTAATATCGTAGGCAACACGTTTGAAGGTAACGGTTTGTCGGTCAGTATCGAGAATGACGTAGGCTGCTCGTGGATCGTGGTCACGCGGTTGCCCGACACTACCGGGATTGATGAAGTAGCGTGCATCAGCGGTGAGCGCCAGTTGACTATCTGCTTCTGGCATAATCCGTTCACAATGGCTATCGTTACGTAGACAGCGGAAGGCAAACTGGACGTGGGAATGACCGATGAAGCAGACCGGCTCGCTAAACCATTCGAGATTCGCGATGGCTTGCGATGGCATCAACAGGTATTCCCAAATCGGTTCGCGTGGGCTGCCGTGAGCCAGGTAGTAGTGGGTATCGGCGCTACGGGCCGGCGGCAGCGGAAGCAGCCATTCGCGATTGGCCGCGGTCAGTTGGGAACCATTCCAGAGGTTTGCGCGCCGGGCATCGGGATTAAAATCGTTAAGACTAATCTTGCCCAGACAGGCCAGATCGTGGTTGCCGGTGAGTGTTATCGCAGCGTGGTGCCGGATCAGCTCGACGCATTCATTAGGGGCTGGGCCATACCCTATCGTATCACCCAGGCACCACAGTGCATCAAAGGAGCCGGCATCGGCCAGGACAGTCTCAAGGGCGACAATATTCGAGTGTACATCAGAAAGAATAACGATTCGCATATTACACAATATTTTGACGATGCTCGCGGCCAGATCGTATAATTGGCAGCGACCCGGTTTTGAGGAGCGTCGCCGCTATGCTTGAACCTTCAGGACACTGCCCATACCTCGGTTTGAAACAAAATCAGGCGATCCGCTTTGCGTCACCGACGCCAGAGCATCGCTGTTATGCTTCCGGTCAGGCACAAGAGATCCCTCGCGTTGAGCCAGATTATCAGGTTCGCTATTGTCTATCGACCGATCATGTACGTTGCCCATTATACATGGGGATGCCGTTACCTACAACGTCATCCCCGGAAGTTGTACCGGCAGGGGGGGCCTCTATCATGGTCAGTTCACCGCCATCACCTGGTCTGCGGGCATGGCTCGCTGACCTGACCCCGCGTGATAGGCTGATCTATACCGTTTTGCTTTCAGTACTGGCGATAGCACTGATTGGATATGCCCTGGGTGGTATTGCCTTCATTAACACACTCTTTACTCCCGCAGCATCACCGTCGGTGGTTGTGCCGGCATCTGTAACACCGACAGCGCTGCTAACCTCACCGACAGTTGCTGCTAGCGGTGATAGCACTGCCACGCCATCGCCAACGCTGACCGCTTCACCAACCCTGACTCCATCGCCAACGGCAACTCCTTATGAGCTAATACCGGTGACCAATACGCCGACGGTGCCAATCTTTGTTCCACCACCACCACCGCCGCCAACGCCGACGGAAACACCGCTGCCAGAGGTGCCGCCGGAGATACCGTCCGAGGTGCCGACTGAGGCTCCGCCAGTGCCCACCGAGACACCGCTGGAGGTGCCGACTGAGGCTCCGCCAGCGCCCACTGAAATACCGCCAGAGACACCCACTGAGGTACCGCCGACGCCCACCGAGACACCTCCGGAGGTGCCCACCGAGGCACCACCGGAGGTGCCGACTGAGATACCGACGCCTGAAGTTGTGATCGAGGCGTCGCCAACGCCCGAACCACAACGCACGGCGACGCCGTAGGAGTGAATAGACGAACACCGATAGGTGTCAGTCTTGTGTCTGTCACTTGTTGATGCCAAAACCGGTAGGGACCAGCTTTACACCTGCTCCTACCGGTTCTGATGTTGATGAGGTGGGGTGAGAGTCTGCTATTGGCTGCGGTGACGTATCACCGGGTTACTGTATCTGTCTGCACGTTTTGATTGGCGTCGAGCTGTTTCATCATCTGATCGGCCAGATAGAGAATCTGTTGAACGAAGGGGTGTTTTGGTTGTTCAAGAATCAGTGGTGTGCCACGATTAACTGCTGTGACGACCGGCTGACCGCCACTCATCACGTGAAAGTTGACCTTACGGCGTAGTACGCGCTCGATTTCATTCACACCAATGCCAACGCTGGAGTTAGATCGGTTCAGAACAATACTGATCGCCCGTGGATCGATGCCTAACTGGTTAGCCAGCCCCAGGAATAAACTGGTATTCTTCAATGGGCCAATTTCCGGCGTAATGACCAGCAAGACGTGATCGGTACGATCAAATACGGATAATGTGCGATCATCGTAGCTGGTCTGGCAATCAACCACCACGTAATCGGCATTCACAGCCAGTAAATCAAGAATGCGAGTCAGATGTTCAGCGCTTACCAGCTCTGCCTCTTCAGGCCGTGGCGGAGCGAGTAAGGCTTGCAGTCCTGATGGATGGGAAAGCAGAACCTGTTTTACCATCTCCTGCTCGATCTCGTCGCCGCTGCGGACAATGTCGATGATGCTGCGTGTGGGTGCGATATTGAGATGGACGGCAACATCACCAAAGGTAAGATCGGCATCGACAATCACGACCCGCCGGCGCGAACGCAGGCGCAGGGCCAGCGCCACCGATACGGCAATTGTTGTTTTACCGACACCGCCCTTTGCCCCGAAGACGGTAATCACCTTTCCGCGTTGTGCTGGTGCAGCCGGGGTCTCGATTGTCGTGCGTGCCAGGATGTTCTTGACCCGGTAGACCAGCTCTTGCGGTTCAAATGGTTTGGCCAGGTAGTCGTTGGCACCGGCTTCAAAGCCGGCAATCTTGGCACTAATATCGCCTTGTGCGGTAAGCATCAGAATCGGGAGAGTTTTGGTCAGCGGATGCTGCCGCACACGTTTACACAGGGTATAGCCATCGATGCCGGGTAACAACACATCACAGATCAGGGCATCGGGTAGATTCTTGTAAATCTGCTGTAATGCCTCTTCACCACTGGCGGCACGCCGCACTTCGTAACCAGCACCACGCAGCACCAGCTCGAGCATCTCGGCAACGGTATCGTCATCATCAACGATCAGCAGTGTTTGGGATTTCATCTATGTGCTCCTCTCTGATGCACTCAGGCGATCAAGCAAGGCTGATAACGCACCGGCAGCCAGTGGAATGAGTAGATAATCATCGACACCGAAAGCAACCGTAGCCGCGGCACGTGGTTCGGCGGTTGCCGGAGCGATGGTAACAATACGTCCCTTTGCGAAGTGTTCGCGCAACAGAATGATATTCGCAGTACGCGCCCCTTCAATCTGCGTCATATCGACCAGGATGAGGTTGGGTGGGATTGGCGCTTCATACTGCAAGGCACGTTCAACATCAGCGATCATGTCGTACATCAAACCCTGGGCCGCAAGCGCCTGGCGCAGCAGGCGGCGTTGAATACCATTAGCACTGATGATCAACGCCCGCCAGAGGGGTTGCTCGTTGCGGGTGGTTGCTTCGTCTTTGGCGGCTGGTAGCAGAAGCGGCGGCGCATCATCGGCGGTTGTGTCAACAACGATGCGGTTACGACCGGCATGTTTGGCCTGGTAGAGGGCTGCATCGGCAGCCTGTACCACACCAAGCTGGCTACGGTGATGTGGATAGCCAGCAATCCCGGCGCTGAAGGTAACTGTGAATTCGCCGGCAGGCCCATAGTGACGGAGTGCAGCAAAACTGGTGCGAATCGTATCAATCAAGGTACGGGCTTCTACCAGTGAGGTATTCGGAAGGGCAACCAGAAACTCTTCGCCACCGTGACGCCCGATAAGGTCGCTTTTGCGCAGACGCTGTTGCAGGAGGCGGGCAAAGCTGCGTAAGACCTGATCGCCGATCAGGTGCCCATACGAGTCGTTAACGCGCTTGAAGTGATCGATATCAATAATGGCGATACTCAACGGTTGTTGCAGGCGCTCGGCACGGGCGAATTCGCGACTCAACTCCTCTTCTACCGCCTGATGATTCAGCAGTCCGGTCAGGCTATCGCGGATGAGAAAGCGCTGAAGGTAGCGTGCGCGCATCGCTCGCGCCGAGATTGCTGCTACCAGATCGGCAGGCGAGATTGGTTTAGCAAGGAAGTCGTCGGCCCCCAATGAGAGCACCGATTGCTGCTTTAACCGATTGGTCTCAGCCGAGAGAAAGACGATGGGCATGCCGACGTAGCGATCTTGCTGGCGAATGATGCTGGCCAGTTCTTTTCCGCTGCAAATCGGCATATACATATCGAGGACGATGAGATCGGGTTGAAATACCTGCAACTGGTTCAGTGTCTCGCGGGGATCAGTAATCGCCCGTGCATGGATACCGGCTATTTCCAGGCTATGAACACAGTTTTGACCAAACTCATGATCGTCATCCACGATCAATACGCGCAGGGGGGTGTTTTCTTCGACACCGGTCAGCCGGTCGAGGGCATTGATCAACTGCCCGGCATCTACCGGCTTGGCGAAATAAGCATGACCTCCACTACGTACTGCTGCCAGACGGGCAGTAAAGTCATCGCGTTGCGAGATATAGATGACTGGTATTGGTTCGGTGCGTTCGTGTTGCAGGTTGGTGATGGTCTCGGTGCCGGCCAGATCACCCTCTGGGAAGACGATGTCCATAATGATTGCTGCCGGATTGATGGCACGGATCAGGGTAGGCAGTCCTTCCAGATCGTTTACCAAATGGACATCGTAGTTGAAGAGGCGTAACTGCTCGACCAGTTTCGCAGCGAACTCGCGATCATCTTCGACTAAAACGATGGTTTGCGGACGACCGTTTGGTTCGCGTGGCGTTGCCGGTGGTTGCGATTGAGGGATAGGCGGTACAGGTTCGGTGTCCGTTACGGTTATTGGTGGTGGCTCTGATGGCGCTGTTGATGGCGTGGGCTGATCCGTTTCCGGTACCGTTGTGGAGCCGTGATATTCGCCTAATACCTGTTGTAGCAATGCAATCTGTTGGGCCAGATGTTGACGAGCAAGGGTGTCCAGGGGTTGGTCGTGCTCAAGCCACTCTTTCAGCTTGAGATCGATCTCACGGGCCACCGCACCGAGGTTAGCGAAACCGAACATTGCAGCCGAACCGGCCAGTTTGTGCGCAAGCTGGAGCAGCTCCACACCAGCCGTCTTATCCCAGTCGCTCTGCACAAGCTGGTTCCAGGCTGCGTGGATCGCCGTCACACGTTCGCCAATTTGCGTGGCATACCGTTTGCGCAATGCTTCAAACTGTTCAGCGGGATTGGGTCTCATGAGCTTTTGCCCAAATTGCTGCAACCTGTGCCGATAAGGTCATTGGATCAAAGGGTTTGGAGATAACATCAATTGCCCCTAATGCCAGATACTGCTCGACTTCATGGCGCTGGACGCGGGCAGTCATGAAGATAACCGGTGTGTTAGCCAGCGCAGGGCGTTTCCGTAGCTCTTTCAGCGTGGTTGGGCCATCCATTCCCGGCATCATCACATCGAGCAAAATCAGATCGGGAGCAAACTGTTCGGCGGTAGCGAGTGCTTCTGCGCCTGAACTACAGATTTGCACTGTATAGCCACCAACTGCCTCAAGCGCCAGTTGGGCTACCATTTGAATGTCGGGATCATCTTCGATGAAGAGGATTTTTTGCAGTAATGTCACAACACTGGCTCCTTTCTTATCGAGCTTCTTTTGGGGTAACCGGTAACGAGATCGGCTGATCGAGCAAGCAACTGACCGTTGTTAGCAATTCGGTGTTGGTGGTGCGCGATTTAACCATCGTTACCGCCACTCGGCTGACAATCTCCGGCTCCAGATCATGCACCGAGAAGAAAATAACCGGTACCGGTGGTTGCAGACGCTCGATCAGCGGTAAGAGATCAACGCCATTACCATCGGGCAGGTGTTGATCGAGAATGACCAGATCAAAGGCTTGTGCTTGCAGTAACGCCTGGGCTTCACTGATGGTTGTTGCCGCTTTCACATCGGCGATCTCAGCCAGCAGTAAACTTACTACCGCTACGACATCACTGTCGTCTTCTACGTGAAGAATGAGCGGTCGACCGGTACCGGTGCGGCGGGATGCTCGCTGTAGAGCAGCGAGCAGGCGTTGCTGATCAATAGGCTTTGGTAACCAGTCTACCACATCCAGGTCATGACCGCTTGCCAGTTGCTCTTCGCCGGCACGGGCCGATACAACCACAACCGGCAAGGTACGGGTGTGAGGTTGTGTGCGTAATTCGCGCAAAAAGGCGATGCCATCTTCGTGAGGCCATAGCAGATCGAAGGTGATAGCTCGATACTCACGCTGCGCCAGCAAGTCACGTGCTTCGGCCAATGAATAGGCAACGTCGGTTGCATAGCCTGCCTGTTGCAGCATCAACGAGAGCAAGACGGCAATGTCGTGATCATCTTCGCAGATCAGAATCCGTGGTCTATCGAATTGTGGTGGTAATGATACAGTAGTATTTGTATTGGAGCGATACTCGGCCAGATCGACATAGAAGGTTGTGCCTACGCCGCTGGCAGTGACAAAGCCGATCTGACCGCCATGCCGTTCGACAATAGCTCGACTAATGCTTAAGCCCAAACCGGTACCACCCTGTCGGCGAGTATTGGACGAGTCGGCCTGGGCAAATTTTTGGAAGATGCGATCACGGAATTCAACCGGGATACCCGGCCCATGGTCGGTAACGGTGATGCGTATCCGTCCGCGTGGTTCGCGTCCGATAGCGACTTCGACTTTACCTCCTGGTGGCGAGAACTTGATTGCATTCGAGATCAGGTTGGTAACCACCTGTGTCATACGATCAGGATCGACGTACACCTGTACACCTGGTAAAGTTGCGGTGAGTTCGATAGTCACATCGTACTGTTGCCCAAAGCCACGGTTTGCCTCAATGGTCTGGCGTACCAGTTCGTCGAGGGCGACCGGCTGGAACTTGAAGACCATCTTACCCGACTCGATCTTCTCGATGTCGAGAATATCGTTAATGAGACGGATCAATCGTTCACTATTTTTGAGCGCAATGTCGATCATCGAGGCTGCCCGTGGTGGTAACTCGCCGACGACTCCACCGGCCAGCAAGCCGAGCGAGCCACGAATGGAGGTGAGCGGTGTGCGCAGTTCATGCGACACAACGGCCACGAACTCGTTTTTCATTCGTTCGATGGCACGTCGTTCGGTCACATCACGGAAGAACCAGACCCGTCCGTAGTATTCACCTTCGGCACTGATAACCGGGGCGCTATAGCGCTCGAACGTGCGACCATCTTTCAGCTCGATCTCGGCCTTTCCGCTCAGACTGGGGTTGGCATACAACTCTTCAATCTCGTTCCGTACTCGTTCGGGATCGCAGACCTGGGCCAGCAACGCTTCCATGCACGTACACATCACGTGATCAACTTCCATATCTGACAGATTCCACATTTCACGGAACCGCTGATTCGAGTAGAGGCAGCGACGTTCGGGCGAGACAACCAGCACGCCATCGGGAGAGGCTTCAGTCTGACACTCAAGTAGGGTCTTCTGGAAGCGCAATTCCTGTTCGGCCAGTCGGCGAGCAGTAATATCGTGGAAACTGGCAACAGCGGCGTAGACGTTTCCCTGTTCGTCGCAGAGCGGTTGGGAGTTAATCGAGAGCCAGGTCAGATCGCCAGAGGGTTTACGAATGCCCATGATCACGTCATTAAGTGCCCGGCCAGTGGTTAGCGAGACCATAACCGGATGCTCTTCGCCTGGAAATGGGCTGCCGTCTTCGTGGATCGTCTGCCAGCGCGGGTCGAAACTGGTGCGTCCGATCAACTGATCGTGACTCAGACCAAGAATACGTTCGGCGCTGGCGTTGCAGGTTTCAATCTCGCCTGCACGATTCATCACCACGATCCCCTCACTCATTGCTGTAATCACCGAGCGATAACGAGTCTCGCTGGCCCGCAACTGCTCTTCACTCTGCTTGCGAGCGGTGATGTCGAAGCGGACTGTAAGGTAACGTTCGGGTTTGCCATCATCACCGATGAACGGTACGATGGTTGTATCCACCCAGAAAAGCCGACCATCTTTAGCCCGGTTGCAAATCTCGTTCCGCCAGATGCGCCCGGCTTTAATGGTTTGCCACAGGTCGGCGAAAAATTCTGGTGGATGAACACCAGATTTGAACATGCGATGGTCTTTACCGATCAATTCATCAGCGCGATAGCCAGTGATCGCGCAGAAACGTTCATTCACTTCCAAGATACGCCCTTCGGGATCGGCAATCGAGAGAATAGTTGATTCGTCGAGGGCGTTCATCACATCCCGGCTCTCTTTGAGCGCTGCCCGTAGCATGCGCTCCATCTCTTTTTGCTGGGTGATGTCTGACTCAATGGCGATGAAGCGGATCAGATTGTGCTGATCGTCGTACACCGGTGAAATATCGAGTGCCAGCCAGTATGGTTGTCCTTGTTTTGTGTAATTGATGATTTCGGCCTTTACCGATTCACCATTGTTGAGTGCCTGCCTGATCTGGGCTATGGTTGCCGGATCGGTCTCTGGTCCTTGCAAAAACTCGTCGGGCTTCCGCCCGCGCACTTCGTCCAGGGTATAGCCGGAAATGCGGGTAAAACCTTCATTCACCCACTCAATCCGACCTTCGCGGTCGGTAATAATCACTGCGTTATCGGTATGGCGGGCAACCAGTGAGAGCATGCGCAGTTGTTCGGCTTCGCGACGAGCGCGGCGCGTATATGGGCGCAGCACCAACAAACCACTGGCAATCACCAGCAGAAAAATCGTTGCCAAGATACCGGCCTGCGAAAGCGCAATCTGATTGCGTAGCTCCTGGCTCTGGGATAGCAGCAGGTTACCTGACGTGCGGAGATGACTCTGTAAGACGGAAACAATGCTCTGGATTGCATGCAGATCGGGATTGTCGCGATTGAGTTGATCGGCAGGAGCTTCGACTAACCTGTTCACGTGCAAAAGAAAGCGGTCGAGGTCAGTCGTCATTTGGGCGATTGAGAGTGTGGGAATAGCGACCAGCATCCGTTGATGTGTTTGCTGGATTTCGGCGCTCAGTGTGCGTAATTCAGCGCGTAATGAAGCGGCTTGTGCGGCATTGGCAAACAGAGCCAGCTCATTGGCAAAGAGGGCTGCCTGCTGAATACGGATTTGCTGCTGATGCGTTGCTTCCAGTACGGTGTCATTTTGGGATAGACGCGACGTATTGGCTGTCAGCAACCAGTAGCCGCCAACGATCAGCATTCCTATCACCACAAAACTTACGATGTAGGTTTGGGTCAGACGATGGGTTGGTGATGGATGGGCCATACGTTCACCCCTTCTGAGTGGATTGCCATGAGGTGTTGCGCAGTTGGATTGACGAACGCTTCTGCCGTCGCCGCACTTGCTATACATTATACGCTGTGACCCTTTCCAAACTATTGCCAATTGTTAACGAAACGTATATGTCGCGTGTCACCTGATACGTTGTTACGACATCACTGCGATTAACGACGAACAAAGAATTAGGTATCCGGTTCCAGGTTCTTGAACTATTTCAAAAAACAGCTACGAGCAGTTAGATCATTCATTACTGACCGACTTCATCCTTGTGTCAACGGCGTGTCACGCGCCGGATCGCAAGCACGGCTGCTGCGGCAGCCGCTGCCGTACTCCAAACCCTACGACACATGCATAACGAGCGAGCAAGGCAACCAATTCAACGTGTAATGAGACCGAAGATGGTCGCCGGCCATCCTCGCTACTATCCCAGTAGCTTAAAAGCAAAATATGCTGTCGTTGGTGATTGGCGAGCGTTCATGCGCCTGCGCGACCGTCCAGGTGCATGACATCGCGGCTTGTATGAAATTAAGTTCTTGCTATGGCGGGTAGTCAAACGTCTGACTTTCTGCATACAGGCTCATACCGTATAGACAACTCGTTGCATCAGCGAATGATTTGAGGTTGGGAACATGGCTGACAGACAGTGGTACAATAGCGTTACATAACCATATGTTGTCAACCCTTTATGTTACCGGCAACGGCCATTGTTTGTTGGCTCTCGGTAAGGAACGAACAATGCTTGAACGCTGTATTACCGATGTAAAGCTCAGCAAGGAAGAGTATACGCAACTGGCTCCGGGATTGCAGGCACGGCTCTTTGATCTCGAACAGATGCTGCTGGAGGTGCGCATTCCAACCATCTTTGTGTTTGAAGGCTGGGCAGGCACCGCCAAAGCGCGGACAATTGCAACCCTCACCCGGCGCCTTGATCCGCGTGGATTTCGGGTGCATTCGATTACCCCACCGCGCACGTATGAGCAACAGTATCCCTGGTTGTACCGTTTCTGGCTCAAGATACCCAGCTACGGTCAGATGAGCTTCTTTGATCGCTCGTGGTACCGTGAATTGCTGGCGGCCTACACTACCGGTGGCAGTCGTGATGAATGGCGCACACATTGTGAAGATGCGGTCATTTTCGAGCGACAACTGGCCGATGATGGTGCGCTCATTCTCAAGTTCTGGTTACATATCACAAAAAAGCAGCAGGCACGACGCTTTGCAAAGTTGCTTGCCGATCCGCTCAATGCCTGGCGAGTGACTGAGGAAGATCGCCGGCAGCATCGTCATTACAAACAGGTCTATCTGGCCGTCGAAGAGATGCTCTCGCGCACCGATACCGCATTCGCGCCCTGGCACATTATTCCGGCTGCCGATAAACGGTACGCCCGGCTCACCGTCTTGCAAATTATTGTCGGGGCGCTGGAGAGTCGATTGGGAATTACGGCCAGTGACCGTGAGGCTAGTCTTGATGATAGTGGTCTGGCGTTGCGACGCTACTATCTCGATTTGCGCACGCCGGTGGTCTCTGCGCCACGTGCAGCGCCGGTAGATGCGGTTACTGCTACCACTACTACCCTGCAACAGGCTGAACCAATCACAACACCGGTAGTTGTGACGCCGGTTGCGCCACTGTTACGGGCAGCCAGCCCGTTACAGCGCGTTGATTTGAGTTTGCGTATCGATGATGATACCTACCACCGGGAGTTGAAACGGTTGCAGGCCAGGATGTATCTGCTCGGCTTGCAGGTGTACCATCAGAAGCGACCGGTCGTGTTTGTGTTTGAAGGCTGGGACGCAGCAGGTAAGGGAGGTGCTATTCATCGCCTGACGGCGGAGCTTGATCCGCGTGCCTATACCGTGCATGCGATTGCTGCGCCGGCTGGCGATGATAAAGCGCGCCACTACCTGTATCGCTTCTGGCGACGGTTGCCGCCGCGTGGTCAGTTTGCAATCTTTGATCGCTCGTGGTACGGTCGGGTGTTAGTTGAACGGGTGGAAGGATTTGCTCGTCCTGACGAATGGCGTCGCGCCTATGCCGAGATCAATCAGTTTGAACGCCAGTTGGTTGATTTTGGCGCGATTATTGCCAAGTTCTGGCTGCATATCAGCCCTGAAGAGCAATTGCGCCGTTTTGAAGAACGACAGCATGTGCCGTATAAAGCCTGGAAATTGACCGATGAAGACTGGCGCAATCGCGAAAAGTGGCCGGCGTATCTCGAAGCAGCCGATGAGATGCTGCTCCGCACCAGTACGCCCTATGCGCCGTGGACGATTGTCGAGGCCGAGGACAAAAAGTATGCCCGGATTAAGATTTTGCGCACTGCGGTTGAGGTGTTGGAAGCGGAATTGGGGCCGGTGAAGTTAGATTAAGACAGGTTCGTTATGAATGGTCGATGGTTACGCTGGTTGATCTGGATCGCCGGTGCACTCCTGCTGGCAGGTGGGTTGGAGCTGGTACTTGGGGCTGGGGGCAGCGGTATAGGTGTTGCGCTCAGTATCATTGGCGGTGGGCTGATCCAGTATTGGCGGGAACGCCCTGCCCTGTCGTGTGGGATACGTGGGCCACGTCTGCACCCCTTGCAAGTAAGTGCATTCGGGTTGATGGGGTTAGGTGTGCTGTGGTACCAAGGGCAAGGTGGTGATGCCATCACGACGTTGAGCACATTCTGGCCTGCGTTGGGAAGTAGCTGGATACCACTCGTGCTGGTGGTGGCAGGAGTAGGCTGGTTGGGTCTCCTCAGCATCCAGAGCAGTTGCCGCGATGAGCAGTTGCTGGCCATGATGGGAGAGCACGACCGGCGTTGAACCGGGTGTACAGTACTCTGGAAGCTGTTCGCCGGTGAATAGCATGATTCATTACAGCGACAAAGCCTATGAACACGATCTGGCATCTTCTTGACACGCAAGCAGAGCAGTACCCTGATCGCGTGCTGCTCAGGTTTGCCGATCAGCAATGGCGGTATGCGGAGGCGGTGACTCTGGCGCACCAGGCAGCCGGCATGCTCTACGAGCTTGGTGTGCGTCCAGGGGATCGCGTCGGTTTGATGATCGGAAATACGCCCGATTACCTCTGGGCATGGTTCGGGTGTGCTTGCCTTGGTGCGGTCACGGTACCGATCAATCTGCATCTGAAAGGTGACGTACTGCATTACATTCTCGATCATGCCGGGGCAACTGTTTTGATCATTGAAGCGCATCTGTACGAGCGGATTGCGGCGTTGCGTGCCCAGTTACCAGCGTTACGGCATCTGGTAGTGCGAGGAATTGATACGGTGCCGTCAGATGCCGTCCACTGGCACACCGCCCTCAGCGGGGCGCGACCGGTCGCTCCTTCACCGGGGAGTGCAACCGACCTGCACAGTATTCTCTACACCTCTGGCACGACCGGCCCACCCAAGGGTGTGATGCTCAGTCACCACGCCTATCTTCACTCGGCGGCCCTCTTCGCCGATGTGATGATTGGTGCAACAGTCGACGATGTGTTTGGCACCAGCCTGCCCCTCTTCCACATCAATGCACAGGCGCATACAGTGTTACCGGCCATCTATCGCGGCACGACGATTGCCTTAATCGAGCAGTTTAGTGCCTCGCGCTACTGGCGCCAGCTCGCCGATCTTGGGGCCACTATCTGCAATTTGCTGGCGGCGATGATCCCGATTCTAATGAAGCAGGTGCCTTCCGCCGATGATCGGGCGCATCGCGTGCGTATCGCGGCCTGTGCAGCAACGCCGCCTGATTTGTGGCGCGCTTTTGAAGAGCGGTTTGGGGTAACGATTATCGAAGGGTATGGTCTGACCGAAACCACCGGTTTTTGTGTGGCTAATCCACGCGATGCAGTGCGAGTTGGTACCTTTGGCAAAGCGATGCCGGGGTTCGAGCTGGTGATTGTTGACGCCAACGATCAGCCACTGCCGGCGGGTGTGCCCGGCGAGATAGTGATTCGTCCGCAGCGTGACCATCTGATGATGATGGGTTATTATCGCCAGCCAGAACAGACGGCGACGGCGATGCGTGGTGGGTGGTTTCACACCGGCGATCTGGGGCAGCTTGATGAAGCCGGCTATGCGATTTTCATCGATCGGCTTAAGCAATCGATACGGCGACGTGGTGAGAATATCTCGTCGTGGGAAGTAGAGCGGGCGGTCAATGCCCATCCTGCCGTATTAGAGAGTGCAGCGGTCGGTGTGCCTAGCGAACTCGGTGAGGAAGAGGTGAAGGTGGTTGTGGTGTTGCGTCCTGGTGCGACCCTCGATCCGATTGATCTGATACGCTGGTGTGAAGAGCGGCTTGCTTACTTTGCCGTACCACGCTACGTTGAGTTTCGCCAGAGCTTGCCGAAGACGGCAACCGAGCGGGTCGAGAAGTATAAGCTCAAAGCCGAGGGTGTGGGAAACGCATGGGATCGGGAGGCTGCCGGTTATCGGGTGAAGCGTTCGTGAGTGTAGGCGCTGTTAAGGGAAATTGATGAGGCGCGTGCAATGGTGGTGCCGCGGCCAGCAGTATGCTGCGACACACCCCCATTCTCACCCGCCCCCGCTGGGGGCGGGAACTATTGGTGCCGGATGGCTCCTGCTGTCGTGCGCTGGGATTGCATAATACAGCGCAAACGCTGTTCTCCGTCTCCGCCTCCGCGCTCAGGTTGTCGCTAGCGTGATGATGCAATCACGAACTTTTAGTAAACCGGATTGGATATTACGGCTATTACCGGCAACGGTACGCCCCGCACCTGGGTGATCACTGCTGGTGCGGAAGCGAGGCTTCCGCACGCCAGACTGAAACCCGATCTGGAAACCATATTCACCTCGCCTGCAATGACCACAACCAGCAGCTTGCCGGTGATACTTTAGTACGGGGATAAACCCCAAATGAGGTGCATCTGTGAGCAAGAGCTGGTATCACCACTACTAGCCGCCAACTGCCAGTGCTCGTTCGATCAGGCGGGCTGCGGGTTGTTCGCGCAACCCGGCATCGACGATTTGATTGGCAATTTCAAGGGCGACAACACCTGCTTCGCCGCTGACCGGTGGTGCAGTCTCGTAGCGCACGGCTTCGCAGAAGCTGCGCAGTTCTTCGTAGAGTGGTTCTCGTCGTGGTATTTTCATCCTGATGCTACGCCCCTCGCTCACTCCAAGGAGCGCCAGTTCCGGCCAGGCTTTGCCCTGACACGAGTCGTTTTCGTAAAAGGTCAGGTCTTGGGTCAGATAGTTCGCGACGAACATCCCACGCTCACCGATGATACTCAGCTCGCGAATCTTGGTTGGCGTCAGCCAGTTGATGTCGAGGATACCGATCATGCCGTTTTCAAACCGAAGTAACGCCGAGAGCATATCTTCATGGCTCTGGTGGATGTGACGATGGAGTTCGACGTGCATACGCACAATCGGTGAACCAATCAGATAATTGAGAATATCAATCTCGTGGGTAGCCAGGTCGATGACAACACCAACATCGGCGATACGGCCAGGAAATGGCCCCACACGCCGTGATGTAATCTGAAACAGGTTGCCCAATTCGTGGTTGTCGAGCTGTTCTTTCAGCGCAATGATGGCCGGGTTGAAGCGTTCGATGTGTCCGACCGTAAGAATGACACCGTGGCGACGGGCAGCTTCGATCAACAACCAGCCCTGCTCAACTGTGGCGGCAATCGGTTTCTCGACCAGAACGTGTACACCATGGGCAATCGCAGCACTGGCAACAGCAAAGTGGTGCTTGGTCGGTACAACGACCGAAACCAGATCAAGCTCCTCGTTGGCGAGCAAGGCCTGATAATCAGTGTAGATCCGGCAGCGATAGATGTTTGCCAGGTTGCTGGCGGCTGCATAGTTGGTGTCGCAGACGGCAACTAGCTCAACATCTGGCATGGTGGCGTAGACGCGGGCGTGGTTGCGTCCCATGCTTCCGATACCGATAACAGCAGCGCGCAGTGTGTGTTGTTTCATGGTGCCCCCCTCTCTGATGAACGAGGTAATCTCAGTATGCGCCTTCGCCCTTCAACAGGGCCGGAATCGTACGATAGATGATCAGCAGGTCAAGCCAGATCGAGTAATTGCGGATGTAATGCATATCAAGGCGTACCCGATCAGCGTAACCCAGATTGCTACGACCGCTGATCTGCCACAAGCCGGTGAGACCAGGGCGTACCATCAGCAGGTTGTGTTGCCAGCGCCCAAAATGGTGCATCTCGGCAGCGGTGATCATGCGTGGCCCAACCAGACTCATCTGGCCAAGCAGCACATTAATCAATTGAGGTAACTCGTCGATGCTGGTGCGGCGCAGAAATTTACCGACGCGGGTAATGCGGGGATCGTCCTTGAGCTTACCCTTCTGTGCCAGTTCTTCACGTTGAGCAGGGGTCAGGCGCTGGTCACCATCTTCGTACATTGTGCGAAACTTAAATGCATCGAACTGGCGATAGCCGACACCCATGACGCGACGGCGGTGAAAGATTTTGCCCGGACTATCGAGCCGAATCGCGATTGCAACGACCAGGAAGAGTGGTGCAAGCAGGATAAGGCCAATCAAGGCGCCAACGCGGTCAATCAGCAATTTGCCGATAGCGTGGATGCCGGTAATACGGGTTTTGTTGAGGCTCAGCAAGGGAACTGCACCCTGCTCGTGTACCTGAACGCCGATGGTCAACAGATCGAATAGACCCGGTGCCAGGCGGACTTCGAGACGATTCAACAAATCCATTGCCCCATCGAGCACGATCAGTCGTTCGCGGATGAGATTAGTATCAGCAATAATAATCGTCTCGATGTTAAGATCATTTACTAACCGGATGAAGTCGCCGGTAGTTCCCAGCACGCGGCCTGTGCCGACCTCACTGCCAACCGGTAGACGGTCATCGATAAAACCAACGATATTGGCGCCGGCCCGGTGCTCGGCGGATAACTGTTCGGCAATTGCGCTTCCCTCATCGGTAGCACCGATAATCAGGATGCGTTCGGTTAAATGCCCTTTCGCACGTAAGCTGTAGACAACCCGGCGAAAGCCGAAGCGCCACGCAATTGTCAGCGTCACGGTAAGAATCCAGCTCATTACCAGCCAGCCCCGGGCAATGACAATATCGGGGATCAGAAAGGTTAGGCTAACGACGAAGAGCATCCCCTTGCTGGTGGCGTTGAAGACTTGATTGTACTCGTGGGTGCCATTGAACAGTGCCGTGCGCTGGTAGAGACCGTGCATAGCGAAGATGCCAATCCAGCACGGCACCAGCATCGCGATCAAGATGCTGTAAAACTCTGGCTGCATCGCCCCTTCGACAAAGACCGGCAGATTGGTAAAGAAGCGCACGATGTACGCGATCACGAAGCTGGTTGTGACAACAAGCGCATCACCGAGGATCAGTGCACCGATGAGCGCTATTTTCGGATAATCGATTGTCCTCTGGCTAGGCCGGCCATAGGCTGTCGTCGTCAATTCAACGCTGGATATGCTCATAGGAACCTCAGATGAGTGATAACGCTGCTGGCGATGGACGGGTAACAAGCGGCTGAATCAGAGTTGCCACTGAGCGGGCAAAGGCACAGACTGACTCGCCATTTGTAAGCTGTGGATAAATCTGACCGGTGTTGGCCAGGAAGAGACCGTCAATGTCGGTGGTGACAGGTGGAATCAGGTCGGTTGCACCAACGGGATGGATTGGCTCGACGTACCGTTCACGTCCAATGCGGATGGCGGCAATGTCCTCTTTCTGCAAGTCGGGAAACATTTGCCGCAAGTAGCTGAGAAAGACCTGGCGTAATTCGTCATCGGGCATCCGGGCAAAGGGGCTTTCAGCCGAGACGTATTTGGGCAAATAGACCAGATGGTATCCACCAACATACTGCGGATCGATCAGGTTCGTGGTTTCGATTACGCCGGTAAACGGAATGCGTTCATCAGTAATGTTCAGCGTGTAGTAAGGAGTCAGTCGCCGACGCATCACCACCAGCATACACACAATACCCAGGAACCCATCGAGCTGTCCCCAGCGGGCCGCCACTGCCGCTGCTGCGGGTGGCAACAGCCGCCGCGCAATCGGGGTTTGGGCTGTAATCACCACATTGTCCGCCGGGAGTTCGTGACCGTTGACCACCAGACCACTCACCCGTCCGTCAGTAACCTGCAATGTTTCGATGGTGGCATTTAACTCAATCTGACCACCACGTTGCCGGATTGTCGCGGCCAGGGCATCGATTAGCTCCTGGTAGCCGTTAGGCAGGTAGCACATAACCTCTCGGCTACCGCCTTTGGTACGGGTGTCGGTAGTGCGTACCAGGCGTGACCAGATGTAGGTGGCGGGGACGTGACTGAAATCGCCGTCGAATTTGGCGCGCAGGAGTGGCGCCCAGACGTGGCGTACAGTGCGTTCACCGCTGAGGCGAGTGAGCCATTCGGCCACCGGTATCTGTTCGAGGCTCCGCCAGTCTTTGATCCGACGACAGGCGAGAATGGTGTAGGCGAGGCGGAGGCGATCAATCAGGCGCAATGGCGGAAAGCGGAGAAATTCGAGTGGGGTTGACATAGGGTAGATGCGGCCATCGTGGTAGAAGCCCATTTTTGTGGTGGTGTAGCGCAGGCGGTGACGCAGCCCCAGTTCGTCGAACAGACTCATGAGTGTTTGATCGCTGCTGAGGATAGCGTGATAGTATCGATCACACTCCATGCCATCGAGTTCAGGGAAGCGTGTGCGCCCCATCAGGCCACCGAGTGAGGCTGATCGCTCCCACACTCGTACCGGGATATGGCGTTTAAGCAGTTCGTAAGCCAGGCTAAGGCCGAGAATGCCTCCGCCGATAATATCGACCATTGTCCCCCC
>NZ_DAOTZQ010000008.1:0-12052 GCF_034434295.1 Chloroflexus sp.
GGGGGATACCCTTACCATGCCTCCCCCCAGCGGGGGGATACCCTTACCATGCCTCCCCCCAGCGGGGGGATCCCCTTACCGTTCCTCCCCCCAGCGGGGGGAGGTTGGGAGGGAGGCCGGGATTGCAGTGCATGAGAATCAGTATGGAGCACGCCTGTCATCCCTCCTCGCTCCTCTCCCACTGCGGGAGAGGAGCGGGGGCTGGGGGTGAGGTGAGGGCAAGCACCCCCCACCCTGACCCGCCCCCGCTGGGGGCGGGGGAACGCCCTCACCCCCGGCCCCTCGCCCGCTGTGCTATGCATTACCCACAGGTCACACAGAAGCCGGTATGACGCCGCATATCCCATCGTCATGGATACGAGGCACCATGCCTCACGCACACCGTATGGTCATACGATCAACGGCATCCTGCTGTGTTAGACCGGGCTGCAAGTGCTCCCCGTGGCGTGGGCTTCCAGCCCGCGTATAGGCATCATTGCTACCGCCGTCAGGTGCTGCTGGTGCGCAAGTGAGAACCTCTTGCAACAACACGTCTATGTGCAGGTATCTTGTGCATGCCTGACCAACGCGATGATCGAAGCGATCACATCCAGCTTCCCCGTGATCAGGACGGATACCGGTGTGCCACGCGCCGAATTGTGAGCACGGCTGCTGCGGCAGCCATGCTGCCGCACTCCAAACACTGCGACACGCGCATACCAGGCGGATAAGGTACCCAATCCAGCACGTGCTGGCACGGCTGGAGCAACGCACTGCCACCAGGCCAGGAGCCGGGTAGGTTGTGGTTGGTGTTTGGCAGGCGGTCATGCGTCTGGCCGACAGGCACACGGGAGCAAAGCGGGATGACAGACGTTCAATCACCCTGCCCCACACACCGGTACGACCTTCCCCGCTGCCACGATGCCGCGTTCTGTCCGTGATGGGCACAGCTCACGGTACGACTGATCCCTGGCATAGTGCCAAAAGCACATATGGGATCATACCCGCCGATACATACGTGGTTAATACCACAAGATAGTTGTGGGTAATACATTCCCCCCAGCGGCGGGCGGGAGGTTGGGAGGGTGGGAGTAAAGTGAACAGGAGCCATACAGAGCACGCTCGTCTTCCCGCCCCCACTGAGCGAGGTGCGGGAGCGAGACGGTTGCATCGTTTGTCGTGTAAACGTAACTCTCGCGAGTAAGCAGGATGTCATCACCGATCGACGAGCGTCGCAATCGTGACACCATCACCACCATCGCGGCCACCACTGCTGAACGAGGCTACCAGTGGGTGACCGGCCAGAAGTTCTCGTACCACCTGACGCAGCGCACCAGTGCCTTTGCCGTGGATCAGGCGTACCTGGTGCAGGCCGGCGAGATACGCATCGTTCAGATAGCGATCCAGACGATCACTCACCTCAGCCGCTCGCCAGCCCCGCATGTCGAAGGTCATCGAGACATCGGGTGTTGGGGGAAGATGAACGGTTCGTGCCGGAGGGGTAAAGCGCTGGCCGTCATCACTTTTGCCCTTTGCCCGCTTCAGATCGTTGAAGCTGACTGTCATGCGGAAGCCGCCGACCTGTACCGTGGCGGTTTGATCCTCTTCATCAATGGCGACAATTTCGCCGTTCAGACCGATGGAAGTGACCTGTACCTGATCGCCAACCTGTAACCGTTTTTCGGTTGGGGGCGGTGGTGCAGGTTGGGTTTGCACGCTTAGACGGGCAACAGCCTGTTGTGACTGTTCGGCAACCATCGCCAGTCGTTTGTCGGCTTCTTCAAGCCACTGGCGTGATATATTGACAGTGCGAAACTCTTCACGCAATCGACGTAGCTGTTGACGAACTTCCCGCAGCTCTGCTTCGATCTCGGCACGGGCGGCTTCAAGCGCTGCGGCTCGTTCGGCGGCAAAGGACTGTTGTTCAGCCGCCAGCCGGTCACGGTAGCGTTCGGCGTCAATCCGCAATTCCTCTGCACGCTGTAACGCGGCGGTAGCGGCATCACGTTCACGCTGGATGCCAGCTAGCAAGTCTTCAACCTGCGCCTCTTTGCGGTCGATAAAAGAGCGTGCCTGCTCGATCAGTGTCGGGTCTAAGCCCAGACGGGCTGCAATCGCCAGGGCATTTGAACGACCGGGGATACCGATACTTAACCGGTAGGTTGGTGCCAGGGTCTCGATATCAAACTCGACCGAGGCATTCTGCACACCTGGAGTTGTGTACGCAAACGCCTTCAACTCGGCATAATGGGTGGTAGCGATGCCCAGTACCCCCAACTCAAGCAAGCGGCCAATAATCGCTCGGGCCAGGGCTGCCCCTTCTACCGGATCGGTACCGGCACCTAACTCATCGAACAGAACCAGCGCTGCCGGTCGGCGGTCATCGAACAGGGTGTATTCGTCGCTCATCGGCGGCATTTGGTGTGCAGCCGCCAATGTTTGTAGCACGCGGATAATATTCGCCATATGCGACGAGAAGGTGCTGAGGCTCTGTTCGATGCTCTGCTCATCACCGATGTCGGCAAAGATGTACTGAAACACCGGTAAGCGCGACGGTTGATCGGCTGGAATTTGCATGCCGGCCTGCGCCATCAGGGCCAGCAAGCCGGTGGTTTTGAGGGCTACCGTCTTGCCACCGGTATTGGGGCCGGTGATCAACAACAGCGAAAACTGGCCGCCAAGCCAGAGATCAATCGGGACTACGGTATCAGCAGGGAGCAGCGGATGGCGTGCTCGTGTCAGGCGTAGCGGTGGTTCAGGCGACGGCGGATCGTCGGGTCGCCAATCGACAATCTCCGGTGCCGTGCTGCGGGTGGCAATGGCGTAGCGGGCCAGCGCAAATACCAGGTCGAGGGTAGCAAGCGTATTGACGGTACTGGTGATCAAATTGGCTGCTGCGCCGACCTGGTCGGATAACGCGCTGAGAATGCGTTGCACTTCTTCCGTCTCGGCAGACTGCAACTCGCGCCAGCGGTTGTTCAACTCGACAATTGCCATTGGCTCAATATAGAGAGTGGCTCCCGATCCCGACTGATCATGCACCAGACCGCGCACTTCCCGGCGGTGGCTGGCTTTCACCGGAATGACATACCGGCCATTCCGCACAGTGATAATCGGTTCCTGAAGAGCACCGGCCAGTGCGCTGGAATGGATCATGCTCTGGAGTCGCTCTTGCAGACGGTTAAATGCCACGCGCACTTCGTGACGTAAGCGGGCAAGTGTAGGGCTGGCGCTGTCTAACACCTGCCCATCATCACCGATTGCTCGATCAATTGCCTCGCTTAACGATGGAATGACGGGCAGCGTATTGGCCAGGTCGATCAGTAACGGAAAACGTTCGTCGAGGCGGCTCAGTCGCTGACGGAGCTGCGCCGCACTCTGCAAGGTGGTAGCAATCTCGCGCAGGGTTGTGCCATCAAGAATACCGCCACGGGCAGCGTGCTGCACGGCGCGACGCACATCACGCGCCCCACCGATACTCACCTCCGGCCATTCTTCCAGTAACAGCCGGGCTTCGGCAGTCAGAGCCTGCCGTCGCCGGACTTCAGCCAGATCGGTGGCCGGAGTCAGACTTAAGGCCAGTTCACGCGAGGCTGAAAAAGCAGTATATTGAGCCAGACGGTCACGAATGACGTCGAATTCAAGTGTAGTCAGCGAAGATTCCGGGATCGACATACCAGCACTCATTAACGCAAGATGTCTTGCGTTCAGGTTATCACTAACCGTCAATCATACCATCGGCCCAGGGGTTGATTATTGCACCTGAAAGATAATTTGGGCGGCGTCAGGTAAGATCGGATCGATAAGTTCGTACAAACTGGGCAAAATCGCATTAGCGAAGAATCGGAGTATCAACGAAGTCCCGATTTGCCCACCCAACCAGCGTGTGATCGGATAATCGATGTTGGCAAAACCGCGCACGATAAACAGATTCCAAAGCAGAATCGCTATCAAGCCGAGGGCCATACCACCGATGATCACACCCAGTGCGGTGCCAACAATCTGATCTACCATCTCAAGATGGTATGGTGTTTGCACATAGCGAAAACTATAGATTCCGACCCAGGTTAATACAATAAAGCAAAACAAATGGATCAACGCAAAGGCAACATACTGGCTTACGAAACGTTGCCCACCCAACTCGCGCACAAAGACATCGGCCAGACTTTGGTAGTAGAGACTGGCCAGCACCGTGCTGAAGTAGAACGAGAGAATGACAAGGACCAGCCGAATCGTGCCCTGAAAAAAGCCGACAGCCAGTGCGCCGAAGAAGAGCACGACGAAGAGGAGATCGATGACGTTCATAGTAATTTCTCCCGGCGCAAATTCCGGTTACCACACGATATACGAGCCTGCACAGCGATTATAGCATACCGCACAACGCTACTCTGTGTGATGATACACGGTTTAGGTGATACTACCGCTGACCATCCTCAATCTTTACGCTATTTTGCAACAAGGATCGCCCTATGACCTCTGCCAATTCGACAACCGTTCAGGCCACATCTGTGCAACCTATAGCACAGTCGGACGCATCGCTACCAGAAAACCCATCGCCACTCGTTCCTTCAGAAGTACGACGCGGTTTACTCATTTCCATCTGGGAAGGTGCGATTGCCAATATTCATATCAGTATTACAGGCGCCATTGGTGGGAGCGTCTTTCTCAGTGGATTTGCGCTGTTGCTCGGTGCCAACAATTTTCAACTCGGCTTGCTTGGTGCGTTGCCATTCATCGGCCAGATGTTTCAGTTCCTGAGCGCCTACCTGGAAGCCCGGTTTGCGAGTCGACGAGCCATTGTGCTCTTTTCGGCACTAGTGGGGCGGCTGGTTTGGGCGCTGTTGCTCTGCCTGCCGTTCACCAGCTGGTCGGCGACATGGCAGCTTACCGTGTTTTTCGTGGCTCTGGGCTTCTCGTATGGGCTGAATGGCATGGCGGGCAATGCCTGGATGAGTTGGATGAGCGATCTGGTTCCGCCTAACCGGCGGGGGAGCTATTTTGGGGTGCGGAATACGGTGGCCGGTATCAGTGCGATGGTGAGTGTCTATCTTGCCGGGTTGACCCTCGACCATTTTCGGGCGCAGGGTGCGGAAGCGCACGGGTACGCCCTGATCTTTGGGGTAGCGGTGCTGGCTGCTTTTGGGGCAGCCGTGCTGATTGCCCGCCAGCCAGAGCCGCCATTGCAGCCACAACCGTGGCAGGGGGTTGGATCATTTCTGTTCGCTCCGCTTCGCGATACGGCTTTTCGCCGTTTTACCGTGCTCGCGACAGGTTGGGCGCTGGTTACCGGTATCGCCGCTCCCTTTTTCAATGCTTATGGCTTAACCACCCTGCAACTCGATTTCTCGCTGCTGGCACTGACCGGTATCGTGACCAGTGCCGTAGCGCTCTTCTTCTCGCCGCTTGTGGGGTGGTTGATGGATCGCTACGGCTATCGTGTGGTCGTAACGGGGTGTGTGATGGGGACGATTCCACTGCCGCTGGGTTGGATACTCTCAACACCAGACAACATTCTACCTCTCTGGCTAACGTCAATCTTTTCTGGCGTCTTCTGGCCGGGCGTGAATCAAGGGCTGGGAAATCTGCTGATGGAACGCGCTCCCGCTGCCCAACGCGGGGTTGCAGTAGCAATCTTTAGCCTGCTTACCGGTCTGGGCACGCTGATTGCGTCGTTGATTGGAGGTGCGCTAGGGCAGCTACTGACCGGGACTACGCTGATGCTGGGGCCATTAGCGGTTCACGGGCTGGCGGCATTGTTTGTGATCACGATGATCGGACGCCTGGCCATGGTTGGTGCGTTTTGGCGCGTGCTGGCCGGCAACCGGTAGGTGATATTGAACAGAGAGCGTTGTGGGCTGTTGAAGGGGTATCTTGAATAGCAAGCAGTTCGTACCCTCTAAATAAACATGTGAGCCTGCCGAACATGAGCTTCAGCAGGCTCACGACGGTAACGATTAAGCCTGGGGCGTGTTCACACCGGCAGCCAGTTCGAGCAACTGCAAAATCCGCGGGGCCATTGCCGCCGGATCGCGGTGCAACCCTTCGATCAGCAGTGCGTTATCGTAGAGTTGTTCGGCGGCCAGTTTGAGGAGTGGATCGTTTGGATTGGTGGCAGCACGTTGCGCCAGAGCCGCAATCAGCGGGTGGGCCGGATTGAGTTCCAAAATGCGCGGCCCTATCTGCACTTCCTGACCGAGCACCTGCTGAATCCGCTGCATTTCGCGGCCAAAGGCTGCTTCATCGGCCACCAGCCGGGCCGGACTGTCGCGCAGTACGCGCGATGTGCGCACTTCTTTCAGACGGTCGCCAAGAATTGCGGCAATGCGTTCAGCCAGTGCGGTGAACTGTTCGTCATTAATCGCTGGCGTCGGTCGTTCGATCTCACCCGGCAGATCAAGCTCTCCCTCATCGATATTGCGCAGGCGTAATCCATCGTATTCGCGCAGACCCGACAACATAAAGCCATCCATCAGGTCAGTGAAGAGAATGACTTCGATGTCACGTGCCCGTAGCGGGTCAAGGTGTGGACTGCTCAACGCTGCATCGCGACTGGCCGCCATCAGGTAGTAAATCTCCTTCTGGCCGGGGATCATGCGCTCTTTGTAGGTCGCCAGCGTGATCCATTCCTCACCGCTCTTCGTTGTCTGCACCCGCAGCAGCTTGAGCAGATCATTGCGATGCTCATAATCGGTAGCAATACCCTCTTTGATAAATGGGCCAAATTCTTTCCAGAAGGTGCGATACTTCTCCGGATCGCGCTCGGCCAGATCATTCAACTCCTTGTGGAGACGACCGGTGAGCGTTTTGCGCAGGCGTTGCATAACCGGCGATCCACCGGCGGTACCGCTCTGAACGCTTTCCCGCGAGACGTTCAGCGGCAGGTCTTCGCTATCAACCACGCCTTCAACGAAGCGGAAATAGGCGGGTAGCAAATCTTTAGCTTCTTCAAGGATCAATACTTTGCGCGAATAGAGCTTGATCTGACCTTCGATGCGGCGTTCGAGGATACCGCGCTCGCGTCGTGATGGAATGTAGAGGATGGCGTGCAGATCAACCGGCGCGTCGGTCGAAATGTGGATGAAGCTGAGTGGTGGCTGGCTATCGAGGGTGAGCTGGCGGTAATAGTCGTTGTATTCGTCGTTCGTGACATCACGCGGGGCTTTGCGCCAGATCGCTGTGCGTGCATTGATCTGGCGACCATCGAGCATGATCGGGAAGGCGACATAATTGGAATGCCGACGCACGATCTGCTCGATCCGCCATGGATCGGCGAATTCAGCCGCGTCTTCTTTCAGGTGCAGCGTAATGGTGGTGCCACGACGTTCGCGGGTAGCTGGGCCAACCGTGAAGCTATCGCCCCCGCTCGACTCCCACATCGCCGCCGGTGCATCGGGGCGGTACGATTGTGAAACAACCGTTACCTTATCGGCAACCATAAATACCGAGTAAAAGCCGACCCCAAACTGACCAATGATTTCACTGGCAGTCTGTTTGGCACCCTCACCGGCCTGCTTAACAAAAGCGCGCGCCGCCGATTGCGCAATCGTACCGAGGTGCTCTACCATTTCATCAGCAGTCATGCCGATGCCGGTATCACTAATCGAGAGGGTGCGCACTTCCTTGTTGACTTCGATGGTGATTTGTGGTTCGAGGTCGGGATCGCGCACATCGCGATTCGTCAGCATCTCGAACTGCACGCGATTAATCGCGTCAGAAGCGTTCGAGATCAGTTCACGCAGGAAAATCTCGCGGTCGGTGTAGAGTGAATGGGCGAGAATGTACAGTACTTGTTGTACTTCAGCTTTGAACGTATGCGACTGCCGACCAGTTTCAGTCAACGGTTCCGTGGTCATATTTCTCCCTCGTCATAGTTGAACAATGCATTGTCATCAATCCGCCTGACGCAGCGGCGGACCGAGATACGACCTCACACTACCATGCATTGTAATCACTCAGCCGGCAGTTGATCGTTAGAGAGTTGTTGGAAAATGACACTGCGGATCAGCCACCTAACTCTGACATCCCGCGCAGGGTTGGCTTCACGCCGGCAGGGAGGCCATGCCCCCATGGTTTGATATAGACGGCGTGGCGAATGATTTGTTCAAGATCGGCGACGCTGGCCCCGCCACGGACTGCGGCCCGCAGATCAACCTCGTCATCACGGAGCAGACAGAGGTGCAGTCGACCATCAGCGGTGAGCCGCATCCGGTTACAGGTGGCGCAGAAGGGGTCGCTGACGCTGGAAATAAATCCGATCACCCCCTTCGCACCGGGTAGGCGATACGTGCGCGCCGGATCACTCGGCGCGTGGCCGATCTCCTCAAGTGGGCCGTAGTGTTGTTCAAGCCGCGCAATCAGTTCGGCGCTGGCCACGATACCCTCTTCAGCGAGGCCAGCCACCCCGGTGAGCGGCATCACCTCGATGAAGCGGAATTCCCATGGTCGCTCCAGCGTCAATCCCGCCAGCCGCACCACTTCATCATCATTCATCCCGCGCACGACCACCGCATTCAGTTTAATGGGATGCAGGCCAGCCGCATCAGCAGCTTCGATACCGGCCCAGACCTCTTCGAGGTTACCGCCACGGGTAATCATCCGAAACTTCAGCGGATCAAGGGTATCGATACTGATATTGACCCGATCCAGACCGGCTTCACGCAGCGGTTGGGCCAGTTTGCGCAAACGGAGCGCGTTAGTTGTCATCGCGATATGTTCAATGCCCGGAATGCGTTTCAGTTCACGCACCAGATTGACCAGATCATGGCGCAGCGTTGGTTCGCCGCCGGTCAGGCGCAACTTGCGGAAGCCGGCACGGGCTGCGGCAGTGATCACCAGCAGCAGCTCTTCATTGGTGAGTAGTTCAGGGCGAGGGGCAAACTGCACACCAACGGCAGGCATGCAGTAGACACAACGCATATTGCAACGGTCGGTCAGCGAGACGCGCAGATAGTCGATACGGCGGCCATACTGATCGAGTGCCGGCGTATCGGTGGCATAGCGGGGATGGCGGCTGGGATCGTAGAAGATGATCGGGGTCGTGCCAGAGAGCTGATTGGCGGCCATAGCCTCACCTCATTGTGACAAACAGACGGCGAACGAGTAACCGATATGAAACACGTACCGGCGGACTTGATTGGCCCACCGGTACCGAATCGGCTATACCATTGCGTACTGCAACACCGAGATACGAGCGGCGACCTGGCGAGCCAGCTCGCGGAAGATTTCAGCATACGCATCAGGGGCATCACTGATCACGGCCGGCTGACCATTATCACCACCCTCGCGCACACTCATACCAAGGGGGATCTGGCCGAGAACCGGTACACCCAACTGCTGCGCCAGGCGTTCGGCCCCACCACTGCCAAAGATGTCGTAGCGCTTACCGGTATCGGGGGCGATGAAGTAGGCCATGTTCTCGACGATCCCTAACAGCGGTACGTTCACTTTGCGGAACATCTCCATCGCCTTAATTACGTCGATGGTTGCCACCTGCTGCGGCGTTGTCACGATAAGGGCACCAGTGAGGGGCAGGCTCTGGGCCAGGGTAAGGGCAACATCGCCGGTGCCGGGTGGCATATCAATGATCAGATAGTCGAGAGGTGCCCAGGCAACCTGGTAGAGAAATTGCCGGAGTAACTGACTGACCATCGGCCCACGCCAGATCACCGGCTGTGACTCGTCGATCAGAAACCCGACCGACATCACCTTGATACCGTGGTTACTCAGTGGCAACATCATCGGCTGACCATTGGCGTCGCTCACGGCCATTGGCTGCCCGCGTACTCCCAGCATGAGCGGCAAACTCGGCCCAAACACATCAGCATCGAGCAGACCAACCTGTGCACCCATCTGGGCCAGGGCAACCGCCAGATTGGCTGCTACGGTACTCTTGCCGACGCCGCCTTTACCGGCAGCCACCGCAATCACATTGGCAACGCCAGGAATGGCCGATTGTTCAGGAATACCGGCAGGCCGGCGAACATTGGCGGTAAACTCGATGTGAACCTCTCTTACCCCTGGCACTGCCAGCACTGCTGCCTCGGCCTCAGTACGGATCTGATCCTTCAACGGACACGCCGGGGTTGTCAACTCAATCGTACAACGGACAATTCCGTCGCAGATGGCAATATGCTTGACCATCTGCCGTGAAACCAGGTTGCCACCCAGTTCTGGCTCCTGCACCTGTCGCAGTGCGGCGAGTATCTGATCTTCGCTCACCGTCGCCGATTGATGATTTGTTAAGCGACCCATGTATCTACTCCATCCTTAGCTAGGCGCGTCTTGTTACATTATACCAGAGAATTAAGAAAGTAAGATGTTACTAAAGTCACAGACGGTACGGGAAGTCGGTGCGATGGATGGTGGTTTGCGGCATAGGCCTGCGTGAAGCGGGTGTTATTATCTTGCTTGACAGCTCGGAGCACGGTTGCTATACTCGCATTAAGACTATTCGATAGCAGCATACTCGTAAAGTGGTAGATCGCCGATGAAAGTTGAGCGCAGAGCACAGGGCGCAACCCGGCGCAGCATCCTCCAGTTGTTACGTCGTCACGGGCAGATGAGCGCCATTGAGTTAAGCGATGCACTGGCAATTGGCGCGGTTGGTATTCGCCAGCACCTCACAGCCCTGGAGCAGGAGGGGCTGGTGTATGTCTGCGGTCTGCGCCGGAATGTCGGGCGTCCGGCACATCTGTATGCGCTCACCGAACGGGCCGAGGCGTTCTTTCCCAAGCACTATGAGCGGCTCGTGTGTGAACTGATCGACAGTGTGGCGGCAGTCGGTGGTGAGCCGGCAGTCAAGGAGATGCTCGAACAGCGGCGTAAAATGCTCTTCACCCGCTTAGCCCCGCAACTGGCGGACAAGCCACGGGCGACACAGGTAGCGATACTCGCCGAAGCACTGGCCGAACAGGGGTATATGTGTGAGTGTGAACAGAGCGAGAAGGGTGATCTCTTCCTGACACAGTATAACTGTCCGTTTGATTGTGTTGCCCGACGCTATCCGCAAATCTGCGCCCAAGAGTTACGTCTTTACGAAGACCTGCTGGAGACCACTATCGAGCGTGATACCACGATTGCCGAAGGTGGTCACTGTTGCCGGTATCGGATTCCGGCCTAGCACTTACCCTCACATCCGCGGTACAATACAAGTACGCCACAGATGACGGTCAATGGTGGCCGTCGTTGTTTGCAATTGCTACGGAGGTTTCACATGGCCTTTGAAGTTCCGCCATTACCTTACGACTACAATGCCCTTGAACCGTATATTGATGAAGCCACAATGCACTATCATCACGACAACCACCATCAGACATATGTTACTAATCTGAACAATGCGCTGGCGAATTACCCGGAGTTGCAGAGCAAGACGATTGAAGAGCTGTTGGGCAATCTCGATGCCATCCCAGAGGCGATTCGGACGGCGGTACGCAACAATGGTGGTGGACACTGGAACCACACCTTCTTCTGGGAGATTATGGCTCCCAATGCTGGCGGTGCGCCTACCGGTGATCTGGCGGCGGCAATTGATGCCGCCTTCGGTAGCTTCGACGCCTTCAAAGAGAAGTTCAAGGCGGCGGCTTTGGGCCGGTTCGGTTCGGGATGGGCATGGCTGGTGGCGGCAAAGGATGGCAGCCTTAGCATTATGAGCACTCCCAACCAGGACAACCCACTGATGGAGGGTAAGACAGCCATCCTCGGTCTGGATGTATGGGAGCACGCCTATTACCTCAAGTACCAGTACAAGCGGGCCGCCTACGTTGATGCCTGGTGGAATGTGGTGAATTGGGCCAAAGTTGCCGGGCACTACGCAGCGGCGAAAGGTTAATGTTGGTCGGGACGGGAATCTCAGCCGCGTAGTGCTCCGCGAACGTTGCCGGGCACTACGCAGCGGCGAAAGGTTAAATAGACACGCTGAGAGGGGACACAACAAACAGTGGCCCCTCTCTTTGGCAGAAACTCGTATTTCCCCGGCTTATGGCACACTGGCGTTCGGGTCGAGACGATAAGTGTTGATAATCTCGTCGGTGCGGCTGACCAGCGTATCGAATTGATCTTCAGGCACCAGGGTTGT
>NZ_DAOTZQ010000009.1:0-10076 GCF_034434295.1 Chloroflexus sp.
GACAGATAACCAGACAGCGTTGCACATCACCGCGGGCGATCAACTCCTTCATCAACAACCCGGCCATAATCGTCTTCCCGGCGCCGGGGTCATCGGCCAGCAAAAAGCGCAACGGCTGGCGCGGCACCATGGTCTCATAGACAGCGGCAATCTGGTGCGGCAGCGGCTCAACCAGCGACGTATGCACGGCCAGCAGCGGATCGAACAGATAGGCCACCCGAATCCGATGCGCTTCGGCGACCAGGCGAAACAGCGCCCCATCACCATCAAACCGCCAGGGTCGTCCCTGCTCAACCAGCTCCAGGCGCGTCTCATCACTGCGAAACAGCAACAGATCGGCTACCTTCCCGCTGGGGTCACGATACACCAGCGTCACGGCCTCAGTCCCGTGCCACTGCACACTCACCACTGTGACCGACGTATCGGGTAGCATACCGCGAATGGTCACGCCAGGTTTCAGATCATCGAGTGCCAGCACCGTCTATCCTCGTCTCTATCACGTAAAAAACATCCCTGATTTTTATGAATGGTAACACATCATTATGAGCGGTGCATTACCAACCACGTGGTGCCTGCCGCCCGAACCGACGACCCACGCAGGATACCAGAGACACGACAGGCGGAGGGGTATGGCGTGTCGGCCCATCACGCGACACCGAACCTGATGTGTTGGACGCCAAGAGGGGCGACGCATGCGTCGCCCCTCCGCCACACCGACCTGATCCTTTCGACGCCAGTGTTGGTATGAATGATCGCCGTCTATGGCGTGCCCCAGCCCCCTACCGCAGCCACCACCCTCCCTGTTGGGCGCGTGTCACACCAGGCACGTGAACCCAACACCAGCCTACCAGGTTTGCCTGCATCATGCCGGCGCTGCATTGCAACGCGACTGCGCATGAATCAAGTTGACGGTGCCGACCCACCAACGATGCGCCGGTGTCACACCCTGAAATGCGCCAGTATGGTTCTGATAACCCGAATAATGCATCGTGTTAGTCAAGACTTGCTATCAGCCGCATCTTCTCACCGTGCTCAGCGAGTCGTCACCGGCTGCGGATGACTGGCTTCGTAAGCGATAATTGCCTCTTCCTGTTGGAGCAGAAAACCGAGTTGATCGACCCCATGCAGCAGGCAGTATTTGCTAAATGCATCAATCGGAAAATGCACCTGTCGGCCATCCGGCAACGTCACTGTCTGCGCTGCCAGATCAATCGTCAGATGCATCTGTGGATCAACCGCATAACGGGCAATCAGTTCATCGTAGACGGCCTGATCAATCGTTACTGGTAGCAAGCCAATCTTGAGCGCATTACTGCGAAAGATGTCGGCGAACGATGGTGCCAGCACAGCTTTGAAACCATAATCCTGCAATGCCCAGGGAGCGTGCTCGCGCGAGCTACCACAGCCAAAATTACGCCCACTGATCAGAATGGTTGCCCCGGCAGCTTCCGGTCGATTCAGCGGAAAATCGGGATTGGGTGTGCCGTCTGCCTGGTAGCGCCACGCCTCGAAGAGACCGGCGGCCAGACCGCTGCGGTCGGTCACTTTGAGGAAGCGGGCTGGAATGATCTGATCGGTATCAATATTCTCCACCGGTAACACGACGGCTTTGCCGGTAATGGTTGAAATCGGTTCCACGGGAGCCTCCTCTAGTTCAACAACGTGCGTGGATCGGTAACCACGCCTGTGATAGCTGCCGCCGCTGCCGTGAGTGGACTGGCCAGCATTGTGCGTGCTCCTGGCCCCTGCCGACCCTCGAAGTTGCGGTTCGAGGTGCTGACTGCGTACTTACCCGGTGGCACCTTGTCGTCGTTCATACCCAGACAGGCGCTGCAACCGGCTTCGCGCCATTCGGCACCGGCTTCTTTGAAGATGCGATCTAACCCTTCGGCCTCCGCAGCGCGTTTGACCTGCTGCGATCCGGGAACTACCATCACCCGCACGCCGGGGGCCACCTTGCGGTCACGGAAAAACTGGGCTGCCTGTCGCAAATCTGACAGGCGCGAGTTGGTGCAGGAACCGATAAAGACAACATCAACCGGGTGGCCCAGGAGCGGTTTGCCGGGTTCAAGCCCCATGTACGCCAGCGCCTTGTCGAGCGCTGCCCGGCTCCGTGCATCGGGCATATCCTCCGGGCGTGGAACTGGGGCGTCAATGGGAATGCCCATACCGGGGTTGGTACCATAAGTGATCATTGGTTTCAGTTCACTGGCCGAGAGGGTTAACTCGTGATCGAAGGTTGCTCCCTTGTCACTGGGGAGTGTTCGCCAGCGTGTCACGGCGGCCTCGAAATCGGCGCCCTTCGGAGCAAAGGGGCGGCCAGCGATATACTCGAAGGTCGTATCGTCGGGCGCAACCATACCGGCTCGTGCCCCGCCTTCGATGCTCATATTGCAGATCGTCATCCGCTCTTCCATCGACAGCGCACGGATCGCTTCACCCATGTACTCAAAAACGTACCCCGTACCGCCGCCGACGCCGTATTTAGCGATCAACGCCAGAATGATGTCCTTGGCAGTGACCCCTGGCCCCAGCCGGCCATCGATTCGTACCGCACACGTCTTGGGCTTGCGTTGGAGCAGGCATTGGGTTGCCAGCACGTGGCCGACCTCCGATGTGCCAATGCCGAATGCCAACGCGCCAAAAGCGCCATGCGTGCTGGTATGACTATCACCACAAACGATTGTCATTCCCGGTTGCGTCAATCCTTGCTCTGGCCCAATGACGTGCACAATGCCCTGATTCTCGTCACCCAATTCAAACAGTGGAATCTCAAACTCGGCACAGTTTTTGCGTAATTGTTCGAGCTGGCTGATTGCCATTGGATCAACAACGGGAATAATGCCCAGATGATTACGTGGCGTTGTCGGTGTGCTGTGATCCATCGTCGCCAGCGTCTTATCGGGTCGGCGAACCCGCAGCCCGCGCTGGCGTAATTCAGTAAACGCCTGTGGTGAGGTTACCTCGTGAATGAGATGCAGATCGATGTAGAGCACAGCAGGCGTTTCAGCGGTTTCTGGTCGTACCAGGTGTGCTTCCCAGACTTTCTCAAACAGGGTGCGCGGTTTATTCATCTTTGCTCTCCTCCTTGCCGCAACCTACGACGCATGATTACCGTTAGCGCCACGCCAACGCGGATAGCTACCAAAGATTTTCAGCATGCCTGTATGCAGGCGAATGCGTTCGAGAGCACGGGCAACGTGTGGTTCGCGGCGGTGTCCATTGATGTCAACCAGAAAAATGTATTGACCGAGAATCGCACGGGTTGGGCGCGATTCGAGCTTCGTCATATTAATATTTTCGACGGCCAGTTCCTGGAGAGCACTTACCAGACTGCCGGGCCGATCCTCGCGGGTGAACCCAAAACAGAAACTGGTTTTGTCATCACCGGTAGGTGGGGCATCCTCGCGGGCCAGCACAATGAAGCGTGTGACATTGTGTGGGCTATCGGCAATCTCACGGGCCAGGATCGTTGCACCGACCAGTTCGGCTGCGCGCAGTGTGCCAATGGCCGCCGCCGGACGTTCATCGGCCATCGCCTCGGCGGGAGCTGCCGAATTACTCAGCGAAGCGACGGTAGCTACGCCGGGCAGGCAGCGCTCAACAAAGCGCCGACATTGGGCCAGAGATTGCGGATGCGCGTACAGCACCTTAATATCGCTCAGTTGTAAACCGGGTCGAGCCAGGAGATACTGGCGAATTGGCACAACAATCTCGCCGGCGATTTGCAAATTCGTCTCGTGGATCAGCAGATCAAGCGTATAGCTGACACTGCCTTCCAACAGGTTTTCAATCGGCAACACCCCTACGGTGGCCGCTTCCGTTTCAATGGCTGTGACCACAGCCGGAATACTGGCCAGCGGTAGCAGTCGTGCCTCGCGTCCTGCGGCGTAGGCAAGCGCTGCTTCTTCGCTGAAGGTTCCCGGTGGGCCAAGATAGGCAATGGTTTGCATACGTGTACTGACGCAGGTGTGTTGCAGGCAAGACGCCAGGTTATGCTTGTGGCATCCCGGTGTCGTGGTTAACCGATCCTGAAGGGAAGGATACGCTTCCCTCCAGAATCGCACAAGATCATCTACCCAAGCGTACTACCGCCGAAGATGTCAACCGGTAGTGTCCCGCTTTCTCCGCTGTAGCCGGCGGCATACGCCACTGCCTCTGCCTTGATTCGCTCCTGACGGGCAGCCAGCATCTTGTTGAGGGCCGCCATGTAGGCTTGCGCAGCGGCCACAATCGTATCGGTATGTACACCGTACCCACTAAAGATTTGCTGTGCTGGTCGGCGACCGGTCAGGCTGGTTGCGGTACTGCTGCTCTCGTTCAGGCGGGCTGGTGCACCCTGTTCGCGAATACGCACGGTCACTTCAGCGACTGCATCAAGCCCTTCGGTGATCGCATTGATCGAGAACTCGATCAACTCGTTCGGACGCTGAATAATGCGGTTAATCGCCTGATAGACCGCATCAACCGGGCCGGTACCCTGGGCACTGTCGATCCTGGTCTGCCCATCGGGGCCGATCAGCCGCACAGTCGCTGTGGGGATCATGCCGATACCCGACGCATACTGCACGTGGTCGAGTTTGTACAGCTCAGGTGTATGCTGCATCTCACCGGCGATCAGCGCCTCAATATCGCGGTCATCAACCTTCTTCTTGCGGTCACACAAATCTTTGAAGCGGGCGAAGACGTGCTGGAACTCTTCCTCGTTGAGCTGGTAGCCCTTCTCTGCCAGATACTTGCGGAAGGCATGGCGTCCAGAGTGCTTGCCGAGCACCAGGGTATTGCTGTCGAGGCCAATCGTCTCGGCACTCATAATCTCATACGTTTGCCGGTACTTCAAGACGCCATCCTGGTGAATGCCCGACTCGTGGGCGAAGGCATTGGCACCAACAATCGCCTTGTTGGGCGGTACCGGTACGCCGATGAAGCTGCTCACCAGGCGCGATGTGCGAGCGATTTCGCGCGTCTCGACACGAGTGCGCAGGCCGTAGTACTGCTGACGAGTGTGCAGGGCCATCACCACTTCTTCGAGTGAGGCGTTACCGGCCCGTTCGCCGATGCCGTTGATGGTACATTCGACCTGTCGCGCCCCTGCCCGTACGCCGGCCAGCGAGTTGGCTACCGCCATACCCAGATCGTCGTGGCAGTGGGTCGAGAGGATACAGCGTTCGATGCCCGGTACATTCTCGCGTAGATCACGGATCATCGCCCCGTACTCGTCAGGGGTGAGGTACCCAACCGTATCAGGAATATTGAGCGTCGTTGCGCCGGCGGCCACCGCAACCGCTACCGCTTCACGCAGGAAGAGAGGATCGGTACGACCGGCATCCATCGGTGAGAATTCCACATCTTCGCACAGCGAGCGTGCATAGCTGACCATCTCGTGAATCAGGACTAGAGCTTCGGCACGAGTCTTGCGAAATTGATATTCCAGATGGATGTCAGAAGTTGACATAAACGTATGAATACGCTTTTTGGCTGCCGGCTGAATCGCGCTCCACGCCTTGTCGATGTCGTCGCGATTGGCACGCGCCAGCGCAGCGATAATCGGGCCATCGGGAGTACCAATTTCGCGGGCAATTTCGTGCACGGCTGCCCAGTCGCCGGGGGAAGCTGCCGGAAAACCGGCCTCGATAATGTCAACCCGCAGCCGGGCCAACTGGCGGGCAACTTCCAGCTTCTCTTCCAGAGTCATCGTACAGCCGGGAGCCTGTTCACCATCACGCAGGGTTGTGTCAAAGATTCGGACGTACTCTACACTCGGTTCAGTGGTGTTGCTCATGGGGTACCTCCTGTTACGTGGTGTTGGGTCGTGGCCGGAACGACTACCGGCCACGATCTATAGCAATTCACTCTCAGGCGCCACCTTCACCCGGCTTGACTTCGCACGGGTTGACGAAAGGCATCATGCGGCGCAGCTCACGACCAATTTGCTCAATCGGATGGTTAATATCAGCCTGTCGGTAAGCGTTGAAGCGCGGTCGGCCATTGTGATTCTCATCGATCCAGTCTTCGGCAAAGGCACCGCTCTGGATATCGGCCAGAATCTGGCGCATGGCAGCACGGGTCTGATCGGTAATGATCTTCGGTCCTGCTGTGTAATCGCCCCACTCAGCAGTATCGCTGACCGAGTAGCGCATATAGTTGAGACCACCCTGGTAGAAGAGGTCAACGATCAGCTTCAGCTCGTGCATACACTCGAAGTAGGCAACCTCTGGCTGATAGCCAGCCTCGACCAGGGTCTCGAAGGCGGCCTTAACCAACGCGCTCACACCGCCGCACAAGACCACCTGTTCCCCGAAGAGGTCGGTCTCGGTCTCTTCGGCAAAGGTTGTGCGCAACACACCGGCACGGGTGCAGCCAAGTCCTTTGGCGTAGGCGAGGGCATCTTCAAAAGCCCCTCCGGTCGCATCTTGCTCAACCGCAATCAGTGCCGGTACGCCACCGCCCTGCGTAAAGACCTCACGTACTCGATGACCGGGCGCTTTCGGCGCGACCATACTGACATCGATACCCTGGGGCGGGATGATCTGACCAAAGCGAATATTGAACCCGTGCGCGAACATAAGCGTTTTACCGGGTTCCATTGCCGGTGCAATATGCTCGCGGTAGAGGTCGGCCTGGCCGATGTCAGGAGTCAGGATCATCACGATCTGCGCTTCGCGGGCAGCCTCGGCCACCGTCATTACTTTCAACCCGGCAGCTTCGACCTTAGCCCAGCTCTTCGAGCCGGGGTAAAGACCGACGCGCACGTCGAGGCCGCTGTCGGCGAGGTTACGGGCATGGGCGTGACCCTGGCTGCCAAAGCCGATGATGGCAATCGGCTTGTTTTTCAAGCGGTTGAGATCGGCCTGATTGTCGTAGTACAGTTCTGCCATGATTCTCTCATTCCTCACTCTCATGCGATGCCCGCTGCATCGCGCACGATGTAAGAACCACTGAGACGCCCAAAGCGGGCGTCTCAGTAGCTAACGATTAATTGAGCACCGGTACGGATGCGCCATTCGTTGCCGGCTCAACGTACTCGCCGGCATTGTGGCCGCGAGCACCACGTACCATTGCGATGCGACCGGTGCGCATCATTTCTTTGATTCCATAGGGGCGTACTACCTCGATGAAGTTCTCGACTTTGCCCGGCGTACCGGTCATTTCGACGATCATTGTGTTGGCGCCGACATCGACGATACGCGCCCCAAAGACGCTGCACATCGAGATGATCTCGTGGCGGACTGCCGGTGGTGCGTGCAGCTTGATCATGGTCATTTCGCGTTCAACCGTCGGATCGTCGGTTACATCACTTACCTTGATCACTTCGATCAGGCGGTAGAGCTGCTTGACCACCTGCTCGACATCTTCCGACTCGACAACCAGCGTTAGCCGGCTCACGCCGGATGTTTCGCTGTGCCCAACGGCCAGGCTCTCGATGTTATAGCCGCGACGGCGCACCAACCCGGTCACACGGCTCAGCACACCGGGTCGATCTTGCACGAGGGCGACGATGGTATGTTTCTTCATTGTCTGCTACTCCTTCATGTTACAAGGTTATCTGCGCCCTACGCCTGCGACTCAGACAAGATCATCTCGCCGATTGACTTGTTCTGGGGCACCATCGGGAAGACGTTGACCTCCCGCTCGACCCGGAAATCGATCAGGACTGGGCCATCGGTAGCGTGGGCTTCGTCAATGGCATCCTGCACATCCTCGCTGCGTTCAACGGTCAGCCCCTTCCAGCCATAAGCTTCTGCCAGTTTGGCAAAGTCGGGGCCGGAGAGAGGTGTTCCGCTGTACCGCTTGTGCTCGAACAGCTCCTGCCACTGCCGCACCATACCGAGATACCCGTTGTTGATGACGGCTATCTTGACATTCTTCAACCCTTCCTGCACGATGGTCGCCATCTCTTGATTGGTCATCTGGAAGCCACCGTCGCCGACAATGGCCCAGACCGTATCGTTGGGGCAGGCGATTGCCACTCCCATGGCTGCCGGCACTGCAAAACCCATCGTCCCGGCACCACCCGATGTAATATGCGTGCGTGGGCCGTGGTTCCAGTCGATCAATTGGGCTGCCCACATCTGGTGCTGACCGACATCGGTGACCACCCGATAGTTGCCGCGTGCGTTCAGCGTGCAGCTCAGCGCCTCGTAGACATCGTGCGGTGGCAAAGCCATATTTGCCATTGCGGCCCGGTTCTTGTACTGCTGCTTGCCCTGGTGCTTATCCTGCATCTCGCGGATGTGCTCCATCCAGTCCGAAGCATGCGTGTGCAGATCGGCCAGCTCGCTCGGCGGGGGCAAATCTTCCAGGAAAGCCTGCAACACCAGCCGGGCGTCGCCGACAATCGGCACGTCAACTCGCACGTTCTTACCGATTTCAGAGGGATCAATGTCAACGTGAATGATACGGGCGTGGGGGGCAAAGGTGCTGGCCTTACCGGTCACCCGGTCGTCGAAGCGACCGCCGATGTTGAAGAGAACGTCACACTCCTGAATGGCGCGATTGACATGCACCCAGCCATGCATGCCCGGCATACCAATACTCAACGGATGATTTTCGGGGATAGCACCAATGCCGTGCAGGGTGGTAATCACCGGGATACGCAACCGTTCGGCAAACTCTTGCAGCTCGCGGTGAGCACCCGCCATGATGATGCCGTGGCCGGCGATGATCAACGGCTTCTTCGCGCTGATCAGCAGCTTAATCGCTTCCCGAATCTGACGACGGTTTCCATGATAGGTTGGCTTGTAACCGGGCAGATTGAGCTTGACGTCCCAATTCGGTACCGTCGTCTTCTGCATCGCGTCCTTGGTAATGTCGATCAGCACCGGGCCGGGTCGTCCGGTTGTTGCGATGTAAATCGCCTCTTTGAAGACATAGGCCAGCTCATCGACATTCTTCACCAGATAATTGTGCTTGGTAATCGGCATCGTAATTCCGGTAATGTCCGTCTCCTGGAAGGCATCCTTACCGAGAACATGACTGCCGACCTGTCCGGTAATTGCCAGCAAGGGCGTACTGTCCATCATCGCATCGGCAATTGGCGTGACCAGATTGGTCGCGCCGGGGCCACTGGTACCGATACAGACCCCGATCTTGCCGGTGGCGCGGGCATACCCTTCTGCGGCATGACCGGCTCCCTGCTCGTGGCGACACAACACGTGGCGTAGCCGGTCGCGATAGTCCCACATCGCGTAGTAGAAGGGCATGATGGCACCGCCAGGAATGCCGAACATCACTTCGACTCCCTCCCGGATGAGGGCTTCACACATAATCTGGGCGCCGGTAAGAGGTTTGGTCATCGAACTTACTCCTGTCCACAATGAATCTGTAACCGAGCTTTTGAGACACAGCCATAGGTAGCGGTCATTAGCGCAACCCTGCGCTATGCCGTTCCAAACGACCAGGTCTATAACCGACGAGCCACAGCAATGGGGCAATACGCCGCTACTCACTCCGCTGTGAGTAACCGAACGCGCAGCGATGCGTCGGCAGGCGACGGTGAACTGAATTGAATACCAGATGCCGGTGAGATGCTACCGGCACGAAAACGAGTTGCGGCTGCCATGCCTGTCGTTGCCAGAAGAGCAGGTTGTGTTTGCTGAGCCGCTTCACGTTGATTCTCTCACGGGTACTAAAAAACCTCCCGAACATCGGGAGGTTCAGTCTTGCATCCTGATCTGGGGCTTTGCGTCCTTCCCCTCCCTAAACACGTTTGCTCCACCCGCCAATAAGGCTAAGGAGGAGTACGAATACGAGAAGGATAAGGCTTACAAAGTGAGCGACCATAGATTTGTACTTTTTACCTGAATTGACTATCCGCGAAGAGGATACCATAGAGCGTCGGGTTTGTCAACAGGGCGGGCAGAACCTGATCGTCGTGAATCTTCCTCAACCTCCTGCATCGGCTCACAGGCTTTCCCTTGCACAGGAAACGATAGTCTATCCTGCTCCCAGGCTGCCGGTGTGGCAGCGAGGAGCGCTCACGATCATCGCCAGTGCCCTTACTCATTGGATTAGGTGCCTTACTCGCCTGTCATGCACGTGGCGTAACGTTTGGAGTGCGGCAGCCATGCTGCCGC
>NZ_DAOTZQ010000010.1:0-59092 GCF_034434295.1 Chloroflexus sp.
CGCCCCCACCCTCACCCGCCCCCGCTGGGGGCGGGAACTATCGGTACAGAATGGCACCCGCTTTCTCAAACCTGCCACAGCACCGTATGCACCGCACCGGATTGGCAACTATCGCGACAGCACCTGCATATCCGGTGCCACTTGTACGCAAGCCAACCTACGCAATGCCGGGATAGAGGCGCATGGGAAAGACACGGAGATTGATCACCCCGCCTGCCTGTTCATTTCGGTATTGTTTGTGGCAGGCCGTTCATTATACTATATACCATTGGGAAAAGTGTTCTCCTGCTGCACTGTGGATACAAATCACCACAACCGGCCGGATGGATTGCTGCGTGTGTCACACCCGCTGCCACAGCGACTATGATCGTGCCCACACCGTTCGACATGATTTGCGCACGATGCCGGTCGGAGCACACGATACGAACAATGGGTATGGAAGCACGTCTCAAAGGGAGGTGATGACGAACCAATTCTTCGCCAAACCCGCTCGTCAGTACCAGAACGTTCGCATTGTCGTCGGCACGAAGAAAGCTGGCAGGAGATGGGGCAACTGTTATCAGGGTATTCGGTTGCTGTTCCTGTACGCAATCTTCCTTACACAACAGCACAGAAAGAGAGACGTATGAACAACCATCGTGGACATTTCCTCGCAGGACGGCAACCGACTCGTCGTAGGCTCATCAGTATCGCAGGTGTGCTTCTCTGGAGCGTTATCCTGATGATCGGCTCTGTTCAGGCTGCTCCCCTCGGCACGGCTTTCACCTACCAGGGCCAGCTTCAGAAGAATGATAGTCCCTTCACCGGTACCTGTAATTTCCAGTTTAGTCTGTGGGATGCGGTCAGTGGCGGCTCGCAGATCGAGAGCACCCTTACCCAGACCGGCGTAACCGTCAGTAACGGCCTGTTTACAGTCACACTGGATTTTGGCACCGGCGTGTTTACCGGCGATGCGCGCTGGCTGCAGATCGCCGTGCAGTGCAGTGGCGATAGCGGCTATACTACCCTTTCCCCACGGCAAGCCCTGATAGCAGCGCCGTATGCATTGGGGCTATGGCCAGGGGCGCAGGTCATTGGGTCGGTTATAGATGCCAGCTTGTTGGTACAAAATACAGCCGCAGGTGGGTTCGGTTACGGTGTCTTCGTTAGGACCGACAGCACCAGTTCTGGCGCTGCAGGTGTCATGGGCTACGCTGCTGCCAACAGCGGCACCACCTACGGTATCTATGGTAAGAGCAACAGTCCGAACGGTACAGGTGTCTACGGCATTCACCAGGCATCATCAGGTTCGACACCCGGTATTCACGGCGTCACGAACTCTACCAGTAATGATGCGGTGGCCATTCTGGGAGAGGTACCATTTTCCTCCCTTCCTGGGGCCATCTCCATCGCGGTGCGTGGATTGAATGAAGGTACTGGAGGAACCGGGATCGGGGTGTGGGGATCACATGACGGTGGTGGATGGGGTGTCTATGGAACGAGTGTATCCGGCGTTGGTGTGTATGGTCATACCACTGCCACGAGCGGCACCACCTACGGCGTAGTTGGTGAGAGCACCAGCACCTCCGGCAGCGGCGTGCGTGGTGTAGCTACTGCCACGAGCGGCACCACCTACGGCGTAGTTGGCAAGAGTATCAGCAGCGACGGCTACGGTGGGTATTTTGAAAACACAAGCGATGGAATCGCCCTCTACGCTGAGGGGAATGGCAATGGCCGCAATAAGGCTGCGTTGCGGGTGAATAATACCAACACCAGTCAGGGAATGGCAGCCTACTTCACCAACAATAGCGGGTTCCACACCGCCCATTTCTACAATGCACAAAGTGGGAATGTCCTGTACTTGCAGGGGAGTAATACGGGGACCGGCGACTTTATCACTGCCGTGAACAATGCAGAAACCAATAAATTGTTCCGGGTGACATCGACCGGTCAGGCGCAATCCGATGTAGGCTTTAGCACGCCTGCCGCCGATTTTGCCGAGATGCTGCCCGCTGTTTCTGGTCTGGAACCAGGGGATGTGCTTGTCATCGGTGCAGATGGCAAGCTGGCCAGCAGCACGCAACCCTATCAGGCTACTGTTGTTGGGGTCTACTCAACCCGACCGGGTTTTATCGGTGGTCAGCCGGTAGATGGCAACCTGGAAGGCCATATCCCGCTGGCAGTAGTGGGGATCGTACCGGTTAAGGTGAGCACGGAGAACGGCCCTATCCAACCTGGCGATCTGCTGGTTGCCTCGGCGACACCTGGTCACGCGATGCGCGCCGGCACCAACCCACCGCAAGGAACGGTCATCGGTAAGGCGCTGGAAGGGCTGGATGATGGCACAGGTGTTATTCGGATGCTGGTCGTGCTTCAGTAGGAGGTAGACAATGCGACGTATCCGTAGACTTCTCGTTCCTGGCCTGATTCCGCTTCTTCTGCTGCTATCTGCGCTTGCCCTGGCCTCTTCCGGCGGCCCTTACAACCTGAACTGGTGGACGGTAGATGGTGGCGGGTATACGGTCAGCACCGGCGGGAGTTACTCGCTAGGCGGTACGGTCGGGCAGACCGATGCCGGTGTACTGAGTGGCGGCAGCTATACATTGAGTGGTGGATTCTGGGGTGGTGCGGCGGTGACGTATCAGGTCTGGACGCCGTTGATAATGCGTGATAGTCCGTAAGCGCGAACGTGGCGTGCGCTGTGCTGTACCATGCCGCAGTACGATGCGCAGCACACGCTGCCGCTGGTGTCTCCCGATACGCCTGATGATCGCATCAGATATGCGTTTATCGGGAGGCACCGGCGTGACCGGTAGCAACCATCTCCCATGTGGCGACCACCGGCCACAAGCCACTACGCATCCTATACCGCCGGTATATCGGACGTGTCCGGAATCGTTATCCCAACACCGTATACACCGCGCCACGTGGGGTCAACTGGCTGCGGAAGAGGCGCGGCGGATCGCTCTGCCAGGTCAGCATTTGCGGAGCAACGGTGTCCAATGCGGTGCGCAGGGCACGCAGATCGGCGGGTGTAGCGTTGGGTCGCGCACGAGCCAGAGTGATGTGGGGTGCAAAAGGCCGCGTGTCGGTCGGTAGGCCGAGCGAGCGGATGACTGTAGCGAGTGACCGGTGCAGGGTGGCAAGCGCTGCCAGATCGCCACGCAGGCCAATCCAGACTACGCGCAAGGTGCCGTTGGCCGGAAAACAGCCCAGGCGGTCGAGGGTGAGCGAAAGGGCAGGCGCCGATACCGACCGCAAACCGGTTAGCAATGGTTCAACCAGGCGCTCCGGCGTTTCGCCGAGAAAGTGTAGGGTCAGGTGCATCCCGGCCGGGTCTGCCCAGCGTGCGGCCCGGCTGTGACCTTGTAAACGCAGTTGAATGCGCTTCAGCTCATCGCGTACTGTCTGTGGCAGTTCGAGCGCGATGAAGAGGCGGAGGGTTGGTTCAGCAGGTGGGTTTTGCGACATACGGAACACGCTTTACGTTCAGATCATCTTTGCCTGTTTGCATGACAAGTGTAACTGAGAAGATAGAAAATAGGAAATAGAAAATAGGAGATTAGAATTAGGCATTAGGGGATAGGAAACAGGCATTAGGGTGAGGAGCGAGTGTCAGGTAGATATGTTGAGGGAGATGCCTCCCTCCTGCCTCCTATCTTCTTATTTCCTATTTCCTACCTTCCCCTTCCCTCCCCCAACACATCACGCCAGCGTGCAATCGGTTGGGCACCAGCAAAAAGCTGATTGTTAATGAAAAAGGTCGGCGTACCGAATACACGTAAGGCATGCGCTTCGCTCACGTGGCGGGCCAGCGTCGCCTGGGTCGCCGGGTGTTCCATACAGCTTTGCAAGGCGGCACTATCCAGACCGAGATCGGTCGCTATCGCGATGATCCGCTTGCGGGCAGTGGTAGTATCGCTGTACCAGGCATCGCCGGCGGCGAAGAGCTGGTCGTGCATCTCCCAGTATTTGCCCTGTTCGCCGGCACATAGCGCAGCCAACGCCGCCTGATCACCCTGCGGGCTGGTGACCGGGAGCTGTCTGACCACGTAGAAGACCTGGCCGCTGGAAATGAATTCTTCCCGCAAGGCAGGGAAGGTGAGCAAGTGGTGGCGACGGCAGAAGGTACAGCCAAAATCGGTAAATTCGATGATGGTCACCGGTGCGTTGGGATCGCCCAGGATTGCATACGGTTCGGCACTGATGCCAAGCTGCGCCATATTGGCGGTGGTGATGCCGGCCGCAGAGATAACCGGCGTTGGGATTGGTGTCGGGGTGAATACGGGTAAAGGGGATTCGCTCAGGCGAATGATGCGTGGGGTCGGTGTGCTTTGCGACAATTGTTCGGGTGTGACTGTAGGTAGGCGAAGAATGGCTGTAGGCGACGGCACCGGTGTCGCTGCGGTACAGGCTGTCAGCGAGAGCAACAGTATTAGCACCAGGAGACGAACATGCATGCGCAGAACCTATCTTTCAACTCAAGTTGCTACCTTTGTCACCACAGAGACACGGAGGACACAGAGAATGGGCATAACCTGGGTTGCTACCGTGAGGCGTGACGTAGCACGTCCATAGGAACTGGCTGCTCCCCCTATCGTGTATCGGGTAAGCCACATCTTAAGCAATTATCGTGACTGCATCTGACCCGACAGATTGCTCATACAGGGGATACAGCCCTTTGCCGGATGGTATGACGTGGCCGGTAATACAGAGTCGTTCCCCGGTAACACGGGCTTCAGGCTGGACATCATATCAAATTCGATGACAGGTATAGGGGCGACACATGCGTCGCCCCTACGCCGACGCCAATCCACCAGCGTGTCGCTCGATTACTCACTCACCGGTTGCGGGGCAATTTCCAGACCCAGTTCGTGCAGTACCTCGTCCATGTGCTTGACCAGCACAATCTCCAACTGCTCCTTCGTTTCGGCAGGCACATCGCGAAGGTCGATCTCGTTTTCGGTGGGGAGCAGCACTTTGCGCACACCGGCCCGCTGTGCGGCAAGTAGCTTTTCTTTGACGCCGCCGATAGGCAATATCTTACCGCGGAGGGTCACTTCACCGGTCATCGCGATCCGTTTGTCAACTTCGCGTTTGGTCAACGCCGAGATGAGCGCACTGGCGATGGTGATGCCTGCCGATGGGCCATCTTTCGGGACGGCACCAGCCGGCACGTGAATGTGAATGTCACTCTTCTGGAAGACCTCTGGATCGACACCCAGAGCGGATGTACGCGAACGGGCGTAGGTCAGGGCGGCTCGCGCCGATTCTTTCATCACATCACCCAACTGACCGGTCAGGATGAGCTGACCATTACCCGGAATGACACTCACCTCAACGAAGAGCACGTCACCGCCGGTCGGTGTCCAGGCCAGCCCGGTAACCACCCCCACTTCATTGTCGCCGAGGATGGTCTCGCTGCGGAAGCGCGGCGGCCCCAGCAGGTCGTCGAGATCAGCCGCATCAACCTGATCGGGTAACGTCTGCTCCGAGGCCAGACGGGTCGTCATCTTGCGATAGATAGCCCCAATCCGCCGTTCCAGATCACGAACACCGGCTTCATGGGTATACTCGCGAATGAGACGCTGCAAAGCGGCTGTGGTCAACGCTGGCCCGCGATTTGTCATGCCCTGTTCACGGCGTTGGCGCGGGATGAGATAGCGACGGGCAATTTCCAGTTTTTCTTGTTCGGTGTAACCGGCAAGTTCCAGCAGTTCCATCCGGTCGAGCAACGCCGGCGGAATGGTATCAGCCCGGTTGGCCGTACAAACAAAGAGTACTTTACTCAGATCAAACGGTACATCCAGATAACGATCAACGAACGCGACATTCTGTTCAGGATCGAGCACTTCGAGCAATGCCGCCGCCGGATCGCCCTGAAAACCGATGCTGAGCTTATCCACTTCATCGAGCAGCAGCACCGGATTGTTGCTCTTGGCCCGACTCAATCCCTGAATAATCCGACCGGGTAGGGCACCGATGTAGGTGCGACGGTGACCACGAATTTCGGCTTCGTCACGCACACCACCGAGGGCAACCCGGACAAACTTACGCCCTAACGCCCTGGCAATTGACGCACCCAGACTCGTCTTGCCCACGCCGGGCGGGCCGATAAAGCAGAGGATCGGACCGTGCGCTTCGCTGTCGGCACCTTCTTCGCGGCGTAATTTGCGCACCGCCAGATACTCGACAATCCGCTCCTTGATGCGTTCGAGATCGTAGTGATCTTCATCAAGCACCTGCCGGGCCTGGCTAATATCGAGATTGTCCTCGGTACTGGTGTGCCACGGCAGATCGAGCAGCCAGTCGAGGTAGGTGCGGGCAACGGTGTATTCGGCTGCGCCAGGGGGCATCCGTTCAAGGCGCGACAGCTCGCGCTCTGCTTCCTGACGGGCTTCAGCCGGTAGGTTTGCCTCTTCGATGCGCCGTCGCAACTCGGCAATTTCAGCGGCGTGATCGTCGGTTTCGCCTAGCTCGCGCTTGATGGCTTCGAGCTGTTGCCGCAACACGTATTCGCGCTGGTTCTTCGAGACCTCTTCCTGGGCTTTGCGGCCAATTAACAGAATTTCGCGCTCACGCTCAAGCAGGCGCAACACCAGTTGCAGCCGCTCATGCACATCAAACGTGTCAAGAACCTTCTGCTGATCATCGAGATTCAGATTCAGGTTGGCCGCGATCAGATCGGCCAGCATGCCCGGATGGGGAGCATTCGCGGCAGCAATCGCCAGTTCATCGGGCAGATTCGGGCTTTGCTCAACGATCTGCTGGAAACCAGCCAGTACCGCTCGCGCCAGGCCGGTGGTCTCCATCGAAACATCAACCGGATCGAGAGCGACCGTGACATGCGCCTGGGGGTATGGTTTGACGGTCACCCACCGCTGCACCTTAATCCGGGCCTGCCCTTGCAACAACAGTTGCACACCACCCTGGGGCAGGCGCATCATCCGTACAATTAAGGCTGCCGTGCCGGTCTGGGCCAGCATCTCCGGCTCAAACTCGGTGCCGGACTGAATGCGGCGGAAGACGCCGATGATCTTGGTTGAGAGTGCTGCCTCGTCAACCAGCCGTACCCAGGCTTCACCACTCACCACCAGCGGCAAAAACATGCCGGGGAACAGGATCGCGTTGTTAATCGGCAATACCGGCAAGACGTCCGGTATCTCTGGCATGGGCGGACGTTGCATTGGGGTTGGATCATTCACGATTGTTCTCCCTCCAGCACTGGAATAACGACCTGGCGTAGTGCGCGTCCGGCAAAGGGCAGGCGAATCTCAAGCAACCCGTGCACCGAGCGAGCACTGGTCTGTTCGGGATCGATCAATCGTTCAAATGGCACCTCAAGTTGAAACACACCGGCCGCAATCTCCATCCGGTGCAGACGGCGCAGGCCGGTCGGCAGCGTGAGCTGCCGGACACCAGCGATCCTGACCAGTTCGGGATAGGCTTCGATCTGCAAGGTCGCCGGATCAACCCCGGCCAGCTCAATAACCAGAATCATCTCCCGGTCGGTCTCGAACACGTTGAGCGGTGGCGTCCAGGGTCGCGTATCAAACTGGACGTAAGGCAGTCGGGTACGCAGAATACGAATGTACGAAGAATCACTCATTGCTCACGTCCTTTTCTACTACGCCTCGATGATAAACGAGCGCTTGAACAGTTCATAACGACGTTTGACCTGTCGTACCCGCCAACCCAACACCAGCAAGACCATCCCAATCGCGATGAAAAAGGTAGCGGCGAGGAAGGCCAGCAGCTCCGGCCAGATAATCACCGCCACACCCAGCGCGATCAGGGCAAATCCCTGCGACAGGTAAAACCACCAGAGCGCCGATAGTTCGGCGGTCAGGTAATCGAAAGGACGAAAATCTATCGAATAGATGGGCATAACGCACCTCCTATTTGTGATCTAAATTATGCTATATGGCCAGACTCACCTCCACACCGCAACACACCCTCACGAGCCGGCACTTCGCACCACCAGACGCCATGGTGTTCGCTTGATGACGCTACTCGTACCACTCAGCATCGATCCAGTTGCGACTATGTTCAAACGCACGCCGATACGCCAGTTCTGCCCGTAACCGGGCAATTTCACGCTGCATCTCCAGCATTCGTCGGCGCATGTGCAAAATGATGTCAACCGCCTCTGATGGCACCTCCAGATCATTGATCAGGCGGCGGATCAGGCGTAACTCAGCAAACTCGGCTGCCGGTAATTCGGGCACGGGATGAATGTACCCCATGTCGGTCAGGTATTGCAAGACCGGCACCGGCAGACCAACTGCTACAGCTAGCTCCTCTAAACTCATCCGTCGCACAAGCATAGGCGGTGTCTCCTTAGCTTAGAATTGCAATTCAGCCAGCGCTACCGGCACCACCTGCTCACGACCATCACGAATGACCTTGACCTGCACCGTTTCGCCTACCTGTGTCTCGGTCTCAAGATAGACGAGCAGGTCTTGACTGGTCGTGATGGGCCGATCATTGACGGCAACGATGACATCGCCGCCGACCGGCAGGTTTAAATTACCTACCCGCACAAGACGATCAGGGCCGCGTAATCCAGCCTGGGCCGCCGGCCCGTTTGTGATCAGCTCTGTGATCAGCAGCCCCTGCGCTACCGGCAACTGCATACCGGCTCGCTCGAACAGACTAGCCCGTTGTGGGGTTAACTCGATCACACGCACACCCAGTGACGGATGCGGATAGCGTCCCTCACGGATCAGGACGGGAACAACCCGCTGGACAGTCCGGGCCGAGATGGCAAAACCGATCCCGGCATTTGCCCCGCTCGGACTGAGAATCGCCGAGTTAACACCGATCACCCGACCGGAGAGATCGAGGAGCGGGCCACCGGAGTTACCGGGGTTGATCGCAACATCAGATTGAATCACTTCGCCGATAAAGCGCTGGTTGGGACTCTCAATCACTCGGCCCAGCGCACTGACGATACCAAAGGTTAGAGTACGCTCCAACCCGAACGGATTACCGATAGCCAGCACAAATTGACCCACATAGATCTGAGTTGAGTCGCCAATTGGCAGCGGACGAATTGTTGCTGTCGGCAAATCAACCTTGATCACGGCCAGATCGTTCGACGGATCGCTGCCAACAATTCGGGCCGGCACCGTCTGACCATCGGCCAGCATCACCTGTAGTTCGTCAGCATCGGCGATCACGTGATAGTTGGTAACGATATGTCCATGGTCATCGTAGAAAAAGCCCGAACCACTACCCTGCCGTGGTACCGGGTTGAAGAAGAAATCGTAACTGATCGAGCGACTGGTAATATTCACCACACTGGCACCAGCTTCGCGATAGACGGCAGCGATCTGAGCCTCCAGGTCGGTGGCGGTGAATGGTACGACCGTCGGCGCCGGCAATACAACCGGTGTAGGAGACGGGGCAACGACGGCGGTCGCCCGACGATTGCCGGTAAATGCTGTCCAGACAAAAGCGCCGGCAATTACGACAAGCAGGGCCAGCTCGATAAAAAGAACGATCCAGCGACTGCGTCCAGATTGACGCTCCATAATCACCTCGCAATGAGTAGCTTTAATGTGGTGCATTTCTCACCACCGAGACACAGAGGACACAGAGGATATGTTACCCACATTGCTACCTGATGTATCGCTGGCAATCTCTGTGCTCTCGGTGCCTCTGTGGTGTATCTCTCACCAGCGCTGGCGTTTCCGCACCAATTCACGCAACGTAGCCAGCTCCGCGTCACTCAACGGCTCCGGCAACACCAGCTTCACGCGGGCAAAGAGATCACCGCGCTCGGCGGGATTCTCCAGGCGCGGCATTCCTTTGCCACGTAGACGGAACACACGATCTGCCTGCGTGCGGGGCGGAATCTTCAGCGTCACCGCACCGTCAATCGTCGACACCCGCACTTCACCACCTACTGCCGCAGTGAAGGCATCGACCGCAATGGTTGTTGTCAGATCATCACCGTCACGCTCGAATTGCGGATGCGGTGCCACCTCAACGACCAGATAGAGATCGCCGTCCGGGCCGCCGCCAATACCGGGTGCCCCCTGACCACTCAACCGCACACGGGTACCCGTGCGCACACCGCGTGGGATACGGGCTTCAATCCGGCGGTCACCGACCTGCAGCGAGCGGGTTGTGCCTGAGAAGGCCTCTTCGAGTGAAACGGTTACCGACGCCTCAAGATCGCGTCCGCGAGCCGCCCGACTCGCACGCCGGAACTGGGGCTGACCGAAAATTGAACTGAAGAAATCAGAGAATGGGCTATCGGCGCCAAACAGGTCCTCAAGGTCTTCCGGCGAGACATTGTAGGTATAGACCTGCTGGCCGGGTGCAGCCTGCCACTGACTCCAGTTGAAATCGCCGCGGCCACCGCTGCGTTGCCAGCGCTGATAATACGAACGCAATTCATCATACTTGCGCCGCCGTTCGGGATCGCTCAGCGCCTGATACGCCTCATTTATCTCTTTGAACCGCTCTTCGGCCTTCTTATCGCCCGGATTGACGTCAGGATGATATTGACGGGCCAGCTTGCGATAGGCTTGCTTGATGGCCTGTTCGTCGGCATCCGGGCTAAGTCCTAAGATGGCATAGTAATCTTTGAATTCCATAGTCTTCTCATCACCGTACGATGATGTTGTGATCGTAGGATAACACCGGTAATCAGGTGTAGCGCGCAATAATAATGACCGCTACACCATGCCGGGATAGTGAGCCGGCAACTTACCAGCGCAACAATCCTGCCAGACCGCCGAAATCGCGAGACAGGTGCTCCTGGGCAGGGCCAGACACAAATTCCAGCCGCGTCGCAAATGCGGCACAGGCATCAACCAGAACATCACGCAATGCAACCGGCTGTGCTTCGCCATCGGGAACCAGGGTCGCAATTTGCTCACGACTCCCGGCCAGCAACCCATCAGGCGCCATCCAGACCTGAGCATCGAGCTGCCAGGGAGCAATCAGCACGCTCAACCTGCCCTCTTGCAATGCATTGAGCGTTGGATCAATCCCCCATACACCGGGTTGGCGCGTCACCTGTTCCAGCAATGCCTGTTCATGGCTCTGCTCGACCTGCTCCAACACCGGCAGCACCTTTGCCAGTACGTGGGCTGGTGACGCATCGGGATGCGGCAAATCGGCTACATGTGCAACAACCATCTGCCGAACAGAACGCGGTAACAGATCGGCAAACTGTTTGGTTGCCTCTTCGCGACCGAGCAAAACCAGCCGGCGAATCCGGAGATGATCAAGGGCGCGTTCGGTTAGTTCGGCCAGCCGTCGCAGATAACGTGCCGCAATATTCTCCATGCGCCGGGCAAACCGATCACGATTACCCATCGCCTGTGCCCGCAGCTCATCCCGCAGTCGGCGGGGGTCAAACTGAGTAACCTGCTGCCAGAGATCGGCTTCAACGCTTCGGAACACGTCAGTATGCTCAACGATCTCACCCAGGAATACCTCAAAGAAACGCCAGCCTTCACCGCGTAACCAGACAACTGCGGTGCGCTCGTATTGATCAAGAGCGTAAATCAAAGGCGCAATGTACGGTTCACCCCAACGTGCCTCTACCCTCCCGTTCGTTATGTCGATTAAAGGTAGCGTGATATGGAGTGGCACCTTCGTCATCGCTACGGTTGCACTCTTGCGCTCGGTTGCAGGTGCGGCAGCGAACAGAGCCAGCGTGCGTGCTTCCGGAGCGATTTCCGCCTCAAGGGCTGCAAGCACCACTTGCTCAACCTCAGCCGGCACTGCCAGAGCTTTCACGGCATTACGTGTGCGCAACACCCAGGCGCGCCGCTCATTTTCGGGCTGGATTGGATCAACCTCAACGTACAACGACAGGACTGGCGGCTGTAATGCTCCCAGCTCAGCCCGTATCTGCTGTACTGCTTCCCGATCAATCATAAGCGCTTCCTTTCCGACCATCATCGCCACCAGCGGGCAATCAGATTGGCGATGACAGTCAATATCAGACTCACCACCAGCATCGTGCCAAGCGGGATGAAAATCGTCAGATTATCACGCTCGATCAGGATATCACCGGGAAGGCGGCCCAACCAGGGCAAACGGCCGGCAGCCAGCACGACCAGCCCGATCACAACCAACATGACACCAGCACCAATCAACCAGCGTCCAAGCTCGGTCATAGCCTCACCTCAAGGTGGACGTAGCGACGTCCCTATGATTTCTGCTTCAGTATTATGATGGATCGATATTAGTCACCGGTCAACGAGGTGCTAATAATGTATTAGAGAGCTGATTGACAGGGCAAAGATGTGGAATTAATCCCCACTCACGTACCATCCAGATCAGGTATACTGCCATTATAGAGATATGTAGCCTGTCAATCAACGGTCTGACAATCGATGATTGGATGATATATAGAAGGAGCAAAACGATGAATCAGAATCGTCAACCATTTCCTGCCCCAAATATGCGCGGATGGTCAATGTCAGCAGCGGTCGGGATTGTGATCCTGGCCATGATTGCCATCTTTGTGGTTAGCAACTCAGTGACCACCATTGAAGCCGGTACCCGCGGCGTGCTAAAGACGTTCGGCGAGATCACCGGCATACTTGACGAAGGACTGCATTTCCGCACTCCTTTCATCACCTCAGTCACAGTGGTTGAAGTCCGTACTCAGCGCTACGAGTCGAACTCAAGTGCTGCCTCGCGCGATCTTCAGACCGTGACCACCCAGGTTGTCATCAACTATCGTCCCGACGCTTCGCAGGTTGATCGACTGGTGCGCGAGATCGGTGTAGATTACGAGCGCCGGGTTGTCGATCCGGCCATTCAGGAAGCGCTCAAGGCGGCAACTGCTCGTTTCACTGCTGAAGAGCTGATCACTCGCCGCCCGGAAGTATCGGACTTGATCCTGAACATCTTGAGTGAACGGCTGACCCCACGCGGTGTGATTGTCGAGAGTGTTTCAATCACCGACTTCAATTTCAGCCCTGAATTTGCCCGTGCCATCGAAGCCAAGCAGGTCGCCGAACAAGATGCCCTACGCGCCGCACGCGAACTTGAGCGGGCACGGATTGAGGCGCAGCAACAGGTTGCCCGTGCCGAAGCTGAAGCCAAGGCACGCCTGGAAATCGCCCGCGCCGAAGCTGAGTCGCTGCGGTTGCTGGGGGAAGTCGTTAGCCCACAACTGCTCCAATTGCGCTTCATCGAACGCTGGGACGGCATCCTCCCCCGTCTGGTGAGTGGTGACAACGGCTTGCTGACCATGTTGAGCATTCCCACCGACGGTATGCTCGGTGAAACACCAACCGCTCAACCAACACCCCCGAACAGCGAACAACCGGCGGGAACGGCGGGTGGTGAGTAGGAGCGTGCGTAGCCGTTCGTTTGGACCAGGATATAATCTTGCTCCTCCAGCCGCTTATTGCGAAAAGCGGCTGGAGGTAAAAGCAGCAATGTGTCACATCGAGCATATTATCTCCTTAAGAAGCACCTCTCACTGGAACTTAACCTATTAAGCCATACATCCTGCTAGCACCGACCAATGAACATTTACAGTCCATTTTGAATAGCAACCCCTGCGTCCTCACAACCGAGACGATAGCGGAAGGGTACCGTATATTCCCGGCACACCTGATAAAAGCCAGTGCAGACACCCATACTGCCTGGCCGATGATCAATTTGCTCTATAATATGAATGCTGACCTCACAGATACACCGTAAGGGCACAGGTATATGGAAAGTGTTACAGACAAAATTCGTTCATTAGTATCAAAGTATGCTCAAGAGCTACAACACAAGATCGAAATTCGCATCAAAGAATTAGAAAGCGACGATCAATCACACCATTTGATATACAAAGTTCTAGGAATACAAGATAACGAAGGAAGATTAATCGATCTGTATCAAAATAAAGGACGATTTCTTTAAAAATATGCTGGTGCATTTCTGGAAGAAGCTACCTTTCTCTGCTTCAAAGAACGCTTCCCTCATGCGAGACGTGCGCAAGTAGAGAATAGGTCTGGGCAGCGTCCACGACAGTTTCATATAGATTGCCTGATAGATAGGGAGACTATAGAGATCAAATGGCGTGATGCTACCACCGATGGTGATCATATTATCAAAGAACATGCACGGATAAGGGTTATCAAAGATCATGGTCTTTATCCAGTTAGAGTTATGTTCTTCTACCCTAATCGAGATCAGGCCAAAAGAATACAAGAGACAATAAAAACTGTGTATCAGGGTATTGGAGGAGCATGTTATACCGGAGACGACGCCTGGGAATATGTAAAAACCAGAACAGGTATTGATTTAAAAGCGATTCTGGTCAACATTGCAAACGATATGCAATGAAAGGAGTGAATATGACAGTACTTTGTGGGGACTGTAGAATTGTTTTACAAAGTATAAGTGATGACAGCATTGATCTTGTGTATATGGATCCGCCATTTTTTTCACAAAAAAATCATGCCCTTGTCAAACGCGATGGTACTGCATCGTATTCATTTGAAGACACCTGGGACTCTATCGAAACATATCTTTCCTTTATGAGAGAGGTTTTGTTACAGTGCAAACGTGTGCTTAAGGATACTGGTAGCATCTTTGTTCACTGTGATCGGTCAGCATCTCATCATCTTCGCGTACTTCTTGATCAGATATTTGGACCAGAACACTTTCAAAGCGAGATTATCTGGACATATCGGCGATGGTCAAACTCAAAAAAAGGTCTTCTCCCTGCTCATCAGACAATATATTTCTACAGTAAGACAGAGAACTTTAAGTTTAATGTTCTTTTTACTGACTATTCACCAACCACAAACATTGATCAGATTTTACAGGCAAGAGCGCGGAATGAGCAAGGGAAGTCGGTATACCGTCGTGATCAACACGGTAACATTGTTACAGGTAAGGAGAAAAAAGGAGTTCCGCTTTCTGATGTCTGGTATATCCCGTTCCTAAACCCAAAAGCAAAGGAACGAGTTGGCTATCCTACGCAGAAGCCTGTTTTGTTGTTGGAGCGAATCATCAAAATCGCAACCGACAGTGGGGACAGCGTCCTAGACCCTTTCTGCGGTAGTGGTACAACACTCGTTGCGGCAAAGTTACTCGGACGAACATATATTGGCATTGATATATCGCGAGATGCGGTTTCCCTGTCGGAAGAACGATTACGCCAGCCTATCAAAAGCGAGTCACAGTTGCTCGTTGTTGGCGAGGAAGGGTTTCGGATGAAGTCTGACTACGAACGAAACCTGTTGAAGGCACTTGATGCCGTTCCCGTCGAAAGGAACAGCGGTATAGATGGATTTTTGTTTATAGATGATCAGCCCATACCTGTACGAATTCAAAAAGATGATGAGGATATTGCAACTGCCAGGCAAAAGTTGAAAGCTGCGAGTAGAGCAAGACAATGCTCATCGATGATTTTAATTAGAACAAGGGCTGAGAACAATCTATGTCTTTTTGAAACAGAAGATGATGATGTCTTGATTATAGATGCTTACGATCTTCCTATCCGTTCCTGGCTTCATAAACGGAAGTATCGTAAGAAAACCGTAGTTCCATAGCGTACATTCCTATCGAAACTACGTTTCTATCGAAAGCATTGGCCGCTAATAAATTGTCGATCACGGTTTGTGGAAGACTGCTGCAACACAACGCGGCAGGGATGGAAATCATGCTTCTGCACTCCAAACCACCCAAAACGGGAACCCTGAGCGTGAACGGTAGCCAATCCAACGCGTGAGAGCTCGGTGTACTACGCGGAAACGCTGATTCTGCGCTCAGGTACTGCCCCATGGCGAAGTTGGACTGCGTACAGTGAATTCACTAAAACCAGATCTGATATTATCGATTTAGCACATAACACGTTCTGGCAATCGGTTCAGACAGCGAGGACATCCACAATGGCAGCGACAACGCTAACGAGAGCAGGCAATGTAATCAACGCACCAATAGGGTTGCAGACCGGTGCTCCAGACCATGGTATCGAACTATGGGTGATAGGTTGATGAGGAGAATGAGAAGCAGGCAAACTAGCCCCTGCACCACAGCACGACAACGTAACAGTGGTACGCATCGTCAATGACCGGTGCGCTGGCGCAACTCACAGGAAGAGATGGAATTAGAAGTCTGGCTTCTGCACGCCAAACGACAAACTCTTTCCTCGCGCCTCTTTCCTCTACCCTATTTCCTCGCGCTTATTGTCTATCTCCTATCTTCTCTCCACAATCTCCCCCCTGCCAACATCAGTAACCGCACGACCATTCTGGAAACACACCAGATCGTGACCAGGGTGCAACGCGACACGCACACGAGTGCCGGGTGCGTAGATACGGGTATGCGGCATCAGACTGTAAATGGTGCGGCCTGACGGCAACGCAATCTGATACATACAATGCATCCCTTGAAAACCGGTGCGCGCAATGTACGCCTGACCGGTCTCATCTGGATGTACAGTCAGATCGTCGGGACGAACCAGGATTTTCACTTCCGCCCCCGAAGCCAATGAGAGACGTTGTGGCAGAAAACCAAGCTCGGTTTCCAGACCCTCAGCAGTGGCCCGCCCTGAAATGAACGCTGTATAGCCGAAAAACTCAGCTACAAAGTGAGTTGTGGGTTGGTGGAACACCTGCTCAGGCGTTCCTACCTGTTCGATACGCCCCTGATTCACAACCGCCACCCGGTCACCAAGGAGTAATGCTTCTTCCTGATCATGCGTGACAAAGAAGGTCGTGATATTGATCTCTTTCAGAAGACTCTGAAGCTGCTCGCGCATTGCGGTTCGCAAACCGGCATCCAGACTGGAAAATGGCTCATCGAGCAACAAAATGTCAGGCTGTGGAGCCAGGGCACGCGCCAGGGCTACGCGCTGTCGCTCACCACCGGATAGCTCGTGCGGGTAGCGGTCTGCCATATGGGCCAGATGCACCATCTCGAGCATCTCGTGCACACGCCGTTGCACATCAGCTTTTGACCGGCCATGGAGGCCAAACGCCACATTTCTGGCTATCGTCATATGCGGAAAGAGGGCATAATCCTGAAACACCAGCCCTACACGTCGTTTCTCTGGTGGCACAAAGACACCCTTACCACTGACGACGCGGTTTTGGATCGTGATGCTACCCTCATCCTGTACATCAAGACCGGCGATCAAACGCAGCAGAGTCGTCTTGCCACAACCGCTAGGCCCAACGATCACCAGGCATTCACCCTGCACCGCCGCCAGGGATACGTTATTCACAGCGACAACCTTACCGTACCGTCGGGTAACATTTTGCAGTTGAAGTGCCGGTTCTGCGCTGAAATTCATCAGACGTCTCCTCTAACCAATGCTATGCTATCTCAACGGAATATCTGCCTCTCAGGGTTGCCGACCGAATAAGAATACCTACCACCAGCAAATCGGCGACCACGATGGTCAACGCCGGTAAAGCCGCTTCACTCCACAACGACTCAGCCACGTTCTGCCAGATCCAGAGCGCCAGTGTTTCGTAGCCAAAGGGTCGGAGCAACAAGGTGATGGGAAGTTCCTTCATCACATCGACAAAGACCAGGGCAGCGCCGGTCAGCATACCGGCGCGAATCAGTGGCAGATGCACGTGCCACAAGACACGAATTGGTCTGGCGCCCAGGGTACGGGCTGCGGCTTCAATGCCGGGCGAGATCTTCTCCAGACTGGCTTCAACGCTCGAGTGAGCTACCGCCATAAACCGCACGACATACGCATAGATCAGACCGGTGATGGAACCGGTGAAGATTAACCCCGGCAACACACCCCACCACTGGTAGGTCACATCGTTCAAGGTATGATCCAGCCAGGACAGCGGCAGAAGAACACCCAACCCGATCACGGCGCCCGGAATGGCGTAGCCGAGGGTTGCCCCCCGCGCAGCCAGACGGGTCAGCGGCGAACGGCTCAGGTGTGTGCCATAAGCCAGCAACACCGCCGCCAGGACGGAAATGACTGCACCAGCACCGGCCAGAATCAGGGTTGCCCGCACATGGCGCCAGTAGATAGCCAGCAAGCCATCAGGCATCCGTTGCCACAACTCATGCACACTCCACTGGATCAATTGCGACACCGGGAGCAGAAAGGCCGTGGCCAATACAAAGCTGCATACCAGAGTAGCGGCCAGACCACGCCAACCGGTTAAGGACACCTGGGCAAGACCGTGTCCACGTGAACCCTCTTGCACATAGCGGGCACGCCCTCGCGTATAGCGTTCGATCAGCAACGCGCCGAAAGCAAACAGCAGGAGCACTGCGGCTGATTGCAGCGCTGCATCGCGATCCATCATGCCATGCCAGATTCGAAAGATACCATCACTCAGAGTGGGAAAATTCAAAAAGCGTACCGTACCGACATCGGTCAAGACTTCCATCAACACCAGCGAAAGCCCGGCAACCAGTGAGGGGCGCGCCATCGGCAGCACAACCCGGAAGAATGCCTGGAGACGGGTTACGCCGAGTGTGCGGGCAACCTCGAACGTCCCCCGGCCATGTTCGTGGAATGCAGCACGCGCCAGCAGATAGACATATGGGTACAGGGTCAGCGTCATGACGAATATCGCTCCGCCTCCAGAGCGGATCGATGGAAACCAGGCGCTGCTCCCGAACCAGGCGCGCAATGCTTTTTGCACCGGGCCGGCATAATCGAACGTCGCCATGAAGACAAAAGCCAGCACATACGAAGGCACCGCCATGGGCAGCATCAATGCCCAATCGAACAGCCGCTGACCAGGAAAACGATACGCCGTCACCAGCCAGGCCAGTGCCGTACCCAGCAGCGTTGTACCGATACCGACCCCGATCAACAGCACAACCGTGTTGGAAAGGAACTCAGCCAGCCGGGTGGCCCAGAGATGCTGCCACACATCGGGGGCAGGCTGCACCAGCATGCGCAGAATGATCGCGATCGGCAACAATGCCAGCCCAGCGATCAGGAAGGCAATAATACTCCAGCGATCCGGGAGTGACCAGTTTCCGGCAAGTTGTTGGCGTTTAATCAGCATGACGTTCCAATACCGGCGAGTCAACGGGACGATCATACTGCGCATCGCCCGTTGACTCCTCATCTATATCATCGGGTACAACCCGGCTTATTGATACCCGGCTTCGTTCATCAGCTTGATCGCATCGGCTTGCAGACTGCCAATCTCGCTAATCTGCAGCGTATCGCGCTTGAACTCACCCCACTGCTGGATCAGCTCATGCGGTGCCACATTGGGGTTTGCCGGATACTCGAAATTGCTATCGGCGAACAGACGCTGACCGCGCTCGGTACTCAGCCACTCAAGCAAACGAATGGCATTCTCTGGATGGCGGGCGTAGGTCGTCACACCGGCGCCACTCGCGTTCACATGCACACCCTGCTCGGACTGATTGGCCCAGAGGAGCTTAACCGGGTAATTGGCATCTTCGTTGAGCAAGCGGGCCAGATAGTAGTGATTGACAACACTGATGTCGCATCCTCCCTCGGCAATGGTCTGCAAAATTCGCGTGTCGCTGTCAATATACTCTTTGGCATTCTGTGCCCAGCCAGTCACAATCTCTTTGGCCTTGTCGTAGCCGTGGTGGACAATCAGGCTGCTCACCAGCGACTGGGTGTACGACTTGGTTGACGGGCGCCAGCAGATGCGTCCTGTCCACTTCGGATCGGCCAGCGACTCGTAGGTGGCGATCTCTTCAGGATTTACCCGATCTGGATGGTACGCGATGGTGCGCACCCGCAGGGAGAGAGCATACCACTGGTTACTCGGATCTTGCAAATAGTCGGGAATGTTACTCTCCAGTGCATCCGAATTGATCTGACGCAGCAGACCTTCCTGCGCTGCCAGCCAGAGATTGGCGGCATCGACCGTGAACAGCACATCAGCCGGAGTGAAGCGCCCCTCGGCTTTCAACCGCTCACGCAATTCGGCATCGCTGCCAAAGGTAAACCGCACCTCAATACCCGTCTCTTTTGTAAATTCGGCAAACGCCGTTTCCATCTGGCCGTAGTGACGAGCAGAATAGACGTAGACAATTGGTTCCTCAACCGGCACTTCCACCGTCTCGCGCACAACTACCGTCTCCCGAACAGGAACTTCCTGGGTGACGACTACTGTCTCCCGAATAGTCTGAGGTGCAGTCTGTGATGCGCTCTGATTCGTACAGGCCACCAGCGATACGACGAGAAGGATGAGCCCAACAAGTGTTATTCCGGCCTTTTTCCTTCGCGTGAAGAGCATGTATCTCCTCCTCAATTACTATAATCTTATTGGCTTTGTTAGTATACACTAATAATCTAATTTAGTCAACCAAATACTTCTTAAATTAAGACTACCGTCTCGACCATCGCCAGGAGGTTTTCCGCATTGTGTCACTCTACCTGCATCCCAATGGAGAACAGCGACCGGTGTCTCTGCACCACAGAGAGGACGGCTAGAACAGGCGCAACGTATTGTTATGACAATCCAAACCTGACTCCCACCACCACAAGCAACGTTACGATCACCTCTTGCACACCAACCAGTGGCGTTGGCGTAGCAAGACTACGCGGCAACAGACCGATCCAGCAACGCAGAAACAAAAAGGCAAATACCAACAGTACCGGCCAGCTTACCCAACCGATGCTTAGCAAACCGGCCACGATCACAAGCGCCGCCAGGTGCAAGAGCAAGGCCGGTGCGCGATGGGCAGGTTCGTTGTGCGCCAATCGCAGGCGAATTCTGACGTAGACGATAGCGGTGACTGCCTGCAACGAAAGTAATAACCACAGCCCAAGCGCCGACCACAATGTCCAGCCGGCTGCCATCACAATCACGGCTGTCAGCGCACTGATGGCGATAGCACCTGCCAGTTCGGCAAGCAGCGCCCGGCTTTGTTTCCGGAGATCGAAGAACAACTGAACCACTGCGAAGGGGACAGCCAGTATGATTGGCGGCCAGAAGGGGAACGCCGCATACCACCAGGCCATGCCAACAGCGATCAAGGTGATTGCACCATAACCCAGCACAAACCGCTCGGCCCAAACGGTGCGTGGATAGCGCTTCCCACGGCGATAATCGCCAACCGCCAGCTTCAGTGGCTGTCGCGACAGAAAGGCGCCCAATGCTGCCAGGCTCAACCAGAATCCGGCTGGTGATGGCGCCAACCATAACCCTAACGCGATTGGCGCACCCACCATGCTCCAGCCACCGTGTTCAACCGGTAATGCAATTGGGCGCAGGCGTACTGGTGCTGGCTTGGTTGTTGCGGCAGAGTTATGCTGTTGCATATGTCCATCTCAACAGTGTGTAAACCAGCAGATATGCGTCCTATCGTGCGCCACGTAACAGCAGCAAGAGCATGATCACCGGCGTATGCGCCTGAAGACTGTGAGGCAAGCGTGCCGGCATATGCACCCAGGTACCTGGTTTGGCTTCAACAACCTCTTGACCAAGCGTCACCCGTGCTTCACCCTGCACGAAGTACATGATGACAGGTGTGGCCGCCGTATGTTCGGAAAGCTCCTGACCAGCGGCGAAACCAAACAAGACCGCCTTGATCTGCTCGTCCTGATAGACAGTGCGGCTGATGGTACTATCGTCCGGGATACTGATCTGCTCAAGTAAATGACGAACGGTTGCCTGGTTCATAGTTCCTCCACCTGCTCAGGGCCAGTTTTGACGGCAGTTAAGCTGGAATACATAAGCGATTGCATAGGTATGTCGACAAACCGGCGAGTAAGTGATTGCGGTACTCTTTATCTGTGAACGCTGAGCGTAAGCATACGCTAATATAAAAAATTTGTCAACGTAAATCTTTCTAAATTATGGGTGATGAAGTGACAACTTTCCATACCAATTTGTTATAAGCATCATCGAGTAGAGGGATAACAGCGTGAGCGGAATGGGGCTACCGGGTATCCTTTCGTCACACCTCATGCATACCGTGCCACACCCGACATCCCCGTCTGGCAGCGCAATCAGGACAACCACTCCATCCGCAACCAGAAATCCCTTGAACCACATTCATCCATCGCGATGACACTGTGATCAATAACGCGCAACGTCTGTAGGGGCGGGTTTTGAACCCGCCCCTACCTGCCAATGCCCGGCCCGCAATCCACCACGTACCCTTTCGCCCCCTCGTTCACCGCATCCCGCGTAGTGTAGGTGGTGCCACTGCTAACGGTATCTCCCCGTCCATCTGGGTCGTGCCGGTAATACCCCCGGACTTTACCGATGGAAGGGCCAGTCATAGATCACCGCGCATTATTTCCGGCGTGGATTTACGACATAGCTCCTCCACCAGGAGCTGGTCACTTGACACAATCAGCGACTCCTGATATATTCGTGGCGCTATGAGAAATATGCATCTTTTCGCCAAGCAGAACAAGCGTGCTAAGAAGCCGGACGAGAGGTCTGGTTAGCTCCGCTTGTCTGCTGCGCGTAAGAGACAAGACCCGGCTCACCAGACCGACGGTGCGCCGGGTCAATTGTTTGTACGGAGGGAAGTATGAAACACATTGCTACCGTCAGCCCAATCGCCTACACACCACGTTATTGCCGACCAGAACTCTTTGGCTCCTGTCAAGTGAGAGAGGTGTTGATCTATGTCACTGCCTGAGCGCTTGTTTTTTGTTGATACGACATTGCGCGAAGGCGAACAATTCGCCAGCGCTCGTTTTACAACTGCTCAACGAATTGCCATTGCTGAAATGCTCGACGCCTTTGGCGTAGAGTATATCGAACTCACCTCCCCCGCTGCCTCACCGCAAAGTGCGCGTGATCTGGCAACTATCGCCCGCCACGGTTTACGTGCCCGTATCCTCACCCATATCCGCTGCCATATGGCCGATGCCCGGCTCGCCGTCGAGCATGGCGCCCAGGGTGCAAATCTGCTCTTTGCCACATCTGAACCGTTACGCACGGTAAGCCACGGTCGAAGCCTGAGCGAAATTCTGGCTGAGGCCGAACGTGTGATTAGCTATCTCCGCGACCACGACATTGAAGTGCGCTTTTCGTGCGAGGATAGCTTTCGTACCGATCTTGCCGATCTGATCCACATCTACCGCGCCGTTGAAGCAATGGGTGTGCAACGGGTCGGTCTGGCTGACACCGTAGGCATCGCTACACCACGCCAGGTCTACGACGTGGTGCGGGCGGTGCGTAACGAAGTACAGTGTGACATCGAATTTCATGGCCACAATGATAGCGGCTGCGCAATTGCCAATACCTTCTCGGCCTATGAGGCTGGCGCCACCCATCTTGATGTAACGGTGCTCGGTATCGGTGAACGGAACGGGATCGCCAGTCTGAGCGGTATGATTGCACGCATCGCCAGTATTGATCCTTCTCGTGTGCAACGCTATCGCCTCGATCTGCTGCCCAAAATTGATGAGACGGTTGCTACGATGCTCGGCATTGAGATTCCGTTCAACCAGTGTATTACCAGTCCGACTGCATTTCACCATAAGGCCGGAATGCATACTAAAGCGGTGTTGAGCGACCCGCGCAGCTATGAAGTGCTTGATCCCAATCTGTTCGGTCGGCAGCGCACTATCGCGATTGCCCATCGGCTGGTTGGATGGCACGCTGTTGCTGAACGTGCGCGCGAACTGGGCATTACGCTTAGCGAAGCACAAGCCCGCGCTGCCGCTGCCCGAATCAAGGCGCTCGGTGATGAACACGAACTTGATGGCGCAATGATTGACGAGATTCTCTATAGCTACGCAGAGTAAGGGGAGGATACGACTATGCCAACGATGAGCGAGCAAATTTTGAGCCGCGTCGCCGGGCGAACGGTGCGCGCCGGTGATGTGGTGACGGCAAACGTTGATCTGGTCATGGTGCACGATAGTCTGGCCCCCGGTATTATCCGCATCTTGCATCAAGAGTTAGGGGCAGAACGGGTCTGGGATCCGCAACGGGTCGCCGTTGTGATCGACCACGTCGCCCCCGCTGCCAGTGTCCAGACCGCCGAGAAGCAGCAAGAGGTGCGGCGCTGGGTACATGCTCAGGGCATTCCTCATCTGTTTGATGTTGGGCGCGGCATCTCGCACCCGGTGCTGGTCGAGGAGGGGCTGGCCCAGCCGGGGATGCTCATTCTGGGAAGTGATAGCCACAGCACGGCCTATGGCTGCGTAGGTGCGTTTGGTACCGGGATGGGCAGTACCGATATTGCTCTGGCGCTGGCCACCGGCAAGACATGGCTGCGCGTACCTGAAACGATTGTTGTCCGGGCAAGCGGTAGATTTGGATTTGGCGTTGGCCCCAAAGATCTGGCGCTGCGTGCGGCCCGTCTGCTGCGCGCCGATGGTGCAACCTATGCCGCAATTGAATGGCACGGTGTCGAATTCCTGAGTGTGATGGAGCGCATGACGTTGGCGACACTCTCAATTGAAATGGGGGCAAAAGCCGGCATTGTGCCGCCAACCGGTCTCAATGTCACTGGCCCGCTCTTGCCCATGATCACTGCTGATGCCGGCTATCAAGAAGTGGTTGAGATCGATCTTGACCAGCTTGAACCACAAGTCTCAGCTCCTCATTACGTTGACAATGTCGCCAATCTCAGCGATCTGGGTCGGGTCGCGGTTGATGTCGTGTACCTCGGCACATGCACCAACGGTCATTACGAAGATATGGCGGTTGCTGCCCAGATTCTGGCCGGACGCCGACTCGCGCCGGGTGTACGCATGATTGTGGTGCCGGCCAGTGCGCAGGCCCTGCAGCGTGCTGCTGCCGATGGCACACTCGCGACACTCCTGGCTGCCGGTGCCACCATTGGCACACCGGGATGCGGTGCCTGCATCGGTCGCCACATGGGGGTCCTTGCCCCAGGCGAGGTCTGCCTGTTTACCGGCAACCGCAATTTCCGCGGTCGGATGGGCAGCCCTGAAGCGCAAATCTATCTGGCATCGCCGGCCGTTGCCGCAGCTACAGCACTTACCGGCTATCTAACCGATCCGCGCACGGTGATGGATGGACAACCGGCTATCGCTTCCCGGAACTAAGTGAAGAAAGAGAGGTATCGCTATGGCTCGCGTGTGGCTCTTTGGCCCCGATATCAATACCGACCAGATCGTACCCGGTCGCTACGCACCCTACATGCTGAAAGACGAGAGTGAACTACGGCGCTATCCGTTTATCGAGCATCGGCCAGATTTTGCGACCAATGTGCGGCCGGGAGACATCATCGTGGCCGGTAAGAACTTTGGTTGCGGTAGTTCGCGTGAATACGCCCCGCTGGCGCTGCGAATGGTGGGTATCGGCGCAATTATTGCTCCCCTCTTTGCCCGCATCTTCTTTCGGAATGCGCTCAACCTCGGCATTCCATGCTTTACCGCCGATCTTACCGGCGAGCTAGCTGATGGTGATGAGGTTGAACTCGATCTGGAACAGGGACGTATCACAACCGCCGATGGGTGCGTGATTCATCTGCCCCCACCACCGCTCTTCTTGCGAGAAGTCTGGGCGGCGGGAGGGATCGTACCCTTTTACCGTACCTACGGACGTTTTCCCGGTGAGGTGGCCTGATGCAGATCTGTGTTATTCCCGGCGATGGGATCGGCCCGGAAGTCATGGCCGTGGCAACTGCGGCACTGCGTGTGCTGGCCCCCGATCTGACCATCAAAGAGGCGGAAGCGGGATGGGACGTTTTTCAGCGCACCGGTACGGCACTTCCTGAAACGACCCTTGCCCTGGCGCGTGAAGCGACGGCAATCCTCTTTGGTGCGGTCGCATCACCAAGCCATCCGGTTCCCGGGTATCGCAGCCCGATTGTCGAATTGCGGCGCACCCTCGACCTTTACGCCAATATTCGACCAACAGTGGGCAATGGGGTTGACCTGGTGGTTGTACGCGAAAACACCGAAGATCTGTACATCGGACGGGAACGGTTTGAAGATGATGGCGCGACCGCCATTGCCGAACGTGTCATTACCCGGGCCGCCTCGGCCCGGATTGTTCGTGCTGCCTGCGAACTGGCCCGCACGCGCCAGGCTTACGGCCATCCTGGCAAAGTGACCATCGTCCACAAGGCCAATGTCTTGCGGGTCAGCGATGGTCTTTTCCGCACGGTAGCGCTCGAAGTCGCCGCCGATTATCCCGAACTGACCTTCGAGGAACGGCTCGTCGATGTTGCGGCCATGCAACTCGCTGCGCAACCGCAACGATTTGACGTGATCGTAACTACCAACATGTTCGGCGATATTTTGTCGGACATTGCCTGCATTCACGGCGGTGGATTGGGCGTTGCCGCCAGCAGTAATCTCGGCCATGGCCGGGCACTGTTTGAACCGGTGCATGGTGCAGCGCCCGACATTGCCGGACGTGGAATCGCTAATCCAACCGCAGCACTCAATTGTGTCGTCATGCTACTCGACTGGATTGGTCGTCCGCATGCGGCGGAACGCCTCCGTTCCGCTATCACGGCTGTGGCGGCTGCCGGCATTTGTACACCCGATGTCGGTGGTCAGGCAACCACCCGTGAAGTTTCCGATGAGCTTCTTAATCAGTTATCTGCTTAGATGTGAAAGGAGAATCAGTCATGCACGCCGAATGCCCTGAATGTGTTGCCCAGATCACCTTACCCGCCAGCACGCTGGAGAGCGAAATTGTCGCCTGCCCCGACTGTGGTGCTGAGCTGGAGGTCGTCAGTCTCAACCCACCCACGCTTGTGCTGGCACCAGAGGTCGAAGAGGATTGGGGAGAATAGCCAGATCATCTGCGATGATCAATACACCAACAAGGAGTACACCTATGCACGCTGAATGCCCTGAATGTGGCGCAACCATCACCTTACCGGCTGGAACCATGGCTAATGAGATCGTTGCCTGCCCCGATTGCGGCGCAGAGCTGGAAGTCGTCAGCCTCGATCCACCCACCCTCGCACTGGCGCCTGAAGTCGAAGAGGATTGGGGCGAATAGGAATAGCTGTTCAGTGCGGGGTCGTGAACGACGACTCCGCCCATCGCCAGGGAGAAACCATTATGCGCATTGCTGTTCTTTGTTCACGGATTCGCGCTGAAGAAAAACTGCTCTTTCAGGAGCTGGAGCGCCGTGGCCTCGATTATGTCAAAATTGACGACCGCGAGCAGATTTTTGATCTCCATACCACAACGTATCCCTTCGATGTTGTGCTTGAGCGCTGTATCCAGCATAGCCGCGCCCTCTACATGCTTAAAATCTTCAACGACGCTGGCGTGCCTACGGTCAACACCTATCACGTAGCGCTCACCTGTGGCGACAAATTCCTGACCACACAGGCCCTTATTCATGCCGGCGTTCCCACGCCACGCTGCCTGCTGGCATTCACCCCGGAAAGTGCCCTCGAAGCCATGGAGCAACTCGGCTATCCGGTTGTGCTCAAGCCGGTGATCGGATCGTGGGGGCGGATGGTGAGCAAGATCAATGATCGCGATGCTGCCGAAGCCATTCTCGAACATCGTGATGTACTGGGCAATTATCAACACTCCATTTTTTACATTCAGCAGTACATTCACAAACCGGGACGCGACATTCGCAGCTTTGTGATCGGCGATGAGTGTATTGCCGCGATTTACCGCACCAGCCCGCACTGGATCACCAACACTGCACGCGGTGGCGTTGCCACCAACTGCCCGGTTACCCCAGAACTGGCCGACATTAGCGTGCGTGCTGCCCACGCCGTCGGCGGTGGGGTGGTGGCAATTGACTTGCTGGAAACGCCCGAAGGTGAGCTGCTGGTCAATGAAGTCAACTACACTATGGAGTTCCGCAACAGTATCGACACCACCGGCGTTGATATTCCAGCCCGGATTATCGACTATGTACTAGAAGTCGGACGCGGACGCGGCTAGCGCACCACCCAGGATAAATTTCAGTACAGGCGGAGAGCGAATGTCCGCTGACGGCCAGACTCCCACGGATTAAAACATGTTTGCATGGCTACCACCAGAAGAGTCTGCCGTTACAAGCAAGGTGTTGTATGAGCTTACGAGTCAGCATTGTGGGGGCAAGCGGTTATGTTGGCGGAGAACTCCTCCGCCTCCTGCTCGATCATCCCCACGTATCAATCATACAGGCCACCAGTGCCCGCAATGCAGGACGGTATCTCTACCAGGTACACCCCAACCTGCGCGGACGCACCAACCGGCAATTCGTCCACCCTGACACCCTGCAACCGTGTGATGTGCTCTTCCTGGCCCTCCCGCACGGTGAAGCAGCTCAGGCTATTGAACGCTATGCCAGCCTGGCCGAACGAATCATCGACTGTTCAGCCGATTTTCGCCTGCGCGATCCGGCAGTGTACCAGCAATGGTACGGCAGCGCTCACCCGGCCCCGGCATGGCTCGAACGCTTCGTGTACGGGCTACCCGAAGTGAATCGGGCAGCCCTGACCGATGCCCGCTACGCCAGTGGGGTCGGTTGCAATGCTACCGCCACCAACCTGGCCCTATTGCCACTGGTTGAAGCGAATCTGATCGACCGCAATCGCCCGATCATTGCCGACGTGAAAGTCGGCTCATCGGAAGGTGGAGCCACCGTCAACGAAGCCAGTCATCACCCCGAACGGTCTGGCGCGGTGCGCTCCTTTGCACCGGTCGGACATCGTCACCTCGCCGAAGTCGAGCAAGTGACCGGTCTGCGCAATGTTCATCTCTCGATTACCGCCATTGAGCTGGTGCGGGGTGCACTGGCCACCGTTCACGCTTTCGCCAGTCGCGAACTGAGCGAAAAGGAACTCTGGCAAGCCTACCGGGCCTTCGCCCGCGAACAACCGTTCATCCGTATCGTCAAAGAGCGGCAGGGTATCTACCGGTATCCTGAACCAAAGATTCTGGCCGGTACCAATTACGCCGACATCGGCTTCGCGTATGAACCAACGACCGGGCGAATTGTGAGTATCTGCGCTATCGACAACCTGATGAAGGGTGCTGCCGGTAGTGCTGTTCAATGCATGAACCTGATGTGCGGCTTTGCGGAGACGACAGCCTTGACATTTGCCGGTTTACATCCGTAAGCAGGAGAACAGTGAGGCGAAACTGTATCTGTAGCTATAATCACTACCCGGCAACAGACTCAGAAAAGGGCGCACCGTTGTGCGCCCTCAACCACCGAAGCCTGTTCGTTATTCCTGTTCGTGACCGGTCAACGTCTGATCGGCCAGCTCAGCCTGCAACGCCTGAATTGCAATGAGCAAATGGCGTTCACGCTCGGCAAGAGTGGTAGCCATAGCCCGCGCTGCCGATAACTGAGCTGCCCGAGCCAGCGCAGTAGCCCCAGCCGGAACTGCTTCATTCTCCAGACGCGCTACCGACTGCCGGGCACGTTCAAGACCGGGGCGTAGACTATTCAGTCGGGACGTTAAAACCTCGATGCGCTGACGAACGTATTCTTCCATTGATCACCTCACACATACATTCGCCGGGCGCACCAGGCGCGCCGCGGCGACAATGACCAGAGCGGCACCGTCGCCGCGACCTCACTATTATAAGTATACTGTGATTGCATATTTTTTGCAATGCACTTGCAGTAATAATGCACAGTTATTATCAATCGTCTACCCGCTATCATGCAGGCAACACCATCATGAATGATACGAAACATCTCGACGCACCGGTTGTATGAAGGAAAGGTGATAGCCATTGTGCGACGACGTATGACGACACTCATTAGTTTATCAGGGCTACTTGTTGTCGGACTTGGCTTGCTCATACTGGGCTGGCAGGCATTCATCAACACATCACAACGAATGAAGAACACGGTCGCCACCCAGGGCACCGTGGTTGAGATTAAGCCCCGGTCGGTCAATACCAATAGTGGTCAACGTACATTCTTCTACCCAATTGTTGAATTCCGCACGGCTACCGGCGAAACCATTCAGTTTGAGAGTGAAGCAGGAGGCAACCCATCTGCCTATCAGATCGGTGACCGGATAGAGATCATGTACAACCCAGATCAACCGCAGACCGCATTCATTAACTCGTGGGAGTTGTGGCTGCCTTATACCCTGTTCCTCGGTACGGGTGGTCTCTTGTTGATCGTGAGCGGCATCGCACTCCTGAGCGCCCTGAGAGCACTATTCCGCTAGAGTCTGTCAGGCCCACGCGGCCAGCGAATCATCCCAGTATTGCACGGCTGGTCGTTGCCTCCAGTGTTACCTGGCGATCCAGTGAGATGCTGAGCGACAGTGAACGGTGCAATGATGCGAGACACACACTTCCGGGACGTAAGATGGTAGATGTAGAAGCCTGACGCCCACACACCGAATATGACGTACCACGACTTCTGCCGCCTCAGAACGCCCCAATGCAAACCATTGCGCTCCCCTCTCCCACGCGCTGCGCGGGAGAGAGGCCGGGGGGAGGGTGTTCAGGGCATCGCCTGGCCATCGCCTGGCCTCGCTCGTATCGCCCCCACCCCAACCCGCCCCCGCTGGGGGCGGGAGTCGCCGTTCCTTTATCTCACGTTACCCTGCAGGAATGAACAGAAAATATGATCGAACACGATTTCAGCTGCATCAGAACGCCCCAATGCAAGCCACTGCGCTCCCCTCTCCCGCGCAGCGCGGGAGAGGGGCCGGGGGTGAGGGTGTTCAGGGCGTGCTCAAGCCCTATCTCCTGCATGCGCTCCCACGTTCTGTTCACTTTTGAACGGCAATAGAATCGGGCATTCCTTACCGGAAATCAACCGTGAGACGCTCTAATTGCGGGGTGGCAGTTATGTAGTTCGCAAAGACTGCCACCCGCGTCAGCAATGACCGCTACGGACTGACCGATGGCTCAGTTAGCGCAGGCGGAGTTACCGATTGGCCGGCACCGGGTTGCGGGATTACCAGCGCCTGGCCTTCCCCGGCCTGATTATTCAGCAACAGTGTCAGGTTGGTATTTGGATCCACAAACCAGATGTTGCCATTCGCCATCATCTGCACCAGCAACTCGCGCTTACGCAGCTCAAACAGCTCTGGATTTTCGCGCCAGTAGCGGCCTTCGATAGCCCGCACTTGGGCCTCGCGATTCGCTGCCTCAAGCGCAGCAGCCGTAATACCGCGTTCGCGAGTCAACGCGACCAATGCCTCCTGTTCGGCCTGGAACAGGTTATTGGCCTGTTGCGCCTCGATCTGCTGCCGTCGCTTCTGCTCGGTCTCGATCTGCACTTCGAGATTAGCCTTCTCGGCCAACAACTGGGCATACGTCTCGCCAACCTTAATATCGAGCACCTTCACCGCCTCAATCGTGATATAGAGCTGATCAACCGGTGCCCGCTGACCATCACCGGGAGGTGTCGTCAAGAAACGTCGAATCCGCTCGGCAAACGCTCCCCGGTCGGAGAGAGCCTCATCGAGGGTAAACTGGGTACTGGCGCTCTTGAGGGCATCGTTGATAAAGCCATCGAGAAAATCGTTGAGCTGGGCATCGCTGACACCAATTTCCGCATAGGCTGAGCGCAATGCCTGCTCGGTGGGCAAACGGCGAAAATCAACCTGAATATCGATGTCGTACAACTGCTTATCGCTACTCGCCACATTCTGCGAAATCTGGCGCGACTGACGGCGAATATTGACCAGTTCGATCTCGGTAAACGGTGCGAAGGGACGGAAAATCGGGCCTGGGCCATGGACAGCGACAATACGCCCCTGCACCAGTTCGATGGCCGCCTGTCCTTCATCCACCTGCACATACTTCATCGTGCTGAGACCAATGCCGACAATGATCAGCAACAGGATGAATCCACCGACCAGCGATAGCCGTGACGTCATCGATCCTCTAACTGGGGTGCGCTGCGACATACCACTCCTCCTGACTATTTAACAGATGTTGACTGTTCCATATGGGTTGTACGCACTGAAGCTGGAGAAGTTGCAGGTTCTTCTTCCACCCCTAGCGCTTCGGCCACAATGTAGAGCGGGCGTCCCTTCACTTCATCGTAGATACGGCCCACATACTCGCCGATAATGCCGAGTGAAATCAACTGCACAGCGCCCAGAAAGAGGACACTGGCCAGTGTGCTGGCCTGACCATAGAAAGCCGGTTCCGGAGCAGACGGATCGGCAAGCCGCATCACAAAGACCACCAGCAAGAAGATCATACTGATGGCAGCCACAATAAAACCGAGATAGGTTGCCAACTGGAGCGGCAAATACGAGAAACTGGTAATCCCATCAAGCGCGAAGCGCAGCATCTTGCGCAGAGGGTATTTTGTCGTTCCGGCAGCACGGGCATGACGGCGGTAGGGTACACCGGTTTGCCGAAAACCGACCCACGCCGATAGCCCTCGCATGAAACGGTGGTGTTCACGCATCCGCTTGAGTGCATCAACGACCTTGCGATCCATCAGACGAAAATCGCCGGTATCAACCGGAATATTGACATTTGTGATACGCACGATTAGCCGGTAAAAGATCGCGGCAGTCGTCTTCTTAAACCACGTTTCACCTTCGCGCTCTTCACGCACACCGTAGACGACCTGATATCCTTCCCGCCAACGCGCAATCAGCTCAGGGATCACCTCTGGCGGGTCTTGCAGGTCAGAGTCGATCACCACCACTGCCTTCCCGGTGGCATAATCAGTACCGGCAGTAATGGCGATTTGATGACCAAAGTTTCGCGAAAAGTTAATCACCTTAATGCGCGGATCGCGCTGATGCAGTTCACGCATAATCTCTGGTGAACGATCACGACAGCCATCATTCACCAGCACCAGCTCAAACGGCTCGCCGAGTGGCTCAAGCGCGGCAATGACCCGGCGGCAAAACTCAGCAATCAGTTGTTCTTCGTTGTATACCGGTGCGACGACCGAAAAGGTTGGTTGTTGTTTCACCATACTGCCTCCACGCCATCAATAGTGATGGCTCTTCGTTGCGTTATGCTGATGATAACAAATCTGGCCGGGTTTGTGTTGAGAGGTGGTAAGGGGGAAAGAGATTGTCGCAAATGTATTATAATTTTCATGAAAACCAGCTTATAGCTTTTAAAAATGCAGATCAACAATACAGTACGTTATCAAAATGATATACAGATCAATCCTCACAGCACGAATATTGCCAGCCATTGTCATTCAACTTCAGCGTCTCGTCACATTTATTTTCTGCAAGCCGTTACCAATTCATAACACCATATCCGGCAAGTTCTGCTTCCGCCAACATCAGATGAAGCACAACCCATACTTTCAATATGATTAACATAATAGATGCAAACCTATCAGCCCATGTACCAGCTTGCTGAAAGCGATAATACATTTGGGAAAGAAAAGAAAGTGCACATACGATCAGAATCGGTATAATCGGCATAAAGAAACGCTCTTTATTGGCAGTTAGTGCAACAGCAGCAACATATACCCCCGTCCAGACTAACATTAAACTGTATCGCTTATCAACATTCTGAACTACTGCCAGCATAACACCGCACAAAGCCAGCAAGCTGATCGGCCAGATGAATAAACGATGTATCACGTCCGTACTAAACCGAATAACATTCTGCATCCAATGCTGCCAAAGAATTGCCGGATCATGATTGACGATAAACCATACCTGTTCAAGATTTGACCCAGCCGGTAAAGGCTCGGTCCGTCCATAGGCAAAGAGCCAGATATTGGTATATTGCGTGTTGAAAAATGGATACCCAACATCACGAATATCCAGTATCCATTGTGGTGCAGTCGCCAGCAAAAAAGCAAAAAGAAAAGCTCCTGACTTTACCAACCGTGCCCCGTAACGTAACCTGGAGAAACGTGTAGCAAGATCAGGTGGTGGTTGAAGCACAAGCCAGAGTATCGTCGCAGGAAGCAAAATCATAGCCTGAAACCGGAAAAGGTATGCACATCCAAGCAACAGCCCAGCGATCATTACCTGACGAACGCTTATCTGTGGACTCCAACAGAGAGCCAGTAAAGATGCTGTGGTGAAAGCAACCATTGGTGCATCTGTACTGGCCAGCACACCGTGTGCAATCAGCACTGGCGACCCTAATGAAAGCAACGCAGCATACCAGGCCCAGGAATGACCATAAAGTCTCCAGGCCAGTGCAACAGTAGCACCAATCGTCAGGAGTACCGAACCTGTACCAAATGTACGTCCAAAGAGAAGCGCCTGATCACCAGCTAACTGACCGAGCCACAGAACGAGCGGAAACCCGAACGGATAGTATGCGTGAGCGCGAAAAACTCTTTCCCACGAGCCGCCATGGTTAAGATGCCAGCCATAATCAGGACCTTCCACCATCCAATACGATTGTAACGTTATTAGCAGTGCCAGGCCAACGAGAAAAACGATGCCGGCCACAACAACAGCTTTTTGCCAACACTGTCTGCTGTAACGAATGAAACACATCCCGACTAACGTGAACGTTAGTAATTCTGGCAGCCAGACAAGGGGAAGCCAGGTATGATCAACTACTGGTGGATGCCAGACGAGTATCTCATAGAGGATAGGAGTGGCAATTGCTGTCACAAAATACAGGGGAAATTGTTTACCACACAGTGGCCAGAGTAGTCCTGTAAGAGAGACAATACTTAAACTGACAAGGATAAATGGCGCTGGTGAAATGTTGTATCCATCGACTTCATGAAAGCGTATACTGCTAACTGCAACTCCAAGTAGACGATTGTCTGGCGGTATAGAGCGTTCCTGAGCATAAATAGTTATTCGACGAACACCCAGGCCACCATACCAGTTACTGATGAATGATGAAGGCCAGAGCACACGATAAGTACGAAAGCCAGGTTGGGCTTCTACCAGACCAATGCGACGCTCACGATCTCTGAATTCAAAGAAGTACGGCTCACCAGTGGCAGTATCCGCTCGTATTGACACCAGGTAGGCACTACGAAGCCAGGGAATGTTAATAACTGCCGGCCCATTTGTCCATCGAAATGGGATGTTGTCTACCGACACCTCTTTCGTATAAAAGCCTGTACCAAGGAATGCTGAGTCCTGATCGCCAATAGAGACATGTACTTCCCACGGACGAGCGGTGAAAAACCAGGTGACAGCCAAAGCGACAATAAGCGTTATCAGTGAGATAACTAATTTCCCAGTCAGATGAACAAACTTTTGATTCATTATCAAAATTTGATGTCTATATTGCTTCTCAATATTTCCTGAACAAGTGATGTTGTGCAGGTAGGAAAGCCCAGGCAAAACTGGCTAACACCTACACCACCGCCAGCGGACTCATCTCATCCCAATTCGGGCCAGCTTCGAGATTAACGCTCAGTGGTACGACCAAATCCCGGTACACACTGCTCATCACATCGCGCAAGAGTCGTGCGGCTGGCTCAACCTCATCTTCTGGAGCCTCGGCGATTAACTCGTCGTGTACCTGTAGCAACAGGCGTGTACGCAATCCCTGCTCACGCAGCGCACGATGCACATTGACCATCGCCATTTTCATTAGATCGGCAGCAGTGCCCTGAATGGGTGCATTAATTGCTTCGCGTTCGGCAGCAGCACGTCGTGCGCCACTGGCGCGCAGGTCTTCCATCACCCGCCGACGACCAAAAAGGGTTTGTACATACCCATGCTGCCGTCCAAATTCGAGCGTTTGATCAATGTAGCGGCGAATACCGGGGAACTGAGCAAACAGATTATCGATCAGTTGGCGGGCCAGATCGCGTTCGATTCCTAAACGCTGGGCCAGACCAAACGCACTGATCCCATAGATCACGCCGAACACCACCGTCTTCGCAACGCGGCGTTGATTCTTATCGACTGCTGTTGGTTCAACCCCAAACAGTCGGCTGGCCGTCGCCGCGTGAATATCAAGCCCCTGTTGGAATGCTGCGATTAGGTTCTCGTCACCACTCATATGAGCCAGAACCCGTAGCTCGATCTGCGAATAGTCGGCAGCCACAAAGCGCCAACCAGGTTCAGCGACAAAGGCACGCCGAATCTCGCGCCCTTCCTCAGTGCGTACCGGTATGTTTTGCAGATTGGGATTGTTCGACGACAACCGCCCGGTGGCCGCACCAAGCTGATTGTACGAGGTATGGAGGCGTCCGGTCCGTGGATTGACCAGATCAGGCAGTGCATCGATATAGGTACTCTTGAGCTTCGTCAACTGACGGTAGGTCAGAATATCGGCAGCAATCGGATAGAGCTGGCTCAGCTCTTCCAGCACCTCCGCCGTAATCGAGTAACCGCCACTCTTGAGCTTACTCAGACCATGTGCACGGGGATCGATCCCCAATCGTCCAAACAGCACATCATTCAACTGCTGGCCGGAATTGATATTGAACGTACCGCCAGCCTGCTGATAAATCCGCTCGACCAGATTGGCAATCCGTTGCGCAAAATGTCTGCCCAATTCACGCAAATACTCCTGATCGAGACGAATACCGGTCAGTTCCATGTCGGTCAGCACCTCGATCAGTGGTAATTCAACCCGGTAATACAGATCGTGAAGCGCAGGTTCAGCCTCTAGCTGGCGCTGCAAGCGCTCGGTGAGCCGCAACGTGTAGAGGGCATCGGCCGCCGCATACGGAGCCGCCTGCACAACCGGCACCTCAGCAAAGCTGATCTGCTTGTTGCCCCGCCCGATCAGGTCTTCAATCGTAGTAGGCGGCTCTGGGAGTTTCAACTCGTAGAATGCCAGGTCTTTCAAACCCTGCCGCTTGCCCAGCATGGCCGCTGCAATCATCGTATCGAATGCCAGTCCGGCCACCTTAATCCCGGCCCCGGCCAGAACTTCCATATCAAACTTGGCATTGTGGGCAAACTTTGGCTGCTGAGGATTGGCAAAAAACGGGGCCAGCGCAGTGACAACCTCTCCACATGGCATCTGCGTCTCGGATTGATGGCCGACCGGAATGTAGCAGACGGTATCGGGCGCGATAGCAATTGAAATCCCAACCAGATCGCTGGCAACCGGTTGCAGACTGGTACATTCGGTGTCGAACGCAAAAGCTGGCGCATTGCGGAGACGCGATACCAGATCGGCCAGCGCCGTAGCATCTCGCACAATTGTAACCGGTGGCGGTTCGGCTGTCGGCTGAGCGGATTCCGACTCGCCGGCAAAGAGCGAAAGCTGCGTTGGTGCAGTCGTGAGTGGTGCAGCGGGCAGATCGGCAGGCAGTTCGGCCAGTGTCGGTGCCTGAACGAGTGGCGGTAGCTTCTTGATCAGGTTTGAGCTAACCCCAAACTCCAACTCTTGAAAGAGGGCCATCACTGCCGAACGGTCATAGACGCCGATTCGGGCAGCTTCCAGATCGAGCTGTACCGGCACATCGGTGACAATCGTCGCCAATTGGCGCGAGAAACGTGCCGCCTCGGCCTGCTCGCGGAGTAATGTCTGGTAACGCTTCGGCGCAGCATCAACCTGATCGAGCAATTTTTCGAGCGAACCAAACTGCTTGAGTAAAGCAATCGCCCCCTTCTCGCCAATCCCGCGCACACCAGGGATATTATCTGAGGTGTCGCCCTTCAGACCGCGCAGATCGGCCAGTTGATCTGGCTCAAGGCCATCGTACCGCTTACGCACCTGCTCCAGATCGTAGAGCGTGACACTTGTCTTACCGCCGTAGGGATTGGCTAATGCCACCCGCACGTGATCATTCACCAGTTGCAACACATCAGAATCGCCGGTGAGAATAATGGTATCAACACCGCGTTCCGTCGCCTGACGGGCCAGCGTCCCAATCACATCATCGGCCTCGTACCCTTCGGCGGTGTAGATCGGGATATTGAGCGCCTGTACCAGTTGCTTAATCCGCTCAAACTGGGGATAAAACTCTTCTGGTGTCTCGGCACGCCCGGCTTTGTATTCGGCGTAAAGATCGTCACGAAAGGTACGCCCAACATCGAAAGCAACGGCGGCGTAATCGGGACGATACTCAGCCAGTGCAGTCAGGAGAATTTGCGCAAAACCAAAGACAGCATACGTCGGCTCACCATGGGACGAACGTAACCCACTCTCGCGCAACGCAAAAAACGCCCGATATGCCAAAGCGTGACCATCAACTAACACCAATAGCGGATACGCCATAGACTGTCTCCAATCCGCACAGATTTGCTAGTGAATTATACCACGGCGACATACGCTTCCCGCTATCCACCAGCCTCGTGGTACAATGGAGGCAATTGTCGTAGCGAGAGTATCAGGCTGCGCTCCAGGGTGGTACAGGTACAGATATGACCACTGCAATTGTGACCGATCAGCGCTTTGATCTTCACACATGGCACGGGCACGTTGAGCAGGCCGAGCGGTTGCACGCCATCCGACGGGCAATTGAGGCCGATGGGTTGTGGCCGCGTTTGCTTCAGTTACCCGTTCGTCCGGCCACTGAAGCCGAATTGCTTGCTGTCCATAGCTCCAGCATGCTTCATCGCGTGCGTCAGTTAGCCAGTTATGGCGGTGGACAGATCGATAGCGACACCTACGTCACTGCCGAGTCGTGGGACGTTGCGCTGCTGGCAGCAGGCGCAACGATTTGTATGGCTGAAGCCCTGGTAAGTGGACGCTGCCACAATGCGTTTGCGCTGGTGCGGCCGCCGGGCCACCATGCGACCGATATACGCTCGATGGGTTTCTGCCTCTTCAATAATATTGCAGTCGCTGCACGGGTGTTGCTGGATCGCCACCATCTCCGGCGCATCGCGATTGTTGATTTCGATGTTCATCACGGCAATGGTACGCAGGACATCTTCTACCGTGATGGGCGAGTCCTCTTTTGCTCAATCCATGCTGCACCGCTCTACCCGGGCACCGGCAGTCTCCACGAAATGGGTGATCCGCGCACTGCTGGCGGCACCACCCTCAACGTGCCGTTGCCTTATGGAACCGGCGATCATGGCTACGAACAGGTGTTTCAGCGCGTCATCGGGCCAGTACTCCGCCGTTTTCAACCAGAGATCATCCTGGTGTCAGCCGGCTTTGATGCCCACTGGAGCGATCCCATCGGGCCAATGGCGCTCTCGATCCAGGGCTTTGCCCGTATCGTGCAGTACCTGTGCGATTGGGCCGACGAGTTGTGTGACGGGCGGATCGGCTTCGTGCTGGAAGGCGGGTATAGTCTGCCGGCGCTGGCAGCGGGTGTGGTGACAACGCTCCGCCTGCTGTTGGGGATGCCGGCCGGCTCTGACCCCATGGGCAAGATGAATGCACCCGAACCGGCCATCGAACATATCATCACCAGTCTCTACACCTACCATCCTCTGCTGATGCAGACAACATATCAGGGAGAAGCATGATAGCAGTGATTAACTACGGTGCCGGCAACCTGCCCAATGTGGTACGGGCACTGCAACGGGTCGGCGCTACACTCACCGTAACCGATAACCCAGAGGTAATCCGTTCTGCGCAAGCGGTCGTTCTCCCCGGTGTTGGCGCTACCGCTGATACCATGGCCAGTCTGCGCCACCTGGGTATTGCAGAGGTCTTACCGGCAGTGATCGCTGCCGGTACACCGTTTCTGGGTATTTGCGTCGGGATGCAGGTCTTGCTGAGTGAAAGTGAAGAGTTTGGTCTCCACTCGTGTCTCGATATCATCCCCGGCACAGTACGCCGTCTTCCCGATCACGCCGGTAAGATACCGCAGATCGGCTGGAACCAGCTTCAGATTACCTCCACATTCCGCAGCCATCCTCTCTTTGCCGATATTCCTGATGGGGCCGATGTCTATTTCGTGCATTCGTATTACTGTGCGGTTGCCGATGAAGCGATCATCGCGGCCCGCACCGACTACGGCATCCCCTTCCCGAGCGTCATTATTCGCGACCACCTGGCGGCTGTGCAGTTCCATCCCGAAAAGAGTGGCGACTACGGCTTGCGCCTGCTGGCCAATTTCGTGCGCTGGAGCGAGGCCGTCCAGCCAAAAGGAGTGTGACAATGGAGATTATTCCGGCAATTGATATAAAAGATGGTCGCTGCGTCCGTTTGTATCAAGGCGATTTCGCGCAGATGACGGTCTACGCCGACGATCCGGTTGCGGTGGCCCGAAGCTGGGAAGCGCAAGGCGCCACCAGACTGCACCTGGTCGATCTCGACGGTGCCCGTGCCGGACACCCCCAGAATGTCGACGCCGTTCTTGCTATCACACAGGCGGTGCAGATTCCGGTGCAGTTAGGCGGTGGTTTGCGCCGAGAGCAGGATGTTGAGTCGGCATTAGCCCTCGGCGTCGAGCGCGTTATCATCGGTACGGCGGCTATTGCCGAAACAGACCTGGTTGCCCGCTTACTCGACCGCTTCGGCGAGCAGATCGTGATCGGGATCGATGCCCGCAACGGCCTGGTAGCTACCGATGGCTGGACAGTAACCTCTTCAGTCAAAGCAACCGTGCTGGCTGAACAGATGGCAAACCTCGGCGCCCGACGCATCATCTACACCGACATCAGTCGTGATGGCGCACTCAGTGGACCGAACTTTGCAGCCTTGAGCGAATTGATCACACCGCACGGCCCGGCGATCATCGCCAGCGGTGGTATTGCCAGCATTGACCACGTGCGCCAGCTTGCCCAACTCGGCGTTGAAGGCGCAATTATCGGCAAGGCATTGTACGTTGGTGCAGTAAAACTGGCTGAAGCGATGGCCGTTGCTCAAATGACAAATGTATAGCTACCGGGTTGGCATGCCAGAGTGATGGTAAACCGTTGGCACGCAATACCACACGATCAGGAGTTGTTATGTCAAATTCAGACCTGACGGCGCGCTATGAAGAAGAGCGTCTGCGAGCGCAAGAACAATCGCAACTCGTCTACCTGCAAGGCCAAATTGACGAATTACGGCGCTTGCTGAAGGATCAGACCAACAAGTATCAGTGGGCGATGGAACAAATCCGTAAAAATGAGGGCACCATCGCCCAGATTCAGAGTCTCTTCGACCGCCACACCGATGAGGTTGCTCAGGCCAATGAAATTGTGCGCCGTGATGTTGTCGCCCTGCGTCGCGAAGTGGCAGCCGCGCTGGTCAAGATTGAAGATGGCCTGCGGCCCATTCGCGATATGCAAGCGCAAATTCGGCAGGTTGCCGAGGCGCACAAACAGGACCGCGATTTTCTGGCCGGTTGGTTGAGCCGAATTGAACAGGTTGAGCGTCAGATTACCACCCTCTCTTCACAGGTCAAAGAGCTTGACGAGCGTCAGCGGCAATTGATGTTACAACTCGAACGCTTACGTGAAGCTGATGCTGCTGTGATACAGGAAGTTCGTCGTTTCGGTGATGATTTGCAGGTTGAGAAGCAATCCTTGCGTCGTATGGCCGTTGAGTCACAACAGTTTGTTGCCGATTTGCGGCCGGCTGTGGAAGAACAACGATCTCGCATCGACCGTCTGGAAGAGATTCGTCAACACATCGACCTCTTCGCCGAAATGCTACCATCACAAATCAAAGAGGTGGCAGCAAAAATACCTGACCTGGTTACCGAAGTTAAACGGATTGAACGCGTTTCGATGGAACGCTTCCTGATGAATCAGGAGCGCCTGGAAGAGCTGCGGCAGATGGCCGATGAGCGGATGAGTACCCTGCAGGAGACTGACGAGCAATACCTGCGGCAAATGACCGCCTGGCTTGAGCGCATCGATAGCTGGCTGCGTGAGCTTGAACAACGACTATCACGCACAACCGACCGGATTGAGCTGGAACAGAAAGCGCATCTCTTGCGCATTATGGAGCTTGAACGCCGTGAGGTTGATACCCTTCAGGTGCAATTTGATGCACTACGACGACGTCTGGAACAGGTCCGTGCAGCACAAATTGAGTCTGGCGGAGGGAGTGCAGGGTAGTACACTGAGTGGCGATATGCATCCGCCAACCAGCGTACATCTAGCGTACATCCATGGTTGACGTGCTCGCGGCGTACTATAGCATTCACACTCAGAGGCAGCGTCAGGATGACCGATGGCGAGGGTGTTGTGCGTGCGCTGCCCCCAGCAGTAATCTGCGACACGCCCCCACCCCAACCCGCCCCCGCTGGGGGCAGGAGAATGTTTTACAGTAGCCCAATTTGCTGAAAGCGAATGTAGACAGTTCAGTGTGGGTCAGTAGCGCATGCTGGGCCAGGTAATAAGTGCGCTGGAGGCGTGCCCTCCCAGTTCCCCTTGAGTGCGCCGGAGGCACGCGCTCCCCTTGAACGCGCTGGAAGCTCGCGCTCCCAGCGCTCCCAGAGGGATGTCAGCGTTCGCACACAGGGGTGGAGTGCTCACAACCACCGTGTCTGGGTGACAGTAGATAGCAGATCATCATGGCTATTAAACCAGATTCGATATTACCCGGTACGCCGTAATACAAAGATGCGCGGGTAAAGTCCACCCAGATCGACACGCAGTTGTTGATCAACACGCCATTGCGGAAGCGTAGCCAGCGAACGTTCCATCAACCGCACTTCGTGGCTGATCAGCACGGCTCTTCCGCCCGGACGAGTCACCCGCGCCGCTTCGGCCAACAGTGCCGGGTAGAGGGTGAGATTAGTTGTGTGCGAGCCAACCAGGTGACCAAACGGCAGATCGGCGAGCACCACGTCAATACTCGCCGAAGGGAGCGGCAACTGACAGGCATCCCAATCGTACAACTCTACCCGCTTACTCAAACCCGCAGCCCCCAGATTACGCCAGGCACAGGCCAGTGCCGTCGGATCGGTATCACAGCCAATCGCCTGTGCTGCCGTTGTGATGAGTAAGCGCTCGATCAGCAGCGTCCCCGAACCACATCCGACATTCAACACTCGATCTCCGGCGTGTGGCTTACTCAGCACTACCATTGCGTGTGCGACCGGCCCATTCAGTGCCCCTTCGCGATTACACACCCGCCACGAGCGTGTCGCTAAAGGGCGTGGCGTGAGACGGACCAGCACGTCCCAGCCACTGCGATCCCTGCTCGGGCGTAAGCGGATCAGCATGTCGCCGTCTTCCGTGCCAATCGTCAGACCAAGCCGTTCGCCAATCATCTGCTTAAATCGTTGCAGAACACTGCTATCGGCACCGGCCGCACTGAGAAAGAGGGTCTGGAACGTTCCCGCCGGATGCAGGCGACGCACCATCTCAAGCATCGCGACTACTGCCCGAAAATGCTCATCACCGAGTAATGCCCGCGGACGGGGTATCGCAAACCGGCGCACAACAAAGACTGATATGACAGATCGCAGATCGAACAGTGCCCGCAACGCACCGTGCATCGTCGCTCGGATGACACCACGTTCGGTCAGCGGTTCAAGACGTAAGCCGGTTATACGCTGTACTTCCACACATGCCAGTTCCTCCAGACCGGCCGGTACGACGATTTCAATCTGGTGCGACATTGTTATACTATATATATTCATTCCGTACCTGCCCTTACCAGATAGGGCAGTGTAGACAATGCGCATCATCATAGCAGATAATTCTGTCACACGTGACAATCATGGCCTGTAGGATAGAAGTATCGTGAATGCCTATGGACATCGGAATAACGATTTGGCCACCTATGCCGGCCCAACCACAGGCACTGCCCGCGAGCTGGTCGAGTTACGATCACGGCGCATTGCGTGAATTCTTACAGCGTGCGCACGACGTTGGGTTACGGCAGGTTCGCTTTGACTTGCGCTGGGCCGAGGTACAGCCGGGAACGCAGCGTATCTCGGTTACAGCCCTCAATGGCTTCCAACGCGGGCTTGATCTGGCTCAGGCGAATCACATGCAGGTTGTCGTCTCGCTCATGAGCGCCACTCTGGGGCCGACCCTGCATTTACCCGATTGGGCATTGGGGATACCGACACAGGCCCTCTCAACGCAGGCGGTAAGTGCTTTGTTGAGCGCACCCACCCTCACGATTCTTGATAATTCCTTTTACCGTCAGGAGCCGGTACGTGATCTCTACACCGACCCAGACATGCGGGCTGCCCAACACTACTTGTTGCGCGAGGTAATCGGCAATTTTGCCGACCACCCGGCGATCAGTGGTTGGCTGCTGGCTGCCGGTTTCGAGCGTGTACGTCCACCGACAGACCATCGTGATATGGCGGCGTGGTGGGCCGATCTGGCCGAAAAGGCCCGCTCTTACGGCGCTGAGCGGTTATTTGGACATATCGATGCCGCAGCCCTCAGTAGCAGAGTGAGCCTGCGGCCTTACGACATTGCAATGGCCGGTGGTGCTGTTGTGGTCAGTGTTGGGCCGTGGCCACCCCTTGGCGACGGACCACCGGCTCACGGCGCGGCTACCTGCTTCCTGCATACCGTTGTCGCCGGTCTCCTCGCCGAGGAAGTGAACGATACGGCAGCTGCGCAGGTCGTGGTTGCCGATCTGGGCTGGCCGACGGCACCGCGCACGAACCTGTCCGGCTGGCAGACCGACCAGGTATTTGCTCAACCGGCCCACACATTCCTTGCCGATGAAGAGGCTGCGGCAACCGCGTTGCAAGAATCTCTCACCACCCTGGCGCGCGCTGGGGCCGCCGCGGTCTGGCTGGCCGGGATGGTTGATCCACCTGAGGCACAGTGGAACATCCCCCCGTTCGACCGCAGTTGGATAGCGCGCACCTGGGGCCTGTGGACAGCAGACGGTCGGGCAAAGGCAGGATGGGAAGCACTCCGCGAGGCGATTCGCCAGATGCCCGCAACGGCGAGATTGCCGGCATTCCCGATTGATCCAGATCGCTTCTGGCGTGATCCGGCCAATGAATTACGACGCCTCTGGCGCGAATACCGCACCGACACCCTGCCATCGTGATCTGATGAGAGGGTCGGTAATCGTCATCGGCGATACTGCACCCCGAACCCACAGGAGGGGCAGGCGTTCGGCCTGCCCTTCCCTATGCCCTAATCCCTGTTGCATTGTACAGACTGTTGTGGCACATTCGATATTACGCGCCGTCAGATGCTTCAGGACGCCAGCCTAACTCGGCCAGCAGCGCCAGATCGGTTTTAGTCAGCACACCAGCCGCCGCCGCCCGTGCCAGCAGATCCGGACGACGGGTCAGCGTGCGCCGTAACCGTTCGGCCCGTCGCCAGCGGGCAATTTCACCGTGGTGACCAGATAGAAGCACGGGTGGTACTGCCCGCCCCTCCCACACTGCCGGGCGCGTATAGTGCGGATATTCGAGCAAAAAATCGCTGTGACTCTCCTCAACAATCGACTCGCTATCGATCACACCGGGCACCAGCCGGGCCACAGTATCAACAACCACCATTGCCGCCAATTCGCCACCGGTAAGCACATAATCACCAATACTCAGCTCACGATCAATCAGCGTCTCGCGTACTCGTTCATCGATCCCTTCATAGTGCCCACACACCAGGAGCAACCGCGGCAAGGTAGCCAGTTCACGCACAATCTGTTGCGTGAGCAGTTCACCGTCGGGGGTCAGCAAAATAGTCACTCCAGGCCGGTCATCAGCGGCCCGCACTGCCCGAATCGCCGCCGCCAACGGCTCTGCCTTCATTACCATACCGGCACCACCACCGTATGGCGTATCATCAGCCGTTCGATGGCGATCCGTCGTCCATTGCCGAATATCGTGCAAGTGAATCTCAATCCGCCCGGCCTGTTGGGCACGCTTGAGAATACTCTCGGTCAATGGCCCCTGAAACATGGCCGGGAAGAGGGTCAAAATATCAAACCGCATGGGAACTACGCCTCAACACTGCGCAGATACTGGTCGAAAAATTCGACCACGCGCCGACAGTAGCCAACCCGATCAACAAAATAACCGCCACAGTGTTCAGCTCCGGGTATTTCCCACACCAGCCGTGGTTCACGAGCTGCCGCATACAACTGACGAACATGGCTGACCGGGACAAGCGAGTCATCAACACCGTGGATCAGGAAGACTGGACGAGGGGCGATCTGTCCAATCGCGTCAATTGGGCGAGCCTGACTGAAACGATAGCCGTGGCGACGGGCAACAATCGTGTCGGCCAGGCGCACCAGCGGGCGGAGAGGCACGCGCAGCACCTTTTCGACCGCATCGGCAACCACATCATCACCAGTGGTAAACGAGCTATCGGCGACCAGTGCTCTCACCGATTGATCGCGTGCCGTCGCCAGAATGCCGACAGCGGCACCCATTGAATAGCCGATAACGCCAATTGCTGCTTCTGGCATTCGCTGCCGCACATACTGTAGCGCAGCCAGCAGATCATCAACTTCACGACTAACGAGCGTTTGCGGCCAGGGATCAGACTCACCACGCCCTCGATAGTCGAACAGTAAGACATTATAACCGGCCCGCCAGCAATAGCTGCCAATGCCGAGCAACTCATCTTTGCGTCCAGCGTGGCCATGACTACCAACGATCACGGCATTTGTCTCGGGACGCGGCAACCACCAGCCAACCAGACGCAAGCCATCACTACTGCGAAATTCAACAGTTTCGTAAGGAACCTCAAGCTCCCACGGGGTAAAGGTATAGCTATCAAGGTAGGTTCGGCGCGGCGGCGGACTGACGCGAAGGCTTACGTAGTATGCAGTGATACCTCCTAACAAACCGAAGGCGCCAGCCAGCGCCATCGGCAGTAGACTCCAGCCAGGTTTGACAGCCATAGCACTCTCCTATTTATTTTTGACAAACTCAAACTCTGTGGCACTTTGTGGCTGTAGCAGTACATGTATTTCGTACAGGCCATCTGCATGCCGGCCCTGAAAGGGCAAACCTAATCCCATCGCCAACCGGATCATAGGGGTATTATCGGCATGGGTTAAAAAGATCAGTCGTTCAAGCCCGGCGGCCCGTGCTTCGGCCAAAAGTAATGCTAACAACTTACGCCCAACCCCTGTTCCCTGATAATCATCACGCACCAGAATGGATGCTTCTGCAAGCTTTGGGTTGTGCGGTAGACGGGCAAAACGGGCCACGGCAATGGCCTCTTCTGACCCTTGCTCATCGGCAAGCGCAATCAGTGCCGCTTCACGACACGGATTGATCGCTGCCAGCCGCTTCGCCGATTTGTGTACCAGTTCTGGTGAAGCATGCTCGGCGGCAATGAAGAAGCGGCGGTAGATCGTCTCCGGGGAGAGGCGATAAAACATGCGCTCGAGGAGCACTGCATCGCTGGCAGCAAGGCTTCGCACTCGCAATGTGCGCCCATCACGGGTGGTGATGGTTGTCGGGATGTCCTGACATACCGGTTGATTGTTCATTATATCCTCTAACATCTCTCGTCAACAGCGGATGTTCGATAGAGCATGGCAGGCGAAGCATTCCACAAAACCCGGCACCAGCAAATGCGTTCCGTTGTAATCACACCTATTTGGTGCTACACAGGTATTGTAGCATGAGAATGAAACGGACGTGAACATAAATAACGCACTGCGTTATACCTGTATGATATGATGGTGAGGTGAAATATAACATCATTGCGTCAGATGAGGAACACGCTTGGAAGAGCTTATTGCCATCGTCGGACCAACCGCTGTCGGTAAGACAGAGCTGGCTATTGACTGGGCCAAACGTATCAACGGCGAGATTGTATCTGCCGACTCACGGCAAATCTATCGCTGGATGGACATTGGTACTGCCAAGCCGTCGCCTGACGAGCAAGCACAGGCGCGGCACCACCTGATCGACATTCGCGATCCCGATCAACCGTTTTCACTGGCCGAGTTTTGCGATCTGGCCACGGCAGCAATCGCCGACATTCGTGGCCGAGGGCGCATCCCACTTCTGGTTGGTGGTACCGGCCAATACCTGGCAGCCTTCCTGGAAGGCTGGCAGATACCACGTGTAGCGCCACAACCTGACCTGCGCACCGAACTTGAACTCATTGCCGCACGTGAAGGTCCGGCAGTGCTTCATGCACGCCTGGCCGCTGTCGATCCGGTAGCAGCATCACGCATCCCCCCTACGAATGTTCGGCGTGTGGTACGAGCGCTGGAAGTGTATCTCGTCAGTGGTGAACCAATTTCGCGTCTGCAAGAGCGAAAAGAGCCTCCTTTTCGCCCACGCACCATCTGGCTCCATCGGCCACGTGCCGAATTGTACGCCCGTGCCGATGCGCGGATTGAACGGATGATCGCTGCCGGTCTGGTCGAGGAAGTTGCCGGTCTGTTGGCCCGTGGCTACGACTGGTCGCTGCCGGCTATGTCGAGTCTCGGTTATATTCAGTTTCGACCATATTTCGCCGGCGAAGCCGATCTACCGACCTGTATCGAGCGGCTGCGCTTCGACACGCATGCGTTCATCCGCCGCCAGGAGATGTGGTTTCGGCGCCTGCCCAATCTTGAAATCTGGACGCCTGATCATCCGTCCTGGCGTGAGATCACGGCTTGAGCGACGTGGTACTCGCGCAGCACATGTTCAATAAAACGTTCTGGATCGCCAGAACCCGGTGGCAAAGCCAGCCGCTGCCGGAGAATAGTCGCCAGATGAGTAGCCAGATCGCTCCGCGCCTCGGCCTGTAACTCATCGCGCCGCTGTAAAAATTCAAGCAACAGGGCCAGATCGGCAGCAGTCAATCGTTCAACATTCGGGACAAGCGGGGTGGGCGGGGCATCGGGCGCTCGCGGTGGTACCTGGACAATAACCGGCTGCATCACCCGCTCAAGCGTCAACGGCATCGCTTCGTGAACAACAACGGTACCGGCGGTAAGATCACCCAACCGCCGCTGATAGCGATCAACAAACATCGTTACCAGACCAATCCCGTAGAGGAAAGGGAGAAAATCAATCGCCCGCATCAAATTCCGCACCACGATGGCACCAATGTCAACCGGACGCCCACCCTCTCGCAAGACGCGCAGCCGTAGTAACCGCTTCCCTGGTGTCTGACCGTTCCAGATCCATTCAAAGAAGACGAAGTACCCCCAATTCACAACAAACACCAGAATTGCCAGCAGGGCCAGGATCACATCCTGGTTCGCGCTACTCGTGCCTTCATCTATAGCGGCCGCAGCCAAAACGGTCGCTAGCAACGTTATGATGATGACATAATCCACGAGTGCTGCCAGACTACGGCTTGCCAATCCAGCAGCCGTGTAGACGACCTGCACACCTTCTGGTGTAATCACCAGATACGGCTCACGCCATGAGGGTGTCGTGTTCATTGCGCTGTATCGGGTAACTCAGCATCGTCGGGTGGTGCCGAAATCAGTTCAGCCTTATGCGCTGCCTCTAAATGGCGCATATCATTGACCGTCTTCACCCGCCAGTGTTTATAGCCGATTTCCAGGATGGTGATGGATGTGTTACCAATATGGTCGTAGCGGCCAAAGCCAACACCATCAAAAGTTTCGGCGTGAGCAAGCAAGACCCGAATACAACCACCGTGCGTCACGAATGCTAGCGTCTGCCCACGGTGCTGCGCCACCATTGCCTCAACGGCTGTAACGACCCGCTGGCGGACTGCGGCCACCGTTTCCCCGCCACCACGCGGAATATCGTGACCCTGGATCATCTGTTCCCAATCATCAGCAAAGCGGGTGCGCACCTCTGCCGTCGTTAAACCGCTCCAGGCTCCAACATCAATTTCGCGCAATGCCGGCAAGAGCTGCACCGGTACGCGCAAGACTGCGCCTATCTCCCACGCTGTCTGATACGCTCTGGCCAGATCACTACTGTAAATAGCGCTAAACGGCACCCCTTCATTGGCCAGCCGCCGTGCCAGCAAGCGTGCCTGCTGATAACCAATCTCATTCAGCGGAACATCAGCGTGTCCCTGCCAGCGTCCCTGCATATTCCAATCGGTTTCCCCGTGACGGATCAGGTAAACGGTTGTCATGCTATTCCTCGTGCACAATCTCCTCGCCTGTTACTATGGTAACATATACCAATAACCAGGATTATGAACAGTTCCCCCTACCTGTACCGATTGCAACCATGCCCGGCAGCGACTGTTATGAAGGTTGCAGCGTGAACGCCATCTGCGCCTATCTGACATTGGTCAGGGTAGACGTAGTCAATTCCGCTATCTGATCTGCACCCTGGGCAAATGCCCTAAAGTCAACAGCCTGTGATGAAAATGGTACAATGCCGGCGTTGACCTGCGTTCAATGATTTATGACCGGTACACACTCACCGGCATAATGATATAAGCACGCCGAGTGTCAGAGGAAAACGCATGGAGACCCAACAGCCTGAAACGTTTACCGATCAGGAAATCGAGCTGCTTCAGCCGTTTGTGACCAATGTGGATCGTCCTATCTTCTGTCTGCGCAACCTACCGGAAGTGGTGAAAGGTGCTCTCTTTGCCCGCTACAGTCGCAGCAGCAAAAGTCTACGGCGGCTCCTGCTCGACGAGTTTATCAACGAACCAGAATCTGGCTTTTCCGCCATGGTATCAGCCCAGAATCACAATCCGGCAACACAACTGATCGCTACCCGCCAGGCAGAGGCGTTCTACGACCGGGTGCTCATCGGGTACGGCGACGACTCGGTGGCTGAACTTGGCGGGGCACATCTGGCGTGTGAGGGGGTGAGCAACATCGCCGCCAAACTGCTTGAAGATAGCCGGCTCGGTATCTCACCACTTGAGAAATCAACCCGCTACGTTCGCTTTGATCGCAAAGGACCGGACGGTTATCCCTACCTGCGTGAACCGGCGATTATGGCATCGCCATTGGCCGACCGCTATGTCGCGGTGATGGATCATCTCTTTACGACCTATAGCGAACTGCTGGAACCTGTTCAGACCTGGCTCCAACAGCAGTACCCGCGTGACGAGGCAACAACCCCACGTGCATATCGCAATACCATCCAGGCCAAAGCGCTTGATCTGTTGCGCGGACTTTTGCCGATGGCAACCCAAACCAACGTCGGCTTGTTCGGCAATGGCCGGGCTTTTGAATACCTGATCATCAAACTGGCCGCCTCACCGTTTGTCGAAGCGCAGGCGCTGAGCAAGATGATTCAGGCGGAACTGGATCAGGTCATTCCATCGTTTGTTAAGCGTGCCCGCTCTGAGCGTGGGCAGGCGTATGCCGACTATCTTGCGACGACACGGGAACAGTTGGCAGCGCTGGCCCACCAGATACCGACCGAAGCCGATTCCACCACGTCGGTGACTGTCACGCTGGTTGATTATGATCCGCACGCCGAATGGAAACTCGCCGCAGCAATCCTCTATCCCCATCTCGATCTCCCATTGTCTGCTATCGAAGAGCTGATCGCAGCCATGCCGGAAGCGGTTCGCCACGCCCTGATCAACACCGCCGTTGGTGATCGGGCCAACCGCTTCCATCGTCCCGGTCGGGCATTCGAGGAGCCGTACTACACCTTCGATATCCTGGCCGACATCGGTGCGTATCGCGATCTACAACGCCACCGCGTCCTCACCCAGGAACGCCAGCGCTTCACCGTGCGTCATGGCTATGTCACGCCACCAGAACTGGCGGAGATCGGGGTGGCCGACCGGTACCGGACGGCTCTCGAACAGGCTGCCGAGCTGGTTACGGCGCTTGAGACCATGCTCCCTTACGAAGCGCAGTATGCGGTACCGTTTGCATTCCGGGTGCGCTGGCGGATCAAACTCAACCTGCGTGAAGCCTACCACCTGATTGAACTCCGCAGCGCCCGGCAAGGCCACCCCAGCTACCGCCAGATCGCACAGCTCATGTTTCGCGAGATTCGCGCCGTCCATCCCTTCCTGGCGGCTGGGATGCGCTTTGTTGATCACAATGAATACGACCTGGAACGTCTCGCCGCCGAACAACGGATTGATCAAAAGCGACAGCAGGTGGGGAGGTAAGATGAACCATAGCGACATCGCATGTGATGTCGCTGTGGTGATCATCTGATGGCTAGATAGATCTGCCAGGCTCTGAATGTTCAATCCGGTAACAGCACCAGAAGAGAGCGTGAAGCGGACAGGTCTGGCAGTTAAGCACAGCAGCAGTCCACCACACACCTGAGATGCGGCGACATTGCGGGTATTGAAGAGAGGCCGTTCAGCAACGTGCCCATCCCTACGCAACAGGCAGCAACCTACAACACAGCTTCTAGCGAGCAAAGAGATTGTTTAGCGACTCGGCGAGGGTTGGGTGAGCAAAAATACTATTGTGCAGATCCGTTGCCGTCAATCCACCCTGCATTGCCAACTGCACCGCACTCATAATCTCGCCCCCATCAACCCCAAGCATGGCGAAGCCAAGAATCTGATCAGTATGAGCATCAACAACTGCCTTCATGAAGCCACGGGTTTCACCCGTCGTAATAGCACGTGCGACCGAACTCATCGGCAGCGTAAATACGTTAATGTCACGACCTTCAGCGCGGGCAGCTTCCTCACTCAGTCCCACTCTGCCCAATTGTGGATCGATAAAGACGGTATAGGGAACGAGACGATTACGCCTGGTACGATTACCACCCTCCAAAAGATTTGCCTTCAAGATACGGTAATCGTCGTAGGAGACGTGTGTGAAAGCCGGTACGCCGACAACATCTCCCACCGCATAGATACCGGGAACATTGGTAGCGAGGCGATCATCAACGATGATATACCCTTGCCGATCAGTTGTCACACCCGCAGCAGCCAGATTCAACCGGTCACTATTCGGCATTCTTCCCACCGCAACCAGCAGATGGGAACCATCGATCACTCGTTCACCTTCAGGCGTCTCCACCGTCAGACGAATCCCATTCTCGCCTGTACGCTCTACTTGCCGGGCCGAACTATTTAAGAAGAGAGTAATCCCATCTTCGCGCAAAATAGTCGCTACTGCTTCGGCAACATCAGCATCCTCACGAGTTAACAGCCTTTCACCGCGCTGTACAATTGTCACCTGACTCCCAAACCGGCGAAACATCTGCCCGAACTCCAGCCCGATATAGCCACCGCCGAGGATTACCAGGTGTTCCGGTAAATGTTCAAGCTCCATAATTGAGGTTGAGTCAAGGAACGGCACATGCTCAAGACCAGGCAAATCAGGTATACGAGGACGGGCACCGGTATTGATAACAATGGTTGACGCTTGCAGATAGCGGGTTTCGCCATTATTACACGCCACAACTACCGTTTGCGGATCGACGAACTGCGCAAATCCCATGAGTAATTCAACGCCATCAGCCTGGAGGTGACGTTCACTACCGATACGCCAGGCTGTCACAATATCATCTTTTCTCTGACGGATAAAGCTGAAATCAACGTTCATCGCACCGGTTTGCACACCAAAGTCAGGCGCCCGCCGGGCAAGGTACGCTGCGCGAGCACTCGCAACCATTGTTTTGGTTGGTGTACACCCTTCATTGATACACGTTCCACCCACATGCACTGCTTCAACCAGCACAGTACGACGTCCCGAACGCGCAAACGCACCGGCCAGCGGGCCTCCAGCCTGACCAGCTCCAACAACGATAGCATCAAATTGTTCAACCATGAAAACACTCCTGGCGATGGCCGTATTCCGTTGTCAACGTTATAACATACTAGTCGACGGAATGACCGCTGACTGTAAGACAACTTACAAACCACGCGAGAATACCCGCCACAGCAGCTCTCTCCGCCTATCCGGTACGATGGCGGGTTCGACGGCAGATCCATTTCTCGATCCCCAAAGGAAACTACTTGCATGACCTGTCACAAACTGTAATTGTGATCACTGTTTTTCTCTGTTCCAAGGTATATCTTCAATAGCAGTGATCCCATCTATTGGATCACAGAGGGTCGGCCCGGCAGCGTGGCTGGGCCGACCCTTGCCAGGCAGTTTGTACTAAGGAGCACGACAATGACACAACCACTCGTGACTATCTACGGTGCCATGTGGTGCGGCGACTGTCGTCGCACAAAGCGCTTCCTCGATCAGCATGGCGTACAATACACATGGATCGACATCGAGCAACATCCAGCAGCCGCCAGTACGATGGCGCAACTCAACGGTGGCAGGCAAAGCATTCCGACACTCGTATTTACCGATGGGAGTGTGCTGGTTGAACCTGACAACCGGGAATTGGCCCAGAAGCTTGGCCTGGGGTAAGCATTCGGGATAACTTGTTCAGGAGAGATGTGATCTGAGATTTATGTTGAAACCCTACATTGCTTCACGACCGGCCTGGTCAACTGCAAACAAGCCCGTCTCACAACCAGCGGCCTCGTCAACACGAGAGAGACTACCCCGTGCCACCAAATAGCACAAGGAGAAGTTCAATCTGCTGCCCGGTCGGGCTAAGGCGATCTCCGGCAAGCCACAAGCTCATGCGGGGCCAGCATCAGACACGGGGGAGAAACCACTCTGTTCAATTAGCCCTACAGGGTTGCATACCTTGAGGCAAGGCTCTCACTCACCGACTGCATTGAACATGAGAGGGAGCAATTTACATCAATCTTGATAAAACAGATCAACTGCCTCTCCTGAATAATATTCTGTAAGCACTCATCCAGAGTAGTCTTGTATTCGCGTTGTACACTGATTGAGGACTCTTGAACACAGAGCAAAGGAAGCTCCGATGAAAGTAGCAATACTGGTACTGGCCGGAACAGAGTCACACGAAGGGTTGGGACGACTGGTCAATGCCCTTGAAACCGCTAAAGAGTTGAAAGAAGCGGGAGACGATGTAATCATCATCTTCGACGGAGCTGGTACAGAAGGTTTGGCGACATTGAGTGATCCTGGTCATCGCCGCCACGAATTATACCGTGCCGTCGCCGACCGGATTAGCGGAGCGTGCAGTTTCTGCGCCAATGCTTTTCATGTTCGTGATCGACTCATTCACGCTCAGATCAAGCTGTTGAGTGAGTATGAAGACCATCCCAGTATCCGGCATTTGCTTGTAGAAGGGTATCAGGTTCTCACCTTCTGATCCAGATGAGCAAGAAACCAAACTGACTGGTTACTCTGACGGCATCCCGAAAATACAAAAGCCTGATGTCATAACGACATCAGGCTTTACTGGTGAGCCGGGTGGGGATCGAACCCACGACCCTCTGATTAAAAGTCAGGTGCTCTACCTCTGAGCTACCGGCCCGCCAGAAGTAGTATAGCCGAGTCTGGCGCTAGCGTCAAATGCATGCGCTTAATTCTCGACTCGATGAAACGCCTCGGCCAGTGGTAAACCAAACTCTTGTCCACGCTCGGCAGCCCACTGCCGTACCCGCTCGGCCAGTTCGGTCTGATCGGCGCCCAACTGCGAGACATGGCAACGCAACGCAGCCAGTTTCTGCTCGATGGTAGCGCTGATGTCTACCGCAAAGTTTAACACCGGTGCGCCGGTAATATAGACTTCACGCACCTTGCTCGGCGGATAGCCTTCGGCCAGTAATTCGGGAAAATCCCAGCCGTTTTGCGCTGCTGGATAGACCGCCGCCAGAGTCGCGTTAGCGGCTGCCAGATGATCGGGATGAAAGCGCGGAATCGAATATTGCGGTGTCCACACCCGGTCTGGCGACTGACAGACGACACGCTGCGCCCGGACACGCCTGATCTGACGCACAATATCACGCCGCAACTCAAGCGTCGGTTGCAGCATACCGTCGGGGTAATCGAGAAAGATCACCTCTTTGAGGCCGAGCACCTTCGCCGCTTCCTGCTGCTCAGCCTTGCGTATCTCGCTGATCCGTCGTCGAGCCGCCGGACCAACATCGGTGGCATCATCGGGGCCACCACCACTGCCATCGGTACAGATCACCAGAGTAATCTCCCAACCCTCCGCCGCCCACGCTGCCAGCGTGCCACCACAACCAAATTCGGCGTCGTCAGGATGGGCAACAACGACTAATGCTGTTTTTGGTTCGTTCTGTGTTTGCTGCATGGTAACTCCTTATCAAATTACTGTGCTGATAAGTAGCATACCATGACTTTTGACACATCAAGAGATGTGAGTAGCTAACGTTCCAGGTGGCACTGTTAACCAGCAACAACGCCACCCAGATCAATTCCCAGATCAATTATTCGCTTGCCCGCCGTACCTCAGCGGCGGCTGCCCGCACCCGTGCCAGCGGGTCACTCGGCGGAGCCGGTGCCGGCGAATTGAGGGTCTGCTCTACGACTTTCCCAATATCGGTCAACCACTGATTGAAACGCTCCATCGATTGCCAGGGATTAATGATCCGGCCCAATCCAATCGTCGCAATCGCGTTCAACATATTCCACGGATAGCCGACCAGTTGGTCAATATTCTGTTGTGTCAGATTGGTGATCAGCGCACTGACATTCGTTGCCACGCTGGAGCCGACAGGTGGGTTGATAACTGCAAACGCCTGGCGCCGTAATTCCTCGGCGTTGGTAATAACTGCAATCGGCCCTCTGCCACGTACTGACGCCTGACAACCGAGACGCCATCCTTCCTGTAAACGCGCTTCTGGCAGCCAGTTCTTCTCGCGATCATTCGGTGGGCTGAGAAACTCAGCCCCTGACAGCACCCGTACTTTGCAGGTTTGACAAAAACCGGTGCCATCACAGACGAAACCAATGTGCGCACTGTTGCGACGTGCAATATCGAGAATGCGTTCACCGGGACGGGCCGTCATTTCGACATCGTTTACAATGACTGTCACCATACCTGTTCTCCTTTAGCAGAAAGTGAGTGTATATTCATTGTAACGCGATTTTGGCCTGATATAGTGGTATGATACCTATACGAGTGGAAATACTATATGGTGCCGTGTAGCATTGTTGGCCGATGACCGGTGCGCTACAACCGACCATCTGATAGGATCATCTTTGCTCAATATGGTGTTATCAACGACTCAGCAGACGGATGCCGTCCGTGTTGAACAATGCATTGCCACTGCCGATGCTTTATCGTCCGCAACGGCCGACCTGACCTGGCTCAATACTGCCGACATGTTGCGTGGTTTTGGTATCAGCAAGCCACCATGGTTATATGGGCTGGCTACCGTGTTGGCCCGCCCACCAGCCCTACGCTTTGCTCGCCAGTTACTGACATTCGATGCACTGGTTGGTCAGGCTGGATTGCCGGCTGGTTGCGCCTGGATCTGCTCACTTTTTGCACCTGGTCTGGACATCATCGGCCCACAACCACCTGCCCAGGGACCGTTACTCATTGTTGCCAACCATCCCGGCCTCCTGGACGCTGCGGCACTCATCACAGCTCTCAACCGGAATGATCTCAAGATCATCGCCATCGCCCGCCCGCTGTTGCGTACACTTCCCAATACTGCAGCAGCAATCATCCCCATCGGCACTACCCCTCAACACCGGATGAATGCGCTGCGAACTGCTTTACGTCATCTCCAGCAGGGTGGTACTGTTTTGACGTTTCCTGCCGGACGAATTGAACCCGATCCGGCTCACGATGACACTGCCAGTGACAGCCTGGAAGACTGGTCGTCCAGTCTTGATCTCTTTGGCCGGATCGCCGGCGGTGTGCCGGTCGTGACTGCGATTGTCAGTAATGTCCTTGCACCGGCAGCCCTGCATCACCCGCTGACCTTGCTGCATCGCAATCCAGATGACCGCCGATGGCTGGCAGCCATTCTTCAGGTGTTATGGCCACACCTGGTTACCACACCGGTCCGTATTCAATTCAGTGCTCCATGCAGGGCCAACCATCAGATGCGTGCAACCGTTCTACACACTGCCCGGCAATCTATTTATCAAGCACGTGCCACGCAAAGGAGAACACCGTGAGTCGACACCACGTCATCGTCGCCGGTTCTGTCCTGGTTGATATGTTAGGGTACGGCTTGATCATGCCGTTATTGCCTTTTATCGTTAAAACGTGGGTGAGTGACGCCACAGTGATCGGGTTGCTTGGCTCTTTATATGCAGCAATGCAATTACTGGCAGCACCGCTCCTGGGCACCCTCTCCGACCGCATCGGACGCCGACCCGTCTTGCTGATCTGCCTGTTTGGTTCAGCAGTAGCCTACCTCGGTCTGGCGCTGGCCGGCTCACTGCCGCTGGTCATCCTGGCCATCGCGCTAGGTGGTGCAGCCGGATCGAGCATGCCGGTAGCTCAGGCCTATATTGCCGATACCACCACCGCAGAGCGGCGCACCCAGGGATTTGGGTTGCTAGGAGCAGCCTTCGGCCTGGGGCTGATCGGCGGTTCGGCCATCGGCGGGTTGCTGAGTCAATATGGATTAGCACTACCACCTGCGGTAGCAGCCACGATTGCCTTCCTCAATGCACTTTGGGCAACCATCGCCCTGCCTGAAACCCTGCCACCCAATCAGCGACGCATCCAACCGGTTCGGCTGACAAACCCCTTCGTAGCAGCCGCGAGCGTTCTGCTCCTGCCACAGATACGTCCGCTCCTTGGCGCAGTTGTTCTTCTCAACATCGCCTTCGCCGGTTTACAGAACAACGTCGCCTACTTCACCATGATCCGCTTTGGCTGGGGACCAGAACAAAATGCCGTCCTCTTCGTATTCGTTGGTCTGTGCGCCGTCATCACCCAGGGATTCCTGCTCAGGAGACTGCAACCGTTGCTCGGTGAGAGGTACCTCGCCGGTGGTGGACTGGGCTTGATGGCACTCAGCTTTGCCCTCGTGGGGCTGGTGCACGATGAAAGCTGGCGGCTCTTTCCTATTGCCGCCATGCTTGCGGCTGGCATGGGATTGGCAGTTCCAGCCCTGACGAGCCTGATCTCGCTCCGAGCCGGTGATCGTCGCCAGGGGGCCACCCTCGGCGGTATGCAGACCATGATCAGCATTGCTCTTGTTATTGGCCCCTTGAGCTTCGGTTTCATCTTCGACCAGTTTGGCACCGACGCTCCATATCTCACCGGAAGCCTTATGTTGCTCGGCGCATGGTTAATAACGGTACTCACCTTCATGCAACCAAAGCCGGTTACCACCGGTTCATTGCATCCAGTTGAAGACTCAGAGGCTTAGATATGACAACGTTCTTTCCCATCACCCGTGCTGCTATGGCAGACTTGCCAACCCGCTTCGGTCACTTTCAGATTGTGGTCTATCTCGACGCAGAGCAGAAAGAACAGATAGCACTGACCTGCGGTCCGCTGCACACACCGGAACCGGTTCTGACTCGTCTCCATTCCGAATGCTTGACTGGCGACATTTTCGGTTCGCACCGCTGCGATTGTGGCGAACAACTGGCAGCGGCGCTCACCGCTATTCAACAGGCGGGGCGCGGTGTTCTCCTGTACTTACGACAAGAGGGGCGGGGAATCGGATTGGTAAACAAAATTCGCGCCTACGCCCTCCAACAACAAGGACTGGATACTGTTGACGCCAATCGCGCCCTCGGTCTCCCCGACGACATGCGCGATTACCGCGTCGCCGCTGCCATTCTGACCGATCTTGGCATCAAAAGCGTGCGCCTGCTAACGAACAATCCTGCCAAAATCACCGGCATTGAACAGCACGGCATTGCCGTAACCGAGCGCGTACCGCTCCAAATGCCGGCAAACAACTACAGCGCTGCCTACCTGCTGGCAAAGCAGAT